>NZ_CP036164.1:0-709050 GCF_004295485.1 Janibacter limosus | reverse complement strand
GTGCCGAGCCGCACGAGGTCGTCGAGGTGGTCGGCCTTGACGACGAACTTGCGGACGTTGACCGCCCAGTGCTCCCGCGTGATGTCCGGGATGACGACGTGCAGGCGGCTGCCGTCGGGGAGCGTCGCGTCGACGAAGGGCGACGACAGGTCGATCCGCCGACCCGACGACTTGAGCATCTTCTCGACGAGGTCGCGCACCTCGTCGGCCGTGAGGACCGTGCTCGTCAGCTCCGAGACGCCGTTGCGGGCGACGAAGACCTGACTGGGACTGTTGATCCAGATCTCCTCGACGAAGGGGTCGTCGAAGTAGCGCTGCAGGGGACCGAAGCCCGCGACCGTGTCGAGGACCGACTTGACCGCTGCCTCGAAGTTGCCCAGCAGGGGCAACCCACCCTGGGTGGCCCGCTCGTCGTAGTCGCTCACCGCGGCGCGCACGAGGTCGGCGACCTCCGCGGTCTCGCGGACCGGGTCCACACCCGAGCGTCGGATGAGCTCGCGGACCTCGGCCTCGACGGTCTCGACGGCGTCCAAGTCCAGCCCCCTTCGTACGATCGTGCGGTGACGTGAGCGGGTCCTCCCTCCGGCCCACCGACCAGAAACGCTAGCGACTTCGGCGGATTTCGCATCTCGAGAAATTTCTGACCTGTGGACAACATCTCCTGAACACTGTTCTGCTGAGGGCCCGATCCATGTCATGATCGGGGTCCCCTCGACCGGAAGGCACCCCCGTGTCCCACCAACGCCACACCGGCCGCGAGCTGGCCCAGATCGCCACCTTCGCCGGCATCATCGCCGTCCTCGGACTCATCCCCGCGGTCGCTCCCTTCGGCAATGCCGTCCCGATCACCGCGCAGTCGCTGGGCATCATGCTCGCCGGCGCGATCCTCGGCGGCCGACGTGGCGCACTGGCCGTCCTCGTCTTCCTCGCCCTCGTGGCCCTGGGCCTGCCGTTGCTGGCCGGCGGCCGCGGCGGCCTGGGCGTCTTCGCCGGCCCGAGCGTCGGCTACCTCATCGGCTACCCGATCGCGGCCTACGCCGTCGGCGTCATGACCAGCGCGATGGGCACGCCCTACCGGGTCGCACCCGGCATCGGCGTCACCCTCCTCGGAGGCGTCGTCCTGCTCAACCTGCTCGGCATCATCGGGATGATCCTGCGCGCCGACCTCGGCGTCGGTGCCGCGTTCGTCGCGGCCGCCCCCTTCGTCCCCGGTGACATCGTCAAGGCCGTCATCTGCGCCTTCGTCGCCAAGGGCGTGCACGCCGCCTACCCCGGCCTGATCCGCACCCGCCGCACCAAGCGTGCGGATGCCCTTGCCTGAGGTCACCGCGCGGGAAGTCGTCGACGTGCTCGCCACGAACGACCCGGTCGCGGCCTTCGGCGACGCGCAGCACAGGGGGCTGCGCGTCGCCCTGCCGACCTCCGGCACGTCCGGCCACCCCCGGACGATCGTGCGCACGACCGCCTCGTGGACCGACTCCTTCGCCGCGGTCAGCGACCTGACCGGCACCGCCGCCGACAGCCGTATCTGGATCCCCGGACCGGTGACCGCGACGATGAACCTCTTCGCCGCCGTGCACGCCCACGCTGTCGGCGCGACGCTCGTCGACCGCCTCACCGACGCCACCCACGCCCACCTCACCCCGGCCGCGCTGCGCCGGCTGCTCGCGGACGACGCCGACCTCACCGGTCGTGATCTCGTCGTCGCCGGCGACCGGGTCGACGCGACCGAGGCAGCCCGGGTGCGCGCCGCCGGCGGTCGCCTGCACCACTACTACGGCGCCGCCGAGCTGTCCTTGGTCGCCTGGGGCGAGCACGCGGACGCGCTCCGCCCCTTCCCCGGCGTCGACGTGCAGGCGCGCGACGGCCAGCTGTGGGTGCGCTCCCCCTTCGTCAGCGAGGGCTACCTGCAGCCGGAGCACGTCCTCCGGAGCGAAGGGGGCTGGACCAGCGTCGGTGATCGCGGCGAGGTCGTGGACGGCCGGGTCGTCGTCCTCGGCCGCTCCGGCGGCATCACGACCGCAGGCGCGACGGTCAGGGTCGCGGACATCGAGCACGTGCTGCGCCCCCTCGCCATCGGCGAGGTCGTCGTCGTCGGGCTGCCGCACCCCGACCTCGGCGAGGTGGTCGCCGCGGCCGTGACCGATGCTGGTGACGTGTCCCGCCTGACCGCCCTCGCCCGCGAGCAGCTCATCCCTGCGCAGCGGCCACGCCGCTGGGTGCACCTCGACCCGATGCCCACGACCAGCCACGACAAGGTCGACCGCAGCGCCGTGCGCGCGGCACTCGAGGCGACACGATGAGCCACCCCGTCATCATCGCCGCGACCCGCTCCCCCATCGGCACCGCCGGTCGCTCCCTCTCGCACCTGACCGTCGACCGCCTCGCCGGCCCCGTCCTCGCGGCCACCCTCGAGCGCTCCGGCCTGGTCGCTGACGAGGTCTGCGACGTGGTGTTGGGCAACTGCATGGGCCCCGGCGGCGACATCGCCCGCGCCGCAGCGCTGGCCGGTGGGCTGCCCGTCGGCGTCCCCGCCCTCACCGTCGACCGGCAGTGCGCGAGCGGGCTGGCCGCCATCGACGTCGCGGCGCACCTCGTGCGCGGCGGTGCGCATGCCGTCCTGGCCGGCGGGGTCGAGTCGGTGAGCACCGCCCCGTGGCGCTACTGGCCACCCGTCGACGGCGCCGACCCCGTGCGCTACGAGCGCGCTCCCTTCGCCCCGGCGGGCTGGGACGACCCCGAGATGGGCGTCGCCAACGACCTGCTCGCCCAGGAGGCCGGCGTGACCCGCGAGCGCCAGGACGAGTACGCCGCGCGCTCGCACGCCCGGGCCGTGACAGCTCGCGACGCGGGACGGTTCGACGGTGAAGTGGTCGCCGTCGACGAGGTGGTGCGCGACGACCGACCCAAGCGGGCACTCACCGTGGACAAGCTCGCGCGACTGCGACCGGCCTTCCGCGACGACGGCTCGGTGACCGCCGGCAACTCGTGCGGCATCAGCGACGGCGCCGCTGCCGTGGCGGTCGTCGACGAGGCGACCCGGGCTCGGCTCGGAGTCCCCGGCCTGCGCATCCTCAGCACCGCCACCGCTGCCGTGCCGCCCGAGCGACCCGGTCGAGGGCTCGTCCCCGCCACCCGCATCGCCCTCGAGCGCGCCGGTGTCGGTCTGGACCAGATCGACGCCATCGAGATCAACGAGGCCTTCGCCGGGCAGGTCCTCGCGTGCTGCGACGAGCTGGGGCTGGACCCCCTTCGCGTGTGTGCCGACGGTGGCGCCCTCGCCCTCGGCCACCCGTGGGGCGCCTCCGGGGCCGTGCTCGCCGTGCGGCTCTTCCACCAGCTCGTCACCCAGCGCGAAGGGGGCGAGCTCGGCCTCGCCGCCATCGCCGCCGGCGGCGGTCAGGGAGTCGCGATGGTGGTGCAGGCATGCTGATCGACGTCAGGGACGTGACGCACGGGTTCGACGGTGGCACACCGGTGCTGCGCGACCTCACGATCCGCCTCGAGGAGCCGCGGATCGGGGTCATCGGGGCCAACGGGTCCGGCAAGTCGACCTTCGCCCGGATGCTCAACGGACTCGTCGTCCCCGAGCACGGCACGGTCACCCTCGACGGGCTCGACACCGCCCGGCAGGGACGCCAGGTTCGGGGCCGGGTGGGCTTCTGCTTCACCGACCCCGACGCGCAGATCGTCATGCCGACGGTCGCGGAGGACGTCGGCTTCTCGCTGCGGCGCCGCGGGCTCAGCAAGGCCGAGATCGCTGATCGCGTCGACTCCGCCCTGGCGGCGCACGGGCTCGCCGGTCGGGGCGCCCACCCCGCGCACCTGCTGAGCGGTGGGCAGAAGCAGCTGCTCGCTCTCACCGCCGTGCTCGTCACCGAGCCCGACCTGCTCGTCATGGACGAGCCGACGACGCTGCTCGACATCCGCAACGCCCGCCGGGTCGCCGACGCGGTCCGGGACCTGCCCCAGCAGGTCGTCCTCGTGACGCATCACCTCGACCTGCTCACCGACTTCGACCGGGTGCTCGTCTTCGACAACAGCCGGCTGGTGCACGACGGCAGCCCGTCGGACTCCATCGCCCACTACCTCGACCTCATGGACCACGACCGGTGATCGGCCTCTACCGCGAAGGGCACTCGGTCATCCACCGCCTGCCCGCCGGAGCCAAGCTCGCCGGCCTGCTGCTCGCCGGGCTGGTCTCCCCCTTCGTCCGGTCGACGGTGGCGACGACCGCGGCGCTGATCCTCGTCCTCGCGGGCTACGCCCTCGCCCGGATGCCGGTGCGGGTGCTGCTGCAGATGCTGCGGCCGCTGCTCTTCGTCATGGTGCCGCTGGCGGTCTTCCAGACCGTGGTGGCGGGCTGGCAGCGAGCCTTCGTCATCGTCGGTGTCCTCGTCGCCCTCGTGCTGCTGGCCAACCTCGTCACGCTCACGACCCGCACCAGCGACCTCATCGACGTCGTCGTCCGCGTGTGCGGGCCGCTGCGTCGGGTCGGGGTCAACCCGGAGCGCGTCGGGCTGATGCTCCAGCTGGCGATCCGCGCCGTGCCGCTGGTCATCGACCTGGGCCGTCGCGTGCGCGAGGCGCAGCACGCCCGCGGGCTGGGCGCGAGCCCGCGGGCCTTCGCCGTCCCGCTCATCGTGGGCGCCCTGCGCAGGGCCGATGCCATGGGAGACGCGCTCGCCGCACGCGGATTCGACGACTGACCCGACGGCCTGTGGACAACTCCCGACATCGATGACGCGGATCGACCTACCGTGCCCACATGCAGCTGCGGATGAGCATCATCGACTCCCGCGGCGGGGGCACCGAGACCATCGACGTCCGCGCCGAGGAGCACCACACCCTCGGTGACCTGCTGGACGCAGCCGGCCACCCGAGCTCGACCGTGCACGTCGGCCGGGAGCGCCTCACGCACGACGCGCCCATCGGGCTGCCGCCCCTGCTCGGCGGGGCCACCCTCGTCCTCGGCGACGCCGGCCCCGGCGCGGGAGGGCCGCGGCGCCCCCCCCTTCGCCTGGTGACGACGTGCGGCCCCGATGCGGGCCGGACGCACGACCTCACTCCCGGCCGGCACACCATCGGCCGCGGTGAGGCCGCCACGCTGCGGCTCGCCGACGACGCCCTCTCGCGGGAGCACCTCGAGCTGACCGTCGACCGCGACGGCATCCACCTGCGCGACCTCGACACGACCAACGGCACCCTGCTGGACGGCGCGCCCGTACCGCTCGATGGCGTGCGCGTGCGCTCCGGCTGCCACCTGCGGGCGGGCCACAGCAGCCTGACCATCGAGGCCCACCGTCCTCGACCCGCCAGACGCACCCCGACCGGCGAGGGAACCCTCGGGGTCAACCCGACCCCGCACCTGCCCCGCACCGCGCCGCCCGTGACCATCCGCGTGCCCCCGGAGCCCACGGTCCCACCTCGTCGTCGCATCCCGTGGGTCATGGTGCTGCTGCCGCTGCCCTTCGCGGGCGTGCTCGCCTTCTTCTTCGGACCCAGGATGCTGCTCTTCGGCCTCCTGTCCCCCCTGATGGTCCTCGGCTCGACGCTCTCGGACCGCACCAGCTCCCGGCGGGAGCACCGCGAGGCCCACGCCGAGTGGGTGCGTGAGCGCGCCCGGACCAGCACCCGACTCACCGCGGCGCTGGCTGCCGAGCGGCGTGAGCGGCTCCGGGTGGCACCCGACCCGGCCGCGCTCCTCGACGCGGTCCGTGGGGAGTCGACTCGCCTCTGGGAGAGGCGCTCCCAGCACGCGGAGCATCTCGCCCTACGACTCGGCCTCGGCGCACAGCCCGCCCGGTTGGAGGTCGAGCACGGCCCGGGCGCGCGCGGCCACCCGGTCCTCGACGACGTGCCGCTCACCGTCGACCTCGCGCAGGCAGGAGTCCTGGGCGTCGCGGGGCCGCAGTGGTCACGCGACCGACTCGCGCGGCACCTGCTCGGCCAGCTCGTCGCACTGCACTCCCACCACGACGTGCGCGTGAGCCTGGTCGCTGACGACGGGGGGTGGTGGACCCCCTTCGCCGGGCTGGTCCACCTGCGCGCCCACGACGACCTCCCGGAGTCCGCCCGCGTGGCGACCAGCCCCGAGGACGGCGCCGCCCTGCTCGCTGGGCTCGCCCGCCTCACCACGGAGCGCGCCGCCGGCGCCCTCGATCGTCGCCGAGAGGGCGAGCAACCGCTCGTGACCCACGTCGTCATCGTCGACGGGGTCGGCACCTGGCGGGCCGACCCCGGCCTGCGGACGATCATGAGCGAAGGGGGACCGCAGCGCGTCCTCGTGATCGCCCTCGCCGACAGCCCGGCCCAGCTGCCCCACGAGGCCGGTGCCGTGGCAGCCCTCGACGGTGACGACCTGCGGCTGCTGCTCGCCGGGGAGCAGGCGGCACGCGGGGTCGTCGACGGGACGGGCGAGAGCTGGGGGCGACGGATCGCCACGGCGCTCGCGCCCCTGCGGGACGCGACACCCGACGCCCGGGGAGGCAGCCTGCCCTCGGCCGCTCGGCTCGTCGACCTGCTCGACCTCTCCCCCGACGAGCCGACCGCGATCCACGACCGGTGGCGGGAGTCCGGCGCGCAGCGCCCCACCGACCTCGCCGTCGTCGTCGGGGCAGCCGGCGAGGGGTCATTCCGCATCGACCTGCGGCGGGACGGTCCGCACGCCCTCGTCGCGGGGACGACGGGCTCCGGCAAGTCCGAGTTCCTCCAGAGCTGGGTGGCCTCGCTCGCGGCTCGTCTCTCACCGCGCGAGATCACCTTCGTCCTCGTCGACTACAAGGGCGGCGCTGCCTTCGCCGAGTGCTCCCGGCTCCCACACACCGTCGGCATGCTCACCGACCTCGACCCGGCCGCTGCCGAGCGGGCACTGACCAGCCTCGACGCCGAGCTGACCCGCCGCGAGCACGTCCTCGCCGCCTCGGGTGCCAAGGACATCGACGACCATCGCGGCGAGCCGCTGCCCCGGCTGATGATCGTGATCGACGAGTTCCGCATGCTCGCCGAGGAGCAGCCCGACGCCCTCGCCCATCTCATGCGCATCGCCGCCGTCGGTCGATCGCTCGGTGTCCACCTCGTCCTCGCGACCCAGCGGCCGGGCGGCATCGTCTCCGCGGACATCAAGGCCAATGTCAACCTGCGCATCGCCCTGCGCGTGCGTGACCGCGTCGACAGCGACGACGTGATCGGCTGCGCCGACGCGGTGGACATCCCGGAGTCCTCGCCGGGCCGGGCCCTGGCGAGCACGGGCGGGAGCCCCGCGCGGCCCTTCCAGACCGGACGGGTCGCCGGGCACGCCGCAGGTGTCGGCGGTGCGCTGCTCGTGCGCCGGGCCGACGAGCCGTGGCCCAGTCCCCCGGCGGTCGACGACGCCGGGCCGACCGACCTGCAGCGCCTCACGCGCACGATGACCCGGCTCGCCGCGTCGCTGGACCTGCCGGCGCCACACCGCCCGTGGCTGCCTCCGCTGTCCGAGACGATCGAGGCGCAGGCCCTGCCCGCTACGGTGGTGGGCGAGGCGCCCTTCGGCCTGGTGGACCTGCCCGCCGAGCAGCGCCAGTCGTCGCTGGCGTGGTCGACCACCGACGGCCACTGGATGGTCGTCGGGGGCCCGGGCTCCGGGCGCACGAGCAGCATCGCCTCGCTGGTCACCGCCGCCGCCGGTCGTTGGGGTCCCGACCGCCTGCACGTGCAGGTCCTCGGTGACGGCTCCTCGCGACTGGCGTCCCTGACGAGGCTGCCGCACGTCGGCAGCGTCGTCGACGGCGAGGAGAGCACCGTGGTCGGGCGCTTCCTCGACCGGCTCGAGGACGACATCGCCGAGCGACGCTCGCTCCTGCGGACCAGCGGCCACTCGACGCTCGACGCCTGGTGGGCCGCGCACGACACCGACCCGGCGCCCGTGGCACCACCGCCCCACCTGCTGCTCGCGATCGACGGCTGGGGACGCATCACCCGCCCCAGAGGGTCGATGGACCTCGGGGAGAGCGCCGAGGTGCTGGAGACGCTCATGCGTGACGGGATCGCGCTGGGCCTACGGGTGCTCGTGACCGGTGGTCGCGAGCTGCTCTCCGGTCGGGTGTCCTCTCTCGTCACGACCCGTCTCGTGCTGCACCTGGGCGACCGCGGTGACGCAGCCCTCGCCGGTCTCGCACGGGGCGAGGTCTCAGAGCGCCTCGTCCCCGGTCGAGGTCGGCTCCAGCCCGGCGGCCACCTCGTGCAGGTGGCCCTGCCGCGACGTCCACCAGAGGTGTCACCCGGCGAACCGCCGCCCGTCGTCCCACCATGGGTCGTGGAGGCGCTGCCCACGTCGGTCCCACTGGACCTGCTGAGCAGCGCCGACCGCGAGCGCGTACCCCTCGGGCTCGGGGGCTGCGGCACGGAGCCGATCATCTGGCGGACCGACGGAGCACGCCGCTTCCTCGTCTGCGGCCCTCCGCGCAGCGGTCGCTCCACCACGTTGGCGGCACTCGCGCACCAGCTCGTGGCGGCAGGCCACCCCTTGGTCGTCGTCGGCTCCGCCGAGGTCGCCGCCGGGCTCGACTGCCCCGTCATCGGGCCTGATGATCACGACTCCCTCATCGCGCTGCGTCAGCGCCACCCGGACCTGGCCGTCGTGGCCGACGACCTCGAGCGGCTCGACGGGTCCCCGGTGGCCGACGTGCTCAAGGAGATCGTGCGCCGGCTCGACGCCGACCGGGGCCTGCTCATCGGGTCGACATCGACGCAGAGTGCCGCCAGCCAGGTCCGGGGGCTGATCTCCGAACTCGCCCGCGCCCGCACCGGCCTGCTCCTGCAGCCCTCGGCGCGCTCCGACGGCGATGCACTGGGTCTGCGGGTCCCCCCGCTCGCGCGCGTCCCGGGGCGTGGGTACCTCGTCGTCGACGGACGAGCGCTGGAGGTGCAGGTCGCCCACCCACGGGTAGGGATGCTCACGACCGGCCCATGACCTCGGCAGCGCCGCCGGGCCGGCCGAGGCCGACGCCCGCTCACCCCAGGCGCGGGGTGCGCGGTGGCTCCGTGCGGCGCCGCCCGGTCGACTCGAATGCCGCAGCCATCGTCAGCAGCCGGTTGTCGTCCCAGCCGCGCCCGGCAAAGGTCAGGCCGACCGGCATGCCGATGTCGGTCATCGTGCCCATGGGGACGGTGACCGTGGGGATGCCGAGGTGCCGTGGCACGAGGTTGCCGTTGGCCACCCACACGCCGTTGCGCCACGCGATGTCGGCCGACTCCTCCCGCACGTCGGCGTCGGCGGGCGCCACGTCCGCGACGGCGGGGAAGATCATCGCGTCGAGGCCGAGGTCGTCCATCCACTCCTCGAGGTCGACCCGTCGGGTCTCCTCGAGGCCGCGCAGACCCCCTTCGAGCAGGGGCAGGGTCGTCACGTCCTCGACGACACCCATCGCACGGGCCCGGGTCACGTAGTCGGCGAGGTCGAAGTCGAGCTCGCCGTAGCGATATGGCAAGGAGCCCTCGGGGTGGGGGAAGATCCGCGGCCCGTCGACGTCCGCGAGCCGGTGGAGCGCCGGGTCGCCGTTGGCCTGCAAGAAGGTCTCCCAGCCCCACATCGACTGGTCCCAGATCTCCTCGTCGAGGTAGCCCCGCGGCAGCAGGCCGCGGGTGCGCACCGTCGGTGCGCCGGCGCGGTCCCCGTCGTAGTTGGACACGACCGGGAAGTCGGTCTCGACGACCTCGGCGCCCGCGGCCTCGAGGTCGGCGCGCGCCGTCTCGAAGAGTGCCAACGAGCTGGGCCGTGGCACGATCCGTTGACCGATGGGCCCGCCGAGGCCGACTCCGGTCCCGGCCTCGTCATCGGTGCCGAGGTACATCCGCGGCACCGCCAGCCGCAGCCCGCGAAGGGGGGCCGCGTCACGCGGGTGCAGCTGCGGGTAGGACCTCGGTCGCACCGTCGACGCGGCCGGCACCGTGATCCAGGGCTGGGTGCGCCACAGGTCACCCGTGGTGTCGGGGTCGTCGTCGACGATGACGTCGAGGACCTCGAGCAGGTCGGCCATCGTGCGCGTGTGCGGGACGACGACGTCCATCGAGGGAACCAGCGGCCAGTTGCCGCGCACCGAGATCACCCCGCGCGACGGCGTGTAGGCGCACAACGCGTTGTTGCTCGCCGGCGCCCGACCGGAGGACCACGTCTCCTCCCCCAGCCCGAAGGCCGCGAAGCTTGCTGCCGTCGCCGTCCCCGACCCGTTGGACGAGCCCGAGCCGAAGGCCGCTGTGAGGTAGTCACCGTTGTAGGGGCTCTCCGCCCGGCCGTAGACGCCCCGCTGCATGCCGCCGTTGGCCATGGGCGGCATGTTGGTCAGCCCGATGAGGACCGCACCACCGCCACGCAGCCGCTCGATGGTGAAGGCATCTCGCTGGGCCACCAGGTCGGCGAAGGCGGGTGACCCGCTCGCGCAGGTGAGCCCGCGGGCGAGGTAGGAGTCCTTGGCCGTGTAGGGGATGCCGTCGAGAGGGCCGAGGGCCGCTCCCTTCGCCCGGCGGGCATCGCTGGCCCTCGCGTCCCGCAGCGCCTCCGGGTTGGGGACGACGACGGCGTTGAGCCGGATACCGCCACTGTCGTAGGCAGCGATCCGGGCGAGGTAGGCGGTGACGAGGTCCTCGCTCGTCGTCTCTCCGGAGACGAGGGCTGAGCGAAGGGAGGCGATGTCCGCCTCGACGACGTCGATGCTCCCCACGTCAGAGCGTCCGGTCCGTCAGGTCTGCGGAGGGAGCGAGCAGGGACGCGACGTCCCCTGCCACGGCGACCACCGCGAGGGCCAGGCCGACCCAGATGCCGTTGGTTGCCGTCAGCGTCCAGGCTGCCGGCAGGAGGAGGACATTCCAGACGAGGGTCGGCGTCCGCGGCCACAGCGCCGACTTGCGCCAGGCCGCAGCCAGGACGGCGAGCAGGATGGCGAAGATGAGGCAGACCACGAGGGACATGGAGGCGGTGCTGGCGTCGACGGCCCGGCCGTCGGCCAGCTCGAGGCCGTAGAGGAGCGCCGTCACGACGAGCGCGAGCGCCTCGACGAGGCACACCGCCGCGGCGGCGATCGCGGGTCGGGTGGGCGGGGGAAGGGCGCTGCTCGAGGTCACGACCAGCAGCGTAGGTGACCGAACACACGCGGAGAAGGAACAAGCCGTTCTCCCACACCGTTGGCATACCGAGCAGTATCTTGGACAATGGTGTGTGTATTGAGTCGTGGCTCGCCCACGTCTTGGTGCACACCCGGTCGTCCACGGCACCGTTTGCCATGCATAGACCTCCCCGACAACAAGGAGCACCACCCTCATGGATTGGCGCGACCGCGCAGCCTGTCTGGACGAAGATCCGGAACTGTTCTTCCCCATCGGCAACACCGGCCCCGCGATCGCACAGATCGAGGAGGCCAAGAAGGTGTGCCGCCGATGTGAGGTCGTCGACACCTGCCTCAAGTGGGCCATCGAGTCCGGCCAGGACGCCGGGGTGTGGGGTGGTTTGTCCGAGGACGAGCGCCGCGCCCTCAAGCGCCGCAAGGCCCGCGCCCGCCGCGCCGGCTGACCTCACCGCACCTGACCGCCGTCTCCGGGCACTCGCTCGGGGGCGGTTTCGTCGTCTGTGGGGTCAGGTCTCGACGCCGCGCAGCCGCACGCTGAACCGCACCCGAGTCCCATGGGGCTCCACGTCGTCCCACCTGATCTGCCCCCCGAGGTCGTGCACCATCGAGGTGATGATCCTGGTCCCGAGGCCCGCCCGGCTGGGCCGGAACCCGGTGGGCAGCCCGACGCCGTCGTCGACGACGGTGACCCGCAGGATGTCGTCGTCCTCCTCCTCGCCGGTGCGCTGGGCATCGACGTGCACGCTCCCGCCCTCGGGGATGCCGTGCTCCACGGCGTTCTGCACCAGCTCCGAGAGGATGAGCGCGATCGCGGTGGCGTCCTCTGCCCGGACCAGCCCGAAGGAGCCGGTGAAGCGCGAGTCGATGTCACCGCTCGTGCGCGCGACCTCGACGATGGCGCGCAGGCCACGGATGGCGACCTCGTCGAACTCGAGGGCCTCGGCGAAGCCGGTGCTCAGCGCCTCGTAGATCATGGCGATGACCCCGACGCGGCGCACCGCCTCGTCGAGAGCCTCCTTGGCCGACTGGTCCGGCACCCTGCGCGACTGCATGCGCAGGAGCGCCGCGACCGTCTGGAGGTTGTTCTTGACCCGATGGTGGATCTCGCGGACGGTCTGGTCCTTGGTCATCAGCTCGCTGCCACGACGGTGCAGCTCGGACACGTCCCTGACGACGACGATGGCGCCGTGCCGGTCTCGCCCCCGCAGGAGCGGGATCGCCCGGAGGGCCAGCGCAGCGTCCCCCACCGACATGTCAGCACGCCAGGCCGCCCGGCCCATGGCCACCAGGGACAGTCCCTCGTCGAGGTGACCGCTCTGGTTGGGCAGGCCGCTGAGGACCTGGATGAGGACCTCGCCCTCGACGGGTCCCGGGTGCCCGAGCTGCCGGATCGCGCTCAGCGCATTGGGTGATGCGTACTCGACGGTGCCGGCCGCATCCAGGCGCATCACGCCGTCGCCGACCCGTGGCGCACCACGGTGCGGCCCGCTCGGCGAGGCGGACGCCGGCCAGGTGCCGTCGGCCACCATGGCGAAGAGCTCGTCGCCCATGCCCGCGTAGTTTTCCTCGAGACGGGTCTGCGGGCGACCGCTGTCGAGCTGGTCGTGGATGCTCAGGATGCCGATCGTGCGGCCGGCCCGGCGCACGAGGCGGGCCCGCTCGTGGATCAGGTCCTGCCCGCGCTCACGCACGTGCTCGCTCTGCCCGGCGTCGGCCGCCCGGGTGATCAGGTCCCCGAAGACTGCGCTGGCCTCCTGGCCGGCGACCTCCTCGACGAAGACCATCGGGCCCGTCATGGGACGGGTGTGCGCCGCAGCGACCCAGCCCCCGTCGTGGGCCAGCCAGAGGACGAGGTCGCTGAAGGACAGGTCGGCGAGCAGGTGCCAGTCCTCCACGAGCAGATGCAGCCGCTCGTCATCGGCCGCGTCGAGGCTCGGGGTGATCCGCAGGAAGTCCGCCAGTGTCCGCACGTCGCGATCCTAGTGACGCACGGACACCGGCAGCGGCCGCCCCGGGTCAGCGCGTGACCGAGCGCAGGGTGCGCAGGGCCACCGACAGCGCCGCCACCCCCGGTGAGGTCAGCTGTCGGATCCCCGCCAGCTGGGTCTGCACGCGCTCGACGGCCTCGTCGTGCTCGCGGGACCACTCGGCGAACCGCCCTGCCGCATCGCTCCCGTCGCGCTCCAGCACCGCGCTCGTCAGGGAGTGGAGCGTCGCGTAGAGGTCGTCACGGAGGGCGCCGCGTGCCATGGCATCCCACTGCTCCTCGCGGGGCAGCCGGGTGACCATGATCAGCAGCTCGTCGATGCCGAAGGTCTCGGAGAGCAGGTAGTAGCACTCAGCGACCTCGAGGGGGGTGTGCCCACCCTGCTGCGCCGTGTCGACGATGTCGAGCACCGAGTACAGGTCGAGCAGGATCGCCGTGCGTCGAGCGAGGTCGGTCGGCACCCCGTCGTCGACGAGCTCCTGGGTCTTGCGGACCAGTCGCTGCGCCTGCGAGCCACGCAGCAGCTCGGGGATCTGTGGCGCGATCTGCGCGACCGGCTCGGCGAAGCGCTCGATCTCCTCGCTCACGTTGAGACGACCGGGGCGATTGCCGAGGAACCACCTGACCGACCGGTCCATCAGCCGGCGCAGCTCGAGGTAGAGCCTCGTCTGCACCATGGTCGGGACGACGTTGTCGAGCGCCTCGACCCGGGCGACGAAGTCGTCGAGGCCGAAGACCTCGCGGCTGACGAGGAAGGCGCGAACCACCTGGGCGGACGTCGCGCTGGTCTCCTCGGCCGCCCGCTGGACGAAGGTGATCCCACCCCGGTTGACGAGGTCGTTGGCGACGGCCGTGGTCACGATCTCCCGACGAAGGGGGTGGGCCCGCAGCGCCTCGCCGTAGGTGCCCCGCAGCGGCGTCGGGAAGTACTCGGTGAGCTGGCGCTCAGTGGCCGGGTCGTCGGGCAGGTCGGACTCGAGCAGGTCGGCCTTGAGGGACATCTTGGAGTAGGCCAGGAGCACCGCCAGCTCGGGCGAGGAGAGTCCCTCGTGCTCCGCCATCCGCTCCGCGACCTGCGACCGGCTCGGCAGGAACTCCAGCTCACGGTCGAGGTCACCGCGCTCGACGAGCGACTCCATGAGCCGCTCGTGCACGACGAGCATCGCCCCGTCCTGAGCCCGGGCATTGCCCAGGAGGACGTTCTGCTCGTAGTTGTCGCGCAGCACCTGCTGGGCGACCTCGTCGGTCATCGAGGCGAGCAGTGCCACCCGCTCCTGCGGGTCGAGGCTGCCCTGCCGGATCGCCTCACCGAGCAGGATCTTGATGTTGACCTCACGGTCCGAGGTGTCGACGCCGGCTGAGTTGTCGACCGCGTCGGTGTTGATCCGCACCCCGGCACCGGCCGCCTCGATGCGTCCTCGCTGAGTGGCCCCCAGGTTGCCCCCTTCGCCCACGACGCGGGCGCGCAGCTGCGCTCCGTCGACCCGGATGGGGTCGTTGGCGCGGTCGCCCACGTCGGAGTGCGACTCGGCACCCGACTTGACGTAGGTGCCGATGCCGCCGTTCCACAGCAGGTCGACCGGCGCCTGCAGGATGAGGTGGATCAGCTCGTTGGGGGTCATCGAGGTGGGCCCGTCGAGCCCGAGCGCTGCGGCCGCCTGCTCGCTGACCGGCACCGACTTGGCGCTGCGGGAATACACTCCCCCTCCCTCGCTGATGAGGGAGCGGTCGTAGTCGTCCCAGGTGCTGCGGGGCAGGTCGAAGAGCCGCCGACGCTCGGCGTGCGACGGGCCCGCCTCGGGCTGCGGGTCGATGAAGATGTGCAGGTGGTTGAAGGCTGCGACCAGGCGGATGTGCTCGGAGAGCAGCATGCCGTTGCCGAAGACGTCGCCACTCATGTCACCGATGCCGACGACCGTGAAGTCCTCGCTCTGGGTGTCGTGTCCGAGCTCGCGGAAGTGCCGCTTGACGGACTCCCAGGCGCCGCGGGCCGTGATGCCCATGCCCTTGTGGTCGTACCCGACGGATCCACCCGAGGCGAAGGCGTCGTCCAACCAGAACCCGTACTCGCGGGCGATGGAGTTGGCCAGGTCGGAGAAGGTCGCGGTGCCCTTGTCGGCGGCGACGACGAGGTAGGAGTCGTCGCCGTCGTGCCGCACCACGCGCTCGGGCGGGACGATGCCCCCGTCGACGCGGTTGTCGGTCACGTCGAGCAGCCCTGAGATGAAGGCGCGGTAGGCCGACCGGCCGGCCTCCATCCACGCCTCACGGTCGAGCGTCGGGTCCGGCAGCTGCTTGCCGAAGAAGCCGCCCTTGCTCCCCGTCGGGACGATGACGGCGTTCTTGACCATCTGGGCCTTGACCAGACCGAGCACCTCGGTGCGGAAGTCGTCGCGCCGGTCGCTCCACCGCAGACCACCGCGAGCGACGGCGCCGAAGCGCAGGTGCACCCCCTCGACCTGCGGGCTGTGGACCCAGATCTCGAAGGCAGGGTGCGGCTTGGGCATGTCCGGCACCTTGGCCGGCTCGAGCTTGAAGGACATCCGCGGGAGCGGCTCGCCCCGCTCGTCACGGACGAAGTAGCTCGTGCGCAGGGTGGCGCCGATGACCCCGAGGAAGGCCCGGACGATCCGGTCGTGCTCGAGCGAGCTGACGTCCTCGAGCTGGGCGTGGATCCGGTCGGTGATCTCCTGCTCGACGGCCGCACGCGCCTCGTCGGCGAGCCCGTCATGGGTCTCGGGGTCGAAGCGGGCCTCGAAGAGGGCGACGATGTCCGCCGCGATCTCGTGGTTGTCGACGAGCGCGGACTCGAGGCTCGTCTGGCCCCAGGTGCCCCCGGCCTGCCGCAGGTAGCGGCCGATCGCGCGCAGGAGACCGACCTGTCGCCAGGTGAGGCCGGCCCGGATGATGAGTGCGTTGAAGCCGTCGGACTCGGTGCGCCCACCCCGCACGGCCATGACCGCCGACTCCACCAGGTCGCGCAGCTCCTCGTGGGTGTGGACCTCCCAGACCGCGGGGTCCTCGGTGCGCAGGCTGAAGTCGTAGATCCCCACGACCATCCCGTCTGCCCGCGTCAGCGTGTAGGGCTCCTCCTCGATGACCTTGACCCCGAGGTCGCGGAAGATCGGCATGAGGTCGTCGAGGATCAGCTCCTCGGAGCTGAAGAGCTTGAACCGCCGGATCCGCGGGTCCTCTCCCCCACCGGAGCCGCGACGCGGCTTGTAGAGCGCGCAGGCGAAGGGGGTGGCCTCCCCCAGCGTGGCGAGGTTCTTCAGGTCGGCGACCGCCTGCGCCACGTCGAAGTCCTCCTCGTAGTCCACGGGGAAGCCGTCGACCCAGGGTCTGAGCAGCGTCGTCGCGATCTCGGGCCCGACGATCTGGTGCGCGGCGCGCACCAGTCGTTCCTGCCAGGTGAGGACCGCGTCGGCCACCGCCTCGTCGAGCTCACGGTGCGCGTCGCCCTCCGGGAGCACGACCTCCGACGAGCTGCGCAGGATGTAGTAGAGGCGCGCCATCGGTTCCTCGGACACGTGCGCGGTGAAGGAGACCTCGTCGGCGCCCGTCGCCTCGCACAACCTGTCCTCGATGCGGTGCCGCACCACCGTGGTGTAGCGGTCCCGGGGCAGGTAGACGATCGCGGTGACGAACTGCCGTCCGGCATCCAGACGCAGGAAGGTCGCGGTCTGCATCCGGTGGGCCATCTGCTGGATGCGCGTCACGACCTCACGCAGGTGGTCGACCGGCGCCTGGAAGAGCTCGTCCCGCGGGAGGGTCTCGAAGAGACGCATCACGAAGGCACCCGAGTGGCTGTCGCGAGCCCAGCCCGCATCGTCGAGCACCCGCTGCACCTTGTCGGCGATGAGCGGGATCGACAGGACCGAGCTCGTGTAGGCCGTCGACGAGAAGAGGCCAGCGAGCCGACGCTCGATGACACGCCCCTGCTCATCGGTGAACCGCACGGCGACGAGGTCGGGGTGGGTGACCCGGTGGACCGGCAGCACGGCACGCGACTTGCCGATGGACAGGCAGCTCATCCCGTGGTCGGTGTGGCCGAGCGAGCTCCCGAGGGGCGTGATCGACTCGGCGGTCGAGTCGGAGCGCAGCATGCCGAGACCGCTCCCGGGGATCGGTGTGACGGTCGCGTCCTCATCGACGACGTGGTCCCGGGAGCCGATGAAGGTGAAGTGGTCGTCGCCGAGCCAGTGCAGGAACTCTGCAGCGGCTCCCTGGGACTGCTCGCTGCCGATGCCGCGCCCGCCCTCCAGGAAGGCTGCGGCCTCGAGGGTGGCCGCCTTCATGGCATCCCAGTCGTCGACCGTGGCGGCGACCGCGTCGACCACCTCCACCACCCGCTCGCGGAGCAGCGAGACGTCGACCCGGTCGGCGAACTCGATGCGGATCCAGGACTCGTCGTGGAGGTGCGGGTCGGTGTGCCCCGACCGCGGGTCCTGGTCCACGACCTCGACGAGGGTGCCGTCGTCATCCCGGCGCACGGCGAAGAGCGGGTGGATCAGGAGAGCGACAGCCACACCCTCGACCCCGAGCTCACCGAGGACGGAGTCCACGAGGAAGGGCCGGTCGGCGGTGACGACGTGGAGCACCCCGTCGACGATCTCGACGATCGTCTCGTCGGGCGCACGCCGGGCGGCGACGCGCCGGTGGGTGGTCGCCATCGCGACGAGCTGCTCAGGGCTGCGCTCCTGCAGCACCGTCTCGTCGACGTGTCGGAGGTACCGCTCGACGAAGGGGGGCTCGACGCCTGCCGCGGTGGCGGCGGTGACGAACTCCTCGGCGAGCCCTGGGGCGGTGGCGGTGTGGGCAGGCAGCTGAGCCATGTGTGGGGCGTCCTCGATCTGCATTCGCGACTGGTCACGGGACCTCGCGGTCCCGTCCCTTCGAGGGTAGCGGTCATGATCTGCATCACGTCACCACCTCGCGGACGACCACCGCTGTGGACGACTCAGGTGGACCGCGAACCATCCTCGTTAGGCTGAGTCGCACCATGCCCCCTTCGCATCCTCGGCCCGAGGACCTCGACGAGCTGGGTGCCGCCATGTCCGCCGTGGCCGAGCACGCCGCCGCCGTCGGGGAGCACCTGCTCGACCACATGGTCACCGTCGGCGACCACACGGCGCAGTCGGCCGTCGATGGAACCATCGACGCTGCCATCGACACGCTGCGTGAGATCGGCGCCAGCAGCCGGGAGATCGCTCTCGGCCTGGCCGCCCTGGGACCGCTCGCGACCGGGACGACCCGGGCCGAGGAGAGCGTCCACGCCCCACGGGTCAGGCCGCTGCGATGAGCCATCCCGGGATGGGCGACCCGGCCTCGCTCAGCGCCCTCGCCGCGACCGTGCGCCGAGCCGCCCTTCAGCTGCGCACGGATGCCGAGCGTCTGGCGTCGGCACTCGAGCACGCCTCGCCGGGATGGACCGGACCGACGGCCACGACGACTCGCCGTCGCAGCGCCGCCGTCGTGGCCTCGGTGGAGACGGTCGCGACCGCCCTGGACGCGTGCGGAGGGTCCCTGCAGCGCGCCGCCACCGACCTCGCGGGCTGCACGGCCGACCTCCGCGCGATCGAGGAGCAGGCGGGCGCCGCAGGCTTCGAGGTGCAGGACGGCCGGCTGCTGCGCGCCTGGGGCATCACCGGTGTGGCCGACCACGGCGCGGAGGCCGACGGAGACCGGGCCCGCCAGGCACTCCAGGGTCGGCTGCACCTGCTCGCCTCCGCCGTGGGCCGGCTGCGCGCCCAGCTCACCGCCGAGTGCGAGCAGGCCACTCGACTGCTCGGCGAGACGAGCGCGGCGCTGCGTCGGTAGGCGCACGAGCGCTAGCGTGTGCCCATGAAGATCACGCGCAGCGCCCCCCTGCCGGCCGGCGTCGAGGACGCCTTCGCCGTCGTCTCGACGCAGGAGTACCAGCAGGCCAAGGTCGAGGCACAGACGCCGCGCGCGACCGCGACGGTCACCGACCGCGCCGGCAGCACCGTGGTGCGCTCCGAGCGCCACCTGCCGACTGCGGGCATGCCTGGACCGGTCGTCTCCATGGTCGGCGACACCCTGTCGATCATCGAGCAGCAGACCTGGGGTCCGGCGAGGAGCGACGGGTCACGTCACGCCGACCTCGCACTCACCGTCACGGGGGTCCCGCTCAAGCTCGTCGGGACGATCGCCCTCTCCCCCACCGCCTCGGGGTCGACCTTGGTGATCGACGCCGACCTGTCGTGCTCGATCCCGCTCTTCGGCAAGAAGATCGAGGAGGCTGCCAGACCAGCGATCGACGACTCGATCGACCACGAGGTCAGCCAGCTCGGCGCTCGGCTGACCTGAGTCCCGACACGGGTCAGTCGGTGGCGCGGGCCAGCTGCGACAGCTCGGTCACGTCGTACCAGAGGAGATCGTCATACCCGGCTCCGACCGCGCCTTCCTCCTCCTCGACGTGGAAGCACACCACGTCGCGAAGCGGCACGTCGAGCAGCGAGTCGAGACTGGCATCGGGTGACGTACCCGCCGTCTCGGCCACGTCCGCGGAGGCGACCACACGTCGGCCGGCACCCAGCGCGCGAGCGGCGTCGAGGGCCTGGCACATGGCCTCGAACTCGAGGTCCTCCTCGTCTGCGGTGGCATCCCACGAGCGAAGCGCCGCGGTGACCGCACAGCCATGACGCTGCGGCAAGCGACCCTGCTCCACCACACCGGTGAGCTCGGGCAGCAGCAGGGGCAGGTAGGCCCGCACGCTCACGCACCCCTCGATCGCTGGGCCGACTTCAGGTCGGACAGGGCATCTTCGATGGCCTGCGCGAGCAGGTCCAGGTCACTCATCGAGTCGCGGTCGCCGTTGAGTCCGTAGTAGACCCGGCCGTCGTAGGACGTCAGCCCGATCGCCAGACCCTGACCGCGACCGAGGGGCATGACGGGATAGGTCTCGACGAGTCGGCACCCCTCGACGTGCAGTGCCTGCTGCGGACCCGGGACATTGGTGATGACCAGGTTGAAGAGCCGTCGCGTCATGGCGCTGCCCAGCCGGGCGCCCAGGGTGTGCAGCGTCGGCGGCGCAAACCCACCGATCGACGCCAGCGAGGTGGCCCCGACCCCTTCGGCAGAAGCAGACTCGATCTGCTGGCGCATCGCGAAGGAGATCTGGTGCAAGCGCATCGAGGGGTTGTTCTCCCCGATGGGCAGGTCGACGTAGCACGCCGTCATCGCTGCGTCGGTCAGCGGATCGCCCGAGCCGTCCACGATGCTGACGGGGACCATCACCCGCAGCGCCGAGGTCCCGGTCACCGGGAGGCCGCGCGTCTGCATCCAGGCACGAAGGGCGCCGGTCAGCGTGGCGAGGATGACGTCGTTGACGGTGACGGCCTCGACATACTTGCCCCGGGTGAGTCGACTGCGGATCTTGCGGTAGTCGTCGAGGTCGGTGTCGACCATGACGTAGCGGCGGGCGGCGCCCACGGGCGTGTTGAGCGGCGAGCTGGGGGCCGGTCGGGTGCCCACCTTGGCCAGGGTCGAGACGACCCTGCCGGCGGTCTCGGTGGCCCGACGACCGGTGGCCGACACGTCCTTGAGCCCGTGGCTGACGCTCGAGACGAGCCGTGCGGGGTTCAGGACGGAGCCGAGCAGGGCGTCGGCCACCAGGCGCAGGTCAGAGGGCTCCTTGCGCCGCACGGAGGTGGCGTCGTCGACGGGGACGGCATCCGGGTCGACGAGCAGGTGCGCGAGGTCCACTGCATGGATGCCGTCCACCATCGCCTGGTGCGCCTTGGTGACGACGGCGAACCGACCGCCCTCGAGACCCTCGACGAAGTAGGCCTCCCAGAGGGGCCGGGCCTGGTCCAGACGGCGGGCCATGATCCGCGCGACGAACTCCTCGAGATCGCCACGCGTCCCCGGCGACGGAAGGGCGGCCCGGCGCACGTGGTACGTGAGGTCGAAGTGCTGGTCGTCGACCCACACAGGGGTGTCGAGTCGTCCCGGGACCTGACGGATGCGCTGCCGGTACCGGCCGTGACCGGCGATGCGATCGCCGACGACGGCCACGAAGCGGTCGTAGTCGAATCCGTCTGCCGGAGGCTCGAAGACCATGACCGAGCCCACGTGCATCGGGAGCGTCGCCTCCTCGAGGTAGAGGAAGGCCGCGTCCAGGGCACTGAGTTTGTTGACCACGAGGACATGGTGGCACGGGCGGGGGTGACGGGCACCCCCTTGGTCATGTGACCGGTGCCGCGATCACGGTCGACGTCTCCGCAGGACACGACCCGATGCTCGTCGGGCTGGGGCGACGACCCCGCTGAAGGTCCCCGCGAGCTGCGCGATGGCCCGGCGCAGCTCGCTGTCGGGGTCGCACTCGGCCAGCGTCATGCCGGCCAGCAGAGCAGCGTCGGTCGCGGCACGGTCCTCGGGGAGGAAGGTGATGCCCTCCACCCCGGCGAAGCGGGCCAGCGACTCCTCGACGCGACGCCTCGGGTCGGCGCCCACCGACGAGGCGCGCAGCCGGTTGACCACCGGTCGCGGCGTCGGGGAGGCCACCTGCCCGACCCCCTGCACGGCCCGCACCATCCGCTGCAGCCCCACGGGGTCGGCCGAACCCACGAGGAGCAGGTCGTCCGCCTCGGCGAGACCGGAGAGCGTCGCGGCATTGCGCCGCGGCGCAGCGGTGTCGTAGCTGAGCTCCTCGTCGTCCTCGATGGCGAAGCCGAGGTCGAGGACGACGAAGGCGCCGAGCGAGCGGGACAGGTCGATGATCTGCTCCACGGCCGCCGGACGGATCTCCGGCCACCGGTTGGGTGTCGGGATGCCCGTCAGGACACGGAAGCGGGGCGAGACCTCGACGGCGAGCCGGGCCAGCCCCATCAGGTCGAGGGTCCCCAGCTCGGACGCGCGCGCGGCCGAGGCCAGACCCGGCGCCTCGTCGAGGACGCTCAGCAGCTGGGCGACCGCTGCGCCGTAGGTGTCGAGGTCGATGAGGACCGTCGGTGCGCCGGCGGCCGCGAGCTCACTCGCCAGGTTGACCGCGACGGTGCTGCGCCCGGGTGCGCCGGTCGGTCCCCAGACCGCGATGACCCGTCCGCGCACCGCCTCGGCCGGAGCCACGGGTGGCGGGGTGGAGTCGGTGACGAGCGCCACGGGGGCTGTCGGCGGGTCCTGGCCGGGCCACGTCTGCTGCGGTCCCGAGGCGACGGCGACGCCTGCAGCAGCGTGCACGGTCAGACTCTCCACGAGGTCCTCGCCGGGGGTGGCGAGGTGGACGTGCCGCTGGACACCGAGCTGGCGCAGCCGGCGCTCCTGCTCCTCGTCCCCGTCGGGGCTCGCGCCGACGACGGCGACCCCGTGCGCGCCCAGGTGCGCCAGTGCGTCCCGATCCAGCCCCCGAAGGTCGGCGGAGACCAGGGCCACGTCGCCGTGGCCGGCGGCGGCAGCAGCGAGCAGGTCAGCGAGGTCGACGCAGCGGCGTCCGACGGCGATCCCCGGGAGCCGGTCGACGATCTCGACCATGCGCCCCTCCCACGCGTGGGAGAGGGCAGTGAGCACGGTGACGGACATCAGTCCTTCTTCTCCGGGCTCCCGGCCTCGATGACGAGCTTGATCGGATGGTCCTTGTCGTCCAACGACAGCAGCTCGGCCACGAGGTCCTTGGGGACGACGAGGATCGCGGCAGACCCTGACCCGGTCCCCATGACCCCGCCCGAGGACTTGGGCAGCGCATAGACGGTGACCCGGCGGGCGACGACCTCGTAGGTCGGGCGCTCGTCCGACCGCCGTCGCTCAGCGGACGGCGCAGGCGCAGGGGGCGCCAGCACGGTCACTCGTGAGCCCTTGGTGAGGTTGCTCAACGAGACCGGGTCGACGCGCACCGGGACCCGTTGCACGTCGAGCTCGAGGGGGCTGACGACCGCTGAGCGCGGCAGCAGCTCACCCGCTCGCAGCTCGCGGTCGACGACCGCGCCCTCGGGGAGCTCCTGGTCCGAGCGGAGGTACGTGGCCGACCCGTCACCCAGCTGGACATCGACCCTCTTCAGGTCGCTCTCGTCGATCGACTCGCCGGGCGTGAGCGGTGCGTTGGCTGCCCACACCCCCACCCGGTCGTCGGCCGCGCGGAAGGCCAGGGCCCCGATGACCACGGACAGGAGGACCAGCAGGATGCCGATCAGCAGGCGGGTGTCCTTCCACGACGGTTTGGTCAGTCGCCGTGCGGTCGGCGTGGGCAGCGAGCTCACGGCGCTCCTTCGGAGTCGAGATCGGGTCACGAGCATCATGCACCGATGCGGCCGACAGTGCTCGGCGATCATCCACAGGGGTGCGGTCGATGCGCGTGGCTCACCCGGCCCGATGGCAGACTTGGGGGCATGGCCCGCAGATTCGTCCCGCTCACAGAGGTCTCCGAGGTCCTCGGCGTCTCGGCTGCACAGACCTATGCGCTCGTGCGCAGCGGCGAGCTGCCCGCCATCAAGGTCGGCGGGCGCGGCCAGTGGCGGGTCGAGGTCGACCAGCTGGACGCCTACATCGAGCGGATGTACGCCCAGACGCGCGAGTTCGTCCAGCGTGGTGGCCCCGAGGAGTGACCCGCGGGCGCACCCATCAGGACGAGCTGATGAGGGCGACCGCGGCGAAGGGGACGACCCGCTCGCCGCGCACGTTGGCCGCCCTGCGCGGGCTGTCCAGCGGGTGCTCGGTGATGTCGAAGGCATCCGCTCCCACACCGTCGATCGTGCCGTGCACCGTTCCGCCGTCGACATCGATGACCGCGACGGCCCGTCGGTCACGGCTGATGCCCCGCACCGCCGACCCGATGCCGAAGCGTCGCGCTCGGGTGTCGTCCCGGGGGCGGCCCAGCCCTGAGGCACCAAGCACCGCAGCGACGGACACCAGCTGCTGACGACCACCGTCCTCGACCAGCAGCAGCCACCCGTCGCCGCAGTCGTCGAGCCGACCGCGCGCCACCGACCCACCCCGCAGTCGGATGACCAGGTGGGCGCCCACCGCACCCGAGATCCGCTCCCCCAGAGTGACCTTCGACCGCTCGGTCCTGGTGCGCTCGGCCACCTCGGCGTCGAGCTCCAGACGGGTCTGGGCAGCCAGCTGCGCCTCGAGGTCGTCGAAGAGTCGGTCCCAGCGCACCCGCCCAATGTAGGCCGTCCCCTCCACATGCGCCCGACATCACCTGTTGCCACCATCCAGATCACGTGATTTGCTATGAACCACATCAAACACACACAAACAGCATCAAAATATATTGATCGATACATCGGACCACCGAAGGGATGGACATGCGACACCTGCAGAGGAGCATCTGGGCCTTCGTCGCCACCCTCTGCGGAGTCCTGCTCACCCTGGTCCTCGCCGTCGGCGCCCACCGGATGGCGCTCGACGGCCTCGCCACCGGCGGCGACCCCGCCGCGGCCGTCGTCGGCGTGGCCGCCCTTGGCGCCACGCTCATCGTCGGGTGGCTGACGCTCGCCCTGCTCCTGTCACTGCTGGCGCAGGTGCCAGGAGGCATCGGACGCTGGGCACTCCACCTGCGCGACCGGGTGACGCCGGCCATCGTCCGACGATGGGCAGCCGTCGTCATCGGCGCCTCGGTGACCGCCTCGGTCCTGCCCGGCACCGCAGTGGCCGCCGTCCGCCCTTCGCAGGTCCGGATCGATGCGCTGGCACCCGGGTGGCTGCCGTCGGCGCCGGAGAGCGCCCACGCACCGACCCCGCTCACCGCACCCACACCACGCACCTCCCGCCCCGCGCCCACCCCGGGCACCTCGCCGGGCTGGAGCGCCACGACCGAGTCGAGTGCGCCGACCACGACACCGGCCGCACCCGGGTGGACTCCTCGACGCCCCGGGCCCAGGCACCGCACCGACCCGAGCCTCCTGACCGGCCACCACCGAGCGGACTCGGGCGACGAGGTCGTCGTCCGACGTGGCGACAGCCTGTGGTCGATCACCGCCGCCCACCTCGGCCCGGATGCCACCGCCGCGGAGATCGCGCAGGCCTGGCCCCGGTGGCACGAGGCCAACGCCGATCGCATCGGCCCCGACCCTCACCTCCTGCTGCCCGGGACTCGCCTGAGTCCGCCCGATCACCACCACGACCCGGGGGCGACCTCGGCCACGAAGGGGACACGATGACCGCCACGCCACCACTGCGGGTACTCCCGGCACCACGTCACTGCCCGGAGGGCGTCCCGCTCCCGACCCACGCACAGGGTCGCGAGGAGCGGGCTCGGGCCGCGACTCCCTACGTGCAGGACGCTCTGGCCGTCGACTTCGCGGCAGCGACCGACCAGCAGGTCTTCGGTCCGCAGACGAGCCTGGCAGCCGAGCTGCCCGATGCCCGCGACTGGGCGGCACACATCGCCCAAGGCCTCGTCGAGGTCATGCACGGCGTCCGCCCGCCCAGCCAGGTCATGCGCTGGACCAGCCCCGAGGTCTACGCGGTCGTCGCCCGGCGTGGCTCGCGTGCGGGGCGGCGCCGGACCACGCGTGACTCGGCGCACCGCACCCGGGTGATCCGCGTGCACCTGTGCGAGCTCTCCCCCCACGTCGCCGAGGCCTCCGTGGTGCTGGTCGACGGTGGACGGGTGCGGGCACTCGCCCTGCGCCTGGTCGGCCGTGACCGTCGTTGGGTCGTCGACGCGCTCCAGGTCGGCTGACCCCGACATTCGTCGGCCCGGGCCCCCTCACGGGGACCCGGGCCGACACGAGCCGTCTCGATCAGCGGCTCTTCTTGGCCTTCTTGACCTTCTTCGCCGCGGCGCGACGCTCCGAGCGCGAGCCGCTGTCGGTGGAGCCGCCGTCGTCGCGCTCGTCGACACCGCCGTCCTCGGACGGTGCCGAGTAGTGCAGCTGGCGTTGCCGCGACCCGTCCTCGAGCCCCTTGGCCATGACCTGGGGTCGAGCGCTCTCGGCGCCCTCCGTCTCGCCGCCGAGGAGTGCGTCGACGCTCTTGGGCTGGGTGGTCGACTCGGGCAGGGTCGGGACCTGGACCTCGGAGTTGAAGAGGTAGCCGACCGACTCCTCCTTGATCGCCTCGTTCATCGCCTCGAAGAGCTGGAAGCCCTCACGCTGGTACTCCACGAGCGGGTCCCGCTGGGCCATCGCCCGCAGACCGATGCCCTCCTTGAGGTAGTCCATCTCGTAGAGGTGCTCGCGCCACTTGCGGTCCAGGACCGACAGGACGACCCGACGCTCGAGCTCGCGGGCCACCGGCTCGGTGAGCTCCTGCTCGCGACGGTCGTAGGCCTCGTGGATGTCGGTGACGATCTCCTCCCGCAGGCCGGCAGCCGACAGGCTGGCGAGCCCCCCGGCCCCCTCGATCAGCTCCTGCGGGGTGAACGACGCGGGGTAGATCGCCTTCAGCGCGGTGAAGAGCCGATCCAGGTCCCAGTCCTCGGAGAACCCGTTGGTCGTCTCAGCGTCGACATAACCGCCCACGACGTCCGTCATGAAGAGACGGATCTGCTCCTCGAGGTCCTCTCCCTTGAGCACCCGGCGACGCTCGTCGTAGACCACCGTGCGCTGCCGGTTGAGGACGTCGTCGTACTTGAGGACGTTCTTTCGGGTCTCGTAGTTCTGGCCCTCGAGCTGGCTCTGCGCGCCCTCGATGGACCGGGTGAGCATCTTGCCGGCGATCGGCGTCTCGTCGTCGATCTTGGCCGTGGTCATGACCCGGTCGACGAAGGCGGCGTTGAAGAGCCGCATCAGGCTGTCCTCGAGCGAGAGGTAGAAGCGGGACTCGCCCGGGTCACCCTGTCGACCGGAGCGGCCGCGCAGCTGGTTGTCGATGCGACGCGACTCGTGCCGCTCGGTGCCCAGCACGTACAGACCACCGAGCTCGGTGACCTCCTCGTGCTCGGCCTCGACGGCCTTCTCCGCCTCGGCGAGCGCGTCGTCCCACGCAGCCTCGTACTCCTCCGGCGTCTCCTCGGGGTCCAGACCACGGGCTCGCAGCTCGGCGACGGCACGGAACTCAGGGTTGCCACCGAGCATGATGTCGGTGCCTCGACCAGCCATGTTGGTCGCCACGGTGACGGCGCCCTTGCGGCCGGCGTCGGCGACGATGCTCGCCTCGCGCTCGTGGTGCTTGGCGTTGAGGACCTCGTGCTTGATCTTGCGCTTGGACAGCTCGTGCGAGAGGTACTCGCTCTTCTCCACGCTCGTCGTGCCGACGAGGACCGGCTGACCGGCAGCGTGCCGCTCGGCGATGTCGTCGACCACCGCGTTGAACTTCGCTGCCTCCGTGCGGTAGACGAGGTCGGCCTGGTCCTGACGGATCATCGGGCGGTTGGTGCGGATCGGGACGACCCCGAGGTCGTAGATCGAGTTGAGCTCGCCCGCCTCTGTCTGGGCGGTACCGGTCATGCCCGACAGGGTCTCGTACATGCGGAAGTAGTTCTGCAGGGTGATCGTCGCGAGGGTCTGGTTCTCGTTCTTGATCTCCACACCCTCCTTGGCCTCGATCGCTTGGTGCATGCCCTCGTTGTAGCGACGACCGGCGAGCATGCGTCCGGTGTGCTCGTCGACGATGAGGACCTCGCCGTCCATGACGACGTAGTCCTTGTCGCGGGTGAAGAGCTCCTTCGCCTTGATCGCGTTGTTGAGGTACCCGATGAGCGGGGTGTTGACGCTCTCGTAGAGGTTGTCGATGCCGAGGAGGTCCTCGATCTTCTCGATACCCGGCTCGAGGATGCCGACCGTGCGCTTCTTCTCGTCGACCTCGTAGTCGCCCTCGGCCTCGATCCCCTTCATGAGATCGGCGCCGTGGCCCTTCTCCAGCTTGCGGACCATCTTGGCGAACTCGGTGTACCACTTGGTCGGCTGGTCGGCCGGGCCGGAGATGATGAGCGGCGTGCGTGCCTCGTCGATGAGGATCGAGTCGACCTCGTCGACGATCGCGAAGTTGTGACCACGCTGGACGAGCTCGTCGGTGTTCCACGCCATGTTGTCGCGCAGGTAGTCGAAGCCGAACTCGTTGTTGGTCCCGTAGGTGATGTCCTTGAGGTACTCGACGCGCCGCTGCTCGGGGTTCATCGACGACAGGATGACGCCGGTCTCGAGGCCGAGGGCGCGGTGGACGCGACCCATGAGCTCGGCCTGGTACTCGGCGAGGTAGTCGTTGACCGTGACGACGTGGACGCCCTTGCCCTCGATGGCATTGAGGTACGAAGGGAGCGTCGCGACCAGGGTCTTGCCCTCACCGGTCTTCATCTCGGCGACATTGCCCTGGTGCAGGGCCGCCCCACCCATCAGCTGCACGTCGAAGTGCCGCTTGCCGATCGTGCGACGACTCGCCTCGCGCACGGCGGCGAAGGCCTCCGGGAGGATGTCGTCGAGCGTCTCGCCGTTACCCAGCCGCTTGCGGAAGACATCTGTCTCGGCACGCAGCTCGGCATCGGTGAGCTTCTCGAAGTCCTCCTCGATGGCGTTGACCTGGGCGGCGATGCCTTCGAGCCGCTTGACGGTGCGGCCCTCTCCAGCGCGGAGGATGCGCTCGACGATCTTCACGAAATGAACTCCTGACGTGGTTTGTCCGGGCACGGCAGAGCACCGCTGCCCGAAACAGTCTGCCCACAGGCTAATCGTTTGCGGGCCCCGCGGACGACGGGGCACCCTGACTGGCATGAACGAGCGCGCCCTCCTCCCGGTTCCCGTCGGCGGGTTCCCCGAGGTGGTACCGGACCTCACGCAGGGGGCGGTGAGGCTGCGGGCGATGACCGAGACGGACCTCCCCTTCGTCGTCGAGCAGAGCAACGACCCGGCCACTGTCCGCTGGACCACGGTCCCGCAGCCCTACGGCCTCGAGCAGGCGCGCGCCTTCCTCGACCTCCACCGGCGCGGGTGGAGCGAGCTCGGCGGGACCAAGCACTGGGCGATCGAGCTGCTCCCCCACGACGGCGAGCCCGGCCTCCCCTTCGCCGGGATCATCGACCTGCGGCCGGGGGCGAAGGGAGGCGCCTGGGAGACCGGCTTCGTCCTGCACCCGGGTGCACGCGGGCGAGGTGCCATGTCCGGTGCGCTCCGGATGGCGGCCGGGTGGGCCTTCGACCACGGTGCGCCGAGCCTCTACTGGTGGGCAGCGCGCGGCAACTTCGCCTCCTGGCGGGTGGCGCACGCCTGCGGGTTCACGCACCACGGGAGCCTGCCGGGTCGGGTGCCCCACCGGGCGCTCGGGTCCAGCGACGCCTGGGTGGCCTCGCTGCTGCCCGAGCACCCCATGACGCCGCGCCAGCCGTGGTCCGAGCCGCCCGTCATCGAGGGCGACGGGCTGCGGCTGCGGCCGATCCGTGACGACGACTCCGCGATGGCAGAGCCCCACGACCACCCAGCACACTTCGTGCCGGCACGGGCGGTCCCCACACCGCAGACCTTCGACGACTGGCTGCTGCGGCGACGGGAGGGGATGTCGCTGGGCAGGGGCATCAACTGGTGCATCGCCGACGCGGCCACCGACGAAGCCCTCGGCGAGGTGCTCCTCTTCGTGCACGACGCGCACCTGGTCGTGGGCGGCACCGCGGAGCTCGGCTATGCGATCCGGCCCACCGCGCGGGGTCGTGGCCTGGCCCGACAGGCCGCTCGACTGGCGGCCGACCACGCCCTGCTGCCGGTGGCCGAGGGCGGTCGTGGGCTGCGGCGGCTCCTCGCCGAGACCGCTGCCGACAACGAGGCGAGCAACCGGGTCCTCCAGGAGGCCGGCTTCACCGTGTGGGGTCGTGAGGAGGCGGCCGATGCTCCTGACGGTGGCGTCGGAGCGTCGATCCACTGGGAGCGGCTGACCTGATCAGCCACCGACGACGTCGGTAAGGCCCAGCCAGCGGGCCATCTGGGCCAGCTCCTCGCTCAGCTCCCGCCTGTCGTCCGCTCCCCCACGGCCGGGTTCCCAGGTGATCCGGCGAGCGAGGAGTGCGCCGACGGCCCGGTCGGCCTTGAGGTCCACCCGCCCGACGAGCTCGTCGCCCAGGAGGAAGGGCAGCACGTAGTACCCGTGTACTCGCTTGGCGGCAGGTGTGTAGATCTCGAGCCGGTAGTGGAAGCCGAAGAGCCGCTCCACCCGCGGGCGGCACCACACCATGCTGTCGAAGGGAGACAGCAGCGCCCTGCCGTGCACGGCCCGTGGCCGGCGGGCGTCGACGTGCAGCCACGCCGGCTGCGGCCATCCCGTGACGGCCACGGGCTCGAGCTCCCCGACCTCCACGAGGGTGTCGATGGCCGGCCGGACCTGCCGACGCTCGAGGCGGAAGTAGTCCGCGAGGTCGGCCTCGGTCGCCACTCCCATGGCGCGGGCCGAGATGCGGATCAGCTCGACGTAGGCATCGGGCTCGGAGTGCCTGGCCGTGGGGTCGAGCCACACCTGTGCATGTGCCGGCGGGACGACGCGCTCGAGTGCCGCGTAACGACGCTCGAACTGCGTGGTGCGCCCGGCGGAGGAGATCTGGCCCGCCCAGAAGAGGTGCTCGAGGGCGTGCTTGGCGAGCGACCAGTTCCAACCCCAGTGCTCTCGCTCCCCGTCACGTCGGTGCCCGAGGGCGGCCTCCAGCTCGCGGGTGGTGCGCGGACGACCGGACCTGACCTCCTCCAGCACTGCGGCGACCACCTCGGGGTGCTCTCGCGCGACGCGCTGCATCCCACCCCAGGAGCCGTCGAGGGCCCGTCGCATCCGCGGGTGCTCCATGAGCGGCCAGGTGCTCGGCGGCATCAAGCTCGCCTCGTGGGCCCAGTACTCCACGAGCCGCCGCGGTGCGCGATCGCGCATCCGGTCCAGGAGCGTGCTGTCATAGGGACCCAGCCGGGAGAAGAAGGGCAGGTACTGGCTGCGGGCCACGACGTTGACGCTGTCGATCTGCACCAACCCGACGGTCTCGACCACTCGCTGCAGGTCCCGGGTCGTCGGGGTGTGCTGCGGTCTGGGCCGCGCCAAGCCCTGGGCAGCGATGGCGATGCGACGGGCGGCAGCCGGAGTCAGAGTGCGCACGTCGTCAAGACTGCCGTACCCCACCGACATCCTCGATCCGGCCGCGAGCCCAGGGCGAAGGTCGGGGCGGCAGGACTCATGGGCCAAGCCCGGCCGGACGACCGCACGCGAGGTGGCAGTCGCCCGAGCCGGGCTTCGTCGTCAGAGCCGTCCGAGCCCTCGCCCGGACCACTGAGCCATGGGATCGTCAGCGGACAGAGACCGGCTCCTCGACGGGCGTGCCGTTGACCGGCGAGGCCTCGTCGTGGTCCTGCACGTCGAGGTGGATGACGCCGTAGGACCATCCGCGTCGGCGGTAGACGACGCTCGGGCGGCCGTTGTCGGAGTCGTGGAAGAGGAAGAAGTCGTGCCCGACGAGCTCCATGCGTCGCACGGCCTCGGCGAGAGGCATCGGCACCGACTCGTGGATCTTCTCGCGGACCTCGATCGGACTGTCGCCGATCGTGCCGAAGGGGTCTGGCTCGTCCGCGAAGTCCTCGGTGGGCTGGTCGCCCGCGAGCGGCTCGGTCAGCGCGGCGGTTGCCTCGGCGACGGAGGTGCGGCGGCGACCGCGCAGGACGTTGCGCTTGTCGTGGGCCCGGCGCAGTCTCTCGAGGAGCTTGTCGACGGCGAGGTCGACGGCCGCCTGACGGTCGTCGTGGCCGGCCTCGGCGCGGATGACAGGGCCCTTGGAGCGGCAGGTGATCTCGACCCGCTCACTCGTCTTGGCCCTGCGTGGGTTGGGCTCGTGACTCACCATGACCTCGATCCGCTGGACGCGAGGATCGAGTTGCGGGACCTTCGACAGCTTGGTGTCGAGGTACTCGCGCAGTCGATCGGAGACATTGACGTTGCGTCCGGTGATGGCAATTTCCACGGAGTCCTCCTGGGGACGTCGGTGTTGCGAGTTGTCACGCCTGGCGAGGGCGTCCTGCTCCTGGCACCACCACCCATCCGGGGTGTGCGATCGTCGCGGGCTGCCGCCCGCGGACGCGGAAGGCCCCTGCGCCGCTCCGGTTAGTCCGGCCGTACGAGGGACCCATGACGACACGTTAGTCCGGGGGGCTGGATAAAGGTAGGGCGAGCGCTGGCAACCTTCGTGGGGTGACCATGCAGACGGCCATGCGCACCGTCCGGGCGTCGGCGGCCAGGAGTGCTCGGTGGCCCTCGGCGAGGGTCGCCCCCGAGGTGAGGACGTCGTCGACGAGCACGCAGTCCCGCCCGTGCACGGCCTCCGGTGACACCACGCGCATCGCCGTCGCCAGGTTGTCCTGCCGGGCTGCCCGGTCGAGGCCCGCCTGGTCCGCCGTCCCTCGCGCCATCGAGAGGACCGGAGCCATGACCACGTCCGACCCGACGAGTCGGGCCGCACGCCGCACGAGGATGGCGGTCGGGCGGTCACCGCGTCGCCGGGTGGTTGCCGGCGCGGACGGGATCGGGACGAGCACGACCGGGCGGTGGTCGACGTGGGGTGGGACCGCTGCCACGGCACGGGCCACGGCGTCCGAGAGCAGCCGCGCGAGCAGGTCGGCCAGGTCGCGCCGCCCACCGTCCTTGAAGGCCTTCATCAGGCGGGCGGACACCCCTTCGTAGCGCAGGGTCCCCGTGCACCCGGGCCAGTCCCGCGGCACCGGGCTCGGAGCCAGCGGACCGAGCTCCTGCAGGGCGAGACCAGCCAGCTCCCGGCGGCAGGACGCACAGACCCCCTCACCGGGTCGGCCGCACCCCGCGCAGGCGAGGGGCAGCACGAGGTCCAGCGCTGCCCGCAGCGTCTCCCCGACCCTCGCGCCACCCACGATCGAAGTCTCGACCGTCGCGCGGCACCCGGCCACCGACCCATCGGGGCGGTGGACGCGTCGTCCGACCAGATCGCCCCTGTGGATCACCTGCGGGGTCGCCCGCCCGGGTCACACTCCTGCCGCGACCGCTCCCGTGAGTGCCTTCAGCTCCTGCCAACGGCCTCCCGAGCGCTGGAAGACCCGGTCTCCCTCGGTCGTGAGGACGACATCCTTGTCATCGCCCGTGGTGGTGATGTCGACGGCTCCGGGCCGCTCGGTCATCGGCTCGACCTGCCCTCCCACGTGCACGAGATAGGGCTGCAGCACCGCTTGCTTGTCGCGTCGTCCGATGACCGCCAGGGTCGTGGGACCGACCCACACCGCGTCGATCATCTGGACGAGCGATGCTCCGAGCCGGAAGGTCTTCGGCGAGGTCTTGATCGGCAGGCCGTTGGCTCGCCGCACCACCCCGGTGACCTCCAGGGTGCTGCCTGCGCCGGGGACCTCCTCGGAGATGACCGCGATCCGGCTGCCCTCGGGCGAGACGACCGCTGCCTGGACGAGTCGCGAGCCGAGCCACGGGGTGGGGACGTGCCGCGGGGCAGCGGCCTTGACGTCGGTCGCGTCGACCGTCGCGTTGATGGCCCACAACCGGTTGCCGCTCTCGCGCCCGAGGCCGGACCCGCCGACCCACAGCACCCCTCCGTAGTCGTAGCAGGGGTCGGACATCCCTGCGGCGAAGGTCGGGACGTCGATGTGGTCCCCGTCCTCGCGGTACCTCACGAGGTCCCGGCCCGAGCGCGAGACCGCCGCGACCTCCTTGCCGTCAAGGCGGAGGGCCAGACGTCGTGACGAGGCGGGGATCGGCTTGAATGCCGAGGCTGCCGAGGTCATGTGCTGTCGTGAGACCGACCCGAGTCGGTCACCCACCCGCACCAGCTTGGTGCCGCTCCGCGCCATGACGATGGGGGTGCTGGTCTGCGTCCGGTCGACGAAACCGAGCTGTTCGGGCGTGGTGAGCGCGTCCTTGACCCCGAGGTCCATCTTGTTGCCCGAGAGGGTGATCACGACCTCGGTGACGGCAGGTAGCGACATCAGGGTCGCGACCATCTGGGCGGCCAGCTGCTTGCGAGTGGTCGCGTCCTCGGAGACCGAGTCGCTGTCGAGGTCGACGCGCGCGACGCCGTCCCGGACCGGGACCGCGTCGACGACGAGCCGGGCGCCCACGTCCGTGGACACGGCATCCTCGAGGTAGTCGGGTACCCGGCCCAGCTGGGCTCGGACCAGCCGGGTCGCCAGCTGGTCCTGGGGGAACCAGCGTTGGTCGACGACGAGGGTGTTCCACCCGATGGCCGGGTAGTGCACCGGGTAGTCGCGGAAGATGAAGCCGACCTCCTGCGCCTGCAGGATCCGCCCGAAGCCGCTGTCGAGCTCGCTGATGCGCCACTCGCCCCCCACCGTCATCACGGAGAAGTCGAAGGTTTCCCACAGGTTGGGCGGGGCCACCGAGTAGCGGCCCTCGGTGTCGATCGTGGCCTGGACGTGGACCCTCAGCCGGTAGGTGTCCTTCTGGCCCTTCACGGCGCGGACGGGCGGCTCTCCCCCGCCGTAGATGACGGTCTTGCTGTCCGGGATCCAGCCGCGGGCGAGGGTGTCCGTCAGATAGGAGCGCGTGACGTCGAGCCGCTCCCCGCTCGTGGCGCCCGCGTGGAGGAACCCGATGATGATCTGCTCGGGCGTGGCTCCCACGTCGGGCTTGTTGGGGATGCGGTTGAGCGGCACGGGCGGCTCGCCGTCGACCTTCAGACCGGGACGGACGGTCGGGTCCGCGCTCAAGCCGCACCCGGCGAGCGCCCCCACCGCGGCCAGGCCCAGCACACCGCGGCGCGTCATCCCCGGTCGGCGGGTCATGCGCTCGCTCCCGGGAGGTCTCCCTCACGTGGCGTGAGCGGAAGGGGGGAACCCGCGAGTGGTCCACCGGCGACCTTGGGAACGGTCAGCCGGAAGCGCGACCCGGCCCCGGGCTCGCCCCAGGCCTGCAGCCAGCCGTGGTGCAGCCGTGCGTCCTCGAGCGCGATCGCCAGCCCCAGGCCGGATCCGCCGGTGGTGCGGGTCCGGGCGGGATCGGCCCGCCAGAAGCGGTTGAAGACCAGCGAGGCCTCTCCTGCCTTGAGCCCCACGCCGTGGTCCTCCACCAGGACGGCAGCGGCCTCGTCGTCGGAGCCCACCCAGACGTTGACGGGCCGCCCTTCGCCGTGCTCGATGGCGTTGACGACGAGGTTGCGCAGGACCCGCTCGATGCGGCGGGCATCGACCTCGGCGATGGCCGTCTGCCCCGGTGCACGGTGCACGGTGACCTCGCTGCCGCGCGCGTCGGCGATCGACGTCGTGGACGCCACCACCCGGTCGATGATCGCGAAGAGGTCGACAGGGTCCTGCTCGAGCACCGCCGCGCCCGCGTCGTAGCGGCTGATCTCGAGCAGGTCGGCCAGCAGCTCCTCGAAGCGGTCGAGCTCGTCGTGGAGCAGCTCTGCGGAGCGTCCCGAGATGGGATCCATCTCGTCCCGCGAGGAGTGGAGCAGGTCGGCGGCCATGCGGATCGTCGTGAGCGGTGTCCGCAGCTCGTGCGAGACGTCCGAGACGAAGCGCTGCTGGACCCGGGAGAGGCCCTCGAGCTGACGGATCTGCGTCTGCAGGTTGTCGGCCATCTCGTTGAAGGACTGCCCGAGGAGGGCGAGGTCGTCGTGGCCGCGCGCCGACATCCGCTCGTTGAGGTGGCCGGCGGAGAGACGCTCGGCGGCCGCCGCGGCACGTCGCACCGGGGTGACGATCATGCTCGTCACGATGTAGGCGATCGCCGAGACGAGGGCGATGAGGAAGAGCGCACCGAGGATGAAGGACCTCGAGATCGTGCCGAGGGTCGCTTCCTCCTGGTCCATCGGGTAGATGAAGTAGATGTCGTACTTGTCGGCGCTCGGCACCTCGACCTGCGACCCGACGACGACCGCTGGGATGGTCTCGGAGCTGGCCGACTGCCCCGGGAAGGCGGACCCGACGGCATCGGGGGTCGGTCGATCGAGGTCGATGACCATCGTCTGCTGACGACTGGGGTCTGCCGAGACCGCCTGGCGCAGGGAGGCCGGGACGGACTCGAGGCTCACGTCGTCGGACTCCTCCGACGGGATCCGAACGTCAGAGCTGTTGTCGATGCTGCGGGTGAAGATGACGTAGCGGCTCTCGTCCCCCGCCGGCGCCTTGAGGGTGCGGTTGACGAGGTTGCTCGCGAAGACCGGCAGCTCAGGGGTGCCGGTGTAGCCGTTGAACCCGGCCTGCGCGTCGTCCGTGAGCTTGCGGGACTCGGTCTGGGCGAGCTTGATCCGGTTGTCAACCAGGCCGTCGGCGATCGACCGGTACATCGTCAGGCTGATGATCGAGACGACCACGAGACCGAGGATCAGCGTGCTGGTGACGACTCGGAAGCGCAGCGAGCGACGCCAGAGGTCGACGAGTGCCTTGACCTGACGCACGACGAAACCGTCACCGCGCGGCGCGGCGCCTGCCTCGACCTCGGGGCTGGACGCGTCCGGGGCCTCGGTCTCCTCCGTGAGGGGGCCCGAGGTCATCGTCAGGACGGCCCTGCCTTGTACCCGACACCCCGGACGGTGACGACGATCTGGGGGTTCTCGGGGTCGTGCTCGATCTTGCTGCGCAACCGCTGGACGTGGACGTTGACCAGTCGTGTGTCACCGGCGTGCCGGTAGCCCCACACCTGCTCGAGGAGCACCTCACGGCTGAAGACCTGCCACGGCTTGCGGGCGAGCGCCACGAGGAGGTCGAACTCGAGCGGCGTGAGGGCGAGGGACTGCTCGCCGCGCTTGACCGAGTGACCGGCCACGTCGATGGTCAGGTCCCCGATCGTCAGGCGCTCGGGCTCGGGCTCGTCACCGCGACGCAGCCGGGCTCGCAGACGGGCGATGAGCTCCTGCGGCTTGAAGGGCTTGACGATGTAGTCGTCGGCGCCCGACTCGAGGCCCACGACGACGTCGACGGTGTCGGTACGCGCCGTCAGCATGACGATCGGCACACCGGACTCCTGCCGCAGCCGGCGGCAGATCTCGATGCCGTCCATGCCGGGGAGCATCACGTCGAGGAGCACGAGGTCGGGGCGGGCCTCGTGGAAGGCGTCGATCGCCCGGGCGCCGTCGGCGACGTGCGCGACGTCGAGCCCCTCCTTGCGCAGGACGATCCCGAGCATCTCGGCCAGAGCCTGGTCGTCATCGACGACGAGGACACGTCCCTTCACGGTCTTCCCTCTCCCACGGGTGCTGCGGTCGGCCCATCATCACACAGGCCGCAGGTGACAGTGAGGAGCCGGCGCCGTAGCGTGGACGGCAGGTCCGGCGATCGGGCCTGCGGACGAGGGAGCCGTACCCGCACAGCGACAAGACGGACTCGGCAAGGAGTCCCATGTCCTGGATCGTGCTCATCGTCTCGGGGATGCTCGAGGCCGTCTGGGCCAGCGCCCTGTCCGCCTCCCGCGGGTTCACCCGCCCCGTTCCCTCCGTGCTCTTCCTCGTCTCGCTCGTCGCCAGCATGCTCGGCCTCGCGTGGGCGATGGCCAGCATCCCGACGGGTACCGCCTATGCGGTCTGGGTCGGCATCGGCGCGACGCTCACCGTCCTGTGGTCCATGGCGAAGGGGGACGAGCTCGCCTCGCCCGCCCGGCTGGCCCTCATCACCCTGCTCGTCGCCTGCGTCGCGGGCCTGAAGGTCGTGGCCTGATGCCGTGGATCATCCTGCTCGTGAGCGCCGTCTTCGAGGCCGTCTGGGCCACTGCGCTGGGCCACTCGGAGGGCTTCAGCAAACCCCTGCCGACCGTCGTCTTCCTCGTCGCCCTGGCCATCAGCATGGCCGGCCTGGGCATCGCCGTCCGTTCCATCCCCATCGGTACGGGCTATGCCATCTGGACCGGGGTCGGTGCCGCCCTCACCGTCATCTGGGCCATGGCCACCGGCGAGGAGGCCTTCTCCCCCGCCAAGGCCCTGCTCATCGCGGGGATCGTCGCGGCCGTCGTCGGACTGAAGCTCGTCCCCAGCCGCGCACGACCTTAGGGAGATGCGCCCCACGAGCGCACGACCTTAAGGAGATGCGGACAAGGTGCGCACGACCTTAAGGAGATGCGGACAAGGTGCGCGCAGAGGCCCGAAACCGGCCCCGCGGGCAGGTGCCCACGGGGCCGAGGTCGAGGCGGCTCAGTACCGGTAGTGCTCCGGCTTGTACGGGCCGGCGACGTCGACGCCGAGGTACTCGGCCTGGGCCTTGGTCAGCTCGGTCAGCTCGACGCCGAGGGCGTCGAGGTGCAGGCGGGCGACCTTCTCGTCGAGGTGCTTGGGCAGCACCGTGACGGACGGGTTGCCGTCGCTGTCGACGTACTCCTCTGCCTTGCCGAAGAGCTCGATCTGGGCGATCGTCTGGTTGGCGAAGGAGTTGCTCATGACGAAGCTCGGGTGACCCGTGGCGTTGCCGAGGTTCATCAGGCGCCCCTCGGAGAGCACGATGATCGAGCGGCCGTCGGGGTAGGTCCACTCGTGGACCTGCGGCTTGATCTCGGTCTTGGTGATGCCCTCGGTGCGGCCGAGACCGGCCATGTCGATCTCGTTGTCGAAGTGGCCGATGTTGGAGACGATCGCCTTGTTCTTCATCGCCGCCATGTGGTCGGCGGTGATGACGTCGTAGCAGCCGGTGGTGGTGACGAAGATGTCGCCGTAGGTGGCGGCCTGCTCCATCGTGGTGACCTGGAAGCCGTCCATCGCCGCCTGCAGCGCGCAGATCGGGTCGACCTCGGTGACGACGACGCGAGCGCCCTGGCCCGCGAGTGCCGCGGAGACGCCCTTGCCCACGTCGCCGTACCCGGCAACGACCGCGACCTTGCCACCGACGAGGACGTCGGTGGCGCGGTTGAGGCCGTCGAGGACGGAGTGACGGGTGCCGTACTTGTTGTCGAACTTGGACTTGGTGACCGCGTCGTTGACGTTGATCGCGGGGAAGAGCAGCTCGCCGGCCTCGGCCAGCTGGTACAGGCGGTGAACACCCGTGGTGGTCTCCTCGGTGACGCCCTTGATGGTGGCGGCGACCTTGGTCCACTTCTGCGGGTCGGTCTCGAGGGTGCGACGCACCAGAGCCTTGAAGACGGTGAACTCCTCGGAGTCCTCCTCGGTCGTGGGCGGCACCTGGCCGGCGGCCTCCCACTCCTTGCCCTTGTGGACGAGCATGGTCGCGTCGCCACCGTCGTCGAGGATCATGTTGGGCGCGGCGTCGTCGGCCCAGGTGAGGATCTGCTCGGTGCAGTCCCAGTACTCCTCGAGCGTCTCGCCCTTCCAGGCGAAGACCGGGACGCCCTGCGGGTCCTCGGGGGTGCCGGCGCCGACGACGATCGCCGCGGCGGCCTCGTCCTGCGTCGAGTAGATGTTGCAGCTGGCCCAGCGCACCTCGGCGCCGAGGGCAGTGAGGGTCTCGATGAGGACCGCGGTCTGCACGGTCATGTGCAGCGAGCCGGCGATCTTGGCGCCCTTGAGCGGCTGCGACTCCGCGAACTCGTTGCGGATGCTCATCAGGCCGGGCATCTCGTGCTCGGCCAGACGGATCTGGTGACGGCCGGCCTCGGCGAGGCCCAGGTCGGCGACCTTGTAGTCGAAGGACACGTGAAAACTCCTGTGACAGGTGGGGTTCGGACCCGGCGCGACCCTTCTGGGCTCTCGCGGGTCATCACCCACGCCGGCTGCGACCAGTCTAGGCGCTCGGGCCGGCGCAGCCCTCCAGGGCGGCAACGAGGCGGTTCGAAGAAGGAGCGCGACCTCGCAGTCGCGATCCTTCTTCGAATCCATCAGTCGTGCCCGGCGCCGTGCCTCACCATCCGCAGCTCGTCCGCGCCGACCCGGTCGTCGCGCTTGACCAGTCCGTCGGGCGCAAAACCCGCCGTGCGATAGAAGGTGATGGCCCGATCATTGCCCCTCACCACCCACAGGTGCGCGGGGGCGGACGAAGGGAGGACCGCGGCCAGCAGTCGTCGGGCCACCCCGCACCCGTGGTGCTCGGGAGCCACGTAGAGGGACCACAGCTCGGTGGCCGTCGGCGGGTCCGCGTCCCTCGGTGGCCCGGTCGTCGCCCATCCGATGGCCGTACCGCGCTCGTCATGCGCCACGAGGGTACGCGCTCCCTCGGGCGAGACTCCAGCGCTCTCGTGGGCAGCCGCCCGGTCACGCCAGACCCCGATGTTGGTCTCGTCATCCCGCGCCGCCAGAACGTCCGGCGGCAGCAGCCCCGCATAGGTGAGTCGCCACAAGCTGTTCTGCAGCACCGCGATCGTCCCCGCGTCCTCGACACGGAGCGGGGTGATGCGCAGGTCCACGTCGGTCTCAGTGCGCGGCGGCGCTCTCCCCTTCGGCCTTCTTGCCGAAGGGCAGGACGTGCATGATCGCGACGACGACCGCGCCGACGATGGCGCCGAGGACCGCGGAGGCGACGGTGTTGGTCAGCCAGCCGAGGATCCCGCCGAGGGGGCCGGTCGCGTCGTGGACGACCACCTCGAGGCGGTGGACGAACTCGTAGGGCTGCGGTAGCCACCCAGTCTCCTCGAGACCGACGAGGATGATGTGCCCACCCACCCACAGCATCGCGGCGATCCCGACGACGGACAGGACGGTGAGCAGCTTGGGCATGCCGGCGACGAGCGCGCGGCCGACCCTCTGCGACAGGCCCGACTCCCGCTTGGACAGCGCGAGCCCGATGTCGTCCATCTTCACAATGAGTCCCACGGTGCCGTAGACGGCGAAGGTGATGAGGACGGCGACGACCACCATGATGGCCAACAGGTACCAGAAGGAGTCGTTGAGACCCTCGTCGAGCACAGCCTTGAGCGAGATGACCATGATCTCGGCCGAGAGGATGAAGTCGGTGGTGACTGCCCCCTTGACGATCTCGTCCTCGTCCTTCTCGGCGGCTTCGAGCTCCGCGTCCGCGCCGTGGCCGGAGAGCTTCTCCCAGATCTTCTCGGCGCCCTCGAAGCACAGGTAGGTGCCACCCAGCATCAGGAGTGGTGAGAGCAGCCACGGCAGGAAGGCGTTGAGCAGCAGGATCGCCGGGACGATGAAGACCAGCTTGTTGCGCAGCGAGCCGAGGGTGATGCGCTTGATGATCGGCAGCTCGCGCTTGGGGTCGATCCCCTCCACGTAGCGCGGTGTGACCGCAGTGTCATCGACGACCACACCGGCCGCCTTGACGCTGGCCCGACCGGACGCGGCTGCCACGTCGTCGATCGATGCAGCCGCTGCCCTTGCCAGGACAGAGATGTCGTCGAGGAGCGCGAAGAGTCCGCCGCTCATCGCAGGGATCCGGTCGTCACGTGGGTGATCAGCACGGGCACAGCGTATCCGCGCGACGACGAAGGGTGGGCCTCACGCGAGCGGCGGCGACTCGCTGAGGTCCTCGCTCGGGTTGAGGTCGAGACCGAGGAGGGCGTTCTCGACGACCTCGGTGAGCGCGGGATGGATCCAGTACTGCCCACTGACCATCTCGGCCACCGGCTGGTCGAAGGCCATCATCTGGATGAGCGGCTGGATCAGCGTGGACGCCTGCGGCCCGACGAGGTGCCCGCCGACGAGCCGCCCCGTGCGACGGTCGGCGATGACCTTGCAGATGCTCGTCGTGTCCTCCATCGCCCAGCCGTAGGCGGTGTCTCCGTACTGCTGCACCTTGATCGTGATGTCGATGCCCTGCGCCCTCGCCTGCTCCTCGGTGAGGCCGACGGAGGCGATCTGCGGGTGGGTGAAGACGGCGGCAGGAACGGCGGTGTGGGTGTACGACCGGAGGTCGTCCGGGTGGGCGAGGTTGTGCGCGACGACCCTGGCCTCGTGGTTGGCGACGTGCTTGAGCTGGAAGGGGGAGCTGGCGTCACCGAGGGACCACACCCCCTCTGCGGTGGTCCGGCCGTGCTGGTCGACGACGACCCGCGCGTCGTCGTGCAGGTCGACCCCGGCGAGGTCGAGCCCCATGTCACGAGTGCTGGGACGGCGGCCGGTGGCCGCGAGGACGACGTCCGTGGTCACGGTCGAGCCGTCGCTGAGAGTGGCGGTGATGCCGTCCTCCACGCGGCGCAGGTCGGTCACGACGGTGCCGGTGCGCACGTCCCACTGCTCTCGGGCCGCGGCGGTGAAGGCCTCGGAGATGTCGGTGTCCTGGTGCCGCAGCAGGCTGTCGCCCCGTGCCGAGACGACCACCTCGGTACCGAAGGCGGAGAAGACGTGCGCCATCTCCATGGCGATGTACCCGCCGCCGATGACGAGCATGCGGGCGGGCAGCTCGGGCAACCGCATGACCGTGTCGGAGGTGTGGATCGTGATGCCCTCGCGCGTGGCGGCGAGGCCCAGCTCCTCCGGCCAGGTCGCGTACGCCCCCGTGGCGATCACGACCTGCCCGGCGCGCACGTGCTCGGTCGTGCCGTCGCGCAACTCGACCTCGAGATCGCGAGGTCCGGTGAACCGGGCCCGACCGCGCAGGAGGTGGACGTTGTCGCCGTCTCGGCGGTAGGCCTCACCGGCCTGGGAGATGGGGTCGATGCGGCCGAAGACCCGGTCGCGGACGTCGGTGAAGCGCACCTGCTCCAAGGTCGCGTCGACACCCAGGCGGCCCCCTTCGCGGATCGTGGTGGCCACCTCGGCGACGTGCACGAACATCTTGGTGGGGATGCACCCGACGTTGAGGCAGGTGCCTCCGAAGACGGCACCTGCCTCGATCATCGCGAAGGTGCGGTCCGCCAGGTCATCGGTGAGCAGGCTGTTGCCCGATCCGCTGCCGATGATGGCGATGTCGACGTCGATCACTCTGTTGCCTTCCGTGGGAGATGCAGGTCGGAGAGCCCGGGGACCGACGCCGGGTCGAGCCCGTGGCCGACCGCGAGGTAGACAGCGGCGAAGTCACCCAGGGCGACCAGCTCGGCCAGCCGCTCCAGGTCGTGCCCGGGAGTGGACAGGTGCTCGAGCACCCGCACACCGGACGAGGTTGCCCGGTCGGCCACCGACTGGGCGGTGTTGTGGCGCTCGTGCTCGGCGGGGTCGGCGTCCTCGGAGGGGACCGGGTCGCGCAGCAGCACCAGGCCCAGCTTCGGTCCGCTCGGTCCGTCGAGGTAGGGATCGGTGAAGATGTCGTGCGCTCCGCCGGTCCCTCCAGCCGGACCCGCGTAGGGACCGGAGAGACAGGCGACCACCTGGGCTGCCGCGTCGGGCAGCCGCCCCCACGTCGCGGGGGTACGCGCGGTGCGGGCGAGCATGGCGCTGGTCCGCTGGGCCGCCACACCGGCGACGGGTCCGTCACCGAGGACGACCGGCGTCAGCGCGGACAGGTCCAGTGCGAGCACCTTGGCAGGGTTGACGAAGTACTCCGCGTCGGGCCGGAACCGCTCCGCCTGCTCGTCGAGACGGTCCGCGACGGCGGACAGGACGGCCGGGCGGATGTCGATGACGTTGCAGGCGCTGATGGCCAGCACGGCCCGAGCGACCATGCCCCACAACGCCGCCCGGGAGTGACCGACTCCGGGGCCGATCGCCAGGTGGACCCCACGCGCCGCCGCGGCGGCCGCTGCCAACGGACTGTCAGCGGCCCCGATCGTCAGGACGTGCGCACCGCGACGAGCCGCCTCTCTCGCCTGGCGGACGGGACCCTCGGCGCGACCGGACAAGGAGATCGCCACGACGAGGTCGAGCGGGCCGACCCACCCCGGCAGGGGGCCCGAACCGTCACAGGTCAGCAGGACGGGACCGCTGCGGGAGATGAGCAGGTCGAGCACCGTGCTGACGCTCTCGGCGCCACCGACGGCGGCGACGTGCACGGCCCGGGGTCGCTCGCCGCCGGCCACCCGCGCCAGTTCGCTCTCGGCCGCGAGGGTGATCGCCTCGCGCACCTGGGCACCAGCGCCCGCGAATGCCCGCAGGAGGTCGGCCCGGTCGACGGCGCGGCGGCGCCCTTCGTCGTCGAGCAGCGTCTCGTCGAAGGGAGCCACGGTCGCCTCAGCCCCTCGGCCGGGCCTCGTCGACGAGGAGGACGGGGATCCCGTCGTCCACGCGATAGGTCAGACCGCACGACTCGCTGGTGCACGCGAGCTCAGGACCGGTCGCCCCGGTCTCGTCACGCAGCTCGGCGCGGCACGCGGGGCAGCGCAGGATCTCGCGCAGCCAGGGCTCGATCGTCGACTCACTCATGTCAGGCCTCTCGGATCATCGTCAGGACATCGTCTCGCACGCGCGCCATCGTCGCCTCGTCGGCCGCCTCGACATTGAGACGCAGGAGCGGCTCGGTGTTGCTCGGGCGCAGGTTGATCCACCACATGGGCTCGTCGTCGTCCCCCGGCTGGGTGATCGTCAACCCGTCGAGCTCGTCGACCGTGGTCGCGCCCGTCGCCCAGCGGTCCCGGACCCGCTGGGTGATCGCCGCGGCATCGGTGACCGTCGAGTTGATCTCGCCGCTCGCGACATAGCGCTCGAAGGGGGCCATCACCTCGCTGAGCGGGGCATCGGTCTCGCCCAGCGCGGCCAGGACGTGCATCGCCGCGAGCATGCCGGTGTCGGCGAACCAGAAGTCGCGGAAGTAGTAGTGGGCGGAGTGCTCGCCGCCGAAGACGGCGTCGTGCTCGCTCATGACCGCCTTGACGTAGGAGTGCCCGACGCGGGTGCGCACCGGACGGGCACCGTCCTGCGCGATGATCTCGGGCACCGCGGCCGAGGTGATGGCGTTGTGCACGATCGCCACGTCGGAGGCCGAGCGGCCGGCCGCAACCTCGCGCGCGATCTCGCGGCGGGCGATCATCGCGGTGATGGCGCTCGGGCTCACCGGATCGCCCAGCTCGTCGACGACGAAGCAGCGGTCGGCGTCCCCGTCGAAGGCGATCCCGATGTCGGCGCCGTGGGACCGGACGCGCTCCTGGAGATCGACGAGGTTCTTGGGGTCGAGCGGGTTGGCCTCGTGGTTGGGGAAGGTGCCGTCCAGCTCGAAGTACATCGGGTCGATCGTCAACGGCAGCTCGGGCAGTCCGGAGTCGGTGCCCAGGACGGCCGGCACGGTCAGCCCACCCATGCCGTTGCCGGCGTCGACGCTCACCCGCAGCGGGCGGCTGCGCGACAGGTCGACCAGGCCACGCAGGAAGCCCGCGTAGTCCGCCAGGACGTCACGCTGGGTGACCGAGCCGGGACGCACGCCGTCGAAGGCGGAGACTCCGCGGTCGAGGTGCTGCTGGGCGAGGTCCCGGACCCGGGCCAGGCCAGTGTCCTGACCGACGGGACGGGCTCCGCTGCGGCAGAACTTGATCCCGTTGTACTGGGCCGGGTTGTGGCTCGCGGTGAACATCGCGCCCGGGAGCCCCAACGCACCGCTGGCGTAGTAGAGCCCGTCGGTGCTGGCGAGCCCGATGAGGACGGCGTCGACTCCTCGCGCCGTGATGCCACGAGCGAGCGCGTCGACGAGCTCGGGCGAGCTCGGACGCATGTCGTGCCCGATGACGACGGCCGAGGCCCCCTCTGCGAGCGCGACGACCTCGGCGAAGGCAGCACCCAGGGCGTGTGCCACGTCGATGTTGAGCTGGTCGGGGACGACGCCGCGCACGTCGTATGCCTTGACGAAGTCAGAGAGCTGGGTGGTCACGTCGCCAGCCTAGTTCGCCACGGGAGTGGCTCCGCGTCGCACCTGCGGGGGTGGTGTCTCAGTCGAGATCGCGCAGGACACGCAGGTGGCCGCGTCGTCCCGTCTCGGTGACGCTGCTCGGCTCCGGACGCGAGGCCGTCGTCAGGTGCGCGGTGCGCTCCGAGTCGGTCGTGGCCTCGGGGCGCTTGCGCACGGCCTCGGCCACGGCGACGAGGTCGTCGTAGGTCGCCGGCGCCGGCTGGTCGATGGCCAGCCGCACGACGTCCCACCCGCGCGGAGCGGTGAGACGCTGCGCGTGGTCCTCGCACAGATCGTAGGCGTGCGGCTCGGCGTAGGTGGCGAGCGGCCCCAGCACGACCGTGGAGTCGGAGTAGACGTAGGTGAGGGTCCCGGCAGCCGGGCGTGCGCACGCGGCACGGGAGCACTGGCGGGAGAGAGTCACTCGTGCAGGTTAGGCCACGACACCCTCGATCCTCGCAGGCACGCCGAGGGCTGGAGCCTACGATCGAGGCGTGAGTCGCCATCGGGATCGTCGCGGCCGGGGCCTGCGAGGGCCGCTGGCACACCCCGCCGTGCCCTCCATGCCCACTCGCGCGGAGGCCTTCGACGACCTCGTCGTCGACACGGCACAGCGCTTCCGCCGAGTCCTGGGGCGGCGCTGGACGAGCGTGGAGTTCGCCGTCGAGGACGTCCCTCCGTCCGACCCCGCGCGGTGGGAGGACGCCGTTCCCCTGGCTCGGCTGTGGCCGGCCCAAGGGCCCATGCCGGCACGCATCGTCGTCTACCGGCGTCCGATCGAGAGCATCGTCCGCGGCGGAGACCTGGTGGAGCTGGTCCACGAGGTCATGGTCGAGCAGGTCGCCCTGCTCCTGGGGGTCGACCCCGACGAGGTGGACCCGGACCGTCGCTGACCCGACGCCGCCGACCTGCGCCCGCCTGTCTGCGGCAGATGGTCTCGAGGCCGGCCGGTCACCGCACCAGGGTCACCGGCCGGTCGCGCACGGCGACCCGCACCGGGAGGACCGGCAGCGACGTCGCCGCAGCGCGCGCGGCCCCGGGTCCCCCCACGATCATGACGGCCGCGTGCACCCGGCCGCGGCTCGGTCGCACCCAGACGGCACGTGCCCCGCGGGCATCGACCCGAGCACTGCGATCCTGCTCGATGTCGAGGCGCTCGGTCCGGACCTGGCCGTCCTCGAGCAGGAGCACGTCCACGCTCGCGGGACCTGCGGTCGCGGTGACGTCGACATACCGACGCACCCCGCTCGCCGGCACGGCAGGGAGCGCCGTGCCACCCAGGCTGCCGACGGACGGCGTCGCCACGGACCAGGCCATGTCGGAGCGCCCGGCGGCGTCCGTGGTGCTCAGGTGCGCTGCGCCGACGACGGGTTCGTCCGACTCGACGACCCAGCCCTGCACCCCGCTGACGTCGGGCAGGTCGACGTCCACCACGGTGTCGGCAGGGACCGTGACGACCTTGACCCCCCGGGACGCGCCCTCTCCCAGACGCCGGATCTGGACGACGGCGTCCTTCGACCCCGGTACGGCCAGCACGACCCCGCGGGCGCTCGCGTCGGCACTGCCGCTCAATTCGGCGCTGCCCGGCAGGACGAGCCGCTCGGCCGGAGCCGCAGTGGGCGAGACGGTCTCGACCCCGGCGGGGGTGAGCCCGTCGAGGTGGTGGTCGACGATGGTGGGGACGACGAGCCCCCCGGTCGTCGTGACGTGCACGGCCTGGGCCTGGTCGGTCCCAGCGATCGCGTCGAGGAGGACGACGCTTCGGCCGTGGGCCGGGACGACGATCGAGCGGTCGGCGGAGTCGGCGGTCTTGGTCCCCACGAGATCGAGTCTCGCAGTCACCGGGTTGCCGCCGGGGTTGGTCAGGACCAGTCGCTCCTGACGCCCCTCCGCTCCGCCGCCGGCCACCAGCCAGGCGTCGGCCGTCGGTGCGAGGCAGGGAGTGGCTGCGAGCCCGCTGACCTGCTTGCCGCTGGCCACGAACCCCTGCGCGGCGAGCAGACCCGGCGCACGCTCGGCGTTGCCACGCACCCGCTGCGGGTGCTGGTCCAGACGCTCGACGCTCTCGCTCATCGGCCCGCTGCGAGGCTTCGCGTCGGTCGATCCTTGCGGAGTTGCGCCGAGGTCCTCGATGGTGATCTCACCGGGCTCGTCGGACGGCGTGACGACGCCGTCGAGGACGGTGGGTGGTGCCGCTTGCGCGGCCACGCTCCCTCGGACGTCTGCCTTCGGGGTCCCCTTCTCCCCTGCGGCGAAGGGGTCCCCCGGGCAGTACGAGGTCGTGAGCGAGGTGGGCACGGACGGCAGTGCCGCCGGGGTCCGTGGTTGCGTCGGCGCGGCGCCCAGCCGCCCGGCTCCCAGGACGAGCCCGGTGGCCACTCCGGCCACGACGACCACCCGGCCGACGCCGTGCAGCCAGCGGCTGGGCAGGGAGACTCGGCTCATCAATCCTCCTCCGGGTCGACCCGGCGCTCCGTGGGGAGGGCCAGGTAGAGGGCGAGCAGGAGGGCCAGGCCCTGGAGGACCTTCCACACCGGGTGGCCGGCACCGACGGCGATGCTCACCCCGTCGCTGCCCTCGGGCAGGTCGTAGGTCGGGATCGCACTGTGGGTCTGGGCCTGCAGGAGCCGACCGTCGGCACGCACCTCGACCCGGTCGCCCCAGTCGAGGGACTGGGCCACCACCAGCTCGTCGGCCCCCGACACCGGCACCGAGCCGTCGGTGTCGCCATGACTGCGGCTGGGCAGCGGCTGGCTCGAGCCACCGGCCACTGCTCGCACCCGGCTCGGCGTGGCGCCATCGGTGACCGGTGCGCGGACCGCCCAGGTGGTGCTCCCCCCGCTCGAGCCGAGCCGGGCAAGCCCCGGCGAGGCGTCGACCAGTCGACGTTGCGCGTCACGGGAGCCGACCAGGACGAGGTGGGAGACACCGTGGCGAGCGAGCACGTCGCTCGGGACCCGGTCCCCTTCGCCCGCGCCCAGGAGCTGGGCCACCGCCGCGGCGACCTCTTCCTCCCCCGGCACCGGAGGCTCGGCGACGGGCAGGTCACGCACGAGGTCCCCCGGCTCGGAGCCGACGAGGCGATAGGTGACCCCGGTCTCGGTGCTCTCGACGACGAGGGTGCGGGCGGCCTGCGGCCCCTCGGCCGCCGCCGACGCCACGAGGGGGCGAGGGTCGCGCCAGGTGGTCAGGCCGTCGCCGTAGGAGTGCTGCCCGACGACGATCCCGCTGCCGATCGCCGCGACGGGCAGCACCAGGGCGGGCAGCAGGAACCATCGGCGGCGCCCGGTACCGCGCAGACTGTGGGGCAGCACGTCGGCCGCCGCGAGGATCGACACCACGGCAGCGCCGACGAGCAGCATCTGCCCGGTCCCGACCCACGGCGTGATGGCAGCCCCCGCATCGGCGACACCGTCGGGCCGGTGACCGAGGACGAGGCGCGGGGCCCCCACGGCCCACCCGAGACCCAGGACGGCGAGGAGCGCGGCTCCCCAGGAGGCCGGGCGACGGCCGGGGACCAGCAGCGCGACCAGGCCGAGGGCCAGGATCGCGGCGGTCCACCACGTGGTGACGGCCCCTCCGGGGAGCTGGCCGAGGGCGAGCCGGCCGATCGGGCCGACTCCGGGGGTGTCCGTCAGGCCCCAGCCAGCGAGGAGGCGGCGCGGGTCGCCCTGGAGTGCCAGCAGCCACGGACCGGCGAGCACGAAGGGGGTTGCTGCCAGCACGATGCCGCGGCCGCGCCGACGAGCGTCACCCACGAGCACGAGGCCCAGGCCGACCACGATGATCGCCACACCGGCGAAGGGAGCGACGGTCGCCAGCAGGCTGCCCCACAGGGCGGTCCGCACGACGTCGCTCAGCCTGCTGCTGCGCCGGGTCGCTCGCACGAGACCGGCCGCGAGCCGAGGGGCGAGGACGAGGAGGCACAGGGCGCCGATCCGGCCCTCCCCCACCGCCATGGCCGCGGGCACCGAGGTCACCCACGCGAGGGCTCCGGCGGCACGCAACCACCGGTGCTCGGTGAAGGTGCGGGAGGAGACGTAGGCGACGGCCGCGGCAAGCGGGAGCGCGGTCACGACGAGGAGGGAGAGCACGAGACCCGCCGGCGAGTGGGCGGACCCCAGGCCCGGGACCCACTCGACGACCTTGGCCAGCAGGGCGAGCACCACGAGCGCGGGACTCTGCTCGGTCGCGCCACCCCACCCCTGGCCGCGCCAGCCCATCCACCACGAGTCCCACAGCTGACCGGCGGTGGCCCGACCGCCGAGCAGCTCGCCACCCACCAGGCCGGAGCCGAAGCCCTGACGCAGCTCTCCGGTGATGTGCCGGGCGGACCAGCCGGACAGCAGGCTGGTGAGCAGGAGCAGCCACAGGAGGGGGTGGGCGAGCCAGCCGCCGCCGCGCTCCACCTCGAGCGAGCGCGCCTCGACCCCATCATCCCCGCCGACGGACCCGCGGGCCTCGTCGACCAGGCGTCTGCGCGCATCCTGCACGGAGACGAAGAGTGCGTCGAGGTCACCGCGGGAGACCTCGCGCGGAGCACGACCGCGCAACCGCGAGCGCAGGGTGCGCAGGTCGAAGGCTGCGGGGAGGCTGGCCAGCTCGTCGGCGCCCATGCCGGGGCGCTTGAGCACGACGAGGACCAGCCCGGTGAGCAGGCTGCTCACGGCGATCCACAGGGCGAGGAAGGGGGCCGTCGTGACGTGGGCGCGCGTGAGGGCGACCCGGCGGGCCTGGCGGCGATGACTGGCGGTCGGACGTCGCTCCGCGCTGGTCGGGCGCACCGCGACATGGGCGTCGGGGACGCGGACGACGCGACGGCCCGCGCGCTGCGAGCGCCACCCCAGGTCGAGGTCCCCGCCGAAGTCACCGAGAGTCGGGTCGTGACCGTCGAGGGACTCGTAGACCCCTCGGTCCACCAGGAGCCCGTCGAGCGGCGCGGCGATCGCGTCGACATCGGCGTCATGCTGCCCCTGGTCGGTCGTGCCGGCCATCGGGCCCGGGACGATGCGACCGGCACGCGTCACCTGCAGGCCGAACCGCACGATCAGCGTCGGGTCGCTCTCGTCGACGAGCTTGGGAGCAGCCATCCCGACACCTCGGCCCGAGGCCGCGACGAGCCGGCTCAGCGCCTGGGGGTGAGGGCGCGCACGTGAGGTCAGCACCCACACCAGGTCCCGTCCGACCGGGGCGCGCGGGAGGCGCTCGATCATCGCCGGCAGCACCCGGCGGATGCCTCGGCGAGGTCCCAGCGTGCTCGTCAGGACATCGATGCCCGCCTCGTCGACGGGGGCGAGGAGGGCCGTGGTGTCGCCCAGTCCGTCGAGGGAACCGTCGACGAGGAGGAGTCGATCGGGGAGACGGTCCTGCGCGAGGAGGGCGCTCAGGACCTGTCCCGTGTCTTCCCTGGTGCGTGCCACGACGACCGTGGTCACGGTCACCGGGGGCGCTGTCGTCCGCCGGGATGGAGAGGCGGAGGGCGACGTGGGGCTGGGCTGCGTCACGACCTCGTCAACGGTCAGACTGCGCGCTTCTTGAGCTTGCGACGCTCGCGCTCGGACAGACCGCCCCAGATGCCGAAGCGCTCGTCGTGCGCCAGCGCGTACTCGAGGCACTCCTGACGCACCTCACAGCCGACGCAGACCTTCTTGGCCTCGCGCGTGGAGCCACCCTTCTCGGGGAAAAAAGCCTCCGGATCCGTCTGCGCGCAGAGCGATCGCTCCTGCCATGACATCTCTGACGACTCGTCGGTGGTCTCGCCACCCATGATCAACTGAAGTTCGTGCATGGTCCCTCCTCGACCTCGGCACCCGACCCTGTCCTTCACGCCAGCACCGATGGTCCCGGTGCGTGACATGTCTGTAATTACATGCGTGTCATGCGTGCGTCGTCAAGCCGAGCAGGCTATGGAGTCTGCGAACGGTAGCCGAGTCACCGCCCCGACCGCCGGCCTGCGACGATGTGCGCATGCGCATCACCGTGATCTCCGGCGGGCTCGCCGGCGCCCAGCTCGTCAGCGGCCTCGTCGACCAGCTGCAGGACTCGCACGACCGGGCGGAGGTGACGGTCATCGCCAACACCGGCGACGACATCACCCTCGCGGGACTTCGCGCCTGTCCCGATCTCGATGCACTGCTCGCGCAGCTGTCCGACGCCTCGCCCGCCGCCACGACCGTGGTGAGCGACGAGCTCACCTCGCTCGGCGTGCACCCCGACTGGTACCGGGTGGGCGACGGCGAGCTCGCCGTCCAGCTGGCCCGCACGGCCTGGTTGGGCCAGGGCGCGACGCTCAGCGAGGTCACCGCCACGCTGGCGGAGCGACGAGGCCTGACCGAGCGGGGCGTCCGGCTGCTGCCGATGAGCGACGTGCCCGTCGAGACGCACGCCGTCCTCGACGGCGAGCAGGAGCAGCAGGCCGTCCACGTCCAGCAGTGGCGGCACGACCTCGGCGCTCCCCCCGCGACCCGCTTCATCGTCGCCGGGATGGACCGGGCCACCGCCGCCCCCGGCGTCCTCGACGCCCTCCGTGAGGCCGACGTCGTCGTGCTGGCGCCGGCCGACCCCGTCCTGTCGATCGGCATCGTGCTCGGTGTCGCCGGTGTCCGGGACGCCCTGCGTGGCACCTCTGCCCCGATCGTGGGCGTCACCCCCGATCTCGCCGACCTCGGCCCCTCCCTCGCGGCCGTCGACGTCGAGCGCACCGCCGACGGCGTCGCCTCGCTCTACCGCGACCTGCGCATCACCTGGCTCCCCGCGGACGCCTCCCCCGCTGACGTCCTCGCCATCACCAGGACCGGCTGACCACGCTCAGGGGCCAGTTCTCGTCCGAGGCCAGTTCTCGTCCGTCGCGGGCGACGACCGGGGTGGCCCTAAGGACGAAGCCGGCCCGTCTCCCTGTGCCTCACGCTGGTTCGCCAGCCGGCTTCGCCCATGAGTCGGGCCACCCCGGTGTCGCCCGCTCCTTCAGCCAGCCAGCCGTCCGCGCCGTCGGTCAGGTCCCCACGCGTCAGAAGCGCGTCGGCAGGTGCGTGGGCAGCGAGCGTCGGGGCCCGCGACGAGGGCGGTGGCCGGCCGTGGCCTGGATGATCCGCTGCGCGCGGTACCGGTGCCCCGCGTAGGGCGCGAGCAGCTCGGCCATGCGGGCGTCATCGCCGATCTCGCCGTCGAGCGCCAGGGTCACGTCCTTGGCGACGTGGTAGTCGCCGAAGCTCGGCGAGTCGGGATCTCCGAGGGCTCGTTGCGCGACCTCGGCGGCCGTCCAGACACCGATGCCCGGGAGTGAGCGCATCCGGGTGTGCGCCTGCTCAAGGGGCAGGTCGGCGCACTCGTCGAGGCGTCCTGCCACGCGCATGGCGCGGACGACGACGCGCGAGCGGGCTCCGTCGACGCCGGCCCGCAGCCAGGCCCACGAGGGGATCTGCGCCCAGTCGGCGGCGCTCGGAGGGCAGACCAGGCCGAGGGCCTCGCCAGCGCCCGGGGCCGGCGTGCCGAAGCGGCGCACGAGCTGGCGCTGGCTGGAGAAGGCCTCGCGTCCGGTGACCCTCTGCTCCAGGACGGAGCAGACGAGCATCTGCGCCACGAGGCCGTTGGCCGGGACCCGCCAGCGGGACAAGCGCGGCCAGCCCCGGGCGACGACGTCGTGGTGCGGTCTGAAGCCGCTCGCGTCGTCCCGCGCGCCGAGCAGGTCGGGCACCCGCTCGAGCATCCAGCCCGCCCCCTCGCCCCATGCGGAGGCCGCGGCTTCGCCCCCTTCGTCGACGAGGTGGAGCGTCACGGGCCCGTCCGGCGTCGTCCAGGCGAACCACCAGCCGTCCCGGCCGACCTGGCTCGTGGGGTCGCCCGCCCCCCGGACGAAGGGGGGAAGCACCAGATCGAGATCCACGGGAGCGGACGGTCGGTGCCGTCGGGTCATCGCTGCGGCCTGCGTGCTCACGGCTCGATTGTGCCTGCCCGCGTGCCCTACCGTGACGCGCATGCGACCGAGCGAGCACGTGCTGGACCTCTTCGCGGTGCCCGGCGACCTCGCACCGGTACCCGGCGGGCAGGGCCGCAGCGTGCGCGCCGGCGACCTCGTCCTGTCGCCGGACCGCGACCCAGCCACCCTGGACCGGCTCAACCCGGCCCTGGCGCGGCTGGCGGCCGACCTCGACACCCGTCCGGGGAGGGACCGCCGCGACCTGCGCATCGCCATGCCCGTCCCGGCACGCGACGGCAGCTGGGTCGTCGAGGGGTGGGGCGCGACCCGCTACGAGCCGGGGACCCAGCAGCTGAGGGACCTGACGGCGACCAGAGCGGTCGGCGCGATCCTCCACGCGGAGCTGGCCCGTGCCGTCTCGTCGTGGCCGCCAGCCGACCGCCTGCCCACCGACCCGACCGTGGCCGATCGCTGGTCGGTGGCGGAGCGGACCGCCTTCGAGCAGCTGCCGCTGCCCTCAGGCACCCTGGACGCAGCCGGTGAGCGGTTGCTACGCCGCCTGTCGTGGGCCCGCGACACCACCGACCTGGGCCCGGACCAGCTCGTCCACGGCGACCTCGCCGGCAACATCCTGCTCGATCCCGACGGTGCACCGGTGGTGATCGACGTCAGCCCGTACTGGCGGCCGGCCCTGTGGGCCGAGGCCATCGCGGTGCTCGACAGCGTGCTGCGGCTCGCCGCCGACCCCGACACGATGACCTCTTGGACCCGGGGCGCGCGGCGGCAGGCGATGCTGCGAGCGGCGATCTTCCGGTTGCTCAGCGACCGGCCGGCCGATGGCGCCGCCTACGAGGAGGTCCTGGCGCCGCTGCTCGTCCCCCTGCCACGGTGACCGTCGGCTCAGCGCCTGCGGAAGGTCAGGAGGATGAAGGTGTAGTCGAGGTCGACCCTGCCCCAGTGGACGGGCCGCTCCGTGTGCGACAGCGCCCGGTCGTCGAGCGTGCCGACCAGCTCGAGGTCGTGACGGTCGGCCATCGCCACGAGGTCGCGGATCTCCTGGGGCGAGAAGATGTGCACCTGGGACCCGTAGATCACCTTGCCGGTCGTGTCCGGCGGGTCCTGGTCGTAGTCGGTCGAGACCGCGAGGACGCCTCCGGGGCGCAGCAGCCGGGCCGACTCCGCGATGAAGCCCTCGAGCGGCACCCCGTGCTCGATGACCGACATGCAGGTGATGGCGTCGAGGTGGCCGGTGGGCAGCCCGGTGTCGGTGACGTCGCCGTAGCGGAAGACGACGCCGTCGCGGGTGACCTGCGACCCGAACTCGAGGTTGATGCCGATGAGCGAGCCGGCTGCTGCGCCGAAGCCGTAGAGGCGCAGCCACGGCAGGACCGGTGAGTACCGCGCGCTGCCGGCGTCCATGATCCGCGCGCTGCGCGTCCCGTCGTCGACGAGGTCGAGGACGGCGGCGACGGCACCGAGCGCATCCCAGTTCTTGGGCAGGTCCCGGTGCAGCGGGAGGCGCAGTCGCTTGGCCTCGGCCGTGGCCCGGCGCCAGGTGGCGGCATCCGTGAGCACCCCCGTGGGCGGGACGCTCGTGGGGACGGGGCGCGCTCCCCTGGTTCGGGCCTCGATCCGTCGCTGGACGGCCACCCGGCCCCACAGGAGGTGCTCGGCGCCCCGCTTGGCGACGGCCAGGAGCCGCCCGCCGGGGGGTGCAGCGACCTGGCTGGAGGAGGTGGAGTCAGACATGGAAGATCACCTTACGAGGAGGGAGTCGGGTCGAGGTCCGGCGCGGGGCCGGGCAGCAGGTGGTGCGACTTGGCCCAGAGCCAGCCGATGGCCGCCCAGACGACATCGGCGAGGACGGTGAGGAAGCGCGCGACGACGACGACCGCCGTGGCGGCCGAGATCGGCATCTGCGTGGTGAGGAGCAGGACCATGACGCCGTCGCGCACGCCCACACCGGCCGGCACCACGATGCTGAACATGCCGATGCCGGCTGCCAGCAGGTAGCCCGAGACCGCGACGAGCAGGAGCCTCGAGGCGTCGGCGTCGTCGGGCGCGACATTGCGGGCCATGACCCACACGGACAGGCCACCCACGAGCCACGACAGCAGGAACCACAGGCTCGACAGGCCGACCGCGGCGGGGGTGAGCGCGTGCTCCAGGGGCTCGCGACCGAGGAGCCGCAGCATCCTGCGGATGCCCCAGTTGAGCAGTGGCGGCCAGAGCAGGACGCCGAGCGCCACGATGATGAGCAGCAGCGACCACCACGGGATGACGGTGTCGCCGCGGGTGAGGAGCACGGGCAGGGCCGGCAGACCGGCGATCATCCCGGTGAGCGCCGACAGCGCGATGCACAGGAGCCCGACGACCGCGCTCCGACGCCGCGGCACGCCGAGCTTGGCGGCCATCTCGGTCTGCACGACGACCGACCAGACCGACCCGGGCAGGTACTTGCCCAGCTGTCCGACGAAGAAGACGCCGCTGGCCGGGGCGATGTGCAGACGCGAGCCGAGGTCGGCGAGCAGCACCCGCCACCCCAGGACGGTGAAGAAGGGCGACAGCAGCGCGAAGGCCGTGGCGCTGAGCAGGGTCACCGGCCCCAGCCTGCGCAGGTCGCCCCGGACCTGCGCCCAGTTGCTCCAGAGCGCGATGCCCACCGCGGCGAGCACGACGACGAGGAAGCCGATGCGCAGCACGTCGAGCACCCGCTTGCGGCCGCTGCGGCGCGGTGGCCGCGGGCTGGTCCCGGTCGTGCTCATCGGCGGCGCAGGGTCAGCCGGACGAGCGCGTGGGCCGCGTCCGGGTCAGAGCTGACCCGGGAGGCATGCCTCAGTCGCGCGGTGAGGTCGCCGTCCACGTCGCCGACGAGGTCCAGGCCGGCATCGGCGGCCCGTGCGACGACGGCCCGCAGGTCGGCGGCCCCGCCGATGACGTCGTCGGCGCTGCCGCCGATCGGCAGCGTCAGGCACAGCAGGCCACCCGCGCGCAGCGCCCACCCTGCCTGGGTGAGCGTCTCGTCGACGTCCGTGGCACTGGCGTCGTCGGGGTGCAGTCGGGTGACGAAGTCCAAGGTGGCGGTGTCGACGTCGAGCAGCGTCATGGACGATCGGGCGCCGGTCAGCTCGACCTCCACGGGTACGTACCCGGCGGCCCGGGCCCACCGGCCGAAGGGGGACCCGCCTCCGGAGGCGTCGATGATCAGGGCCTCGCGCCGGCCCCGGTCGCGCATGGTGACGAGCACCTCGAGTGCGCCGAGTGCGGCCCACTCGGCGATCTCGTCGCCGCCGCGCGGCAGACCGATCTCACGGGCGGCCTCGTGGGCACGTCGCGCGTCCTCGTCGTGGACCAGGACGTCGGTGGCGCGCACCCAGGACGGGAAGTCTGAGCGGTCGAGGTCCAGCCGGGGGCGGCGACGGGCCCGAGCAAGCCTCGCGAGCGTCACGAGGTCCTCCGCCCGGTCGGCCACCTGACCGAGACGGGACCGGCGCCGCACGGGCGCCGGGCGGGTGGGGTCGGCGAGCACGTCGGCCGAGCTGAGCGCCTCGAGGGTGCCCACGTAGCGGACCCACGGCTCCTGCAGGTCCGGCTGCGTGACGCCGGCGCGGATGCGGGCGACCTCGGCGGGGTCGCTCAGCCCCTGCAGCACCTCGACGAGCGCGTCCTCGTCCTCGGGCGGCACGAGATAACCGTCGACGCCGTCACGCACCTGGTCACCGAAGGTGCCCACGTCGGAGGCCAGGACGGCCAGACCGTGCTGGTGGGCGAGCAGGACGTTCTGGCTGGCGGTCGCGCTGCGGTAGGTCAGCGACAGCACGTCGTGCTGGGCCAGCAGCGGAGCGATCCGCTCGGCCGGGACGTAGCCGCTGTGGATCTGCACGCGGCCCCGCAGGTCGCGGTGCTCGGCGAGCCGCCGGATCTCCTCACCGGTGTCGCCCCACATCTCCCCGGCGACCGTGAGCGTCACGTCGGGCACCCGCACCATCGCGCGCAGGAGCACGTCGATCCCCTTGTAGCCCCGCACGAGCCCGAGGGCGAGGAGGCGGGCCGGCCCGTGGTGGGCGCGGCGCTCGACGGGGTCTCCCCCGGGCAGGTGGGGCGGCAGGTCCGTGACGACGACGTGCTCGGCGTCGAGCTCGCGCGCCAGCCGCGACTGCTCCGCGGAGTGGACGACGACGGCGTCGACCCGGCGGAAGAAGGTGCGCATCAGGGCCGCGTCACCCGGGTGCGGCTCGTGCGGCAGCACGTTGTGCGCGATGACGGCCGTGCGCGGACCGCGGCCGGTCAGCGCCGTGCGCCCGACCCCCGCAGCGCGCAGCAGGGTGAGATGGAGGGGCACGACGGGTGGGATGACGTGGACGACGACGATCAGGTCGACGTCACGCAGGCGGCGGCCGGCTCGCACGAGGGAGTCCGGGCGAGCCCACGACAGGGCCCGCACCGTGCGGGCGAAGGGAGGGACGTCCGGGTCGCCGGAGCTGGGGACCGACTGCTCCCCCGGGTAGAAGAAGCTCGGGTAGAGATGGCTCCACGAGACCAGGGTGACGTCGTGGCCGGCGGCCTCGAGCTCGTGGGCGAGGGTCGTGGTGTGCGACGCGACTCCACCCTTGTAGGGATGGGTCGGTCCGACGATCGCGATCTTCAGCGAGGCGTCACTCATCGGGGACGGTCGGCTCGGTGTCGTGGGGCTCACTCATCTCGGGGGGAAGCCTATGCGACCGGTGTGGTCATCGCGGGACGCGACCCGTCCACACGACGAGGCGCAACGGGTCCAGCCCCTCGGGCCTGCGGGTCAGTTCTTGGGCGTCCTCCATGAGCTGCGTGTCGAGGACCACGCGGACGTCGGTGGCACCCAGGTCCTGCAAGGTCTGCGGCTCCTTGTGGGCCACGAGCAGCACCCTGCCGCCGCGCGCGCGGACGCGCTCGTCCAGTCGTCTGGCGGCGGCGAGGACCTGCTGGGGGTCGTCCCGCAGCTTGCCCGTCGTCGCCACGGAGGGCACCCCGCACATGCCCCGGGTCACCTGGGTCCAGTGGTTGACCGCCCAGTCGTCCACGGCCAGCACGACGTCGTCCGGCTCGAGCGCGTCGCAGTACGTCCTGGCAGCGGCCAGCCCGCCAGCCTCCACCCGCTCGGCGCGGTGGGGCCACGTCGCCATGGCGGTCGGGACGGCGGTCGCGGCCAGGAGGACGACGAGGACGGTGGCACCCGCCGCGCTCCCCCACCGCTCCCGGGCGCGGGCCCCGGCCCACCATGCCGCGGCGACGCACAGGACCAGCGCGAGGGGAAGGGCGATGAGCAGCCGCCTGTCGGCCCAGGGGTGGTCCGGCGTGATCCCCGGACGCACCAGCGTCAGCAGGGTCGACCCGGTCGTGACCACGAGGGCCGCGCTCCACGCCGGGAGGGGACCTCCCTTCGCCCACCAGGTCCCGAGGCGATGGGCCAGGACCGCCAGCACCACGAGGGAGATGGTGACGGCGATCGGGCCGATCCACCACGCGAGCCAGTCGACGGAGTGCTCGGCATAGGTGCGACCGCCGTCGATCGGCAGACCCAGCTCGGCCTGCATGCGGGCGACGTACATGGCCCCGGGGTCGCGCGGGTCCTGACGAGTCGTCATGAAGGAGGGCCGCAGGGCCAGGAGCACGCCGACGACGACCACTGCCCCGGCAAGGACCACCGGCAGGCGGGCCGTGAGCCGATCCGGCAGTGACCAGCCGGCGCGAGCGCGGCGCAGCAGCCACCAGCAGCCGATCGACATGAGCACGACGAGTCCGACGAGCGGCACGAGCGACCCGCCGATCTCGCCGAGGTAGCGCCAGCTCATGACGCCGGCGACGGCAAAACCCGCGAGGGTGGTGCCGACCGCACCGCCCAGGAGATGACGTGCCCAGCCCCTCGACCTCGCAAGCAGCACGGCCGCGACGGGGATGAGCAGCATCGTCTCGCGCAGTGCGTCGATGCGCACGATCGCGGTCCCCCCGATGAGCGCACCGGCGACCAGCGCCGCGCCCCGCAACCTCCGGTCCGCAGTCTGCGCAGCCGACTCCTCGCGGGTGTCGTCGGCTGCCCGCAGGAGCAGGGTCAGGGCGAGGAACCCGGCGCCCAGCGTGAGGCCGGCGAGGGGTTCGGAGTAGGTGGAGCGAGCCGTGTGCAGCCACGGGAAGCAGGCACCGACCAGCAGTGCGGCCGGCGCCGCGGCGGACGGTGCCACGACCCGACCGACGAGCAGACCGATGGCCAGCAGCGCGAGGCCACCGATGACGGCGGGGGTCCACAACGTGGCGGTCGACCCGCCTGCCCACCACGGCAGCGAGTAGACCAGTGCCGGGCCGGGCATGAACTGCGGCTGCACCGAGGGGTCGGCCGGGGAACCGATCTCGTAGAAGGCGGGGGCCTCGAGGGTCAGCCCGTCCTCGGCGAGGGTCTGCGGCCCACCGATCGTCGCGGCATCGACGGCCACCGGCCGGCTGCCGGTCTCGGCCAGGTAGATCGTCGCCTGCAGATAGCTCGCGGAGTCCCGACGTGGGAGAACCTGCTCGGAGTGCGTCGCACCCGTCCAGACGGTCACCGCGATCACCCCGAGGACGAGTGCGCCCGCGGCCGCCGGTCCCAGCGGTCGCCCCGCGGGCGCGGGCAGATGCCGCGAGAGACGCACGGCCAGCGCCGCCGTCACGAGCGCCGTCGTGAAGCCCACGGCCGGGATCCACGCGCCGAGCCAGGCGATGACGGAGCCGACGAAGCCCAGGAGGACCACCCACAGTCCCGCTGCGACGACGGTGCGCTCGAGCAGGGGGGCCAGGTCTGCGCGCTCGGCCGTCGGGGTGTCCACGGCGGCCACGGTATCCGCCGGTGCGACCCTCCCTTCGTAGGCTGGGCCCATGTCCACTCCTGCAGAGGTCCTCGCCACGCTCCAGCGCACCGACTCCGCGGCGCCGCGGATCACCTGCTACGACGACCTGCCCGGCCCCACGGCCGGCGAGCGGGTCGAGCTGTCGGCGCGGGTCCTGGGCAACTGGGTCAGCAAGGCGGCCAATGCGTTGCAGGAGGAGTGGGACATCGAGCCCGGGTCCGTCGTGCACCTCGCGATGCGGCCGCACTGGCGCTTGGCCTACTGGGCGTGGGCGATCTGGTCGGTCGGCGCCGTGCTCGACCTCGACGGCGAGGGCTCGCCCGACCTGGTCGTGACCGACGACCCGGCCCGGCTGCCCCAGGACGGGCCGGCCGTGCTCGTCACGCGGGCCGCGCTCGCCCGCAGCGCAGGGGTGCCGCTCCCCGACGGGGTCATGGACGAGGCGGCCGACCTGTCCACCCACGGCGACCTCTTCGCGGCCTGGGCGGAGCCGCAGGGTGATGACATCGCCCTGCGCGTGGCCGGGCAGGAGACGAGCTATGAGGACCTCGGCGCCACGAGCACCCCCACGGCGAAGGGGGCGAGGGTCCAGCTCGTCGACCCGTCGGTCGAGGCCCTCCTGCGCACGGCCCTCACCGTGTGGTCGGCGCAGGGCTCGCTGGTCGTCCACCTGGGTCCGACCGACGAGCAGACACTCGCCCGCCGGGCAGACGCCGAGGGCGTCACCGCCTGACCGACGTGCGGTCGCGGTGACGCCCTCGGCGGCCGTCGCGCGTCAGCTCTTGGAGCGGATCTCGCGCTCGAGGGCCTGCCACGTCACGCTGCCGACATAGCCGGTCCGGGTGAGCTTGTGACGCGCCTGCAGCTCACGGACCGCGGCCTTCGTCGCCGAGCCGTAGCTGCCGTCCGCCTCCAGGCCCAGCGCGCTCTGGAGGGCGCGGACGGCCTGACCCGACGAGCCCGGCTTGAGGACGGTGCTGCGGTACCGCAGGAAGGGGTAGGCACGCCGCTCGAGCATGATCCACAGCTTTTCGTCGGCGATGCCGGTGACCCGCAGGCCCTCCTGCTCCTGGAAGGCACGGACCGCCTTGACGGTGCCACTGCCGTAGGAGCCGTCCACCGCGATGCCGCCCAGTGCGCGCTGGAGCACCTTGACCTCGGCGCCACGAGCACCGTTGGCCAGGACCGTCGAGCGCAGCTTGTCGAACTCGGTCGTGGTGACGACCTTGGCGCTCGCCGGGCGGGTCGTCGGCGTACTCGTCGCGCCGTCCTTGGTGTAGGTCTTGCCTGCCAGGGCCTTCCACACGTTGGGGGTGACGACACCGTCGACCTTGAGCTGCTTGGCCTTCTGGAAGGCCTTGACCGCCTGCTCGGTCTGCGGACCGAAGGCACCATCAGCCGTGACCTTCAGCTCCCGCTGCAACGCCTTGACCGCATCCCCACGCGAGCCCGACCGGATCGTCGTCGTCAGGTAGGCACCCAGACCTGTGGTGGCACCCGAGGTCGCACCGTCCTTGGTGTAGGTCTTGCCCGCCAGGGCCTTCCACACGTTGGGGGTGACGACACCATCGACCTTGAGCTGCTTGGCCTTCTGGAAGGTACGCACGGCCTGCTCGGTCTGCGGACCGAAGGCACCATCAGCCGTGACCTTCAGCTCCCGCTGCAACGCCTTGACCGCATCCCCACGCGAGCCCGACCGGATCGTCGTCGTCAGGTAGGCACCCAGACCTGTGGTGGCACCCGAGGTCGCACCGTCCTTGGTGTAGGTCTTGCCCGCCAGGGCCTTCCACACGTTGGGGGTGACGACACCATCGACCTTGAGCTGCTTGGCCTTCTGGAAGGTACGCACGGCCTGCTCGGTCTGCGGACCGAAGGCACCATCAGCCGTGACCTTCAGCTCCCGCTGCAACGCCTTGACCGCATCCCCACGCGAACCCGACCGGATCGTCGTCGTCAGGTAGGCACCCAGACCAGTGGTGGCACCCGAGGTCGCACCGTCCTTGGTGTAGGTCTTGCCCGCCAGGGCCTTCCACACGTTGGGGGTGACGACACCATCGACCTTGAGCTGCTTGGCCTTCTGGAAGGTACGCACGGCCTGCTCGGTCTGCGGACCGAAGGCACCATCAGCCGTGACCTTCAGCTCCCGCTGCAACGCCTTGACCGCATCCCCACGCGAACCCGACCGGATCGTCGTCGTCAGGTACGCGTCCAGACCAGTGGCGGTGCCCGAGGTCGCACCGTCCTTGGTGTAGGACAGGCCAGCCAGCGCGCGCCACACGTTGGGGGCCACGACGCCGTCGACCTTGAGCTGCTTGGCCTTCTGGAAGGCCTTGACCGCCTGCTCGGTCTGCGGACCGAAGGCACCGTCAGCGGTCACCTTCAGCTCACGCTGCAGCGCCTTGACCGAGTCCCCCGTGGACCCCAGGCGGATGGTGGTCTTGAGGTACTTGTCGAGCGCGCCCCCGGGCGTGGCTGCGCCACGGGCCGGGATGTCCCCGTTGCTCACCATCGCGTCCCAGGTGGCCTCGTCCAGGACCCCGGTGACCGCGACGCCGTTCTTGCTCTGCCAGGTGCGCAGTGCCGCCTTGGTCGCCGGACCGAAGACTCCGTCGGCCGTGACGCCGATGACCTTCTGGGCGAGCTGGACGTCCGGACCGGACGCCCCCTCGCGCAGGGTCGGGTACGAGGTCGCGTCCGGGAGCGGCACGACGGGACCGCCGGGACCCTGGGTGACACCTGTCCACGCGGCCCCGGTCCACCACGACGTGCGCTGCATCGCGCCGTCCCAGCTGAAGCTGAAGTGGATGTGGTCGGTGTGCGGGCTGCTGCCGTTGTAGGGGCGCCACCCGTCCTCCATCTGGTAGGTGCCCCAGATCTGGCGGTCGAAGATCATGTACATGATCCCGAAGCGGCGCGCCATCGCTGCGGGTCGACCCTCGGAGTCCGGTGCCAGGAGCCAAGACAGGACGCCATCGGCGACGGCCCGCTCACGCGGGTCGGAGGCGTCGAGCATCCAGTCCAGCGCGCGTCCCTCGGAGTGCTCCGTGAGGCCGTAGTTGCAGGCGCGGGAGATGCCGTAGTTGTACTCGTCGTAGTTGTTGGCCATCAACCGGGCGAAGGCCGTGACGCCGGGCTTCGGCGTCGGGTCGCACACCGACTGCGGGAGGTACGGCGACGCGACGTCGAGCTCCTTCGGGAGGTTCTTGTTCGTCGGCGGCGGCGGGATGTCAACGCTGCGAGCGGTGGCTGTGCCAGCCAGCGGCAGGGTGAAGGCCGGGATGAGGACAGCGCCGACCATGCGGACGGAACGAGACACGCGAGGCTCCTTGTGTGGACGCGGGCAGGGGACCCGATCAGGGGTGGCTGCTCGGTCTCGTCACACTTGCCACAGTGCTCCCAGCCATCACAACCAGTCACTCTTATTCCACGAGTCACACCTGACACGCCAGCCCCACGGGGGTAGTTACGTCCCTGTAATTCACTCCTGCTGCCAAGTGCCCGACGCGCACCACGCGTCCGGGCTGTGTCGTCCGCACCCGCGTGGCTGCCTGGTTCATGTCCTGCCCCCACACTCGCCGGGGTGGTCCTGACGGATACGGTGGCGGCATGGACAAGGTCGTCACCACCCCAGCCGAGGCCGTCGCGGACATCCCCGACGGCGCAACCCTGGCGGTGGGCGGGTTCGGGTTGTGCGGCATCCCGAGCGTGCTCATCGCGCAACTCCAGACGAAGGGGGTGCGTGACCTCGAGTGCGTCTCCAACAACTGCGGCGTGGACGACTGGGGCCTGGGCGTCCTGCTCGTCGGAGGCCAGATCCGACGGATGGTCTCCTCCTACGTCGGGGAGAACAAGGAGTTCGCGCGGCAGTACCTCTCCGGTGAGCTGGAGGTCGAGCTGACGCCCCAGGGCACCCTCGCCGAGAAGCTACGGGCCGGCGGAGCCGGCATCGCCGGCTTCTGGACCCGCACCGGCGTCGGCACCCAGATCGCCGACGGCGGCCTGCCCTGGCGCTACGACGACCAGGGCGCGGTCACCCTTTCCTCCCCCGCCAAGGAGACGCGCACCTTCGCCGTCGCCAGCCGAGAAGCAGACGGCACCACGACCACCGAGGAGCACGAGTTCGTCCTCGAAGAAGCCATCGCGACCGACTACGCGCTGGTGCGCGCCTGGAAGGGCGACCGTCACGGCAACCTCGTCTTCCGCACCACCTCCCGCAACTTCAACCCCCTGTGCGCCATGGCCGGTCGCGTGACGATCGCCGAGGTCGAGGAGCTCGTCGAGCCGGGCGAGCTCGACCCGGACTCGATCCACCTGCCCGGGATCTACGTGCACCGCGTCGTCCAGCTCACCCCCGAGCAGGCCGCCGACAAGCGCATCGAGAAGCGCACCGTCACGAGCAATAAGGAGGCCTGACATGGCACTCACCCGTGAAGAGATGGCCGCCCGCGCTGCCAGCGAGCTGACCGACGGCGACTACGTGAACCTGGGCATCGGCCTGCCGACCCTCGTGCCCAACTACGTCCCCGACGACGTCGAGATCGTGCTCCAGTCGGAGAACGGGATCCTGGGCGTCGGTGCCTACCCCAGCGATGACGCGGTCGACGCCGACCTGATCAATGCCGGCAAGGAGACCGTCACCCTGCGCAAGGGCGCCTCCATCTTCGACTCCGCCACCAGCTTCGGCATGATCCGCGGCGGCAAGGTCGACGCCGCGATCCTCGGCGCCATGCAGGTCGCCGAGAACGGCGACATCGCCAACTGGATGATCCCCGGCAAGATGGTCAAGGGCATGGGCGGCGCGATGGACCTCGTCCACGGCGCCAAAAAGGTCATCGTCCTCATGGAACACGTCGCCAAGGACGGATCACACAAGATCGTCCGCGAGTGCGCGCTGCCCCTGACCGGCAAGGGCGTCGTCCAACGCATCATCACCGACCTCGCCGTCATCGACATCACCGACGACGGCCTCGTCCTACGCGAGCTCGCCCCCGGCATCACCACCGAAGAGGTCATCGCCAAGACCGGAGCCGACCTGCGGGTCGAGCTCGACCGACGACCACCGCCGGGCCATCCGCAGCCCTCGCCGGTCAGGCGTCCCTGACCCGGGCGAGGGCTGTGGCCGTGACCCTCGTGGTCGAGCCGAAGGCCACGACGAGAGGCCATTGCGGGCTGCGCTGCACGAGACCGGTCGTCGGGGACGATGCGGACGAGGACACCACGAGAACGGGGGCGCCGAGCCCCGCCGCGAGGGCCGCGTCGCTCGTCTGGCCTGACGAGGTCCTCGCCAGGACGACGCTCGTGCCTGCATAGCTGCGCCGGAAGTAGTGCGCCAGATCTGCCGAGACCTGCGACGAGGTGGCGGCCCCGAAGCGCGAGGTGCGGAAGCCGTCACGCACGAGGTCGGCCTCGACCGCTGGCGGGACCTTCGTCGTCGACCCGAGCAGCCGCACCGAGCGCGCCCCGGCCCGGATCAGGGCCGCGGTGCTCCTCGGACCGACACCTGTCGACTCGGCCCACACGATGGGCTCGTGGCGCAGGCCCGCGACGGCGGAGAAGGCGCTGGCCTCCAGAAGCGACGACGCCGTCGTCACGCCCGCCCTCGTCACCGTTCCGCCCTGCGCCATGAGGTCGACGATCGCGGCGGACGTGTAGTCCTTGTTGCTCATCCCGACACGCGTCACCGAGATACCCCGGGCGCGCAGCTCGGCAACAACGGGGGTGCCAACCATGGGTCCCCCGGCCACGAGGTAGGCGCGCCTGACCCGCGAGCCGCGGCGATCCAGCTCACGGCGGGTTGCCGCGGTGAGCTGGCTGCGCCCGCTCAGCAGGAGCGGCGCCTGGAGCGACCCGGCCAACGGACGAGCCATGACAAGGTGCGCGACATCCGCCTCGTAGCTGCTCGCGATGACGACGGTGCTCGCGCTCAGGGGTGCGGTGCGTGCGGACGCGGCGGCGAGGTCCGGCGGGGTGGACCCGGCGACGCGAGTGGTCGGGCGGTGGATGGCCGCTGACGAGGTCCCCACGGCCCGCCGCATCTCGTCGCCACCCAGGGTCCTGGTCGTCCCGGCGCTCGAGGTCGCGAGGGCCTGCCGGACGGTCCCGGCGCTCGTGCGCTCGGACAGGTCGAGCGACGCGACGTCGGGCAGGCCGAAGGCCGAGGCCAGGCGCGCCGAGGTCACCGAGGCGCTCCACGTGCGTCGAGGGTTGTCCGCAGTGGTGCTCCACGAGTCAGCGACTCCCCGCAGGTATGGCACGGGGGCGCCCGGCCAGACGTCCTCGTTGTTGACCGTGCGGCCGCCCGAGGACGACGAGTAGAGGGCCTCGATGACCTGACCCTGGTACCGAGGCACGTATCCGGTCGTCGAGCTCCCACCGACTGCCACCGCCGACTGCCAACGCGACCAGTACGTGGCCTCGCCGCCCAGCGGGACAGGGCCGTAGACCTGGTCGCTGACTCCGTCCCGCACGTGGCACGCGCACTCGGCCCGCACGCCTGCCGACACCTTGCGCACCGCGTAGGCCCTGGCGGCGGCCGCCTGAGCCTCGAGTGCGGCGGCCGGCCAGGACCAAGGCACCTCGCGCAATTGATCGAGGTATTCGTCGGCCAGCCGGAGGTGCAGGACCCCTTCGAGCGTGGCCGCACCCGGTGTCGGCGTGATGACGAAGGGGGCGTGACGGTAGCGCCGACCCGAGACGGACAGCTCGGTGCGTTGCTCGTCCCAGGTCGCGGTGATCGAGGTGCCGCGGATCGACGTCGGGGTGCACGTGGAGCACGTGGCGACCACGGCGGCTCCCGAGCGCCCGATGGAGATCGTCTGCCCCGGGTCCGCCCGCATGCTCGTCTGTCCCGCAGTCACCCGCACGGCGCCACCTCCGCTCGAGCGCGTCCGGCCCACGACGGACGTCGAGGTCCGCCCACGCACGATGTTGACCCGGATCGTCTGGGTGTCCGGTACGGCGTCGTAGGTCGTCCCCCGGTAGTAGAAGGCCAGGATCTGCTGCGCGCTGCGACCGGCCTTCGCCTGCGCGAGCGCGCCGTACTGGCTCATGCCGACGCCGTGGCCGAACCCGGCCCCGCTGAAGGTCCACGGACCGGGTGCGGCGGACGAGACCGCGTGGTCGGCTGCTGCCGACGTGGTCGCGGCGCGCGCTCCGGTCGACGGCACCAGGACGAGGGACACGGTGAGCACGGTGCCGAGGAGGGCGGTGAGGCAGCGACGGCGAAGGGGGTCCGGCATGCCGTGATTGTGCACCGGTCAGTCCGTCGTGGACAGCCCTGCTGACAGGTGGGACGGGGAGGTGATGAAGCCCAGGCCCCACGACCAGTGCATCGTCGCGATCGCGACGGGGACCCGCACGCGGACCGCCGGGTCCTCCCCCTTCGAGATGGCCCATCCACCGAGGGTGACGCCCGCTGCATACCCCACCGGGACGAGCCACGCGGGGCGCCAGGCGAGACCGACCAGGGTCGCGGCGACGGTGCCCACCACCATCGTGGGCGGCGCGAGGTACCGGGAGTTGGCCGTGCCGGGGTGGAGGCGCGCGACGACGCGGCGCCACCGGCCGTAGTTGAAGTACTGGTCGGCGAGCGTCGACAGGCTCGAGCGCGGTCGATAGGTGACCACCAGGTCCGGCGTGAACCACACGCGCCCACCCGTCGTGCGGATGCGGTGGTTCATCTCCCAGTCCTGGGCCCGGGCGAAGTGCGGGTCGTAGCCACCGACCCGCTCGAGGGCCTCCCTGCGGAAGACCCCGAGGTAGACCGTGTCGGACTCGCCTGCCGTGCCCCCGACGTGGAAGCGGGAGCCGCCCACCCCGAGCGGGCTCTTCATCGCGCAGGCGATCGCCCGCTCCAGGGCACTGACCCCGACCGCGTCCATGATCCCGCCCACGTTGTCCGCGCCGGTCTCCTCGAGGACCGCCACGGCGTCCCGCAGGTAGTCACGGGGGATCTCCGCGTGCGCGTCGACGCGGGCGACGATCTCGCCGGTCGATGCAGCGATCGCGGCGTTGAGGCCTTCGGGGGTGCGCCCCGAGGGGTTGGGGACCGTCCGCACGCGAGGGTCGGCGGCGCTCAGCCGGGCCGCGATCTCGTCGGTCGCGTCGCTCGAGGGGCCGAGGGCCAGCACGAGCTCCAGCTCGCCGGGCCAGTCCTGGTCGAGCACCATCGCCACCGAGTCGGCGAGGTGCCGGGACTCGTTGAGGACGGGCATGATCACGCTGACACGGGGAGGCACGCCCTCAGTATGGACAAGGTCATCGTCGCTTCCTCGGGGACTCGCCGCTCTCGTACGGCGGGGTGCCAGCCTTTGCTCCTATCCTCCTTGACATGCCTGATCGTCCCCCCCGTCCCGGCCGGCCCGCCGGCGAGCGCCCCAGCGGCCGACGCCCCAGACCCCGTCGTCCCGACGACGACGCGATGACCTTCGACGTCCGCAAGGGTCCGCGCAGCGGCGACGACGCCCGCGCGATCCCCACCGGCAAGCGCCAGCGCCCTCGTCGTCCCGACCCCGCCGAGCAGGCCCCGCGCCCCCGGGCGCAGCGCCCCCCCCCCCCGGACCAGGCCCGCCCCCAGGACCAGGCCCCTCGCCAGGGTCAGACCCCTCGCCAGGGTCAGGCCCCTCGCTCGTCCTCTGGTCGCCGGCCCACCGAGGAGCCCCGCACGCGGGTCATGCCGGCCGGCACTCCCCCTTCGCGCCCGACCGCTGACCGGCCGGAGCGGCCGCAGCGCCGCACCCCTCCACCCGGAGGGTCGGGACCACGACGTCCCGCCGACCGCCCTCGTGACGCGGGCGGCCCCTCCGGCCGTCGTCGCCGACCGATGCGCACCTTCCTCACCGTCGTGCTGGTCCTCGCGCTCCTCTGGGGCGGCAGCATGGTCTGGGCGGTCAACTCCGCGTGGAACGAGGTCGCCAAGGTCGATGCCACCCCCGATGGCGATCGTCCGCAGGGCGGGCAGGGCCGCAACGTGCTGCTCGTGGGCAGCGACTCGCGCGCCGGTCTGTCGGCCGAGGACCGCAAGCGGCTGGGTACCGGCTCCGACACCGGAGGCGCACGCACCGACTCGATCCTCGTGCTGCACACCGGCAGCGGCAAGTCGACGCTCATGTCGATCCCTCGCGACTCCTACGTGGAGATCCCCGGCCAGGGGATGAACAAGATCAACGCGGCCTTCAGCATCGGCGGGCCCAAGCTGCTGGGTCAGACGATCGAGCAGAGCACCGGCCTCAAGATCGACGGCTACATGGAGATCGGCTTCGGCGGCTTCGCGAATGTCGTCGATTCCGTCGACGGGGTCAACATCTGCGTCAAGAACGACATGAACGACGAGAAGGCGCACATCAACCTCAAGAAGGGCTGCCAGGTCCTCGACGGCAAGAACGCCCTCGGCTACGTGCGTGCCCGCTACTCCGACCCGGAGGGCGACCTGGGTCGGGCCAAGCGCCAGCGCCAGTTCCTCGGTGCCCTCATGGGCAAGATCGCCACGCCGAGCACCGTCCTCCAGCCCTGGAAGGTGCACTCCATCGGCACCAAGAGCGCCGGAGCACTCACCGTGGGTGAGGACGACTCGCTCTTCGGCACCGCGCGGGCCTTCTGGGCCTTCCGCTCGATCGCCAAGGGCGACGGGTACTCCGTGACGGTCCCGGTCTCCAACAACGCGCTGCCGACTCCCGCCGGCACCGCGGTCCAGTGGGACGAGGCGAAGTCCAAGCAGCTCTTCGACGACCTGCGCGAGGACCGTCCGGTCGTGGTGCAGCCCAGCGACTCCTGATCAGTCACCGACGAGCAGCACGACGAGCGTCCGGGGGCCGTGCACGCCTTCGACGCGGCTGAGCTCGATGTCGCTCGTGGCGCTCGGTCCGCTGATCCACGTCTGGGGCCGCTGGGGGTCCAGCCGCCGGACGGCGTCGGGCACGTCGGGGACCACCTGCCCGGAGCGCACGATGCACACGTGCAGGTCCGGCAGGAGGGTCAGGGCCCGGCGGCCCTGGCCCTCACCGTGGTCGAGGACGACGGTCCCCGTGGCGGCGATCCCGGCCGCACACGTGGTGACGACCGCGTCGAAGCCCTCGAGCTCGCCGTGGTCGGCCGCGTCCCGTGCGACGGCGTCCTCGGCCAACCGCCCGACGACGGCCTCGACGACGGCCTCGGGCAGCCCCTCGGGCAGGATCACCCGCTGCGCGTCACGCAGTGCCTTCAGGACGTGAACGGACACCTGCGAGGACTCGCACCTGACGACGGTGGCCCGGTAGTCCGCGACGAGCTCGGCGAAGCGCTCGAGCATCGCCGCCCGGTCGACGGGAGGCACCGTGGGCTGCGGGGCGGGTGGCTGGCCACGGGGGGCGTCCCGGACGGCCTCGCGGACCGCGGCCAGGATCTCGTCGCGCGCGCTCATCGGGTCCTCTTCCACCAGCGTCGGAAGGATTCTGTGGGTGGGACCGGCAGGTCCCGGGTGCGGGTCCACGCGGAGCCGGGCGAAGGGAGCCAGCCCAGGACCTGTCGTCCGGACGAGTTGGTCCGGCGGCTGACCCGCCCCAGGACCGCTCCGGCGAGCCCGCTCGCCCGTTGCCCCAGGGCCATCCGACGCGAGGAGCTCAGGGCCCACGCGCTGGCCCGCATCACGGCCGGCTCCGCGTGCGGGCGCCGGTCCTCACGGTGGGCGTCGACGACCTGCGCACGCAGGTCGACCAGGACGGTCGGGATGTCGATCTTGACCGGGCAGACCTCGTAGCAGGCCCCGCACAGGCTGGAGGCGAAGGGGAGGGAGTCGACCTGCTCGTCGTGCCCCACCCCCTTCAGCAGGGGGTTGAGGATGGCCCCGATCGGTCCGGGGTAGACCGAGCCGTAGGCGTGCCCCCCGGTGCGCTCGTAGACGGGGCAGATGTTGAGGCAGGCCGAGCAGCGGATGCACCGCAGGGCCTGCCGGCCGACCTCGTCGGCGAGCGCGCGGGTGCGGCCGTTGTCGAGCAGCACGACGTGGCACTCCTGCGGGCCGTCGCCCTCGGTGACCCCGGACCACGTCGAGGTGTAGGGGTTCATCCTCTCGCCGGTGCTCGAGCGAGGGAGCAGCTGGAGGAAGACGTCGAGGTCGTCCCACGTCGGCACGATCTTCTCGATCCCCACGACGCTGACGAGGACCTCGGGCAGGGTCAGGCACATCCGGCCGTTGCCCTCGGACTCGACGACGACGAGGGTCCCGGTCTCGGCGACCGCGAAGTTGGCCCCGGACACCGCCATGCGGGCCCGCAGGAACTTCTCGCGCAGGTGCAGCCGGCTCGCCTCGGCGAGCTCCGCCGGGTCGTCGGTGAGGTCCTCGGGCGCGGCGCGGCCCACCTGCCCCATCTCGGAACGGAAGATGTCGCGGATCTCGGTGCGGTTGCGGTGGATGGCCGGCACGAGGATGTGGCTCGGCAGGTCGTGCCCGAGCTGGACGATGAGCTCCGCGAGATCGGTCTCCCAGGCGGAGATGCCCCGCGCCTCGAGCGCCTCGTTGAGCTCGATCTCCTGGGTGGCCATGGACTTGACCTTGACCACCTCGCTGACGTCGTGCGACTGCGCGATGTCACCGACGATGTCGCACGCCTCCTCGGCGGTGCGGGCCCAGTGGACCGTGACGCCGCGTGCGACCAGCTGCTCCTCGAGCTCGACGAGGTACCGGTCGAGGTCGTGCAGCGCCGTGTCCTTGATGAGAGCCGCCCGGGTCCGCAGCCCCTCCCAGTCGTCGAGCTCGTCGATGACGTGGGCCCGCTTGTCCCGGATCGTGCTCGTCGCCCGGTGCAGGTTGCGGCGCAGCTGCTCGTTGCCCAGCGCCTCGTGGGCCGCCTCGGGGAAGGGCGGCATCCCGAGGAAGGTCGGTGCGTCGGTGCTCATGCCGTCTCCTCCTGCGCCGCGAGGACCTCCGCCAGGTGCATGGTGCGCACCCCGGCTCGCTGGCGGGAGAGGACCCCGCCGATCTGCATGAGGCATGACGAGTCGCCGGCCACGAGCACCTCGGCCCCGGAGTGGACGACGCCGGCGGCCTTGTCCTGGCCCATGGCGCTGGACACCTCGGCGTTCTTGAGTGCGAAGGTCCCACCGAAGCCGCAGCACTCCCGCTCCCCCGGGAGGTCGACGAGCTCGAGCCCGCGGACCGCCTCGAGCAGGCGGCGGGGCCGGTCGCCGACCCCGAGCATGCGCAGCGAGTGGCAGGTCGGGTGGTAGGCGACGGTGTGGGGGAAGCTCGCGCCCACGTCGGTCACCCCGAGGACGTCCACGAGGAACTCGCTGAGCTCGTAGGCGCGGGGGGCCTGGCGCTCGACGGTGGCCACCAGGCCGGCGTCGCCGGAGCGCCGGGCGACGATCTCGTGCTGGTGGCGCACCGAGCCTGCGCAGGAGCCCGAAGGGAGCACCACGGCGTCGTGGTCCGCGAAGGCCCGGTGGTAGGCCCGCACCACGGGCTCGGCCTCGTCGAAGTAGCCGGTGTTGATCATCGGTTGGCCGCAGCAGGTCTGTGCCGCAGGGAAGTCGACGTCCACCCCCAGCCGCTCGAGCACGGTGACAGTGGCCTTGGCGACATCGGGGAACATCGTGTCCCCGATGCACGTGGCCATGAGCGCGACCCGCATGCGTGGCCCCCTTCATCGATGTTCGGCGGTCGGTCCTCAGGCTATGCCCCAGACCCGGTGCTGTGCGTCGCGTCACATCGACATATCGTGCAGTCCATGGACAACACGCTGCAGAAGATCGGGGTCGTGGGATGCGGCCTCATGGGTGCCGGCATCGCCGAGGTGTGCGCCCGGGCCGGCTCCGACGTCATCGTCGTCGAGTCGAGCCAGGAGCGCGCCGACGCGGGACGCGGCCGGTTGGAGAAGTCGCTGCGCCGCGCGGAGGAGCGCGGCCGCCTCGACAGTGCCGACGAGGTACTCGGGCGCATCCGCGTCGTCACCGAGCTCGGTGACCTCGCCGACCGCGACATGGTCGTCGAGGCGATCGTCGAGGACGAGGGGGCCAAGGTCGAGCTCTTCAAGCAGCTCGACGAGATCGTCACGTCACCCGACGCGATCCTCGCCTCCAACACCAGCTCCATCCCGATCATGAAGCTCGCGACAGTCACCAAGCGGCCCTCCAACGTGCTGGGCGTGCACTTCTTCAACCCGGTGCCGGTCCTCAAGCTCGTCGAGCTGGTCCCCTCGCTGATGACGGCGGACGACACCGTCGAGCGGGCCCGCACCTATGTCGACGGTGAGCTCGGCAAGCACGCGATCACCTGCCAGGACCGGGCCGGCTTCGTCGTCAACAGCCTGCTGATCCCCTTCATCCTCAGCGCGATCCGCATGTACGAGTCGGGCTTCGCGACGGCCGAGGACATCGACCAGGGCTTCGTCCTGGGCGCCGCGCACCCGCAGGGCCCCCTCGCCCTCGCCGACCTCATCGGCCTCGACACCACGATGGCCGTCGCCCAGTCCCTCTACGAGGAGTTCAAGGAGCCGCTCTACGCTCCCCCGCCGCTCCTGCAGCGCATGGTCGACGCCGGCCTGATGGGCCGCAAGTCCGGCCGCGGCTTCTACACCTACGACAGCTGACCGACGCGCACGTCCGGGTGCGGATGGAGGCTCGGACGGCCCCAAGACTCCGGCCGTGAACGGCCTGCGTCATGAGTCGGGCCGCCCCGACCTCCACCCACGCCCTCAGTGACCTCGTCGCTGCCTGGCGTCGTTGTGCGCGCCCGGCCCACCCTCTCGGGGGGACCGGGTGTGCACAACGACGACGGGCCCAAGGGGGGAAGCCGCCTCGAGTGTGGAGTGGCGCGCATCAAGAAAAGTCCGGACCGTCTACGCAACGTGACGTATGCGTAGAGCGGTCCGGACTTTTCAGTGCGCCACCCCATCCTCGAGGCGGCGTACCCGATCGAGGCGGCGTACCCGATCGGGGCGACGAACCGATCGGGGCGGCGAAGGGAGAGGGCTCAGCGAGCGGTCGGCAGGCCCTTGAGGAGCTGACGTGCCATGACGATCCGCTGCACCTGGTTGGTGCCTTCGTAGATCTGGGTGATCTTGGCGTCGCGCATCATCCGCTCGAGCGGGAAGTCGCGGGTGTAGCCGGCGCCGCCGAGCAGCTGGACGGCGTCGGTGGTGACCTTCATCGCGACATCGGAGGCGAAGCATTTGGCGGCGGCGCCGAAGAAGGACAGGTCTGCGTCGTGGCGCTCGGACTTGGCGGCGGCGACGTAGACCATCTGGCGGGCGGCCTCGAGCTCCATCGCCATGTCGGCGAGCATGAACTGGATGCCCTGGAACTCGGCGATGTTCTTGCCGAACTGCTTGCGCTCCTTGACGTACGCCAGGGCCTCGTCGAGGGCGCCCTGGGCGATGCCGACGGCCTGGGCGCCGATGGTGACGCGGGTGTGGTCGAGGGTGCGCAGGGCGATCTTCAGCCCCTCGCCCTCGGCGCCGACGATGCGGTCGCCGGGGATGCGGCAGTTGTCGAAGTGCAGCTCGCGGGTGGGCGATCCCTTGATGCCGAGCTTGCGCTCCTTCTCCGAGAAGCCGAAGCCCTCGTCGGACTTCTCGACGACGAAGGCGGAGATGTTGTTGCCGCGGGCGCCGTCGGGGTCGGTGACGGCGAGCACGGTGTAGAGCTCGGACTCGCCGGCGTTGGTGATCCACGCCTTCTGGCCGCCCAGGATCCAGTCGTCGCCGTCCTTGGTGGCCTTGCACTTCATGCCGGCGGTGTCGGACCCGGCCTCGCGCTCGGACAGCCCGTAGCTGAAGCCCTCGCCCTTGGCCAGGCGCGGCATGTACCGGGCGTTGATCTCGTCGGACCCGCCGAGGATGACGGGCATCGAGCCGAGCTTGTTGACGGCCGGGATGAGGGACGAGGAGGCGCACACCCGGGCGACCTCTTCGATGATGATGCAGACGGCGAGCGCATCGGCACCGACGCCGCCGTGCTCCTCGGCGACGTGGGCCGCGTGGAAGTCGCTCGCGATGAGCGCCTGGTTGGCCTCGGTCGGGTAGCGGGACTCCTCGTCGACCTCCGCGGCGAAGGGCTTGATCTTCGCCTCGGCGACCGCCCTCACCGCCTCGCGGATGGCCTCGTGGTCCTCGTTGGTCCGGAACAGGTCAAAGTCTGGGTTCGCGCTCACGGAGCCTGATGCTACCCGTGCCTCGCCGACCCGGTCCCGGACGTCCGGCGCAGGCTCGGGTCAGGAGTCGGTGCCGAAGAGGTCGCGGGTGTAGACCTTGTCGGCGACGTCTGCGAGGTCGGTGGTGCGGCGGTTGGCGATGATGACGTCGGCCTCGCGCTTGAAGGCCTCAGCGTCGCGGACGACGCGGGAGCCGAAGAAGGTCTCCTCCTCCATGGCCGGCTCGAAGATGATGACCTCGATGCCCTTGCCCTTCAGGCGCTTCATGATCCCCTGGATGGAGGAGGCGCGGAAGTTGTCGGACCCGGCCTTCATGATCAGCCGGTGCACGCCCACGACCTTGGGCTCGCGGCGCAGGATGTCCTCGGCGACGAAGTCCTTGCGGGTGCGGTTGGAGTCGACGATGGCCTGCATGAGGTTCTGCGGGACGTCCTCGTAGTTGGCCAGCAGCTGCTTGGTGTCCTTGGGCAGGCAGTAGCCGCCGTACCCGAAGGACGGGTTGTTGTAGTGGGTGCCGATGCGCGGGTCCAGGCCGACTCCGTCGATGATCTGGCGGGTGTCCAGGCCCAGTCGCGCGGCGAAGGTGTCCAGCTCGTTGAAGTACGCCACCCGCATGGCCAGGAAGGTGTTGGCGAAGAGCTTGATCGCCTCGGCCTCGGTGGAGTGGGTCAGCAGCACGGCGGTGTCGCTGTCCTCGGCGGCGCCCAGGAGCAGGTCGGCGAACTGCTGGCCGCGGTCGCTGACCTCGCCGACGACGATCCGGCTGGGGTGCAGGCTGTCGTGCAGCGCCTGGCCCTCGCGCAGGAACTCGGGGCTGAAGACCAGATTGTCCGTGCCCAGCTGCTCGCTCAGGCTGGCGGTGAAGCCGACGGGGATCGTGGACTTGACGACCATGACCGCCTGCGGGTTGATCCGCATGACATCGCGCACCACGCCTTCGACCGACGAGGTGTCGAAGTAGTTGGTGTCCGGGTCGTAGTCCGTCGGGGTTGCGATGACGACGAAGTCGGCGTCTGCGTAGGCCTGCTCGTTGTCGAGGGTGAAGGTCAGGTCCAGGTCGCGGTTGGCCAGGAAGTCGACGATCTGCTCGTCGTGGATCGGACTGCGGCCGGAGTTGAGCATCTCCACGCGGCGGGCGTCGATGTCGAATCCGACCACGTGGTTGTGCTGGGCCAGCAGGACGGCCATGGACAGGCCCACGTAGCCCGTCCCGACGACGGCGATCTTGGTAGTCACATGATCCTCACGGAGCTTGGTGGCGGGTGGTTCCTCGGCGCAGTATGACCGAAGGAGGAGGACATTCCATGAACAGCATGGCGTGGACCGTTGATTCCCGTCCTCGGGGAGCGTTGGATGGGTCACATGAGCCTCACGCACAAGAACGACACGGAGACGATGCGACGTCTCATCGCCGACCCCGGCACCTGGGTGGTCGTCGGGCTGAGCAACAACACCGAGCGTGACGCCCACCGCGTCGCCAGGTGGCTCAAGCACGAGATGCACAAGGCGATCGTCCCGGTCCACCCCGAGGCCGAGGAGGTCGACGGCGACACCGGCTACGCGACGATCTCCGACATCCCCGATGGTGACGTCAAGGTCGTCGACCTCTTCGTCAACAGCAAGGAGGTGGGAGCCGTCGTCGACGAGGTCATCGCCAACAAGGACCGCCTCAAGATCGACGCCATCTGGATGCAGCTGGGCGTCGAGGACCCCGCCGCGGCCGACCGTGCCCGCGAGGCGGGGCTGCTCGTCGTCATGGACACCTGCCCCAAGATCGAGTGGCGCCAGCTGCGCAACGAAGGCGCCTCCCGCTGACCGAGCGCCGGGTCAGTCCCCGGCGACCTGCCGACGCAGCCGCTCACCCTTGGCGTGAGCCTGCGCGGCCAGGTCGGTCGCGAAGTCCGCGAGCGCGGAGCGCAGGCGCGCCGCCTCATCGCCCTCGCCGGAGGCGAGGATGCGCACGGCCATCAGCCCGGCGTTGCGCGCCCCACCCACGGCCATGGTGGCGACGGGGATCCCGGCAGGCATCTGCACGATCGACAGCAGCGAGTCCATACCGTCCAGGTGCTTCAGCGGGACGGGCACGCCGACGACCGGCAGTGTCGTGACCGAGGCGAGCATGCCCGGGAGGTGGGCCGCTCCCCCGGCGCCCGCGATGATGACCCGCAGCCCGCGGTCGGCGGCCTCCTGCCCGTAGGCGATCATCTCGGTCGGCATCCGGTGCGCGGAGACGACGTCGGCCTCGTAGGCGATGCCGAAGTCGGAGAGGACGAGCGCTGCCGCCTCCATCGTGGGCCAGTCGCTGTCGCTGCCCATGACGAGACCGACCGTGGCGGTCGTGTCGACACTCGTGGCTGCGGTCATTCGGTGATCACTCCCTGGATGTAGTCGGCTGCGTGCCGGGCCCGCTCCCGCAGGTCGTCCAGGTCGCTGCCGCTGACGTTGACGTGCCCGATCTTGCGGCCGGGGCGCACGCTCTTGCCGTACATGTGCACCTTCAGCTCCGGGTCGCGGGCCATGAGGTGGCGGTAGGTCGGGTACAGGTCCGTGGGCTCCCCGCCGAGCACATTGCCCATGACGGTCCACGGCTCGCGGGCGCGGGGGGAGCCGAGCGGGAGGTCGAGGACGGCGCGCAGGTGCTGCTCGAACTGCCCGGTGACGGCGCCGTCCATGCTCCAGTGGCCCGAGTTGTGCGGTCGCATCGCCAGCTCGTTGACGACGACCGACCCGTCCTCGAGCTCGAAGAGCTCCACGGCCATGACGCCGGTGACCTCGAGGGCGGCAGCGATGTCGAGACCGATGACGGTCGCTGCCGATGCGGCCTGCGCGTCCAGCCCCGGGGCCGGCGCGATGACCTCGGTGCAGACCCCGTCGGTCTGCACCGTCTCGACGACGGGCCAGGCCGCGGCCTGGCCGGAGGGGCTGCGGGCCAGCAGGACCGACAGCTCCCGGACGAAGGGGACACGCTGCTCGAGCAGCAGCTGCTCGCCACGCTCGGCGGCCGCAGCCAGCCACTCACGGACGTCGTCGATGCGCTCGGCGAGGAGCACCCCCTTCCCGTCGTAGCCGCCCCGGGGGGTCTTGACGACGACCGGCCAACCCAGCTCGTCGGCGAAGGCGATCACGTCCTGCTCGCTGCTCGCCGCCGCCCACCGGGGGCACGGCACACCGGCCTCGGTGAGGGCCGCACGCATGACGAGCTTGTCCTGGGCGTGCAGGAGCGCTGCCGGTCCGGGATGGACGGCCACACCGTCCGCGAGGAGCGCATCGATCACCTCGGCAGGCACGTGCTCGTGGTCGAAGGTGATGACATCGCAGTGGCTGGCGAACTCGCGGACCGTCGCGACGTCGGTGTGGTCACCGACGGGGGCGAAGGGGGTGACGAGCGCTGCGGAGACGTCGGGCGCCTCAGCAAGGACTGCCAGGGTCACGCCGAGCTCGGCAGCAGGGCCTGCGCACATGCGTGCGAGCTGGCCACCGCCGATGATGCCGACGACGGGGAAGCCACCAGGGGCACGGGGGGGAATCGACACGTGCCGAAGGATACGTTGCGCGCATTCGGCCCGCCCGCGATTACGCTGCTCGAGATGTCCGAATCCACGCAAGCCTCCCGAGACGCCCCGACCGGCACGCCGTCCGCGCGCCGTCGAGGCGGCTTCGCACGCCTTGTCGACACTGTGTGGCACGAGATGGCGAAGTTCGGCCTCATCGGCGCGATCTCCTTCGTCATCGACCTGGGCGGGATGAACCTCCTGACGCACACCGTCCTCGACGACAAGGTGACGACGGCGCGCATCATCAGCGGGGTGACCGCCACGGCCTTCGCGTGGTTCGGCAACCGGAGCTGGACCTTCGCCCACCGGCGCTCGCGACCGGTCCACCACGAGGTCACCCTCTTCTTCGTCGTCAACGGCCTGGCCCTGATCATCTCCACGGCCTGCCTGGTGCTCTCGCACTACGGCCTCGACTACACCTCTCGGTTGGCGGACAACATCGCCACCGTGATCGGGATCGGGCTGGGCACGCTCTTCCGCTTCTGGGCCTACAAGCGCTTCGTCTTCGCCAACGAACCGATGGACGAGGGCACCTCGCCCCGGGTGCACGAGCCGGACGTCCAGGAGCTGGACGAGCCTCCCACGGTCTGAGTGGTCAGGCCGTGGTCAGGACCGGCTGCACGGCTGGCCCCGGGGCCGGAGGTCAGCGGCTCCCCGGCCCGGACAGGAAGAGCGCGAAGACGGCCGGCTGGGTCCTCACCAGCTGCAGCCTCCCGCCGTTGCGCTCCGCGAGCTGTCGGGCCAGGCCCAGGCCGAGGCCGGAGCCGTGGGAGGTGACCGAGCGCTCGAAGATGTGCGGCGCGATGGCCGCGGGCACGCCCTCCCCCTCGTCGCGGACCTCGATGACGACCGACCCTCCCGAGCCGCGCATCTCGATCTCGACGCGTCCGGCACCGTGGTCGAGCGAGTTCTCGATGAGGGTCTGCAGGATCTGCGCCAGGTCGACCGGCGCGGCCCGGACGGCGAGGCCCGGCGGGCCCTGCACCCGCATGCTGCGGTGGGCCGCGGTGAAGGCCGGCTGGTACTCCCGCTGCAGGCCGGCGAGGACGGAGTCCAGGGAGATCTCGGGCAGCTGCGCCTTCTCCCCCTTCGAGCGGGTGCGCATGGTGTCGACGACGCCGGTGAGCCGCTCGACCTGGGTCACCGCGACGGCCGCCTCGTCGCGCACGACCTCGATGTCGTCGGTCAGCCCGATCTCCTCCAGGCGCATCAGCAGCGCCGTCAGCGGGGTCCGCAGCTGGTGCGAGGCGTCCGCGGCGAAGTCACGGTCCAGCGCGCGCTGCTGGGCCAGCTCGCCCGCGAGCCGGGCGAGCTCCCCGGCGATCCCGTCGACGTCGCTCAGGCCCACGACCGCGCGGGGAAGCGCTCCGCCGCCGTCGCGGATCGCCGCCACCTGGTCGTGGATGTAGGTGATCCCCTGGGCTCGCCGCCGGTCGATGGACCGCAGGACGACCAGCGCCAGGCCGCCGCTGGCGGCCACGGCCAGGGCCGGTGCGATCAGGATCCACGCCAGCATGTCGATCCCGAGGACCCGCACCCCCTGCGAGCCCGTCGCCGCGATCGCCACGACGCCCAGGACCAACGCGGTGAGGGCTGCCGCACCGACCACGGCGGCAGCCACCATGCGGTGGACCTGGGTCGAGAAGGTCACGAGTCGAAGCGGAACCCGACACCACGGACGGTGGCGATGTGGCGGGGATCGGCGACGTCATCGCCGAGCTTGCGGCGCAGGACCGAGATGTGCATGTCCAGGGCCTTGGTCGAGCCGTACCACTCGGTCTCCCAGACCTCAGCCATGAGCTGCTCACGGGTGACGACCCGGCCGGTCTCCCTGACGAGGACGCTGAGCACGGCGAACTCCTTGGCGGTGAGCGACAGCTCGTCGCCGTGGAACCACACGCGGCGGCTGTCGAGGTCGATCCGCAGGGGTCCGGTGGGCTCGAGGGTGTCGTCGCTGCGGCGGCGCAGCAGGGCGCGCACGCGGGCCATCAGCTCCGCGAGGCGGAAGGGCTTGGTGACGTAGTCGTCGGCGCCCGCGTCGAGGCCGACGACCGTGTCGACCTCGTCGGCACGCGCGGTGAGGACGAGCACCGGGACGTCGGAACCCGTCGCCCGCAGCCGGCGGCACACCTCGAGGCCATCGAGCGTCGGCAGGCCCAGGTCGAGCACAAGGAGATCGGGAGGCGTGCCGAGGGCGGACTCGAGCGCGTCGCGCCCGTCCTCGTGGACGGTCACCTCGTATCCCTCACGGATGAGAGCCCTCGCCAACGGGTCTGAGATGGCGGCGTCGTCCTCGGCCAGCAGAACTCGAGTCATGGTCGGATCATAGGAAGAGTTCCTCAGACATGCGCGGTGACATCTCGAGATCGACGCACACCGGTCACCCGCACGAGGCGACTCGGGACGACCTCGCCGATGCCCCGCAGGGCTCGGGGGCGCGTGGGCAGGGTGGAGAAGCCACTCAGGGGTTCGAGCAGCCGGGCGAGCGCGTCGTCGACGAAGACACCCCCGGGAGGGGCCGCCGCCGTCAGGCGGCTCGCGCGGTTGACGGTCGTGCCGAAGACGTCCCCGAGCCGGCGCACGACCGGGCCGTGCGCCATGCCGACACGGGCCGAGGGCAGCAGGTCGTCCTCGCTCATCGCCTCGACGAGGTCGAGCGCGATCGCGGCGGCCGGGGCGACCTCGAAGGTCTGGAAGAGCACCTCGTCACCGACGGTCTTGATGACGCGGCCGCCGTGCGCGGTCACCACGTCGGTGCACAGGTCCTCGAAGCGCTGGACCATCCGAGCCAGGTCGCTCTCCGTGAGCCGGCGCACCACGGAGGTGAAGTTGACGAGGTCGGCGAAGCCGATGATCGAGGCCCGGGTGCTGTCGTCCTCGACGGTCAGCAGCCGTTGGATGGACGCAGTGAGCTGGCGCCGCCACACGTAGACGACGAGCGGCTCCAGCTCGTCGGTGAGCGAGGTCAGCCGGGCAGCGGCCGCGGCGGAGTCGCCGGCGGCGGCCTCGTCGGGGGCATCGCCGTGACGCAGGCGACCGATCTCCTCGCTGACGAGCTGCACCTGCCAGGCAGCGAGGCGGTCCATGGTCCTGGCGATGGCCCGGGTCATCGCCAGGGCGAAGTCCTCGGGGAGGCCCTCCTCGCGCACCATCGCGGCGACGCTGCTCAGCGCGGCGAGGTCGGCCTCGGTGAACATCGTGTCGCCCTCGTGGACGACGGGGAAGCCCATGGCGTGCCAGAACTTGCGGGCCGAGCGGATGGAGACACCCGCGCCGCGCGAGACCTCACGTCGGCCCATCGATGCGGGCCGCCCCAGGAGCGCGCGCTCGAAGGCCTCGAGGTCGGCCTCGGTGCCGGCAGGCTCGAGGGCCGGCTCGCCGTCGGGGACCTCGGGAGCTGCGTCGTGCGACAACGGCACCTCCGCGAGTCGGGATCGGGCAGGGCGGGAAGGGGGTGGCTCCCGTCAGGGGCGAGGCGGCACTCCCGCAGGGCGGATGTGCTGCACGTCACCAGCGGCCACGGTAGCGGAGCCCTCGGCGCCGGTGACGACGAGGCGACCGTCGTCGTCGACCCCGGTGGCGACCACCTGCTCCACCGAGCCGTCGGGGCGGTGCACGTCGACCTCCTTGCCGATGGTCGTGCACGCGACGCGATAGGCGGCGTGGACCCCCTTCGCCCGCTCCCCGCCGGCCACGAGGTCCTCGTGCCGGGCTCGCAGGTGGCGCAGCACGCCGGCGGCGAGGTCCGTGCGGTCGACGTCGGCACCGAGGAGGCGAAGGGAGGTGGCCGTCGGTACCGGCAGCTGGTCCCGCTCGTGGTGGACGTTGATCCCGATGCCGACGACGACGCCAGCGCCGTCGGGCAGCATCTGGCAGAGGATCCCGCACAGCTTGCGGTCGCCGTCGTCGGTGGCCAGCACGTCGTTGGGCCACTTCAACCCGACCGCGACTCCTGCGTCGGACAGCGCGGCCCTGACGGCCACCCCGGTCGCCAGGGGCAACCACCCGGGGGTCGGGGGGATGGGGACGAGCACGGACATGGCCAGCCCCGCTCTCGGCACCTCCTGCCAGGCCCGCCCGAGGCGCCCACGTCCAGCGGTCTGCAGATCTGCCAGGACGGGGGACCACGGCCGGGCGCGCTCGGCCGCCTCGGCATTGGTCGATCCGGTGACGTCGAGATGCACGACCGGGCCCCACGCGTGTGACGTCGGCAACTCTGTGGTCAGACGCTGGACGTCGATCGGAGTGAGCATGTCGGCAAGGCTAGGCTGCCGAGCATGTCCCAGAGCACCGAGACCACAGACGCTCAGGCGATCGGTGGCACCGACGTCCCCGCTGACATCGACATCCACACGACGGCCGGCAAGCTCGCCGATCTCAAGCGTCGCGTGGCCGAGGTGGCCAACGCCGGATCCGAGCGAGCCATCGAGAAGCAGCACGCGCGTGGCAAGAAGACCGCCCGTGAGCGCATCGCCCTCCTCCTCGACGACGACAGCTTCGTCGAGATGGACAAGTACGCGCGCCACCGCTCGACCGCCTTCGGGCAGGAGGCCAACCGTCCCTACGGTGACGGTGTCGTCACCGGCTACGGCACGGTCGACGGTCGGCAGGTCGCGATCTTCGCCCAGGACTTCACCGTCTTCGGCGGGTCGCTCGGTGAGGTCTTCGGCGAGAAGATCACCAAGGTCATGGACTTCGCGATGAAGATCGGCTGCCCGGTCATCGGCCTCAACGACTCCGGCGGCGCGCGCATCCAGGAGGGCGTCGTCTCCCTCGGTCTCTACGGCGAGATCTTCAAGCGCAATGTCCACGCCTCGGGTGTCATCCCCCAGATCTCGCTCATCCTGGGCCCCTGCGCCGGCGGCGCGGTCTACTCCCCCGCCGTCACCGACTTCACCGTGATGGTCGACCAGACCTCGCACATGTTCATCACCGGCCCCGACGTCATCAAGACCGTCACCGGTGAGGACGTCGCGTTCGAGGACCTCGGTGGGGCCCGCACGCACAACACCAAGTCCGGCGTCGCCCACTACATGGGCACCGACGAGGAGGACGCCATCGACTACGTCAAGGCGCTCCTGTCGTACCTGCCGAGCAACAACCTCGAGACCGCGCCCGTCTTCGGCGGCGAGCTCGACCTGGCGGTCACCGACACCGACCTGGCGCTCGACACGATCATCCCGGACTCGGCCAACATGCCCTACGACATGAAGGCCGTCATCGAGTCCATCGTCGACGACGGTGACTTCCTCGAGGTGCACCAGCTCTTCGCGCCCAACATGATCTGCGGCTTCGCCCGAGTCGAGGGCCAGTCCATCGGCATCGTGGCCAACAACCCGATGCAGTTCGCCGGGACCCTCGACATCGACGCGTCGGAGAAGGCCGCACGCTTCGTGCGTACCTGCGACGCCTTCAACGTCCCGGTCCTCACCCTCGTCGACGTCCCCGGCTTCCTGCCCGGCACCGACCAGGAGTGGAACGGCATCATCCGCCGCGGCGCCAAGCTCATCTACGCCTACGCCGAGGCCACGGTCCCGCTCGTCACCGTCATCACCCGCAAGGCCTACGGCGGCGCCTACGACGTCATGGGCTCCAAGCACCTCGGTGCCGACATCAACCTCGCCTGGCCCACGGCCCAGATCGCGGTCATGGGCGCCCAGGGTGCCGTCAACATCCTCTACCGCAAGCAGCTGGCTGCCGCCGAGTCCGAGGGGCGCGACGTCGACGCCGCGCGCCAGGAGTTCATCAGCGCCTACGAGGACGCCCTGGCCAACCCGTACGTGGCGGCCGAGCGTGGCTACATCGACACGGTCATCTCGCCGAGCAACACGCGGATGAATGTCTCCAAGGCGCTGCGGGCCCTGCGCACCAAGCGCGAGACGCTGCCGCCCAAGAAGCACGGGAACATTCCGCTATGAGCACCGCTCCCGAGCAGGCTCAAGGCTCCGAGTCCGTCGACGGCCCGGCGGCGCCGGCGGGCCCGCGCATCGAGGTCCTCGGTGATGCCTCCCCCGAGCAGGTCGCCGCGCTCGTCGCGGTCCTGTCCGGACTCGGTGGTGGCGAGGAGGAGGCCCCGCAGGCCCCCCCTTCGCGCTGGTCCGCCCCCGCGCGGCTGGTGCGCCACGAGGTGCACCCCTCGCCCGGTGGCTGGGTGGCCTCCGGCCTCCCCCGCTGACCCGAGCACAACCACAGCAGCTGATTCGAAGAAGGACCGCGACTCATGAGTCGCGGTCCTTCTTCGATCCACGCCCCTGGCCGGTGCACAACCGCGACCGTCCGCAGCGCTCCATCCACAGCGCAACCTCCCCGGTGCCACAGGCACCGACATGCGGAGACGCTCGTGACCATGGGCATCCGCCGAGACGTCGCCGACCGACTGCTGCGGGCGGCGAGCGACGCCGCAGACCCGAGGGACGGCGTGCTGTCCCGGGCCGACCTCCGGGCGCTGGGGGTGGGGCGCGACCGCGTGTCCTCGCATGTCCGCGCCGGCAGATGGAGGCTGCACGGGCGCCATACCGTGGCACTGCACACCGGTGAGCTGTCACCCACCGCTCACGCCTGGCGGGGTGTCTACGAGAGCACGGGCGACGCCAGGGTCGACGGCGTCACGAGCCTCAAGGCCGCCGGCGTCACAGGGCTCACCGACACGGTCGTGCACATCTCACTCCATCACCTGTGCCAGGTGCGCTGCATCGACGGCGTGGTCCAGCACAAGGTCTCGCGACGTCTGCCGGACGAGTGCGCGCTGCCCGGCCTCCCGCGGACCCCGCCGGCACTCGCTGCCTTGCGCGCCGCGCAATGGGCCGTGAGCGATCGACAGGCCGCGCTCTTCCTGGTGCTCCCCGTGCAGCAGCGGATCACCACGGCCGAGACCCTGCACGTGACGCACAGCCAGTACGCCGGACGACGTCGGCGCGCACTGATCGCCCAGCTCATCGACGACATCGCCGACGGCGCCCACTCGCTCGGCGAGCTCGACCTCGTCCCCGCGCTGCGTCGACGCGGTCTTCCCACCCCGACCCGGCAGGCGATCCGTCGGGTCGATGGCCGCACCCGATACCTCGACGTCTGCTGGGAGGACATCGGTCTGGCCCTCGAGATCGACGGTGCCGCCCACTCCGCCGGGCTCGAGGTCACCTTCGACCACTTCCGTCAGAACGCCATCACGCTCGGCGGAGACATCATCCTGAGGATGAACCTCATCGGCCTACGGCTGGGCCGTGAAGAATTTCTCGATCAGGTGGTGCGGGCCCACGCGGAGCTGACCGCTGGTCGGCGTGGATGAGCATGTGGCGACCGTGCACCGGTCACGATGCCGTTGGTTCGAAGAGGAGTCGCTGCTCATGGGTCGCGCTTCTTCTTCGAACCAGCAGTGGTGGGCGGCGGGCGGGTGGTCTTGGGCGACGACGGACCTGCCGAAGGGAGCGACGTAACCTCTCCTCGTGCCCTCCCCCATCCCCCACGTCCTGTCCGTCAACATCGGCCGCCCGATGGTCCAGCGGATCCCCAAGGGTCGACCCACGGGCATCGGCAAGCACCCCGTCGACGTCATCCGGGTGAGCGACCCGGGGCCCAAGCGGGTGGTCGACGGTGCGGGTGTCTCCGGGGTCGACGGCGACCACGTCGGCGACGGCCGCCACCACGGCGGCAGCGACCAGGCCGTCTACGCCTTCGCCCGCGAGGAGCTCGACGAGTGGGAGCGCGCCCTCGGGCGCGAGCTGCCCCACGGGATGTTCGGCGAAAACCTCACGACCCGCGGCCTCGAGGTCGACGCGAGCGAGGTCGGCGACCGCTGGCAGGTGGGCTCGGCCCTCCTCGAGGTGCGCGGCCCGCGCGTGCCCTGCGCGACCTTCGGCGAGCGCATGGGCGAGCGCGGCTGGGTCAAGCGGTTCGCCGCGCACGGCCGCAGCGGCGCCTACCTGCAGGTCGTCGAGCCCGGCGAGATCCGGTCCGAGGACACCATCGTCGTCACCCCGTCGGGGTCAGGGCTGAGCCTGCCGACCTACCTGCGCGCATGGTTCGGGGACGGTGACGCCGCCCGGGCCGCACTCGACTCCGGCGCGCTGACCGGCGAGCGCCGGGCGGAGCTGGAGCAGATCGCCGCCCGCTCCTAGAAGAGCGACAGCGGCTCGTCCGGCTCCTGCTCTGACTGCTGGACCGCGTGCTCGACGACTGCCTCCGCCGTACCCGACCGGGCACCCGGGATGCCGGGCCCTCTCTCGGGGGCGACCCCCTTCGCCCATGCGGCAGCCGCGGTCGTCGCGAGCCGGTCGGCCTCCTCGTTGAGCGGGTGCCCCGCGTGGCCCTTGACCCACTCGAAGGTCACCCGACGCCCGGCCATCGCCGCGTCGAGCGCCTGCATGATCTCGAGGTTGAGGACCGGCTTGCCGTCCTTCTTGCGCCAGCCCTTGGCCTTCCACCCCGGCATCCAGGACGTGATCGAGTTGATGACGTACTTGCTGTCGCAGATGACGTGCAGGTCCTCGTCGAGGTGGGCCGTCTGCTGCAGCAGGTCGAGCACCGCCGTCAGCTCGCCCATGTTGTTGGTGCCGTGCGGCCAGCCGCCGAGGTCCCAGCGGTCCGCGTCGATGTACCACCCCCAGCCGGCGGGGCCGGGGTTGCCGAGTGCGGAGCCGTCGGCGGCTGCGGTCAAGGTCATACGGTCACTCCGGGGGACGAAGGGGGACAAGGCTGCGGCTGTTTGTATCAGACGAAGATCATCAGGCGCGGGCGAGGACCTCGCCGTGCACGATGACGAACCACCCGTCCGGTGACGCCGTCCACTCCCGCCACCCCTCGACGACGCGAGCGATCTCCCCGTCGTCGGCCAGGCCCTGGGCGAGGACCTGGTCGCGGAAGCCGGAGTCCACGGCTCGCCGCTGCCACTGCCCGCCCCACCACTCGCGCGCCTCGTCGTCGGCGAAGCACCACACCGAGGCGGTCGCGGTGACCTCGGTGAGGCCGGCCTCGTGCGCCCAGCGAAGCAGGTGGCGCCCGGCGTCCGGCTCGCCGCCCGTGCCGCGTGCCGCCGCCCGGTAGAGCTCCAGCCACCGGTCCAGCCCGGGGTGCGCAGGCGCCCAGGTCATCGCCTCGTGGTCGGCGTCCCGCGCGGCGACGAGACCACCGGGTCGGGCGACCCGGGCCATCTCGCGCAGCAGACCCACCGGGTCGGGCACGTGCTGGAGCACCTGGTGGGCGTGGACGACGTCGAAGCTGTCGTCGTCGAAGGGCAGCCGCATCGCGTCCGCCACCTCGAAGTGGGTGTGCTCGTCGCCCGCGGCCTCGGCCGCTGCGCGAGCGGTGGCGATCACCGACTCCGACGCGTCGACGCCGACGACCTCACCCGGAGCCACGCGCTGCGCGAGCTCCAGGGTGATCGACCCGGGTCCGCAGCCGACGTCGAGCACGCGCATGCCCTCGCGCAGATGACCGGCGAGGTAGGCCGCCGAGCTGTCGACGGTGCGGGCGGCGTGGGCGGCGACGACGGGGGCGGCGTGGCCGTGGACATAGGACGTCATCGATCGATCGTGGCACCGTCGGCGCCCCTGGCCGGGCCACTCACTCATCGCGAGACGATCCGCGCCAGATGGCGAGACGCCGCCGACTGATGCCGCGACGGACGGGCGCCACAATGAGCGGGTGGACCTCGCCCTCACCCTCCTGGCCATCGCGGTCGCCTCCCTGCTCGTGCACGGGATCGCGTCGCGGCTCGGCCTGCTCACGCCGCTGCTGCTGCTCGCGGCGGGCGCGGCGGCCTCCTTCGTCCCGTGGTTCCCCGAGGTCACCCTCTCGTCGGAGGTCGTGCTCATCGGGCTGCTCCCACCGCTGCTCTACGCCACCGCCATCTCGACCTCGCTCGTCGACCTCAAGGCGCAGCGCGTGGCCATCGCAGGACTGTCCATCGCCCTCGTCCTCTTCACCGCCCTCGGGGTCGCCGTCGTCGCGAGCGCGCTGCTCCCGATCAGCTTCGCCCTGGCCTTCGCGCTCGGTGCGATCGTCGCCCCACCCGATGCCGTCGCCGCGACCGCCGTGGCCAGGAGCATCGGGCTGCCCCGACGCGCCGTCACGCTCCTCGAGGGCGAGTCCCTCCTCAACGACGCGACCGCCTTGGTCTCGCTGCGCACCGCCCTGGCGGTCGCGGGGCTGGCCGCGGGGCAAGGGAGCCAAGGTGTCCTCGACGTCTCGGTCCAGTCCGTCACCCTCGACTTCCTGCGAGCCGCGATCGGTGGCGTCGTCATCGGCGTCGTCGCCTACAAGCTCATCGCCGTGCTACGGCTCCACGCCAACTCGCCCGTGGCCGACACGACGATCAGCTTCATCGCCCCCTTCGCCGCCTACCTGCCCGCCGAGCTGCTCCACGCCTCGGGCGTCCTCGCCGTCGTGACCACCGGGCTGCTCCTCGGCCACCGCTCCCCCGTGCTGCAGAACGCCCGCTCGCGACTGTCGGAGCGGTCCAACTGGGCGAGCATCCAGTTCATCCTGGAGAACGCGGTCTTCCTCGTCATCGGGCTGCAGCTGAACAGCCTCGTCGAGGACGTGCAGGCCACCGATCTCGGTCTGAGTGCCACGCTGCTCGCCGGGCTCGCGGTCCTGGCCACCGTCCTCGTCCTGCGCCCCGTGTGGATCTTCCCCTTCCGCTGGCTGCGCTCCCTCACCTCCCACCGCGAGCGCGACGTGCTCAGTCCCTTCGGCGAGGGCGTGATCGTCAGCTGGGCCGGCATGCGGGGAGTCGTCACGCTGGCAGCCGCGCTCCTGCTCCCGCAGGAGACCCCGCACCGCCCCACACTCGTGCTCATCGCGATGATGGTCACCATCGGGACCCTGCTGATCCAGGGCACCACCCTGCCGGTCCTTGCCCGGGCGCTCGGGGTCCACGGGCCCGACCCACGCGAGGACGCGCTGCAGGAGGCCACCGTCACCCAGTCCGCGGTGAGCGCCGGGCTGCGCCGTCTCGACGAGCTGGACGACGTCGACCCGGACGTCGACGAGCGGCTGCGCCAGCAGGCCGCCATGCGGGTCAACCGGGTGTGGGAGCGTCTGGGCGGTCGCGACTCCGTGTCACCGAGCGATGCCTACCGGCGGGTCCGGCTACCGGTCCTGCAGGCCGAGCGCACCGAGCTGCTGCGCATCCGCGACCAGGGGGTCGTCGACCACCAGGTCCTCGCCGACGTCCTCGCCGCACTCGACGTCGAGGAGTCGACGATCGAGTCGATCGGCGCGCGGGTCGAGGCGATCCGAGAGGCTCCCCTCCGCGCCCCCGACCGGCTCACCGGTGAGTGCCAGCACCAGCGCGAGCTGCCCGAGTGCGTCGTCCCCCGGCAGCCCGAGGGCTGCGAGGAGTGCCTCGCCGACGGATCGACCTGGCTGCACCTGCGCGTCTGCCTCTCGTGCGGGCACGTGGGCTGCTGCGACTCCTCGCACGGCCACGCCTCGGCGCACTTCCGCGAGACCGGGCACCCGGTCATGCGCTCCCTCGAGCCGGGCGAGGCCTGGCGATGGTGCTTCATCGACGAGACGCTCGTGTGAGCAGCGGGGTAGTACCGTCCTGCGGGTGACCCAGGAGCAGAGCCGTCCCCAGACCGACATCGACCGCATCGCCGAGGCGCACCTCGACCGCGAGGTCGCCCTGTCCCCCATCACCGCGACCTACCTGGGCCTGCCGGGCCACGAGAGCGATCTCGACGACCTCTCACCGGCGGGCTACGCCGCGGCGTCCGCCCTGCGCCAGGAGACGCTCGCCGCGCTCGAGCAGGCCACTCCCGTCGACGACGTCGACCGCGTGACGCTCGAGGCGATGCGCGAGCGACTCGGGCTCGCCGAGGAGATCCACGCTGCCGGCCTGGACCTGCAGGAGATCAACGTCATCGCCTCGCCCATGCAGTCGGTACGGGACGTCTTCGACATCATGGCGACGGCGACGGCCGACGACTGGGCGACCATCGCCACCCGCATGGGCAAGGTCCCGCTCGCCCTCGAGCAGTGGACGCAGTCGCTGACCGCTGCCGCGGCGAAGGGGAGGATCGCCCCCCTTCGTCAGTACGAGCGGTGCATCGAGCAGTGCGCGGACCTCACCGCCCCGGACGGCTACTTCGCCGGGTTGCTCACCGGGGCCACCCTCGACGACGGCGCGCCCCTGCCCCAGGCGGTCGCCTCCGACCTGCGGCAGTCCGTCGAGGCCGCCGCCAGCGCCTACCGCGACCTCGCGGTCCGGCTGGAGCCCCTGCGCGACCGGGCTCCCGAGAGGGACGCCTGCGGTCGAGAGTCCTACCAGCTGCACTCCCGCGCCTTCCTCGGAGCCACGATCGACCTCGAGGAGACCTACGCGTGGGGCCAGGAGGAGCTCGCTCGGATCACCGCCCAGATGGAGTCGGTCGCCGAGGAGTTCCGCCCCGGGGCGAGCGTCAAGGAGGCCATCGCCCTCCTCGACGCCGACGAGCGCTACCAGCTGCACGGGACCGACGCACTGCGCGAGTGGATGCAGCGCACCGCCGACGAGGCGATCGAGCTGGTCGCCCCGCACATGGACATCCCCGAGCCGGTACGCACCATCGAGTGCCTCATCGCGCCGACCGAGACCGGCGGGATCTACTACACCGGGCCGAGCGACGACTTCTCCCGACCCGGCCGCATGTGGTGGTCGGTGCCCAAGGGCGTCACCGAGTTCGGCACCTGGCGCGAGCTGACGACCGTCTACCACGAAGGCGTCCCGGGCCATCACCTCCAGGTGGGCCAGACGATCTTCCGCAAGGAGCTGCTCAACCGCTGGCGCCGACTCGCCTCGTGGACCTCCGGGCACGGCGAGGGCTGGGCCCTCTATGCCGAGTGGTTCATGGCCGAGCTGGGGCACATGGACGACCCCGGCAACCGGATGGGCCTGCTCGACGGCCAGTCCCTGCGGGCGGCCCGGGTCGTCCTCGACATCGGCGTGCACTGCGGCTTCGAGGCTCCCGCCGAGGTCGGGGGCGGCGAGTGGACCTATGACAAGGCCTGGGCCTTCTTGTCGGCGCACGCCAACATGGACGACGGCTTCCTGCGCTTCGAGCTCGACCGCTACCTCGGCTGGCCCGGCCAGGCACCGAGCTACAAGATCGGCGAGCGGCTGTGGATGCAGCTGCGCGAGGAGACGGCACGCCGCGAGGGCGAGGACTTCGACCTCACCGCCTTCCACCGGCGGGCACTGGACATCGGCAGCGTCGGCCTCGACACCCTGAGGTCGGCCGTGCTGGGCAGCGCGCAGAGCTGAGCACGATGGCCCATGCACGGTCGCTGGACCGCACTACGATCGCAGGTGTGAGGTATTTCCGAGGGTCCCTGTGCATCGTGGCCGTGACGGTCGTCGTGACCGGGTGCTCCGCGCGCTCCGAGGGCACGCCTCCCGGACCCGAGACGGTCACCGTCACCTACTCCAGCTCGACGAGCAACGCCCCGACGACCCAGACGGTGACCAGCTCCCCGTCGTCGACGCGCGGCCCGCGGACCACGACCTCACCCGCCGCGTCGTCCTCCTCCACCTCCTCGTCCGCGTCGTCGGCGTCGGCGTCCTCGACGTCCGGCACCCCGTCATCGACCTCGACATCGACCTCGTCGCCGACGGGGACGCAGACGTCCAGCCCGAGCAGCAGCACGTCCCCCGACGACGAGGCGCGGCCGAGCCGCCCGGGCGACTACGCCGACGCCTTCATCCGTGCGTGGGGGCGGGGGGACCGCGCCTCGGCAGCCACCTATGGCACCGCTGCCGCCGTGAGCGCCCTCTTCGGTCAGATGCCCGCGGGGGGCCCCAGCTGGAGGCGTGCGTCGACGACCGAGTACGCCGGCAGCAGCGAGGTCACCTACTCCGACGGGTCACGCAGCCTCACCGTCGTCGTCGACCACGGCCGACTCGGCTCGGGCGCCGACCCCGCTGTGACCTCGGCCGTCCTGACCGGGTCGTCCACGCCCACCGACGCGCCGTCCACCGGCGCGCCGTCGCCGACGACGACCAGCTACGCCGACTCCTTCGGGCAGACCGGCAACGGCGACGGCCGCACCTGACGAAGGGAGCGGCACCGGTGATCGGTGTCGCTCCCTTCGCGTGGTGCCGGTCAGAGCCGCCAGCAGCTGTTCGGCTGGTTGCGTCCGGCGAAGCGGTCCTCGAAGAAGACCATCGACTTCGCGACGTGCGGCAGCATGCCCCCGACGTGCGTCGGGATGAGGCCGGCGTTGAAGGTCACTCGCGCGCCCTTGTCGCACCAGTCGCTGCCGAGCTGCTTGCCCACCGCGTAGGGGATGGTGTCGTCACCGATGGCGTGGTTGATGACGACCGGGGCGTTGGGCTTGATCTTGCCGATCCGCTGTCGCTCGACCGCTGCCCGGAAGGGCTGCTCGTCGAGCAGCTCGGACAGCTTCTTGCCGCTCACGGTGTACGTGCCCGAGTCCTTGAAGGCGTACTCGAAGAGGTCGAAGACGCACTTGTTCTCGACCCCCGCAGCCAGCTTCTGGCCCTCGGCGTTGAGGTAGGGGTTGGGGTCGATCCCCTCGGACTGGGCGACGCCCAGCAGGGCGAAGGTCGCGAAGGCGAAGTAGAGCGAGCCGTCGATGTTCTTGCCGACCTTGGCCAGGTCGGCAGGCGGGGCACCGATCGCCGAACCCTTGATGGGCAGCTCCGGGGCGTAGCTGCTGGCGAGCTCGGCCGCGGCGGCGGCCGCCCCGCCACCCTGCGAGTAGCCCATGAGACCGATCGGGTTGGCATTGGTGATGCCACTGCCCTTGAGGTTCTTGGTGGCGCGCGCCATGTCGAGCACGGCGCGGCCCTGCGCCTCGCGGACCATGTAGGTGTGCGTCCCCGGTGTGCCCAGGCCCTGGTAGTCCGTCATCGAGACGGCGTACCCGCGGCCGACCAGCGGTGCGATGCCCAGGCCTTCGTACTCGACGAGGTTCTCCATCTGCTTCGACGGTGCACAGGCATCACCCATGCCCTGCGTCCCGGCCGCGTACGAGACCAGCGGACGGGCGGACCTGCCGACGTACGTCGCCCTGGGCACGAAGACCGTGCCGGTCACGGCGATCGCGCGGCCCTTGCCGTCGGTCGAGGAGTACATGACGCGGGTCGCGGTGACCACGTTCTCGGACAGGCCCAGCGGGTCCAGGAGCAGCGGTGCCGGCTCTGACCGGATGAGCGTGCCCGGCGTCGAGGGGATGGTGGCCGGCGGCTCGTAGAAGGGGTCGCGGGCCGGCTCGGGGGTGTTGGTGAGGGTCTTGGCTCCGGCCGTGCCAGGCACGTCGGTGCGGTCGGCGCTGGCCTGGCCGGCGAGCGGGAGCGTGACGGCGACCGCGAGGGTCGCGGCAGCGACGGCACGGGTGGTGAAGGAGGTCATCTGGGTCCTGTCCTGAGCTGGTGAGCTCTTCGACCCGCGGGGGGTGGCCCGGGACTCGACGACCTCGACGATGTGGCGGTGAAGACAAGTTACTGGTGAGTTGGGCCGCTGACAACCAGAGGATGATGTGGGCATGCGCTCACTCGTCCTGGCCTCTGCATCATCCGCACGTCTGCATCTGCTGCGTTCCAGCGGCATCGATCCGCTGGTCGTGGTCAGCGCTGTCGACGAGGATGCCGTCGAGGCGGCCGCCCGCGAGCAGGATCCGCAGTTGTCGCCCTCCCGGCTCGCCCAGCTGCTGGCCGAGGCGAAGGGAGCGGCCGTCGCCGCGCTCTCCCACGAGGGACCGCCCCCCTTCGTCCTCGCCTGCGACTCCGTCCTCGAGGTCGACGGCCTGGTCCACGGCAAGCCGGGGACCGCCGACGTGGCGCGCGAGCGCTGGCGGCAGGTCCGGGGCCGCTCGGCGGTCCTCCACACGGGCCACCACCTCATCGACATGCGTGACGGCCGCACCGCCGGGGGTCCGGCGAGTGCGACCGTCAGGTTCGCCTCGTTGAGTGACGCCGAGATCGAGGGCTATGTCGCGACGGGCGAGCCGCTGCACGTGGCCGGCGGCTTCACGCTCGACGGGCTGGGCGCCCCCTTCGTCGAGTCGATCGAGGGCCACCCGAGCACCGTCGTCGGGCTGTGCCTGCCCCTGCTACGACGTCTCCTCGGCGACCTCGGGGTCGACTGGTGGTCCGTCGCCTCGGGTCAGGAGACCGGCGTGGCCACCGCGGCCTCGGCATCGACGATGCCGCGCCCGTAGAGCGGGCTGAAGCTGCCGCGCAGACCGAGCAGCGGCTGCCGCGAGGTCGTGAGGATCGCCTGCTCGACGCCGTCCAGGTCGCGGCCCTGCGCGAAGAGGAGCGCAGCGACACCGGCGACGTGGGGGGTGGCCATCGACGTGCCGGCGAAGGCTGCGTAGTCCTTGCCCTCACCGCACTCGTCGGTGCCGGTGCCCTGCGGCACGGTCGAGATGATGTCGTCGGAGCAGGGGCCACCGAGCAGACGCCCGGAGCCGCCCGGTGCGGCGACGCCCTTGCCGGAGAGCTTGATCGGCAGCTCGGAGAAGTAGGACTTCATCTCGTCGCGGTCGGTCGCGCCGACGCAGATCGAGTCGCTGCTGAAGGCGGGGTCGTTGCACAACAGGGTCGATGAGTTGCCTGCTGCCGCGACGGTCAGCGTGCCCTTGTCGCGGGCGTACTGGATCGCGTCCTTCATCGTCGTGTCGGCACCGAGGATGGTGAGCAGCTGGGTACCGGGCAGACCGCCGAGGCTCAGGTTGACGACATCGGCGCCGTTGTCGGCAGCGTAGCGGACCCCCTCGGCGATGTCCTCGGTCGTGCCGGAGCCGTCCTCGAGGACCTTGATCGGCATGATCTTGGCGTCCGGCGCGACACCGGCGACACCGATGCCGTTGTCGGCGACGGCCGCGATCGTGCCGGACACGTGGGTGCCGTGGACGTCGGGGTCCTGCCCGACACCGTCCCGGCCCTTCCAGCTGCCGTCACCGCAGGAGCCCGTGACGCCCTCTCCGCAGACGAAGTCGGCGCCCGGCACGAGACGCCCGGCGAGGTCGGGGTGGGTGAGGTCGACGCCGGTGTCGACGACGGCGACGACGGCACCCTCGCCCCGGGTCGTCGCCCACGCCTGCTCGGCCTGGACCTGGTCGAGGCCCCACAGGTCGGGGCGGAGGGGGTCGTTCGTGGCGGCACCGGCGGAGCCGGCGGTGGCCACGAGGCCGATCGCACAGGCCGCGGCGGCGAAGGGAGCGGTGAAGCGCTTCATCAGGGGATCCTTCGTCAGGGGAACGTTGGTTACCAAACGGTAACGACGAAACGCCACGCTCGCAGCGCGAGCGGATGGGAGGCAGGTCACTCCCCCCGTGACAGCCGTCCCACGATCGTCGACGACGACACCCTCCCTCCGCAGGAGGTGCGAACTCGTGCGAAGGGAGGGTGTCGGGTCACTCGAGGACCTCGCGGGCCCGGTCAGACCGGCGGGATCCCCCGGCGACGCTCGGAGAAGCTGCGGTCGCGACCCCGCGCGTGGCGCAGTCGCGCGAGCAGCTCGTCACGCAGCTGCTCCGGCTCGATGACCTGGTCGAGGACGAGGTCGGCCGCTAGCCGCTCGAGGTCGACGTCCTCCTCGTACTCGGCCCGCTGGGCGGCGATGTACGCGTCGCGAGCGGCCTCCCCTTCGTCGGCCTCGACCTGCGCGATCTTGTTGGCGTAGACGGCGTTGACCGCCGCCTCCGGCCCCATGACCGCGATGCGGGCGGTGGGCAGCGCGATCGTCGCGTCCGGCGCGAAGCCGGGGCCACCCATCGCGTAGAGCCCGGCGCCGTAGGCCTTGCGGATGATGACGCAGAACTGCGGGACGGTCGCCGACGCGACGGCCGAGACCATCTTGGCGCCGTGGCGGATGATGCCGCCGCGCTCGACCTCGGAGCCGATCATGAAGCCGGGCACGTCGGCCAGGTAGATGAGCGGGATCGAGTAGGCGTCGCACAGCCAGATGAAGCGGGCCGCCTTGTCGGCGCTGTCGGTGAAGAGCACGCCGCCCTTGGCCATCGAGTTGTTGGCGACGATGCCGACGGTCTCCCCCGACATCCGGCCGAGACCGACGACCAGCTCGGGGGCGAAGAGCGCCTTGACCTCGAAGAAGGAGTCGTCGTCGACGAGACCGTCGATGACCTCGTGGACGTCGAAGGGCTGCGACTCACGCTCGGGGATCGTCGCGCCCGTGAGCCGGGCGGAGGGCTCCTCCGGCGCGTACGAAGGGAGGGCACTGCGCCAGTTGAGCGGGAGGTAGCTCAGCCACAGCCGCGCCGTCTCGATCGCCTCGGTGTCGTCCTGGACGAGGACGTCGCCGACACCACTGACGGTGCAGTGCATGCGGGCACCGCCCATCTCGTCGAGCGACACCTTCTCGCCGACGACCATCTCGGCCATCCGCGGACTGCCGAGGTACATCGACGCATTGCCCTCGACCATGATGACGAGGTCGGTGAAGGAGGGGATGTAGGCCCCACCGGCAGCGCTCGGGCCGAAGAGGCAGCAGATCTGCGGGACCTTGCCCGACAGCGCGACCTGGTTGTGGAAGATGTGCCCGGCGCCGCGGCGGCCCGGGAACATCTCGACCTGGTCGGTGATCCGCGCGCCGGCGGAGTCGACGAGCCAGAAGACCGGCAGCTCCTCGCGCAGGGCCGTCTCGGTGGCGCGCACGATCTTCTCGACGGTGCGCGCACCCCACGAGCCGGCCTTCACGGTCGGGTCGTTGGCGATGATGATCACGGGCCGGTCGTCGACGAGAGCGCGACCGGTGACGACACCGTCAGCAGGGAGCCCCGCGGACAGCGAGTTGGCGTAGCGGCCGTCCTCGACGAAGGTCCCCTCGTCGATGAGCAGGGCGATGCGGTCGCGGACGTAGAGCTTGTTCTGCGACTCCAGCTTGGCGGCGGCCTTGTCGGTGGGCCGCTCCGAGGCGGCGTGTGCCTCACGCAGTCGCCGGCGGACGTCCTCGACCTTGGGGTCCAGGGGGTGAGTGGTCATGGTGCTCCTTCGCTCGGTCCGGCGCTCAGACCGGGAGGCCGAGGTGGCGGGCGATGACCATGCGCTGGACCTCGGAGGTGCCCTCGCCGATCTCGAGGATCTTGGCGTCGCGGTAGAAGCGCGCGACCGGGTACTCCTCCATGAAGCCGTTGCCACCGAAGATCTGGGTCGCGATCCGGGTCGCGCTCACCGCGGCCTCGGAGGTGTAGAGCTTGGCGATCGAGGCGGCCTTGGCGACCTCCTTGACCGAGCGACGGCCACGGTCGGCCTCGTCCTTGAGCCACGCGGCCTTGTAGGTGAGCACGCGCGAGGTCTCGGCCATGACCGCGAGGTCGGACACCTGGAAGGAGACGCCCTGGTTGGCACCGATCGGGCGACCGAAGGCGGTGCGGGTGTTGGCGTACTCGGTCGACAGCTCGAGCATCCGCTGGGTCAGGCCGGTGGCGAGCGCGGAGATCGCGATGCGGCCGTCGTCGAGGGTCTTGAGGAACTGGCGGAAGCCCTGCCCCTCGCCACCGACCAGGTTGTCGGCGGGCACGCGGCAGCCGGAGAAGCTCAGGCCGTGGGTGTCGGAGATGTTCCACCCGAGCTTGTCGTAGGGCGCCTCGACGGTGAAGCCGGGCGTGCCGCTCGGGACGATGATCGCCGAGATCTGCGGGCGCCCGTCGTCGCTCGTCCCGGTGCGGGCGGTGACGGTCACCAGCGAGGTGATGTCGGTGCCGGAGTTGGTGATGAAGGACTTGGCGCCGTCGATGACCCACTCGTCGCCGTCGCGCTTGGCCGTGGTGCGGGTACCGCCCGCGTCGGAGCCGGCGTCGGGCTCGGTCAGGCCGAAGCCGGCGAGTGCCTTGCCGGCGACGAGGTCGGGCAGCCAGGTGTCGCGCTGCTCGTCGGTGCCGTAGGTGAGGATCGGGTTGATGCCCAGGCCGACCCCGGCCGACAGCGTGATGCCGATCGACTGGTCGACCCGGCCGAGCTCCTCGATCGCGACGCACAGCGCGGTGAAGTCGGACTGCACGACGCCGTCGACGGTCTCGGCGGAGCCGCCCCATGCCTCGGGGACGACGAGACCGAAGAGGCCCAGGTCGCCCATGCGAGCGACGACCTCCGTCGGGAAGTGATGGTCCTTGTCCCACTGGGCGACGTGCGGTTCGACCTCCTTCTCCGCGAAGTCGCGCACGCTGGCGCGAAAGTCCTCGTGATCCTGCGAGAGCTCGAACATGCCCGGCCTTTCTCTGGCGCCGGGTCGGAGGGGCCGACCAGCACCGTTGCTTGACGTTGACGTCAACGTAAAGCATGCTCGCGGTCATGACAAGCCGGACGAAGGGGGCGACTCCCCTACCTGCAGCGGTGGCCGCAGGCGCACCCCCCGACCGGGAGCACACCTGGACGATCCGCGAGGTCGCGGACGAGTTCGGCGTCACCACCCGCACGGTGCGCCACTACGAGGACATCGGCCTGATCTCCCCGGAGCGGCAGGGCACAACGCGCCTGTTTCACCGTCGCGACCGGACGCGGCTGGCGCTCATCCTGCGCGGCAAGCGCCTCGGGTTTCCCCTCGATGAGATCGCCACGATCATCAACCTCTACGACGCCCCGCGCGGCCACCGCAGCCAGCTGGAGTACGTGCTCTCGCAGATCGACGAGCGGCGCGAGGACCTGGAGCAACGCCGGCGCGACATCGACGATGCCTTGTCCGAGCTGGAGACCTTCGAGCAGCGCTGTCGCGCAGATCTCGATGCCCGTCCCGACGCTGGCTGAGGAGCTTGCGCAGCAAGCATCTCGAAGCCAACGTCAGCCGCGAGTGGCGAGGTAGGCGTCGATCTCGGCGGCCGTGGGCGCGGTCGTCGGTCCGCGCCGGGTGACCTTGATGGCTCCTGCAGCATTGGCCCGGCGGCAGGCATCGGCCCACGGCGTCCCCTTCGCCCGCTCCGCGAGCAGGACTCCGGTGTGGGTGTCGCCGGCGCCGTTGGTGTCGACCGCCTTTTCCGGGTAGCCCGGCACGATCGTGGTCACGCCGTCGACGTGCACGGCGCATCCCTCCTCACCATCGCGCACGACGGCGACGGCGCCCGGCTTCAGCAGGGCAGCGACGGCCTCGGCGGCCGGCCCCATCCCCTTCGCCCGACCGAAGTCCTCGGACTCCTCGCCATTGCCGGTCCAGACATCGGTCAGCGCGACGATGCGGGAGCGAAGGGAGGAGTCCAGCTCCGCGAAGACCGCACCGGGGTCGAGCACGACGACGACCTCGTCGGGGAGCGACTCCAGCCAGGTGATGAGCGGGTCCCGGGTGCGCCCGACGAAGCTGTATCCACTCACGCAGACCAGGTCCCCCGCCACCGGTGCGCTCGTCTGCAGCGACTCCGGCGTGATCCGCCGCTCGGCCTCCTGCGTGGTGACGAAGGTGCGCTCGGCGGAGGGCTCGACCATGACCACGCAGACGCCCGTGTCCAGGTCCTCGACGACGGGCGCCGAGAGCGTCACGCCCTCGGCCGTCAGCGTTTCCCGCACGAGGTCGCCGTTGGGCCCCCGCCCGTGTGCGCCGGCGTGCACCGCTTCGGCTCCTGAACGCACGGCAGCCAGGAGGATGGTCACCGCTCCCCCGGCGTATCGCGTTGCGGCAGAAGCCATCACATTGCCACCTCGCCTGGGGAGGTCGGGCACTTCGACGACGAGGTCGACGAGCGCTTGCGCGGTGTGGATCACCCGGGGGTTCATGGAGGCTCACGCTACCCACGACTCCCACCCTCGGCGCCCGTCCACTCACTTAGGATCGCCATGTCACGCGTTGACATTTGCAATGGCAAACATCTAGATTGCAATCGCAAACATTCGTACGCCACACAGGGGAACCATCCGATGCATCTGACGACCACGGGCATGATCCGCGGGCTGCTCGCCGGCCTCCTGACCGGGACAGTTGCCTTGTCCGGCGCCGGCACCGCCAACGCCGCGACGTCCACCGCGCACCTCCCAGCCGCGACGGAGTCCTCGACCGACGTCCCGGGCAAGTTGCTGCTGATGCTCGACGCGTCCGGCTCGATGAACGAGGCCGACCCCTCCGGCGGGACCAAGATGGAAGCCGCGAAGAAGGCCCTCATCGGTGTCGTCGACAAGCTGCCCCAAGACACCAACGTCGGCCTGCGCGTCTACGGCGCCACCGAAGAAGGAGGCAAGCCCACCAAGGCCGCCTGCGCCGACACCCAGCTCGTCGCACCCATCGCCCCCCTCGACAAGCCAGCGTTGACCAAGGCCATCAACGACTTCGAGGCCAAGGGCGAAACGCCCATTGCCCACTCCCTCACCAAGGCCATCGACGACCTCGGCGACACCGGCCCACGCAATGTCATCCTCGTCTCCGACGGCGAGGAGTCCTGCGTGCCCGACCCCTGCCCCGTGGTCAAAAAGCTCACCAAGGGCGGCGTCGACCTACGCATCGACACCGTCGGCTTCGGCGTCAAGGACCCCGCCCGCAAGCAGCTGAGATGCATCGCCGACGCCGGCGACGGCACCTACTACGACGCCAAAGACGCCGACGAGCTCACCACCAGACTCAACAAGCTCTCCCAACAAGCCGTGCGCGACTTCACCTTCAACGGCACCCCAATCACCGGCATCGACCTCGTCGAGGACGAACAACCCCCCGCCGACCTGCCCAAGCTCACCCCCGGCCTCTACACCGACGAACTCACCGCGAACAAGGACACCTGGCGCGCGTACGAGGTCGAACGCACGACAGCGGAGTCGACGCTGCACGTCGCTGTGACCACCAAGCCCAGCACATACTCCAACCGTGCCGGGGATGACAACGAGCAGGAGAAGCTCGAGCTGAATATCCTCGCGCCGGACGGCACCACGTGTGCCAAAGAGACCACCTTCGAAGGGCCGGGCAACGGGTTCCGGCCCATCGTCACCGTGAGCGGACGGGTGCTCGGCCAGCCCCTCGAAGAGGGCCCCGACGATGATGCGTGCCAGGCGAAGGGGACCTTCACCGTCCTGGTGAACCGCCAGGCAGCCCAGCAGGAGGCCTCCGCGGAGATCCAGGTCATCGAGGAGCCTCCTGTCACCAACCTCGAGGCGCTTCCGGAGATCGTCGACGAGCATCCGGATCAGAAGGACCTGCCGGAGGGGGAGGCCAAGCCCGTCACCGGCGGACTCTCCTTTTCCGACGCTGCCGAGATCAGCAGCGGCACCTGGGTCGACACCCTTGTGCCCGGTGAGACGCTCCTGTACCGGGTCAAGGTCGAGGACGGCCAGATCGGAAGATTCACCGTCAACGGACCCACCCAGGGCTTTCGCTTCCCCGCGGACGCGGCGAACCACGAGCAGGTCTTCATCCAGGGGATGGTCTACTCACCCGACCGTCAGAACGCGGATGGCCTCACGCCTGTGCCGGGGACCTTCAGCCGAGGCGACAGCGATCCCCAGTCCATCTCGACCAGCCAGGTCCGTTACAAGAACCGTTACGCGGACACCCTCGGGGACCCTGACAGTGCTCCCGGGTCGAGCATGGGCGGCTGGTACTACTACTCGCTCAGCGTGAGCACGAAGGACGTCGGCGAGGATCTGACCGGACAGCCAATCAAGGTCGCCTTCACCGTCGATGTCGAGGGCAAGCCCTCCGGCGCGGTGAAGTACGACGGCCAAGACGGTTGGGACTCGGCGGCCACGGGCGCGCAGAAGGATGACAGCGGGAGCCAGGAGACCGGCACGTCCGATACCAGCAAGGACGAAGGGGGCTCCCCCCTTCCGTGGATCGGTGGCGGACTGCTCACGGCGGTCCTCATGGGCCTCGGTGTGTGGTTCGGCCTGCGGCGCAAGGGCGCTCAGGGCTCGGCGCGTTCCCAGGAGTAGGCGCCGTCACCAGCGCGACGGCACTGCACGTCGACGCCGTCCGAGGTCGTCTCCCGCATACCGACATCGCTGAAGGCGCACTGCTGCCCGACACGGGTGACGACGACCCCGACCTCGACGGACCCGGTCGTGCGGGTCGGCTCCGACGACTCGCTGGCAGGCGACGAGCTGGTCTCGCTCTCGTCCGGGCTGGTCGGCGTGCTGGCGCTCGATGAGGTCGTGCCCGGGCCCGCGCCGTCCCCGCCGGAGCTCTCCCCCGACCACGGGGACCAGACGAGCAGGACACCCGTGATGACCACCGCAGCCACCGCGGCCACGACGACGGCGATCCACGGCTGCGGTCGACGTTGCGGCTGCCGCTGCGGTCGAGGACCAGGGGATGCGCCCCCTTCGTCCTCGTCCTGGCGACCCCTCACCGAGGTGGTGGGCTCAAGGAGTCCGGCGTCGTCACCCTCGGTGTCGAAGACCTGACGCAGGACCTCGACATCACCTGCGGCCCCTGGCACCCACGCGAGCTCGGTGACGGTGAGCGCGTCCCGAGCACCGGAGGCGTCGGGCCGCGACGCCGGGTCCTCGGCCAAGAGCGCGCTCATGAGCTCCCAGAGGGAGTCGGGCACGTCATCCGGTCGGATCGCTTCGAGCGCTCCGTCCACGGGAGGGCGTTGGGCGGTGAGCATCTCGAGCGCGACTGCGCCCACCGCGTAGAGGTCGCTCGCCGGAGTGAGCTGTCCCCGACGCTGCTCCGGCGCCATGTAGCCGCGAGTACCGATGACCGCGTCCGTCTCGGTGAGCCGAGGGCCGTCGAGGCCGACGGCGATCCCGAAGTCGGTCAGGTACGCAAATGGACGCTCGCTCCCGGTGGCGCGCAGCAGGATGTTGGCAGGCTTGACGTCGCGATGGACGATGCCGGAGCCGTGCACGGTGGCCAGCGCGTCGAGCAGCTGACGCAGGATCTCGGCCACGAAGGGGGCCGGGAGCGGCCCGTGGTCCCCGACGAGTGTGGCGACGGAGCCTCCGTCGACGATCGGCATGGTGAAGAGGACCCGGTCGTCCTCCCCGGCCCAGCCGAGCGGGGTGACGACGTGCGGGTGCTGGATGCGCAGGGCGGTCTCGCGCACGAAGCGCAGCAGCGAGACAGCGTCGGACTGGCGCAGCACCTTGGCCGCGACGACCTCGTCGGTGCGCCGATCGTGGACCCGCCACACCGAGCCCATCCCGCCCTCACCGATGAGGTCGAGCAGCTCGTAGCGGCCGGCGAAGACCTCACCCACGGGTCGAGTCCTCTGCCGCCTCCTGCAGCAGGGCAGCCAGACGCGGGTGCCGATCGCGGATGAGGCGGGAGGCGTCGACGAGATCGTCCACTGACGCCGTCCGGCGCAGCACCGCCATGGCGGTGACGTGGTCGCCCTCCCCGGGCTGGCGACTCGTCGTGAAGGTCCCCTGCACCTCTCTGGCCGCCGCGATGCGGGCAGCGATCTCGTCCGGGGTGAGCCCGGGCGCCGCCTCCGCCGTGGCGAGCAGCTCCTGGAGCCGCTGGACGACCGCGGGGTTGCCGATCTTGACCCGGCGACCGGAGAGCAGCTGGGAGAGCATCGGCGCCGAGAGGCCCAGGGCCTCCGCGAGACGCCCCTGGGTCAGGCCGAGCGCCGTCATGACGCGGTCAGCGAGCTCGCGCAACGACGCTCCGTACAACTCGCGCTGACGGCTGAGGTTGCTGTCGATGTCCTCGGTCATGGGCCCTCCCTTCGCTCGTTGGCATCCTAGGAGGTCGCACGCACCTCCCGGCCCTCAGGCAGACTGCGACCATGACGCACACCCCCCGCTTCGCCTCCGTCGACGACGTCAGCACCCGCCTGGCCGAGCACGGCTATCTCGCCTCCGACGCGATCGCGACGACTGTCTATCTCGCTGACCAGCTCGGCAAGCCCCTGCTCATCGAGGGGCCGGCCGGTGTCGGCAAGACCGCGCTGAGCGCCGCCGTCGCGGACGCCACGGCCGGCGAGCTCGTGCGCCTGCAGTGCTACGAGGGTGTCGATGAGGCCCGCGCGCTCTACGAGTGGAACCACGCCAAGCAGCTGCTGCGCATCACCGCTGCAGGTGCCCACCACGACACGCGGGGCGCGGACGAGGCCGACTGGAGCTCGGTCAAGGAGGACATCTTCACCGACGAGTTCCTCCTCTCGCGCCCCCTGCTCACCGCGATCCGCAACGAGCACCCGACCGTGCTGCTCATCGACGAGCTCGACAAGGCCGATGTCGAGATCGAGGGGCTGCTGCTCGAGGTGCTCTCGGACTTCCAGGTGACGGTCCCCGAGCTCGGAACGATCCGGGCGAGCCAGACCCCCTTCGTCGTCCTGACCTCCAATGCCACCCGTGAGCTGTCCGAGGCGCTGCGCCGACGCTGCCTCTACCTGCACATCGACTACCCCGAGGCCGACCTCGAGCTGCGGATCGTGCGCCTGACCGTGCCCGACCTCGGGGAGACCCTCGCTGCGTCCGTCGTGCGACTCGTCGGCGCGCTGCGCGAGATGCGCCTGCGCAAGTCGCCGTCGGTCGCCGAGACGATCGACTGGGCGCGCACGCTGCTCAGCCTCGGCGCGGACGGCGACCTGCAGCCCGACCTGGTGCGAGCCACCCTCGGTGTCGTCCTCAAGCACCGCGAGGACATCGACCTCGCGGCCCGGACCTTGGACCTGGACCGGGCCCTTGCCTGATCCGCTCGGCGAGCGGCTCGTCGACCTGGCCCGCTCCCTTCGTCGGCACGGGGTGACCGTCGGCACCTCGGAGATCACCGATGCCGCCTCTGCCGCAAGGACGCTCGGCCTGGAGAACCGCGAGCGCCTGCGCACCGGGCTGGCCGCCACCATGATGCGTCGGTCCGCGGACCGGGCGGTCTTCGACCAGCTCTTCGACATCCACTTCCCCGCTGCGGTCGGGGCCCGGACAGGCGATGACGAGCCGTCCGCCCCGACGGACACCGCGGGCGCCCGTGAGCGTGCCGCCGCCATCCGCGACGAGCTCATCGACGCGCTGGCCCGCGGCGACGAGGCCGAGCTCGATCGACTCGCGTCTCGGGCGCTGCAGGAGCTGGGCCGCCTGTCCAACGAGTCGTCGTCGGGTGGCTGGTCGGCCAACCAGACCATCGAGCGCCTCGCCCCGCAGACGGCGATTGCCGCTGCGTTGCAGCGGGCCAGGGACGCCGGCGATGTGACCGGCGGTTCGGGCGAAGGGTCGGGCGGCAGCGGCTCCGGCAGCGGTGGGGCCTCCGGCGGCGGCCCCCCCGGAGGCGGGAGCGCATGGCGGCCCGAGCAGCTGAGCGACCGCTACGACCGCGACGAGATCCGCGGTCGGGTCGGGGCCTTCCGTCGCAAGATCGAGACCGAGGCCGCGCGCCGCAACGCCGAGGTCCGCGGACGCGAGCGCATCTCCCGCTACGGGGTGCGCGACCCCTTGGAGCGCAAGGACTTCCTTCTCACCGGGACGGCGGAGGCAGCCGAGCTGCACGCCGTCATCACGCCCCTGTCGCGCAAGCTCGCCGCCAAGCTGGCCGCCCGCCAGCGCCGCCAGTCGCGCGGCACCATCGACATCCGGCGCACCCTGCGCGCTGCGATGTCCACCGGCGGGGTGCCGGTGCGCCCCGCGTACAAGCGGCGCACCCGCAGCCGCGCCGACATCGTCCTGCTGTGTGACATGTCGGGGTCGGTCGCGGGCTTCTCCCGCTTCACGATGCTGCTGCTCCAGTCGCTGGCCGGGGCCTTCCGCCGGGTGCGCTTCATCGGCTTCATCAACACCTGCGACGACATCACCGAGCTGGTGCGCGAGGCGCAGTTCGGCGAGGACATCAGCGAACGCGTCTCCCGGGAGGCGCAGATGACCCGTTGGCACGGCTCGAGCGACTACGGCTCGGCCTTCGTCGACGCCGTCGAGCACCACCTCGATGCCGTGGGGCCGCGCTCGACCGTGCTCATTCTCGGCGACGCCCGCACCAACGGCACCGACCCGCAGGTGGACGCCCTGCGTGAGCTGGTCTCCCGGGCCAAGCACGCCGTCTGGCTCAACCCCGAGCGGTCGGGCATGTGGGACACCGGCGACTCGGTCGCCAGCCAGTACGGGCAGGTCGTCGACATGCACGAGGTGCGCAACATCGAGCAGCTGCGGCAGTTCGTCTCCCGCCTCCCGGTCGGGTGACCTCTCCCCCCTTCGCACGACCTTAAGGAAATGCGGGACTCGAGCGCCCGTGTCCGGATCTCCAGAGGATCTGCAGATTTACTCCCGGCGATCCCTTAGCGCGGCTGCCTAGATTGAGGGCATGCCTCCCACCCCCTCCCCGCGCGTCCTGATCGTCGAGGACGACCCGACGATCAACCAGGCCCTGACGGACCGCTTCGTGGCCGAGGGCTTCGAGGTCACGCGGGCCCACGACGGACCGAGCGCGGTGACCGCCTTCGCCGAGCACTCCCCCGAGGTCGTCGTCCTCGACCTCATGCTCCCCGGCTTCGACGGGCTCGAGGTCTGCCGTCGCATCCAGGCCGTGCGGCCGGTGCCCGTCCTCATGCTCACGGCCCGCGACGACGAGAGCGACATCATCGTCGGGCTCGGCGTCGGCGCCGACGACTACCTGACCAAGCCCTTCCGGATGCGCGAGGTCGTCGCCCGGGTCCGAGCCCTGCTGCGGCGGGTCGAGCGGGCGGCCGAGCTGGGTCGCAGCGACGACGGGCCGGTCCAGCACGACGGACTGCTCCTCGACGAGCGCACCCGACGCTGCACCGTCAGCGGTCACGCGGTGCACCTCACGCCGACCGAGTTCGACCTGATCACGCTGCTCGCCCGCGAGCCCGGAGTCGTTTTGCGCCGGGAACACATCGTCGCCGACCTGTGGGGCTGGGACGACGGGCTGGGACGCGGCAGCCTCGACAGCCACATCAAGTCCTTGCGCACCAAGGTGGGCGCGCACCGCATCCGCACCGTGCACGGCGTCGGCTACGCCCTCGACGACGGATCCGGGCAGTGAACCGCTCGCAGCCCCTCGCTGGGCTCAGCTCGATCCGCACCCGCCTGACCGTGCTCGTCGGCGCCAGCGTGCTCGTCGCCGCAGTAGTCGGCACGATCGGCACCGACGCAGGGGTCCCCCTGTGGCTCGGGCTGCCGGCGACCGTCGGCGTCGCCCTCGTCGTCACCCGGTGGCTCGCCTCGGGCATGACCACCCCGCTGCTGCAGATGACCGACGCCGCACAACGCATGGCGAAGGGGGACTACGCCGCAGCCATCACGACATCCAGCCAGGACGAAGTGGGTGTGCTCGCCCGCGCCTTCACCTCGATGGCCACCGAGCTCGAGCAGAGCGAGGAGCACCGTCGTCGCCTCGTCGCGACCGTCGCCCACGAGCTGCGCACCCCGCTGAGCGCACAGCAGGCCCTGCTGGAAAACCTCGCCGACGGTGTGACGCCCCCCGACGAGAGCACCCTGCGCGCAGCGCTGGCCCAGTCCGAGCGACTCGGCTCCCTCGTCACCGACCTGCTCGACCTGTCACGACCTGACGGACGCGGAGTCCCCTTCTCCCCCGGTCGAGTCCGCGTGCAGGACCTGCTCGACGAAGCCGTCGACGAGGCTGCCCTCCAAGGGCGCGGCGTCTCCCTCGTCGTCGACGTCGAACCCGTAGACCTCACCATCACCGGTGACCGGTCGCGCCTGGCCCAGGTCACCGCCAACCTGCTCGACAACGCCATCCGGCACAGCCCGAGCGGCTGCACGGTGACGATGACCGCCCGCACCGATGCCCACCAGTGGACCCTCACCGTCGCCGACGACGGGCCCGGCCTCTCGCCGGAGCGCGCCGAGCGCCTCTTCCACCGCTTCGGTCCCGGCGGGGACGGAGGGGGTGGCACCGGCCTCGGTCTGGCCATCGCCGCCTGGGTGGTCACCATGCACGGCGGGACCATCCGCGCGCTGCCTGCCGACGATGGCGCGCAGATCCGGATGACCTTGCCGCTCACCCCACCCAACTCCTCCCCTTCGCCCGCACCACTGGCCACCGACCGGCCCGTGCCCACACCGACCCAGGAGAGCACCATGTCCGTGCAGCCCGTCCCCACCACGCCTCCCCTTCGAGACGGCGCTGGCGCGCCTCCTCAGGGAGCGGTGCCGGCAGCACTCCCTTCGCTCTCGTGGTCGAGGTGGTGGCCCGAGAGGGTCACCGCACCGCAACCGAGGCTCGTCCTCGCCGCCCTCGCCGTCGGCCTCCTCGCGGCGATCGTGCTGCCGGACAACGCCCTCGGGCTCGGGCTGCTGCTGGTCCTCGTCGCGGGCGGCGCCTCGCTGTGGCTCGCCTCACCGCGCCGCTCCAACCGCTGGTCGTGGGTCACCGCGGCCCTCGCGCTCCCCCTCGGCCTGACGACGATCCTCACCGCGCACCCGGGCTACATCTTCCTCGCGGCCGTCATGGCCGGGGTGCTCGCCGCCGTCGCCTGCACCGACGCGCATCGCGTCAGCGCCATGGTCGCGTCGGTCGCTGCGTGGCCGGCCTCTGCGCTGCGTGGCCTGCCGCTCATCGACCGCACGGTCCGCCTGCTCGGGCAGCACGGCCGGACATGGGCGGCCCTGCGCACCAGCGTGGTCAGCCTCGTGCTGCTCCTGGTCTTCGGGGGCCTGCTCGCCTCCGCCGACGCCGTGCTCGGGTCCTGGGCGTCGGCGCTCGTGCCCGACATCAGCGACCTGCTCGTCTTCCGTGCCTTCACCCTCGTCTTCTTCGCCGGCGTGATGCTCGCCGGCCTCTACCTCGCGATCAACCCGCCGGCGGTCGACGAGCTGCGCACCAGCCGCCTCACCGACCGACGGATCCCGGTGCGCGAGTGGCAGATCCCGCTCGGTGTCGTCATCGCGGTCTTCGTCGTCTTCATCGCCGCCCAGGCCGCGGCGACCATCGGCGGGCACGACTACGTGATGCGCACCGCCGGCGTCACCTACGCCGAGTCGGCCCGGCAGGGCTTCGGCCAGCTGACCCTCGCGACCGCCCTCGTGCTCCTGCTCATCGCCGGCGTGCGGTCCTGGGGCCGCGCCGACACCGCAAGCGAGCGGCGCGTCATGACGGTCATGAACGCCGTCCTCTGCGTCCTCACCCTCCTCGTCGTCGCCTCCGCGCTGCGCCGGATGGCCCTCTACCAGGACGCCTTCGGCTACACGACCCTGCGGGTCAACGTCGACGCCTTCGAGGTCTGGCTCGGCATCGTCGTCCTCGGCGTGCTCGTCTCGCTCTTCGTCGGCGGTCGCTGGCTGGGACGGCTCGCGCTCGTCTCGGCGGCGGTCCTCGTCGCCGGGCTCTCGCTCGGCAATGTCAACGGCTTCGTCGCCGACCGCAACATCGCCCTCTACCAGGAGACCGGCGAGATCGACTCCTTCTACCTCTCGCAGCTGGGTGACGACGCCGTCCCGACGATCCACGAGAGCGACCTGCCGGCCGAGGTCAAGGCGTGCGTCATCTCCCGCTCGTCGACACAGGACGGAGGGAGCACCTGGCCCGAGTGGAACCTCGCCCGCTCCCGCGCCGACGACATCCGGGCGGGGTACTCCCTTCGTCCCGGGTGCACGCTGAGCAGCAGCGACCGCCGCTGACGGGCCGCGGTCCGCGTCGGTCCGGGCGAAGGGAGCGTGGCGCGGGCCACGATGCGGGCGGGCCACCGGACGCCTCGACCACCCAGTAGTCTGCGACCCATGGCCATCAGCAAAGTCCTCATCGCCAACCGCGGCGAGATCGCCGTCCGCATCGCCCGCGCCTGCGCCGACGCCGCCATCGGCTCCGTCGCCGTCTACGCCGAGCCCGACCGCGACGCCCTGCACGTCAAGGTCGCCGACGAGGCGTACGCGCTGGGTGGGACGACCCCCGGCGACTCCTACCTCCTGCAGGACAAGCTCCTCCAGGTCGCCAAGGACGCTGGTGCAGACGCGGTCCACCCCGGCTACGGGTTCCTCGCGGAGAACGCCGAGTTCGCCCAGGCCGTCCTCGACGCCGGGCTGATCTGGATCGGCCCGAGCCCCGCGGCCATCGACGCCCTCGGCGACAAGGCCAAGGCCAAGCACATCGCCGTCAAGGCCAACGCCCCGCTGGCCCCCGGCACCAAGGACCCGGTCAAGGACGCCGACGAGGTGGTCGCGCTCGCGCAGAAGTTCGGCCTGCCGATCGCCATCAAGGCGGTCTACGGCGGTGGCGGTCGTGGCCTCAAGGTCGCCCGCACCATGGAGGAGATCCCCGAGCTCTTCGACTCCGCGGTCCGCGAGGCCGTCTCGGCCTTCGGCCGCGGGGAGTGCCTCGTCGAGAAGTTCCTCGACAAGCCCCGCCACGTCGAGACCCAGTGCCTCGCCGACCAGCACGGCAATGTCGTCGTCGTCTCCACCCGCGACTGCTCGCTGCAGCGTCGCAACCAGAAGCTCGTGGAGGAGGCCCCCGCGCCCTTCCTCACCGACGAGCAAAATGCTGAGCTGGTCCGCGCCTCCAAGGCGATCCTCAAGGAGGCCGGCTACGTCGGCGCCGGCACCTGCGAGTACCTCGTCGCCCAGGACGGCACGATCTCCTTCCTCGAGGTCAACACCCGCCTCCAGGTCGAGCACCCCGTGAGCGAGGAGGTCACCGGCATCGACCTCGTCCGCGAGATGCTGCGCATCGCCGACGGTGAGGAGCTCGGCTACGACGACCCGATCGCCCGCGGTCACTCCTTCGAGTTCCGCATCAACGGCGAGGACGCCGGTCGCAACTTCATGCCGGCACCCGGCACCGTCACCAAGATGACCGTGCCGACCGGCCCGGGCGTGCGCTGGGACGCCGGCATCGTCGAGGGCGACACCGTCGCCGGCGCCTTCGACTCGATGATCGCCAAGCTCATCGTCACCGGCGCCACCCGCGAGCAGGCACTGGAGCGCTCCCGCCGCGCTCTCTCCGAGCTCGTCGTCGAGGGCATGCCCACGGTCGTCCCCTTCCACCAGACGATCGTGTCCGACCCGGCCTTCGCCCCGGCCGACGGCACTCCCTTCACCATCCACACCCGCTGGATCGAGACGGAGTTCGACAACCAGATCGCGCCCTACGGTGGCGAGATCGGCGAGGCCGCCGAGGACGAGGGCGAGCGCCAGAAGATCACCGTCGAGGTCGGCGGCAAGCGCCTCGAGGTCGTGCTTCCGGGCGGCCTGTCCCTCGGTGGTGGCGGTGGCGCCGCGGCCAAGAAGAAGGCTCCCAAGCGCTCCGGCGGAGGTGGCGGCGGTGCCGCTGCATCCGGCGACAGCCTGACCGCGCCCATGCAGGGCACGATCGTCAAGATCGCCGTCGAGGAGGGGCAGCAGGTCGCCGAGGGTGACCTGATCGTCGTCCTCGAGGCGATGAAGATGGAGCAGCCGCTCAACGCCCACAAGGCGGGCACGATCACCGGCCTCACGGCCGAGGTCGGTGCCACCGTCAGCAACGGCGCGGTCATCGCCGAGATCAAGGACTGATGAGCGCCAGCACCTCGAGCATCGACGCCGCCCCCGCCACGCCCACCGGGCGTGGCGGGGGCGGCGTCGTCATCGCGGTCCTCGCCCTGTGCGGCACCGTCGTCTCGCTCCAGCAGACGATGGTGCTTCCTCTCGTCCCCGACCTGCCCGGCCTCATCGGCACCACCGCCGGCAATGCGTCGTGGATGATCACCGCCACCCTCGTGGCCGGTGCCGTGGCCACGCCGGTCATCTCCCGCATGGCCGACATGTACGGCAAGCGCCGGATGATCCTGGTGACCCTGGCGATCGTCGCCCTCGGGGCGCTCGTGGGCGGGCTGTCGACCTCGCTCCCCTTCCTCATCCTCGCCCGGGCCCTGCAGGGCATGGGCATGGCGCTCGTGCCCATCGGTATCGCCACGATGCGCGACGAGCTCGACCCGGACAAGGTCCCGCTCGCCGTCGCCCTGATGAGCGCGACCCTGGCCATCGGTGCCGGCGTCGGCCTGCCCCTCGGCGGGTTCCTCGCCGAGGCCTTCGACTGGCACGTGGTGCTGTGGCTGCCCGGGGTGCTCGCTCTGCTGCTGATCGGGCTCGTCCTGGCCACCGTGTCCGAGTCCAATGTCCGCACGGCCGGAGCCTTCGACGTGCGAGGTGCCGTGCTGCTCAGCCTGGCGCTCGTGCTGCTGCTGCTCGCGGTCTCCAAGGGCTCCGACTGGGGCTGGATCGATGCCCGGACCCTCGGCTGCCTCGCCGCGGGCATCGTGCTGCTCGCGGTCTTCGTCCCGCTCGAGCTGCGCATCCCCAGCCCCCTCGTCGACATCCGCACGGCCGCACAGCCCGTCGTCATGGTCGCCAACGCCATCTCGATCTTCATGGGCTTCGCGATGTTCATCAACATGCTCGTGTCGACCCAGCAGCTGCAGACCCCCGTCGAGACGGGCTACGGTCTGGGCCTCGACGCCCTGCACGCCGGGCTGTGGATGGCCCCGTCAGCGGTCGCCTTCGGCGTCCTCGCACCTCTCTCAGGGTGGGTGACCCGGCGCTTCGGCGCCGAGATCGCCATCGCTGCGGGGGCCGCGATCATGGCCGTGTCGTACCTCGCCCGGATCCCGTTCAGCGACACGATCGCGTGGGTGGTCATAGGCACCGTCGTCGTCACCGTGGGCACCGCGCTGGCCTACTCGGCGCTGCCGACACTGATCATGCAGTCCGTGCCCGTCACCGAGACGGCCGCGGCCAACGGGCTCAACACCCTGCTGCGCTCCGTCGGGACCTCGACCGCCAGCGCGGTCACCGCCGCCGTCCTCGCGGCGACGATCACCAGCGGCAGCGCCTTCCCGACCTTCGGTGGCATGGCGACGATGTTCGTCCTGGCCGCTGGCGCCTCGGTCGTGAGCCTCGGACTCGTCCTGCCCTTCGCCCGCCGACGGCTCGCCGAGGGCGACACCCGCTCCCCCGAGTCCCTGACCGCCGACCACGTGGTGCGCGGCCAGGTCGTCGACGCCCAGGGAAGGGGGATCGGCGGCGCCGTCGTCACCGTGATGGGGGGCCGTGGCAGCCACATGGACTGGTCGCACACCGACTCCGCAGGTGACTTCAGCGTCGCGACGGGGGGCCCGATCCGCCACCTGCTCGTGGCCACCGCCCCGGGCTGGTCACCGGTGTCGGCCTATGTCGACCTCACCGACAGCCAGCGGCTGTCCCCCTTCGTCATGACCGACCGCCTCACGGTCAGCGGCAAGGTCACCGACGAGCGCGGCAGGCTCCGCCCCGGTGCGTCGGTCGTCATCACCAAGCGCACCGGCGGCTCGGTCTCGTGGGTGCGCACCGATGACGAAGGGCGCTACCGCCTGCCGTTGCCTGCGGCGGGCTCGTACGACCTCACCGCCGTCGACCGTGGTGTGGGGACGAGCCGCAGCCAGATCCTCACGGTCGGCGGTCAGTCGTTGACCGTGGACCTGCAGCTGGATCAGCCGGGCAGCTTGCCCGGTCCCGTCGAGTCCGACTGACCCTCGGGCTGGGCCGGCTCGGCCTGGGGCTCCGGCGTCGGCTCGGCCTTGGGCTCGGCGGACGAGTCGGCCTTGGGGTCGGCGCGGGGCTCGTCCTTCGTCTCCGCCGGCAGACCGAGCTTGTCCTCGACGAAGTCGCCAGCCTTCTCGATCAGCGACCCGAACTTGCCACCGGTGCGCCGGTTGGCCGCCTCCTGGACCTTGTCGATCGCGCTGCGCGCCTTGTCAGGGTTGTCCCTGGCCGCGTCACGCGCCTTGTCGACGTACTCGCCACCGTTGAACTTCTGCGGGTTGTTGCTCATGCTCGGCCCTCTCGACACCGGGCCGGCGGTCGGCCCTGCATCGACCCTAGCCGCGCTTCACCCCCCGTGGAGAGGGTGCAGCCGTCGGGCCGCCTCGGCGAGCGTGCCGGTGAGCGAGGGGTAGACGGTGAAGGTCGAGGCCACCTGGTCGACCGACAGCCTGTTCTGCACCGCGATGGCCACGGGGAAGATCAGCTCGGAGGCGCGCGGTGCGACGACGACCCCACCGAGCAGCGTGCCGGTCCCCCGGTAGGCGAAGAGCTTGACGAAGCCCTCGTCGATGCCGAGCATCTTGGCGCGGGCATTGCGGGAGAGAGGCATCATGACCGCCTCGACGTCGGAGTTGTCCGCCGCGTCCGCGGCGCTCATCCCGACGGTCGCGATCTCCGGATCGGTGAAGACATTGGCCGACACCGCCGAGAGGCGAAGGGGGGTCACCGCGTCACCCAGTGCGTGCGCCATCGCCGTGCGGCCCTGCATGGCCGCGACCGAGGCGAGCGCGAAGACACCGGTGCAGTCGCCGGCGGCGTAGACGCCACGCACCGAGGTGCGCGAGACCCGGTCGGTGACGATGTGCCCGGACTCGCTGAGCTCGACGCCGATGTCCTCGAGGCCGATGCCGCTCGTGTTGGGCACGGCGCCGACCGCGATGAGGACGTGGCTGCCCTCGACCTCGCGACCGTCCTCGAGGGTGACGACGACCCCGTCGCCGCGACGCTCCGCGGAGGCCATCCGTGAGCGGTTGAGCACCGTCATGCCGCGGCGGCGGAAGACGTCCTCGATGACCGCGGCCGCGTCCTGGTCCTCGCCGGGCAGGACGAGGTCGCGCGAGGAGATGAGCGTGACATCGGTGCCCAGACCGAGGTAGGCCTGCGCCAGCTCGGCGCCCGTGACTCCCGAGCCGACGACGATCAGCTTGTCGGGGATCTGCGGCAGCGCGTAGATCTGCTGCCAGGTGAGGATCCGCTCCCCGTCGGGCTGCGCGGTGGGCAGGACCCGTGGCGTCGCACCGGTGCTCACCAGGACCACGTCCGCGTGGAGGGTCTCGGGGGTCCCCCCTTCGCCCTCGACGACGACCTCACCCGGGGCGGCCAGCCGACCGGCCCCGGGGACAACCCGCACACCGACCTCGGCCAGCCGCTCCGAGATGTCCGCCGACTGGGCGGCCGCGAGGCTGAGCACCCGACGGTTGATCGCGTCGAGCTCGGCGACGGTCTGCGTGGCGACGTCACCCTCGTGGTCCTCGAGGTGGACACCGAGGTCGGCCGCCGTCTCGATGCCACCGAGGTAGTCGGCGGTCGCGATGAGGGTCTTGCTCGGGACGCAGTCGGTGAGCACCGCGGCGCCCCCGATGCCGTCGCGGTCGACGATGGTGACGTCGGCCCCCAGGTGCGCGGCGACGAGTGCTGCCTCGTAGCCACCGGGTCCGCCGCCGAGGATCACAACTGAGCTGGTTCGAGTCACGCCACCCATCCAACCACCCTTGTAGATTGCGGCTGTGACCGAGCAGACCGACAGCCAGGACCCCTTCGCCCTCGCCCGTGACGCCGCGGCGGTGATCGCCGAGCGCACCGGCGTCGCGAGCCACGACATCGCCCTCGTCCTCGGGTCCGGCTGGGGGCAGACCGCCGACCTCGTCGGGGAGACCGTCGCCACCGTCGAGCAGGCCGAGGTGCCGGGCTTCGCGGCCGCGGCCGTCGCCGGGCACTCCGGGCAGATGCGCTCGATCGACATCGCGGGCACGGGCCGTCGTGCCCTGGTCTTCGGCACCCGCACCCACTTCTACGAGGGCCGCGGCGTGCGCTCCGTCGTGCACGCCGTGCGCACCGCGGCGGCCGCCGGCTGCCGGGCGATCGTCCTGACCAACGGGTGCGGCGGGCTGCGCCCGGAGTGGGCGCCGGGCACCCCCGTCCTCATCAGCGACCACATCAACCTCACGGCGACCTCCCCGATCGAGGGGGCCAACTTCGTCGACCTCACCGACCTGTACTCGCCCCGCCTGCGTGGGCTGGCCCGTGAGATCGATCCCGGCCTCGACGAGGGCGTCTACGCCCAGTTCCCCGGCCCCCACTACGAGACGCCGGCCGAGGTGCGCATGGCCGGGATCCTCGGTGCCGACCTCGTCGGCATGAGCACGGCGCTGGAGGCCATCGCCGCTCGCGAGGCCGGACTGGAGCTGCTGGGCGTCTCCCTCGTCACCAATGCCGCAGCCGGCATCAGCGACGCGCCCCTCGCGCACGACGAGGTGGTGGCCGCCGGGCAGGCTGCAGCGGAACGCTGCGGGACCCTCCTGGCGAGCGTCGTCGGGCGCATCTGATGGTCGAGTACGCGGCTCGCCACACCAGCACGGGCGCCATCGACGACCTCGTCGGCGCCGCCCGCGAGTGGGCCGCCGACGACCCCGACCCGGCCACCCGCGCAGAGCTCGAGGCGGTCATCGCTGCTGCCGAAGGGGGTGACCCCACCGCGGTCGCCGACCTCACCGACCGCTTCACCGGCCTGCTCCAGTTCGGCACCGCCGGACTGCGCGGTGCCCTCGGCGCCGGCCCGCACCGGATGAACCGCGCCGTCGTCATCCGCGCCGCCGCGGGCCTGGTGGCCCACCTCAAGACCGTGACGGACTCCCCCCTTCGAGGCGCCCACGCGGAACGTGGGACCCACTCCGTCGCACCTCTGGGCGGCGCCTTCGTCGTCATCGGTCGCGACGCCCGCCACAACTCCGATGCCTTCGCCACCGACACGGCCGCGGTCGTCGTCGGGGCCGGTGGCCGCGCGGTGCTGCTGCCCGAGCCGCTGCCCACGCCGGTGCTGGCCTTCGCCATCCGGCACCTCGGCGCCGACGCGGGCGTCATGGTCACCGCGAGCCACAACCCTCCGCAGGACAACGGCTACAAGGTCTACCTCGGCGACGGCAGCCAGATCGTGCCGCCGAGCGACGAGCAGATCGCCGCGCAGATCGCGCGCGTCGCGACCGTCGCATCGGTCCCCCGGGCGGAGGCCGGGTGGGAGGTCCTCGGCGACGAGCTGCTCGAGGCCTATCTCGACGCGGTGGCCGGCGTGGTCGCGGCGGACACCCCGCGCGACATCACCGTCCTGCACACGGCGCTCCACGGGGTCGGTGACGCGACGGTCGAGCGGGCCTTCGTCCGAGCCGGGTTCGCCGCACCGAGCAAGGTGGCGTCGCAGGCCGAGCCCGACCCCGACTTCCCGACGGTCGCCTTCCCCAACCCCGAGGAGGACGGCGCCCTGGATGCCGCCCTGATGGCGGCTCGTGAGCAGCAGCCCGACCTCGTCATCGCCAACGACCCGGACGCCGACCGGTGCGCGGTCGCCGTCCCCGACACCGCGGTCGAGGGTGGCTGGCGACTGCTGCGCGGCGACGAGCTGGGTGCGTTGCTCGCCTCGCACCTGCTGATGCGCGGCGTGCCCGAGGGCCGCCGGATGGCCAGCTCCATCGTCTCCTCGCGCCTGCTGGCCGCGATGTGCCGTCAGTCGGGCGTCCCCCACGAGGAGACCCTCACGGGCTTCAAGTGGATCGCCCGCGTAGAGGGCCTGCACTACGGCTACGAGGAGGCGCTCGGCTACTGCGTCGCGCCCGACCTCGTCAAGGACAAGGACGGGATCTCCGCCGCGCTGCTCATCGCCGAGCTCGCCGCGATCCTCAAGGCCGAAGGGAGGACCCTCCAGTCGGTCCTCGACGACCTGCACACCCAGCTCGGCGTCCACACCACCGATGCCTTCTCCATCCGCGTCGAGGACCTCGCGGACATCGGCCGGATCATGGCCCGACTGCGGCAGTCCCCACCGGCCGAGGTCGCCGGGTCGCCGGTGGCGAGCGCCGAGGACCTGGCCGCCGGTGCCGGGGGCCTGCCGCCCACCGAAGGTCTGCGCTACCTCCTGGCCGACGACTCGCGGATCATCGTGCGACCCTCCGGCACCGAGCCCAAGCTCAAGGTCTACCTCGAGGCGATCGAGCCGGTCGCCGGCCCCGAGGACCTGACGGGCGCGCGCGAGCGGGCCGCCCGGCGCCTGGCCGCTGTACGCGCCGCCATGGAGGGGCTGACCGCCCTCTAGACTCTCCCTTCGTGCCCACGCCTGCCCCGTCCCTCCCCCACGGCCGTGTCGTGGTGCTCGCCGGGCCGAGCGGGTCGGGCAAGTCGCGGCTGGCGGACCGGTTGCGCCGGGCCCATGGCTGGCCGGTCGTGCGGCTCGACGACTTCTACAAGGACGCCGACGCACCGGGCCTGCCGGTGAGCGCGGAGCTCGGAATGATCGACTGGGACCACCCCGACAGCTGGGACGAGGACGCGGCGATCGTCGCCCTGCGCACCCTCCTCACGACGGGCACGGCGGCCATGCCCGTCTACGACATCAGCGTCTCCCGGGCCGTGGGGCAGCACACGATCACCGCGCTCCCGGACGACCTCGTCATCGCGGAGGGGATCTTCGCCGCCGAGGCGATCCCGGCGCTGCGTGCCGCGGGTCTGCTGCACTCGGCGTGGTGCATCCGCCACCACCGGCTCAAGACCTTCTTCCTCCGGCTGGCGCGGGACCTGAAGGAGCGCCGCAAACCGCCGCTGACACTCGTGCGTCGCGGGCTCGTGCTCATGCGCGACGAGCCGCGGGTCGTGGCCCGGCACGAGGCGCTCGGCGCCCGGTGCGCGACGCCGACCCGGGCCGAGCGCGAGCTGTCCGGAGCCTGACGCACCGATGACCACCACGTCCTACCTCACGATCGCCCGCGACGGCGAGGCCGAGCTGGAGGTCAAGCGCTCCCGGTTCCTGTGCACCCTCGAGCGGGTGGAGTCGGAGGACGACGCGCGGGCCGTGGTCGAGAGGCTGCGCAGGCAGCACTGGGACGCGCGCCACCACTGCTCGGCCTTCGTCATCGGGCCCGGTGGCGAGATCGCCAGGTCCTCGGACGACGGCGAGCCGTCGGGCACGGCGGGCGCCCCGATGCTCGAGGTCCTCATGGGCCACGAGGTCTCTGACGTGGTCGCGGTGGTCACGCGCTGGTTCGGCGGGGTCCTGCTGGGGACCGGTGGGCTCGTGCGGGCCTACGGCGACTCGGTCCGGGCCGGGCTGGATGCCGTGGGCACCCTGCGCCGGGCCCTGGTGCTCGAGCACGAACTGGTCGTCGCGCACACCGAGGCCGGGAGGCTCGAGCACGAGCTGCGCTCCCGCGGGGTCCATGTGCTCGACACCGAGTACGGCGCCGAGGTGACCCTGCGGCTCGGTGTGCCGGCCGATGACCAGGAGGCGCTTGCTCCGCTCGTCGCCGAGCTCACTACGGGTGCGGGGCAGGCCCGCCAGGTGGGGTCGCGCTGGGTCGACCACCTAGGGTGATCTCATGACTCGTCGTCCCCCCTTCGCCCCCGGCTCGACGCTGTCCGTCCAGGACGTCGCCGACCTGATCGACCACGCCCTGCTCAAGCCGGAGCTGACCCCGGACGAGGTCGCGGACTCTGTCCGCGAGCTCGCCGCCCAGCGCATCTGGAGCGTCTGCGTGCGGCCGAGCGATGTGGCCCTCGCCAAGGCCACCATCGCCGAGGTCGAAGGGAGCCCGACGCGCGTGTGCACGGTCATCGGCTTTCCCCACGGCACGACCTCGACGGCCGCCAAGGTCGCGGAGTCGCGGCAGGCGCTGGCCGACGGCGCCACCGAGCTGGACATGGTCCTCAACATCGGCCGTCTGCGGGGTGGGGACGTCACCGCCGTGCGTGACGACATCGCCGCGGTCGTCGAGGTCGGTCACGCAGCCGGGGTCATCGTCAAGGTGATCTTCGAGACCGCGCTGCTCGACGAGCGCGCCAAGATCGACGCCTGCCGGGCGAGCGCCGACGCGGGCGCGGACTTCACCAAGACCTCCACGGGTTTCGCCGGAGGCGGCGCCACCCTCGCCGACGTCGCCCTGATGCGCGCCAACACCCCGCAGCAGATGGAGGTCAAGGCCTCCGGCGGCGTCCGCGACATCCCGACCCTGCTGGCGATGGCCGCCGAGGGCGTCACCCGCATCGGCACCTCGAGCACGGCCGGTCTGCTGGCCGAGGCCGAGCAGGTCGGCGCTGCGGGCCTGGTCGTCCCCGAGCCCGGCCGGACCGCCGACGCCGCGCCTTCCTCGACCTACTGAGGCCTCAGCCACCCGGTGGAGGCCCCAGCCACCCGGTGGAGGTAAACGCGCGGACGATTCCTGGGCGAGTCGGCATCCACTGGAAGATCAGAGGCGCTGGTTGGAAGGGAGCTCGCCGACCTTTCGTCCGCGCGTATACCTCCAACCAGCATCGGGACGGCTGCTCGGCGCTCAGGCGTAGGCAGCAGCCGCGTACGCCGGCTTGATCGTCTGCTCGATGAGCTCCAGTCGCTCGTCGAAGGGGAGGAAGGCCGACTTCATCGCGTTGGTCGTCACCCACCGCAGGTCGTCCAGCTCCCAGCCCGCCTCGCTGACGAGCGCGTGCATCTCCCGGGTCATCGACGTGTCCGACATCAGCCGGTTGTCGGTGTTGAGGGTGATGCGGTAGCGCAGCCTGGCCAGCAGGGTGATCGGGTGCGCGGCGATCGACGGAGCCGCGCCGGTCTGCACATTGCTGTGCGGGCACATCTCCAGGGGCACGCGGGTGTCCCGGACGAAGGCGGCCAGACGGCCGAGGCGCAGCTGCGACGGGTCCTCCCTCGCGGCCTGGTTGGCTGCGAGCGGGTCGTCCGTGACGGTCGCCCCGCGGAAGCCGATGTCGTCCACGATGCGCACGCCGTGCCCGAGCCGATCTGCGCCGCACCACTGCAGCGCCTCCCAGATGCTGGGCAGCCCGAAGGCCTCACCAGCGTGGATCGTGAAGTGGGCGTTCTCGCGGCGCAGGTACTCGAAGGCGTCGAGGTGGCGGCTCGGCGGATGCCCGGCCTCGGCCCCGGCGATGTCGAAGCCGGCCGCCCCCTTGTCGCGGTAGCGCACGGCCAGCTCGGCGATCTCGCGCGACTTGGCGGCGTGCCGCATCGCCGTGAGCAGCGCCCGCACGACGATCGGGTGCCCTTCTGCGGCAGCCTGCTCCTCCCCTTCGCGGAAGCCGGCGTTGACCTCGTCGACCACCTGCTCGAGGGTCAGCCCGCCCTCGAGGTGCTGCTCGGGCGCGTAGCGCGACTCGGCGTAGACGACGCCGTCACGGGCGAGGTCGAGCACTGACTCCCGGGCGACCCGGCGCAGCGCCGGGGCGGTCTGCATCACGCCGACGGTGTGCACGAAGGTCTCGAGGTAGCGCACGAGCGAGCCCGAGTCGGCCGACTCGCGGAACCATCGCGCCAAGCCCTCGGCGGTGCGCTCGTCGCCAATGACCGGCAGCTCGTGGCCCACCTCGTCGGCGATCTCGAGGACGGTGGCCGGCCGCACACCGCCGTCGAGGTGGTCGTGCAGCAGCACCTTGGGAAGGGAGCGGATCGCGGCCTCGTCGAGGATCATCCCTCGTCCTCCCGGTGCACGGTGTCGGGAGCGAAGGCGGGCGTGCAGATCGCCACGTACTCGGCGCCCTCGGGGCCGGTCGAGTAGCGCACCCGCTCACCCGCCCGGGTGACGATGCTCTGACCGGCTCCGACCGTCGTGGTTCCGCCGTCGTGCTCGACGAGCACCGTGCCGGCGACGACGACGGTCACCTCGTCGAAGTCGGGTCGCTGCGCCGGCTCCGACCAGTCGGCCGGGGCCTTCATGTGGGCGACGGACATCGCCTCGCTGCCGGTGGCGACCCGGCCGACGTGCTCGGCGATGACCTTGCCGCCGGGCACGTCGATGATCGACGGGGTGTCGTTGAGCTCGGGCATGTCAGGCCTCCTGGGCGGTGATCCGGTCGAGGACGACGGGGCCCCTGGCGGGCGCCTGGGGCGCGATCCGCCAGCCTCCGACCAGCGACTCCTGGGCCCGGGCAAACCGCTCGGGGGTGTCGGTGTGCAGGGTCATGAGTGGCTGCCCCTTGGCGACCTTGTCCCCCGGGCGGGCATGCAGCTCGACCCCCGCGCCGGCCTGCACGGGGTCCTCCTTGCGGGCACGGCCCGCGCCCAGGCGCCAGGCGGCCATGCCGACCGCCATCGCGTCGAGGTGCTCCAGATGCCCGTCGGTGTCGGCGACGACCGTCTGCGTCTCGGCAGCGGTGGGCAGCGGCGCATCGGCGTCGCCGCCCTGTGCGGAGATCATCCGGCGCCAGACGTCCATGGCCCGGCCGTCGGCCAGCGCAGCACGCAGCTCGTCGGGGCCGACGTCCTTGCCGGCAGCGCGGGTCATCTCGTCGGCCAGGGCGACCGTGAGGTCGACGACGTCCTGCGGGCCCCCGCCGGCGAGGACCTCGACGGACTCGCGCACCTCGAGGGCGTTGCCTGCCGTCAGGCCGAGCGGCACGGACATGTCGGTGATCAGGGCGACCGTGTTGACGCCGGCGTCCGTCCCGAGGTCGACCATCGTGCGGGCCAGCTCGGTGGCGTCCTCACGGGTCTTCATGAAGGCTCCGGACCCGACCTTGACGTCGAGGACGAGTGCGCCCGTGCCCTCGGCGATCTTCTTGCTCATGATCGAGCTGGCGATGAGCGGGATCGCCTCGACGGTGCCGGTGACGTCACGCAGGGCGTAGAGCTTCTTGTCCGCCGGAGCCAGCCCCGCGCCGGCGGCGCAGATGACGGCACCGACGTCGTCGAGCTGGGCGAGCATCTGGGCATTGCTCAGGTCCGCGCGCCACCCCGGGATCGACTCGAGCTTGTCCAGGGTCCCGCCCGTGTGGCCGAGACCGCGGCCGGAGAGCTGGGGCACGGCGATGCCGAAGACGGCGACGAGCGGGGCCAGCGGGAGGGTGATCTTGTCCCCCACGCCGCCCGTGGAGTGCTTGTCCGAGGTGGGCCGTGCCAGGCCGGAGAAGTCCATGCGCTCACCGCTGGCGATCATCGCTGCGGTCCAGCGGGCGATCTCGGGACGGGTCATGCCGTTGATAAGGATGGCCATGGCGAGCGCCGACATCTGCTCGTCGGCGACGACGCCGCGGGTGTAGGCGTCGATCACCCAGTCGATCTGATCGTCGGTGAGCACACCCCGGTCGCGCTTGGTGCGGATGATGTCCACGACATCGTGCTGCTCGGTCATCGTGCTCCCTTGGTCAGGTCGTCCGCCCCGAAGGCCTGCGGCAGGATCTCGGCGAGCGAGCGCTCGCCCTCCGGTGTCTGGATGCGGCACTGCTCGCCCCCGTGCTCCCAGAGGAGCTGGCGGCAGCGGCCGCACGGCATGAGGGTCTCCCCTCGGGAGTCGACGCACCAGACTGCGACCAGGCGTCCACCGCCGGTGCGCACCAGGTCGCTGACGAGTCCGCACTCCGCGCACAGGCCGACGGCATAGGAGGCGTTCTCGACATTGCAGCCGCTCAGCAGACGGCCGTCGTCCGCCAGTCCGGCGACCCCGACCGGGAAGTTGGAGTACGGCGCGTAGGCCTGCCCCATCGCCTCGACCGCCGTGCTGCGCAGCAGCTCCCAGTCGTCCTGCGTCAGAGCCGGCGCCATGTCAGTGCCCCTCTCCTCGTCGATAGACCTTGCCGTTGGCCGCCGGCATCCGCAGGCGTTGGCTGGCGAAGGCGAGGACGAGCAGTGTCGTCAGGTGGGGGGCAAATCGGGTGACCTCGCCCGGGATGCTGTCGCTGACCGCCCACAGGACCATGACGACCACACCGGTGACGATGGCGATGGCGCCTTGCACGTGCGCGTGGCGTCGCAGGATCTGCCAGAGGCCGATGACGAGCAGCAGGACCCCGATGAAGAGCAGCATCGCGTGCAGCGCCGAGCCTCCACCGCGCAGCTGCAGGGCGTCCATGTAGCCGAAGAGGCCCGAGCCCATGAGCACGCCGCCCGGGCGCCAGTTGCCGAAGATCATGGCCGCGAGGCCGATGTAGCCGCGCCCACCGGTCTGGTCCTCGCGGTAGGCGTTGGAGGCGACCATCGCGAGGAAGCCACCGCCGAGGCCGGCGAGACCGCCGGACGCGGTGACGGCGATGTACTTGTAGAGGTAGACGTTGATGCCGAGGGTCTCCGCGGCGACCGGCGACTCGCCGCAGGAGCGCACCCGCAGGCCGAAGGCGGTGCGCCACAGCAGCCACCAGGTGCCGGCGAGGAGGAGCAGCGCGATGACGGTGAGCAGGGACAGGTCGGTGGTCGCCGCGCGCAGCATGGCGGCCAGCTCGGAGACGAAGAACCACCCCTTGTCCTCCACGCTCTTCAGCGGTTCGGACAGCCCCGGGATGCCGACCCGCGGGAGCGAAGGGAGGGGCGGCGACTGGACGTCGCTGCCTCCCTTCAGGTCGCCGAAGAAGCGCGCGGCGAGGTAGCTCGCGACGCCCAGGGCGACGATGTTGAGGGCGACACCGGAGACGATGTGGTCGACGCCGAAGGTGACCGTGGCCAGCGCGTGCACCAGCCCACCGAGCGCACCGCAGACGACGGCGCCGACGACTCCCATCCACGGGCCGCCGTGGATGGCGCCGAAGGCCGCCCCCCAGGTGCCGAGGATCATCATCCCCTCGAGGCCGATGTTGATGACGCCCGCGCGCTCGGACCACAGACCGCCCAGTCCGGCGAGGGCGAGGGGCATGGCCCAGGCGAGGGCCGCGCCCAGGGTGCCGGAGGAGGAGATGTCGTCCTGACCGGTGATCATCCGGATGATCGACAGGACGACGAGCAGGGCGGCGAGGCCCAGGGGCCAGGCCCAGAAGGGGATGCGCCGCGTGGCCGGCGTGGCCGGGGCGGTCTCGATCTCGGTGCCGACGCTGAGGGTCATGCCGCAGCTCCTTCCGGGGTGGCGGTGTCGAGCTGGCGGGTGACCTGCTTCTGCTCCAGCCGCCGCTCGAAGCGGGCGACGACCTCGTAGGCGATGACGACCGCGAGGAGGATGACGCCCTGGATGATGTAGACGAGCGCCGGTGAGACGCCGGCCTGCAGCTGCAGCCCGTCGCTCGCCTTCTCCAGCCACGACCACAGCAGTGCGGCGAAGGCGATGCCGACGGGATGGTTGCGTCCCAGGAGCGCGATGCCGATGCCGATGAAGCCGACGCCCTCCTGGAAGTTCAGGCCGTAGCTGTGGTCGGCGCCGAAGAAGGCGGGCATGCTGATCAGGCCGGCGACGGCGCCGGAGGCGATCATGGCGATGAGCACCATGCGCGGCACCTTGACGCCGCTGGCCACAGCGGCCGTCTCGGACTCCCCGGTGGCCCGCACGTCGAAGCCGAAGCGGGTGCGGTTGATGACGAACCAGTAGACGATGCCGACGAGGATCGCGAGCACGAGGAGGGTGTACACCCGGTTGGGGGCGTCCGCGACGAGCTTGAAGCCCTCGAGCTGGCTGGACTCCGGGATCTGCGTGGTGTTGCGGGTGTTGCTGCCCTCGGCGCGGGTGCCCCAGCTGCGCAGCCCCCAGCCGACCAGGCCGGCCGAGATGGTGTTGAGCATGATCGTCGAGATCACCTCTGAGACACCGCGGGTCACCTTCAGCCAGCCGGCGATGCCCGCCCAGAAGCCGCCGACGAGCATGGCCACGAGCATGGCCAGGACGATGTTGAGGCCGCCCGGGAGCCAGGCCTGCCCGGCGACGAGCGCCGCGGCGAAGGCCGCGATGCGGTACTGGCCGTCGACACCGATGTTGAAGAGCTTCATCTTGAAGCCGATCGCGACGGCGACGGCGGCGATGTAGTAGGTGATGGCGCTGTTGAAGATGTTGACGAGCGTGCGCGGGCGCGGCTCGGACAGCAGCGTGGACCACACCTTGCCCACGGGGTCGCCCACGGCGACGAGCACGAGGGAGGTGATGACGAAGGCGACGACGACGGCGAGCACCGGCGCGGCCAGGGTCAGCACCAGGCGGCGCGGAGTGAACTTCATGAGGCGTCCTTCCCGGCGCCGGTCATGGCGCTGCCCAGCTCCTGGCTCGTGACCACGTCGGGGTCGAACTCCCCGGTGATGCGACCACGTAGGATGACCTTGATGGTGTCGGAGAGGCCGATGAGCTCCTCGAGGTCGGCGCTGATGAGCAGGACCGCCAGGCCCTCTCTGCGCGCCTCACGGATGAGATCCCAGATCGCCGCCTGGGCGCCGACGTCAACCCCTCGGGTCGGGTGCGAGGCGACCAGCACCTTGGGGGCATGGCTCATCTCGCGGCCGATGATCAGCTTTTGCTGGTTGCCACCGGACAACGACCCCACGGTGACGTGGATGCTGGGCGTGCGCACGTCGTACTCACGCACGATCCGCTCGGTGTCGGTCCGTGCAGCGGCGTTGGTGAGGATGCCGTTCTTGGATGCCGGCTCCTGTGTCTGGTGACCGAGCATCCGGTTTTCCCAGAGGGGCGAGTCCAGCAGCAGACCCTGGCGGTGGCGGTCCTCGGGGATGTAGCCGACACCCGCCTCGCGGATGCGGCGCACGTCCCAGTCGGAGATGTCGGTGCCCTCGAGCTCGATCCGTCCGCGGGCGGGCTCACCCATGCCCATGACGACCTCGACGAGCTCGGCCTGGCCGTTGCCCTCGACACCTGCGATGCCGACGACCTCACCGGCGTGCAGGTCCAGGGTGACGTCCTCGAGCACAGTGCGGCCGGCGCCGGCGAGGGTCACGTCGGCGATCGAGAGCACGACCCTGTCGGTGACGGTGGACTCCTCGGTTTGCGGCGTCGGCAGCTCCGAGCCGACCATGAGCTCGGCGAGCTGGCGCGAGGTGACGTCCTGAGGCAGGACGGTGTCGATGGTCATCCCCCGGCGGATGACGGTGACCCGGTCGGCGACCGACAGGACCTCGTCGAGCTTGTGGGAGATGAAGAGGACGGTGATGCCCTCACGCTTGAGCTCGCGCAGGTTGCCGAAGAGCTCGTCGACCTCCTGCGGGACGAGCACCGCGGTGGGCTCGTCGAGGATGATCGTGCGGGCGCCGCGGTAGAGCACCTTGAGGATCTCCACCCGCTGTCGGGCGCCGACTCCCAGGTCGGCGACGAGGTCACGCGGGTCGATCCCGAGGCCGTACTCGTCGGAGATGCGGGTGATCTCGGCGCGTGCACCCGCGCCGATGCCGTGCAGCTTCTCCGCCCCGAGGACGACGTTTTCGGTGACCGTGAGGTTGTCGGCGAGCATGAAGTGCTGGAAGACCATGCCGACGCCGTGCTTGATCGCGTCCGCGGGGCTGTGCAGCGAGACGCTCTCGCCGTTGATCCGGATGGTGCCCTCGTCGGGGCGCTGCACCCCGTAGAGCATCTTCATCAGGGTCGACTTGCCCGCACCGTTTTCACCCACGATCGCGTGGACCGTCCCCCGGGCCACCGCGAAGGTGACGTCCTGGTTGGCGATGACGCCGGGGAAGCGCTTGGTGATCCCCTCGACCTCGACGGCCAGGTCGGTGGCGTTGCCGGCTGCCGAAGGGGGGTCAGTGACGGTCGTGCTCATGGTGCCTCCGTGGTGCATCAGCGACATGGGTGCGCAGGCGAAGGGTAGCGCCCGCGGACGGGACGGGGCCCGATCACACGCGTCGCGTGTGATCGGGCCCCGAGCTGCCCGTCAGCGTCACTTCGCGGGAACGGTGATCTTCCCGTCGATGATCTGCTGCTTGTAGTCGTCGAGCTGATCCGTGATGTCGTCGATCTTGCCGCCGGTCGTCGTGTAGCTGACGCCGCCGTCCTTGAGGTCGAACTCTTGCGGACCGGACATCTGCTCGCCGTCGACGGAGGCCTTGATGTAGTCGAAGACCGCGACATTCACGTTCTTGACCATCGAGGTGATGATGACGTCCTGGACGTCCTTCTCCGCGGTCTTGGCCTGGTCGGAGTCGACACCGATGGCCATCTTCTTGTTGGCCTTGGCCGCCTCGAAGACACCCGCACCGGAGCCACCGGCCGCGTGGTAGATGACGTCCGCGCCCTTGTCGTACATGCCCTCGGCGGCCGTCTTGCCCTTTGCCGGGTCGGCGAAGCCGGAGCCGTCCTCGGCCAGGTACTTGGTCTGGATCTCGATCTTGGGGTCGACGGCCTTGGCGCCGGCCTTGAAGCCCGCGTCGAACTTGTTGATCAGCGGCACGTCCATGCCACCGATGAAGCCGACCTTGCCGCTCTTGGACTTCAGCGCCGCCGCTGCGCCGACGAGGAAGGAGCCTTCGTTCTCGGCGAAGACGAGCTGGGCGACGTTGTCGCCCGCGGAGTCGGCCGAGGCGTCGTCGACGATCGCGAAGGAGATGTCGGGGTTGTCCTTGGACGCGGCACCGATCGCCTTGGCGTAGATGAAGCCGACACCGACGATGTTGGTGCAGTCGGCGTCGACGAGCTGGTTGAGGCGGTCCTCGCGAGCCGCGTCATTTTCGCCCTGGCTCGCCTCGACCTCCTCGATCTGGACCCCGAGCTCGTCCTTGGCCTGGTCCAGGCCCTTGGCTGCGGAGTCGTTGAACGACTGGTCGCCACGGCCACCGACGTCGTAGGCGAGGCAGGCCTTGATGTCGCTGCCGCCGTCTGCGCCAGAGGTGGCGTCGCCGCCCGAGTCACTGCCACCGCACGCGGTGAGGGCCAAGGCGGCCACGGACAAGATCGATGCGGCCTTCACGGTGTGGCGCAAGGCGCTCTCCTTCTCAGCAGGGGTGTATCGGCACGCACGTGCCATCCCGGGATGCTACGACGCGGTAGCCCGCACACCAGAGGCGATGTGGTGGATGGGACCAACTGTTATGAGACCGCGACCGTCGCAGGCGCCGGGAGGGATAACCCTCCCCGTCGCTCAGTCGCTCTCGACGCGGGTCCACTCCCCCGCGGCTGCGAGGCTCAGCAGCGCGGTGCCGTTGCGCACGGCGCCCTCGTCGACGACGAGGTCGCCCTGGTGCAGGTCGAAGCTGCGGCCTCCGTGGGTGCGGGTCCCCAGACGGGCCATCGCCCCCTCGGCCTCGTGCAGCATCCATGCGAAGTCCTCGCCGCCGAGGCTGTGCGGCGTCGGCACCGGCCGCAGACCGGCGGCCATCGTGGCCCGACCGAGCGCCGCGACCGCAGCCGGGTCGTTGACGACGGGCGGCACCCCGCGCACGTGATCGATCGTCGCCGCGACGCCGTAGGGCCGCACGACGTCCTCGACGACCTCGTGCAGGAGCGGACCGATCCTGTCCCAGACGCCGACGTCGAGCATCCGCACGGTCCCCTGGGCGACACCGGTGGACGGGATGACGTTGATCGCCTCGCCCGCGGAGACCCGGCCCCACACGACGACGAGACCGGCCCGTGGGTCGACCCGTCGACTCAGCACCGCCGGGACGTCGGTGATGACCTTGGCTAGGGCATAGGTGAGGTCCTCGGTGAGGAAGGGGCGGGAGGTGTGACCACCCCGCCCGCGCAGCGTGACCGTCACCTGGTCGGCCGCGGCCGTGAGCGCTCCCTCGCGCAGGCCCACCTCCCCGACGTCGAGGGAGGGGTCGCAGTGGACGGCGTAGGCCGTGTCGACACCGGACATCACCCCCGACTGGACGAACTTCAGGGCGCCACCGGGCATCTGCTCCTCGGCGGGTTGGAAGATCAGGCGGACCCCGACATGACGCGCGGCGAGCTCGTCGGCCACCTCGGCGAGCGCCAGCCCGGCGCCCAGGAGGACGGTGGCGTGCACGTCGTGGCCGCAGGCGTGGCAGACGCCGTCGACGGTCGAGGTCCAGTCCAGGCCCGTGCGCTCACGGACCGGCAGGGCGTCGATGTCGCCGCGCAGGGCGACCCGGCGACGCGGCTCGCTGGCCCCCAGGTCCACGACGAGCCCCGTCTCGCTGACAGACCTCGGCGCCAGCCCGGCCGCCTCCAGGCGCTCGCGCAGCCTGGCCGTCGTGCGGTGCTCCTGGAAGGACAGCTCGGGGTGGGCGTGCAGGTCCCGACGGAAGTCGACCAGCTCGGGGACGAGGTCGTCGATGACGCGCAGGAGCGTCGGGGCGAGGGGGGCAGTCATGGCGTGGCGACTCTACCGAGGTCAGGTCGTCACGACGGGGAGGTGACCATCGGGTGAACCGAGCGGGTCACACGAGGTCGGATCGACCGGCGGCCTTGAGCGCCTCGACGACGAGCTTGACGTCCTGGGCCCGCTCACGGCTGGCGACCAGGAGCGCGTCGGCGGTCTCGACGACCACGACGTCCTCGAGCCCCACGACGGCGACCATCCGGCCGGACTCGGAGACCACGAGACCACCGGAGTCGATGGCCTGCACCTGGGCAGGGTCACCGACGACGGTCATCGAGCCCTCTCCCTTCGGCAGCAGCCCGGACAGCGACTTGAAGTCGCCGACGTCGTCCCAGTCGAAGTCGCCGGGCACGACCGCGACGAGGCCCTCGTCGGCTGCCGGCTCGGCCACCGCGTGGTCGATCGCGATCTTCTCCAGCCCCTCCCACCGCTCCTCGAGCAGAGAGGGGTCGGCCGCGATCTCGCGCAGGCCGGCCGCCAGGTCGGGGTGCCACTCGGCGAGCAGGTCGAGCAGCCGCGTGGCTCGCACGACGAACATGCCTGCGTTCCAACGGAACTCACCCGTGGCCAGGTATGAGGCGGCGCGGCGGGCGTCGGGCTTCTCGACGAACTGGCGCACCCGGGTGGCCGTGGGGTGGGCGCGCAGCCGCGGGCCCATCTGGATGTAGCCGAAGCCGGTGGAGGGGTAGGTCGGCTCGATGCCGATCGTCACCAGCAGGTTGTCGCGCTGGGCGACACCGACGGCCTCGGTGACGGCCCGACCGAAGGCCGCTTGGTCCGTGATGACGTGGTCGGCCGCGAAGGAACCGATGATCGCCTCGGGGTCACGCAGCTCGAGCACGGCCGCGGCCAGCCCGATCGCGGCCATCGAGTCACGCGGTGAGGGCTCGGCGAGCAGCAGGTCCGCCGGCAGGTCGGGCACCTGCCGGGACACGGCCTCGGCATGGGCTCTGCCGGTCACCACGAGAACCCGCTCCCCGGCGAGGACGCGCAGCCGGTCGACGGTGGCCTGGATCAGGGTGCGTCCGCTGCCGGTGAGGTCGTGCAGGAACTTGGGCGAGGAGGCCCGGGAGACCGGCCACAGGCGCGTCCCGGCACCACCGGCGGGCACCACGGCCCAGAAGCGCTCGAGATCGGGAGTCGTCGTCATGGGCGCACCGTACCCGGACGACCAAGACGTCACCTGATGCTCACCGGACACCCCCCTTCAGGTCACCGGTCCGGGCAGGGCCGCGAGGACAGTGAAAACCGTGAGAGTGGCAATTGCGACCGAGTCCTTCCTGCCCAGCCTCAACGGCGTGACCACGAGCGTCTGCCGGGTGGCCGAGAACCTGCGCGAGCAGGGCCACAAGGCGATGATCATCGCGCCGGGCCCGGCGCCGGCGACCTTTGCCGGTCACACCGTGCGGACCCTGCCGGCGGTGCCGGTGCGCGGCTTCCGCGCGGGAGTGCCGACGGGTGCGGTGCGGCGAGCGCTGCGCGACTTCCGCCCCGACGTCGTCCACGTCGCCTCCCCCTTCCTCGTGGGTGCTCGTGGCCTGCACGCCGCCGAGCACTTCGACCTGCCGACGGTCGCGATCTACCAGACGGACATGCCCAACTACGTCAAGCAGCACGGCCCCGGTGCCTTCGGTCGCGGCGCCTCCTCGCTGACCTGGGAGTGGGTGCGGCGCCTCCACGAGCGCGCCGACCTGACGCTCGCCCCGAGCCGGCCGACCCTCGAGGAGCTGCGCGCCCACCGCATCCCCCGCACCGATCTGTGGGGCCGCGGGGTCGACACCCGCTTGTTCACCCCCGAGTGGAAGCAGGACAGCGAGACGCTCGCCCTCAAGCGCGCGCTCGCGCCCAACGGTGAGCTGCTCCTCGGCTACGTCGGACGACTCGCACCGGAGAAGGAGCTGCACCGGCTCGCGGAGCTCGCCCAGCTGCCCGGCACGCGCCTGGTGCTCGTCGGCGAGGGCCCGAGCCGCAACGAGCTGGGCGCTCGTCTCGCCGAGGCCGTCGCCTCGAGCTCGGGGCGACCCAACCTGCCGCCCGCCTTCCTCGGCCCGCGCACGGGCGAGGACCTCGCTCGCGCGTACGCGACCTTCGACATCTTCGTCCACACGGGCACCAAGGAGACCTTCGGGCAGACCCTGCAGGAGGCCGCCGCAGCCGGCCTGCCCGTGGTCGCTCCCGCCGTCGGCGGACCGCTGGACCTCGTCGCCCACGGTGAGAGCGGCTACCTCTTCGACCCGGAGGTGCGGGGTGACCTCGCCCGCTGGGTCGCCGAGCTCGTCGACTCGCCGACCCAGCGCGAGCGGATGGGTGGGCACGGCCCGGCGATGGTGGCCCAGCGCTCGTGGAGCAGCCTGACGGAGCAGCTCGTCGGTCACTACGAGGGCGCGATCTCCTCGCACGCCGCCTGAGGACGAAGGGAGGATCCCCCCTCGCCTCGTCGCACCCGAGCGGAGGGTCTGGGATGATCCGGGCATGGAACCACGCTGGCTCGACGATGACGAGATGCGCACCTGGCTGCAGGTGATCGCCCTCGCCGAGGTCCTCCCCGCTCGCCTGGACGCCCAGGTGCGTCAGGACTCGGGGCTGACGCACTTCGAGTACCAGGTGCTCGCGATGCTCTCCGAGGCCCCGGAGCGGACGCTGCGCATGTCGTGGCTGGCCCGGCGCGCCAACTCGACGCTCCCCCGCCTCTCCCACGTGGTCAAGCGTCTCGAGGACCGCGGGCTCGTCTCCCGCTCACGCAGCGACCTCGACGCCCGGGCCACCGACGCCGTGCTCACCGATGAGGGCTGGGCAAAGATCGTGTCGGCGGCACCCCACCACGTCAGCTTTGTCAGGGAGCACGTGCTCGACCAGCTGACGCCCGGTCAGGTGCGGGCACTCGGTGAGATCGCCGGCGCCGTCCTCAGGAGCCTGGACCCGTCCGGGGACCTCACGATGAGGGCTGCAGACGCTCCCCACTGAGCGCGAAGGCCGTGACGGGCCGCCACACGCCATCGTCCCCGTGGTCGTAGAGGTGGAAGTCCTCGACCTCGAAGCTGGTGTCGAAGAAGGCGAGCTCGTCGAAGGCCCGGTCCAGACCCGGGTCGGCGATCCCGTGCGCGATGGTCACGTGCGGGTGGTACGGGAACTCGAGGTCTCGTGAGACCGGCCCGCGGCGCACCGCCTGCTCGAGGCGCTCGCACATCGGGATGCCCTGGGCCACCTGGACGAAGACGACCGGGCTGACCGGACGGAAGGTGCCGGTCCCACGCAGCCGCATGGAGAAGGGGCCGTGCTGCTTGGCCACGCTCTCGAGGTGGGTGCGGAAGCGGTCCATCTCGGACTCGGCGATCTCGGTCGGCGGCATGAGCGTGATGTGCGGCGGGATCGCCTGCGCCAGAGGGTCTCCGACGTCCTCACGCAGCTGCTGCAGCTGCGCGCACCACGGCTCGGGAACCGCGATCGACACACCGTGGACGGCCACCGGTCAGATCCTCGGTGCCAGCAGCCCGACGCGGTCGTACACGCGGTCTCGGGTGGCCGAGGCGACCTCGGAAGCGCGGGCGGCTCCCTTCGCCAGGATGTTGTCGAGCTCGGCCGGGTCGGACATCAGCTCGTCCATGCGCTGCTGGTAGGGCTCGAGGGCGGTCACGACGACGTCGGCGACCTCCTGCTTGAGGTCCCCGTACCCCTTGCCGGCGAAGCTGGTCTCGAGGTCCGCGATCGACGTGCCCGAGAGCGCCGAGTGGATCGACAGCAGGTTGGACACACCGGGCTTGGCCTCGGCGTCGTAGCGGACCTCGCCCTCGGCGTCGGTGACGGCCGAGCGGATCTTCTTGGCGATCCGCTTGGGGTCGTCGAGCAGCGAGATCAGGCCCTTGTCGGAGGAGCTGCTCTTGCTCATCTTGGAGGTCGGCTCCTGCAGGTCCATGATCCGCGCCGACTCCTTGAGGATGTGCGGCTCGGGGACGACGAGGGTGTCGCCGAAGCGGGCGTTGAAGCGCTCGGCGAGGTCGCGGGTGATCTCCAGGTGCTGGCGCTGGTCGTCGCCGACGGGGACGCGGGCGGCGTCGTAGACGAGGATGTCGGCGGCCATGAGGATCGGGTAGGTGAAGAGCCCGACGTTGGCGTTGTGGCCCTTGGTCGTCTTGTCCTTGAACTGCGTCATGCGACTGGCCTCACCGAAGGCGGTCTGGCAGGCCAGTACCCACATCAGCTCGGTGTGCTCGCGGACGTGGCTCTGGCAGAAGATCGCCGAGCGCTCGGGGTCGACGCCACCGGCGATGTACTGGGCCGCGGTGACCCGGGTGCGGCGGGTGATGTCGGCCGGGTCCGTCGGCACGGTGAGCGCGTGCAGGTCGGCGACGAAGTAGTAGGCGTCGAAGTCCTCCTGCAGTCCGACCCAGTTGACGAGTGCCCCGAGGTAGTTGCCGAGGTGCAGGGAGTCACTGGTGGGTTGCATCCCCGAGAGGATGCGCTGCTTGGCCGTCGTCATGTGCGTCATTGTGACAGTTGGGTGACGGCCTTCTGCAGCCGCTCCGCGAAGCGCTCCGGGGAGAAGGCGTCGACGTGCGCCCTGACCGCCTCCGAGTCCCACGTGCTCTCCCGCGTGGCAATGACGGCCCGACGGATCGCCTCGGCGGTCGGCTCGTCGAAGAAGGTGCCGTTGACCCCTTCGGCGATCGTGTCGAGGTAGCCGCCCGCCCTCAGCGCGAGGGTCGGCTTGCCGAAGGCCCCAGCCTCGAGGGGCGTCAGTCCGAAGTCCTCGTGGCTCGCGGCGACGAGCGCGACCGCGTGCTCGTAGGCCCAGCGCATCTGGGCGTCGCTCAGGTTGGTCGCGATGCGCACGTTGTCGGGGGCGCTGGTCCGCAGCTGGTCCAGGAGCGGACCGGCGCCGATGACGAGGAGGCGCTCGGGCAGGCCGGCAAAGGCCTCGATGACGACGTCGACGTTCTTGTACGGCATCAGCCGGGAGACGACGAGGTGGAAGCCGTCGGTCCAGTCAGCAGCCTCGGGCACCGGCTCACGCTCGCCAGCGGTGTCCACGGCGAAGGGAGGCGGCAGTACTTCCGCGTCGGTGCCGTACGCGTCGCGGATGCGCTCGCGGACGACATTGCTGTTGGCGAGGTAGGCGTCACCCGTGCGGGCCGCCCGCTGATCCCAGGCACGAAGGGGGGCCCGTAGCGCGAGCAGCGCCAGCCCGACCGGTGAACGGCGGGGGTCGCTGCCGAGGTAGCGCTCGGACTGGTAGAGCCAGCGGGCCGGTGCGTGGCAGTAAACGAGCTTGCGTCCGGTCGTGGGGAACCCGTGCGCCCACCCGCTGCTGCTGGCGATGACGAGGTCGGCGTCGATGCGCAGGCGGCTCGAGGCGAAGGGGAGGAAGGGCAGCGCGGCCCGGTGGTTGCGGCGCAGCGGGCCGACGCGGTTGAGCGGGCTGACCCGGATGTCGTGGTCGCGGAACTCCGGGAAGGTTGCCGCAGGGTCGTAGAGCGTCGTGTGGATCGTGGCGCCGGGGAAGGCACGGGCCATCTCGAGGACCACCCGCTCCGCTCCCCCACGTTGGGTCAGGTAGTCGTGGGCGATGGCCACGCGTGGCCGGGTCAGGCCGGCAGCCTCCCGCCAGACCCTGGTGAGGGTGTCCATGCTCGGTCCGATACCCAGCGCGGTGCGGGCCCGCTCCCAGCCGGCCCGCCCCCTTCGCTCGGACTCGTCAAGGTCGGACAGGGCGGTGTCCATGGCTGTCGCGAGCGCGTCGACATCTCGGGGCGGGACGAGCCAGCCCACGGGCTCGGCGCCGCCCAGGACGATCTCGGGGACGCCACCTGCGTCGGTCGCGATGACCGGGACCCCGCGGGCCATCGCCTCGGCCACGACCTGGCCGTAGGGCTCCGGGACGGGCGAGGCGTGGACGGCGAGGGTCATCCGGTCGAGCTCGGCGCTCGGGTGGGCGCTGAATCCGGGCAGCTCCACCCGGGTGCCCAGGCCGAGCTGCTCGATCTCGCGACGGATCTCCTGCTCGTGCTCCTCCTGGCCAAACATCGGCGAGCCGATGATGCGGAAGGTCACGTCGGGGTGCCGCTGTGCGATCCGGCCGGCCGCGCGGACGAACTCGAGCTGGCCCTTGGTCGGCGAGATGCGTCCGATGATCCCGACGATGCGGCGGTCCGGCTGGGGGCGGGGCGACGACGCGATCTGCTCCGGCGCGAGGCCGGGGTAGGCGACGGTCAGCCCGCGAGCACCGGGGAGGGTCGCGGCGGTGGCGCGGGAGTTGGCGATGACACGCTGCGGCGCGGTCCGCGCGACGGAGCGCATGAGGTGCACGAGGGGCGAAGGGAGGTAGTCCGGCGCGATGCGGTCGCGGACGTGCCAGACGAGCGGGAGTCCGGCCAGACGTGCCGCGGGCACGCCGAGGAGGTCGGCCTTGAGGGTGGTCGTGTGGACCACGTCCACGTCCATCTCGCGCAGGCGGTTGGCCAGCCTCCGGACGAAGGGGACTGCCCCCACCACGGAGGTCAGCGCGGTCCGCAGGCCGGCCGCCTCGTGTCGGGTCGTCGTGCCCAGAGCCTCGTCGATGGGCAGCACCTCGACCTCGTGCCCCCGCTCGCGGAGCCGTCCGACGAGCGGGCCGTCCGCGAAGAGCAGGACCCGCACCTGCACGTCATCGCGCTCGGCGAGCGCGTCCATCTGACGCACCAGCGCCAGCTCGACTCCCCCTAGTTCGGCCGTGTGGTCGAGGATCGCTACCCGCACCGGTCTGATCGACTTCCCCCCACAAACTGACATCACTGAACGAAGCCTAGATGTTGGAGCCGTTGCCTTTAGCGCCTCGTGAGGAGGGCCCACTCCATCGGGCACGGCCGGTGCTCGTCGAGGACGCGCGCCGTGTGTGAGGTCAGCTCCGGGTAGTCCGCTTCTCTCCGTGGCCTGGTGGCGACGAGCCGCGCCTCATGGGTATCGCGGAAGCGAGCCAGGATGGTCCCCTTGATCGATGGATCGACGAAGTCGTGGAGCTCGACCAAGTGGTCGACACGGCTCAGCGCCGGTGCCACGTCGGGGTCCAGCAAGGCCAGCTCCCCTCCCTCGATGTCCATGAGCACCAAGGTCCTGCCCTCTGGGACATCTGTCAGGTCCTGCGGCGTGAATGTGCCTCGCACCTCCACGCGCACCGAGTTGAGCTGCGCCATCGACGCACAGAGCTCACGACCCGCTGGGCTCGTCTCGTATGCGATGACCTTCGCCTGCGGGCACCTCAGTGCAAACCCGACTGCGTAATACCCCTCAGCAGCCCCGACGTTGATGATGACGTCGTAGTTCGCGGCAACCAGCTGCTCCACCGTCTCGTGGAGCTCCTCCTCATAGGAGCCGAGGACCTTCGCCCCCAGGTCTCCGTAGGCTTCGACATACTTCATCCCTCGGAAGGGCCCGCGCTGCACGACCCAACCAGCAGACTCAGCCACCGAGATGCCCGCTGCCGTGTCGCGTCGATGGCGCCTGCGCGCCGTGACGGCTGACGGGCGCAGGCGATAAACCGATCGGCCCGCCGCGAAGAGTGGCGGCGGAAGATGGCTTCGCAGCTGTTCCTTCAGTGCCATGCAGGCAGCATGGCAGCACAGCCACTCGAATAGTGCCTCACTGTCTCGAACTTCCTCGTACTCTTCCCTTGTGACGGCGGGGCCCTCTGCGCGGACCTATTGGCCGGGGCTGGACGGGCTCCGGGGCATCGCTGCGCTCGCAGTCATCATCTTCCACGCGGGTCTCGGACCCGCTGTCAACGGGTACGTCGGTGTGGATGTCTTCTTTGCCCTCTCCGGCTTCCTGATCACGTCATTGCTGTTGGTCGAGGCTCAACGCCACGGCCGCATCCGGCTGTTGAGGTTCTACACGCGCCGGATGCTGCGCCTCTGGCCAGCGCTGGTCGCCACGTGCATCCTCGTCATTGCAGCGGCTGCCGCCACCGGGCAACTCAGCGAGGCGGCCCCCGGCACATTGGCGGTGCTGTTCTACCTCGGGAACTGGTGGATGTACACCGGACGTTCAGCGCCCCTGCTCGACCACACGTGGACCCTCGCCATCGAGGAGCACTTCTACGCGGTGTGGCCCGTGCTCCTGATCGGCCTGTGCTCTCGCCGCCGTGCGTTGAGAGCCTTTGCCGTGATCGCAGCAGTCGTGGGCGTCGCTCTCATCTTCACTCCGTGGCCCGAGCCGATCACCGACGTGCGCGGTACATATCTGCGGGGTTTCCCCATCATCTGGGGCTCGCTCTTGGCATGGGTGGTTTCCCGGCGTCGCGAGGCCACCTCCAGTCGAGCGCTGGGCACCATCGGCAACGGCGCCCTCTTGGTTCTCCTTGGTGTTCTGCTGATCCCATGGACCTTGCCAGAGCGCTGGCTCACCGGGCCGAGCAGTGGGACGGGCATCCTGTCGTTGTTCGTCCTTGCAGGCATCGTCCTGTCGCCACGATCCGCGGCCGCAACTCTCTTGGCCTGGCCTCCACTGCGATGGGCGGGCACCCGCTCGTACGGCCTGTATCTGTACCACTTCCCCGTCCTCCAGGTCCTGCGGCATCACGTGCAGGTAGGGCCCGAGTGGTTCCGGATGGTCGTCGGAATCATGGCAACGATCATCATTGCCGAGGCCTCCTTCCGCTGGCTGGAAGCGCCCTTCCTCCGCCTCAAGGACCGGCTCGGACGCCACACCGCCTCGGTCCCGAACCTCCCTCTCGGCCCGCGGACCGCGACCGACTCCCGCGGCTAGAGTGACGCCATGGCGGGGAACGATCCGGGGGCTGCACTCCGCAAAGGTGCCGTCGATTCCGAAGACGTGGCACGGCGGGTGCATTGGTTGACCTTGTACACCTCTGTGCCCATGGGGCAGCAGACCTACGAGACGAGCATCCAGCAGGCGATCCTCGACCTAGCGGAGCCCGGGTGGGACTTCCGCGCGGCCAGCGTCGGCAGCGGTCGCAGCGCTGCCACCTACCGCGTGCCGCACCGGGTGCTCGACCACCCGATCGGCGCACGCGCCGTGGGGACCATTACCGGCCTGGGGTCCGATCTGGTGCACCGGTTCGACCTGCGAGTCCCCGGCCCACAGCGACCGCACGTTCTGACCCTCCACGACCTCCCCCCAGCACGCTTCCCGGACGAGGGACGCCTCCCTGACTGGTGCATGCGCCCCCTCCGTGACGACGTCGAGGTGATCTGCCCGTCCGAGTTCGCCGCACACGAGGTCCGTGAGCTCCTCAGCGCGCAGCGAGTGAGCGTCATCCCCTACGGCGTCCGGCCAAGCTTCCAGCAGCCCGCACCACTCGACGCCTCCGCACTCAGGGGCCTCGGGATCACCAGGCCCTTCTTCGTACATGCCGCCGGCGTCACCCGCCGCAAGAATCTCGAGGGCCTTGCGAGCGCGTGGGAGCTGGTGGCTCCTGCACTCACGGACCACGAGCTCGTGCTGCTCGGCCCCCCCTCGGGACGTCGCGAAGAACTCTTCGGCCATCTCCCCCGGGTCGTCCTAGCAGGCAAGATCGAACTCGACCGTGTCGGTCGGGTGATGGCCGCCGCTGAGGCCGTCGTCGTGCCGAGCATCTACGAGGGCTTCGGGCTCCCGACACTCGAGGGTATGGCGGTCGGCACCCCCGTGATCGCGGTCGACCGCGGGGCGACACCAGAGGTCGCAGACGGCAATGCCCTGATGACCGAGCCCGATGGTGCCGCGATCGCCGAGGCCATGCGCGCCGTCGGTCGTCGAGAGATCGATCGTGATGACCTCGTGCGGCGCGGACTCGACCGGGCCGCGACCTTCGCGTGGGACAAGGCCGCGCGCGCCCACCTCGACGTCTACCGCAAGGTGCTCGGGTGAGCGCCTACCAGCGACTGCGGATCTGGTTGGCCCCCAGTGCCTTCCACCCTTCACGTGGCGGGGTCGAGGAACTGACCCTGCAGCTTGCCCGCGACTACCAGCAGCGCGGCCATGACGTCACCGTCGTCGTGCATCGACACCCTCGCGTCCTCCCCACCGAGGACCTCGTCGAGGGCGTTCGAGTCCGGCGCCTGGATCTCGACTTGCCCGGCTCCCACCCCGCGCGCCTCCTGACCTACCCGCTCGCCCTGCGCAAGCAGCTGGCATCCCTGGACGCGCTCGGCCCACGACCCGACATCGTCCACGTGCAGTGCGCCGCCAACCAGGTCCTTGCGCTCACGGCGTGGAGCACCCTTCGACGCGTGCCCCTCGTGCTGACGACGCAGGGCGAGGTGACGATGGACGCCGGTCGGATCTATGAGCGCAGCCTCCAGGTCCGCACGAGCCTGCGGATCGGCTCGGTCCGCGCCGCCGCACTCACGGCTTGCTCTCGCCGAGCCGGTGACGATGCTGCGACCGTCGCGCGACCCTTCGAGGGATGCGACGTCGTCCCCAACGGTGTTGACCTGTCCCAGTGGACGACCACTCCCCTACCGGCAGCACCCGTCTTCGCCGCGTGGGGCCGGCACGTCCCGCAAAAGGGTTTTGACCTGCTCATCGAGGCGTTCGCGCGCGTGCGTCGCGCACTCCCCGACGCCGTGCTGCGCATCGGCGGCGATGGCCCGGAGAGCAGCCGACTGCAAGCGATGGCTGGCCCCGGGGTGGAGTTCCTCGGCCCCCTCGACCGAAAAGGGGTGGGGAGCCTGCTCGAGAGCGCTCGCGTCGTCGTGGTGCCGAGCCGCTTGGAACCCTTCGGCATCGTCGCCGTCGAGGCGATGGCCGCAGGACGCGGGGTCGTCTGGAGCACCAACGGAGGACTCGCCGATGCCACCGGCGGCCTGGGCCGGGGTGCGGACCCGACTGACGTGGAGGCTCTCTCTGAGGCCATGGCGTCGGCACACCGTGATCCGCTCGAGCCCGAGACGGCAAGACGGCACGCAGAGTCATTGTCGTGGAGCCGAATCGGTACGCGCTATCTCGACCTGTACGCGTCCGTGATCCAACCCGCCGGGAGGGTGTGACTGCATGCGCGTCCTCATGTGGATCAACAGCGGGTCTGAGATCCCCGGCGGCCACCGGGTCCAGCTGCAGCAGACGGCTCGGGCACTGCGCGCGCTGGGTGTTGAGGTCGACGAGCACGATGGGCCTTTCCTGCCCGACGGCGACTGGGACATCGTCCACGGGTTCCAGCTGAGCGCCGGCGAGGTAGCACAGGCCCGGCAGCAGGGATTCCCCGTCGCGATGTCGACGATCTATGTCGGGCTGGCCTACGGAACCGCAGCAGGTGGTGGCGGCCCGACGCTGCGTGACGGAGCGGGTCGTACCTACCGCGGCATGCGGTACCTCCGTGCGAGCCTGCGTGGTCGCGAGCCTCTGACCCGACTGGCGACCCTCGAGATGGAAGACCAGCTCGACCGGATGCGCGCCTGGTCCATGGCCGACGTCCTGCTTCCCAATGCTGAGGGCGAGGCCCGGCACATCCGCGATGACCTAGGGGTGCTCACGCAGACGTCCATCGTGCCGAATGCGATCGATGCACGCCTCTTCGCCCCGGGATTCGATCGCCCTCGACTGGCCGGCACGGTGCTGAGCGTGGGCCGCATCGAGCCGCACAAGGGCCAGCTCGCCGTCATCGAGGCACTCCGTGGCCTGCCGGACGTCACGCTGACCATCGTGGGACCCACGCACCCTCATCACCGCGAATACGCCAATCTGTGCCGAACTGCGGCGACGGACAACGTGACGCTCCTGTCGGGCGTCGAGCACAACGAGCTGCCTGACCTGTACGCCCGTCACCACACCCACGTCCTGGCCTCCTGGTACGAGACGACCGGCCTGGTCTCGCTGGAAGCCGCGGCCTCCGGCTGCACGATCGTCACCACCGACCGGGGGCACGCCCGTGAGTACCTCGGCGACGACGCCCGGTACTGCGACCCCGCCGACCCCGCAACCATTCGCCAGACCACCCTGGCCGCGCTCGGCGACAGCGCCTCTGCCAGCCTCCGCGACCGCGTGACCTCTCAGTTCACGTGGGAAGACACCGCTCGAGCCACGTTGGCGGCCTACGAGCGCGTCGTCGCCCTTCGCGGTCCCCGCACATCCGCGGCCGCCGACTGACGCGGAGACGATCCAAATGGAGCCACCTCTCGTCACTGTCGTCATCCCGACGTTCAACGACGCCCCCGAACACCTGCGGAAGTCCGTCACCTCGGCTCTGCAGCAGTCGTATGAGCCGCTCGAGATCGTCGTAGTGGACGACGGCTCAAGCTCACCGGTGACCGCGCGCGAACTTGGGAACCCCCGAGGTGTCGAGATCATCCGGCAGTCGAACTCAGGGCCGGGTGAGGCAAGAAACGCGGGGATCCGAAGTGCTCGGGGTGAGTTCATCCTTCCACTGGACGGGGACGACTGGATCGAACCCGACACGGTCAAGCTGTTGGTACAGGCCTTGGAGACCAGTGACGCTGTCGCGGCGTTTCCGAAGGTCCGCAGGTTTGGAGCTGCGGACGGGGTCCAGGATGCGCCCCCGATCGTCCGTCTGGAGGACATAGCGGTCACCAATCAAGTGGTCGCATGTGCCCTATACCGTCGGCAGGTGTGGGAAGACGTGGGGGGATACCGAACGACCGACATCATGGACGAAGACTGGTTCATGTGGTTGAAGGTCCTTGGACACACGCGGGGAACCATGATCCAAGTCCCCGACGCTGTGCTCCACTACAGGCTCCGTCCGAGATCGCGCAGCGAGGGGCGCGCGACGCAGGCGGGCAGTGTCCAGCGCGCTTTCGTCGACTTACGGCCGGATCTCGCTAATGACCTATTCCTCGCGGCTGCCCTGGAGGCGCAAGTACTGAAGAGCGAGCTAGAAGACCTGAGGGCCTTCCACAACGCGTGGTCGCCCCGCGTTGCCCCCTTGCTACGACTCAGGGGCCAGGCGCGGAGACTACTACGGGCTTACGCTGCGGAGCCCCGAGGACGACGCCGACACTGAGCTCTCAGGACTCAGGAGTCCCAACCGCCCGGGATATTGGACACGATGTCCCACCGCGGATCGAGGGATGGCCACGGCGTTCCGTCGAAGGGCCTCGTACCGAAGGCCGGAGCGTGGATCAGCGCGTGATTGTCGCCGTAAAGGTGGTTGCTGATGTATGCGGCCCAGATGGAAAAAGACGAGTTCATGATGACGAGCTCCCGTGAGCGGGCGACACAGGTGAGATCATCCATGGGTCCCCCCGACTCGACGAAGTGCATGATGTGCTGCCCACCATCGAGATGGGACAACCGTTCGCGGCACCACGCCAGGTCATCGGACACGACGCGGATCTCCTCGGGGGCGCGCCCCTCGGCTCGCAAACGCTTGAGCACAACCTCGATGTACGCGACCTGGTCGAAGCTGAACTTGCCCCGCACCTCTGGGTCCGAAAAGTAGTCCCCACGACGCACGTTCAGTGTCACCCCACGCGCCAGCTCGACCGTGGGCGCGAACAGCTCCGACGGCATCAAGTACCGCTCGATGAAGTACGTGAGCTCATCACGGGTCGGCCCCTCCGGTCGCCCCACGGCCGTGATGTCCTCCCAGGAAGTCAGATCGCGATGATCCGAGAGCCTCACGTCTTCACGCCCGATTGTCAGCTCCGACGCGAGCAGCGGAAAGTACTCGAGCCAGCGAGTTGAGCGGGCGCTTCGCACCAAGCACAGGTCGGCCCCTCGCTGCCGCTGAGCACTCGCCCAAAGGCAGAAGAAGAGCTGGTTGCCGAAACCGGCCCACGGAGGCAGATCCTTGATCACGCGCGTCGAAGGACTGAACCACCTGACAACGCCCCCGACAACCGTGCGCGCCGTTGATCGATAACGCACCATGCGGCGATCCTCTCACTCGTGACGGCGTGGATCTGAGACCAGCCCAACACACATACGGGCCGGCCGTCGCAGTCGCCCAGGAACCGCCTTAACGAGCGCCTCACGGTCAGAAGTGGTCAGGCCAGTGCGGGACACCCGAACGGCCAGTATGAAGAGGGTCAACGACAGAAGGCCACCGACCGGCGACGAGATCCAGGCAGGCGCTGACACGTGTGCCATCCAACCAAACCAGACGACGTGGATCGCCACGATCGCGGCGAGCACAGGGGCGAAGGCCCGCGCCATCTCGGACCGGTCGACCTCGTAGGCGCGCATCTCGAGCACCACCATGAGCAGAGCCCGTACGAGCGTGCCCACCACCATCGAGGCAACGGCGCCCCAAGCACCCCACCACGGGATCGATGCCAGGGCAACGGCCGCCATGCTGACGAGTGCGACGAGATTGATTCGGAGGTAGCTGCCGCCGCGCAAGCGGGCCATGAGGGATGCGTAGGAGCCCGACCCGACGATGACGATGCCAGCGGCGCACGACATGACCACAAAGTAGTCCGCGCTCGCGGCGAACTGCACCCCGTAGATCCACGGGATCAGCGCCCCCAGCGCGGGGAGACCGCAGGAGAGAACGACACCCGCCATGATCGCTGCCACCCGCGTCACCCGGAGCAGACCGCCGCGCGCGTGCTCCTCCCCGCGTTCGCGCAGGGCGGCGAATGCCGGGAGGAGCGGGCCGACCGCTGCCTGCACGGGCGCGAGGATCTGGACCGCCAGACCGAAGGCCAGTGCGTAGAGGCCTACCGTCACCGAGTCGTCCAGCCACTCGAGGAAGAAGATCTGCACCCTGTCCGTCACGAGCTGGCTCACCAGGACGGCCGCCCCGGTGGGAATCGCGAAGATCCAGAAGTCGCGGGGCAGGCTCCACGGGGTCCGCGGCCGGAGCGCGGCCCGCCGCAGTCGTGGCGTAAGGGCGAGCAGAGGCAGTGACATAAGGACGCCAGTGGCGACGATGCGTGCGGTCCACACCGCCGAGGCGGTCGGACGGACGAGCACCGTCGTCACGACGATCACTTGGGTCACCAGGTTGCTGATCATCGCGATCTGGGCTGCCCGATCTGAGCGGTGCTGGGTCGCCAGCAGGATCGGTCCCGCCTGCAGCACTGCGGGACCGAAGATGCCGAAGACGATCGCCAGGAGGAGAAAGGGCCACGGCACGTCGACCACAACTGCGACGACGACGGCGACGAGTGGCGCCGCGACGAAGATGTTGTAGCCCTGCGCGCCGGAGACCAGCCGATCCACGTCGTGTGTTCGTCCTGCTTCGGAGGCCTTAGTAACGAATTGCATGAGAGCAGAACCGACACCGAGCGAGGCGGCAGCCGTTGCCAGCGCGAGGATCATCGTGAGGATCGCCAGACGACCGTAGTCCACCGCGCCGAGACTGCGCGCCACGACGACGTTAGCCAAGAAGGCAATGGGTACCGAGACCGCGACGTGGACCACCGTCCACGCCGTGCCGTTGATCAGCCCTTGGCCGACCCCGCGTCTAGCGGGTGGCGGCACATCGAGGGCTCCTGTCACGACGTGGGCAGCGCAGCGAAGTAGTCGATGGTGCGCTGCAGCCCGGCCCGCAACTGAGCCCGCGGCTCCCACCCGAGGACCTCGGTGGCCTGCGTGATGTCGGGACGTCGCCTGGTCGGGTCGTCCTGGGGCAGCGGCAGGTGGACGAGCTCGGAGCTGCTGCCGGTCAGCTCGAGCACGAGCTCGGCGAGCTCGAGCATCGTGAACTCGACCGGGTTGCCGATGTTGATCGGACCGGTCACCTCGTGCGGAGTCGCCATCAGCGACATCAGCCCGTCGACCATGTCGTCCACGAAGCAGAAGGAGCGGGTCTGGCTACCGTCGCCGTACATCGTCAGCGGCTCGCCCGCGAGTGCCTGGACGATGAAGTTGGAGACGACCCGACCGTCGTTGGGCTGCATCCGAGGACCGTAGGTGTTGAAGATGCGGGCGACCTTGACCGGCATGTCGTGCTGACGGCGGTAGTCGAAGAAGAGCGTCTCCGCGCAACGCTTGCCCTCGTCGTAGCAGGACCGGATGCCGATCGGGTTGACGTTGCCCCAGTAGTCCTCGGTCTGGGGGTGCACCTGCGGGTCGCCGTAGACCTCCGAGGTCGAGGACAGCAGGATCTTGGCCTTGGTGCGCTTGGCCAGACCGAGCATGTTGATCGAGCCCAGGACGCTCGTCTTCGTGGTCTGGACAGGGTCGCGCTGGTAGAAGATCGGGCTCGCGGGGCAGGCCAGGTGGTAGATCTCGTCGACCTCGACGTACAGCGGGAAGGTCACGTCGTGACGCAACAGCTCGAAGTTGGGGTGCTCGAAGAGGTGCGTCAGGTTGCGGCGGGTGCTCGAGTAGAAGTTGTCGACCACGAGCACCTCGTGCCCTTGCTGGAGGAGTCGCTCCGCGATGTGCGACCCGATGAACCCGGCCCCACCGGTCACCATCACCCGTCGTGGCGCCTGCGTCTGCTCATGTTCGGTCGGCTCAGTCACGGCGCCAGCGTATCGGGCGGCGTGACGGGCGGGGCCGGTTGCCGACTACCCTGAGGCTCCGGCTCGTCTCAGCGCATCTCGGAGGACCCCCGCATGAAGGTGATCGTCCAGATCCCCTGCCTCAACGAGGAGACAACCCTCCCCCTCGTGCTGGCCACGATCCCCACGTCGATCCCCGGCGTCGACGTCATCGAGACCCTGGTGATCGACGACGGCTCGAGCGACCGCACCGCGCAGGTGGCGCGCGAGCTCGGCGTCACGCACATCCTCAGCCACAGCAGCCCGCTCGGCCTGGCCCGATCCTTCCGCGACGGCGCGGACTTCGCCCTCGCCCACGGCGCCGACATCCTCGTCAACACCGACGGCGACAACCAGTACCCGCAGGAGCGCATCGGCGACCTCGTCCAGCCGATCATCACCGGCGAGGCCGACATCGTCGTCGCCGACCGACAGACCCAGACCATCGCGCACTTCTCCCCCTTCAAGCGGCGGATGCAGGCGGTGGGTTCTGCGGTCGTCAACGCGGCTGCGAGCACCGACCTGCCCGACGCGGCGAGCGGGTTCCGCGCCTACTCGGCCGCCTCGTTGATGCGGCTGAACATCGTCACCGAGTTCTCCTACTGCATGGAGACGATCATCCAGGCAGGCCACAAGCGGATGTCGATCGTCTCCATCCCCGTGGTGACCAACGAGAAGACGCGCGAGTCCCGTCTCTTCAAGAACATCTGGCAGCACATGGGCAAGTCGGCGTCGGCGATCATGCGCTCCTTCATCATGTTCAAGCCGCACGCCTTCTTCGGCCTGCTCGGCACGCTGCTGCTCCTGCTGGGCCTGATCCCCTTCGTGCGCTTCCTCGTCCTCGTCGCGATGGGTGACGGCGGCGGCCACGTCCAGTCGTTGATCTTCGGGACCGCGCTCCTCGTCGGAGCGCTCTTCTCCTACGCCCTCCTGATCATCGCCGACCTGCAACGCACCAACCGAGTCCTGCTCGAGGAGACCCTCGAGCAGCTGCGCATCCTGCGCTTCGGGCCCGTCACCACCCGCGATCCCGACGGGCGAGTCGAGCGCTGAGGCCCCGCACGACGCCAGCCACGGCGATCACGAGGAGCACCGAGGCGAGCACATCGCTCGGCCGGTGGGCGTGGCCCACGACATTGCCCAGGCACGCCACGGCAACCACCCCGCCGAGGCACCAACCGAGCCACGCCGGACGCTGCGAGGGCCACATCATCGCGACGGCGACCACCGCTGCGACGACGACGGTCGCGTGCGTCGACGGCATCGTGTTGTCGACATAGGAGTACCCGTGGTCGGGACGCGGCAGGCTGACCCGCAGCCATCGAGCCAGCGGGATCGAGACGAGAGGGACAAGGAGAGCCCCCGCGACGACAGCCCACCTCCCCACGGCCAGCCGCCATCCCGCCACCAGCACGAGGGCGATGAGCATGGCGAAGGGGAGGACCACACGTGCGGCGGTCGGCAGGACATCGCGCAGTGGCCCGTACGGCGGTCGTTGGACCCAGCCGAAGATCTGGTCGTCGAGCCACTGCCCCGGCACCGTGAGCACCGCGACGCCGTACAGGCCCAACAGGACCACGACAGCGGCCAAGGCGGAGCGCCCGTCGAGGCGTCGACATCCACGACCATCTGGTCCGTCATCGTGCACAGCGCGCCCCCTTGCCATCTCGACTTGGTCAGGGTATTGCCAGTTGACTGCCAAAGTCAGTAAGGTTTTGGTAAGTCGCGGGCATTACGCACCGCACACACATTGAGGGGAAGTCAATGACCGAGGCAACCAGCAGGCCCATCTCACGCAGGACGGTGGCCAAGGGCGCAGCGTGGACGGCTCCGGTCATCTTGGGAGGGGTCGCGGCTCCGGCATATGCCGCATCGGGCAAGACACCGGTCCTGTCCATCGGCGGTGCCTGCAAGGCCCCCGGAAACAGCTGCAACCCCTTTGTCAAGGGATACGTCGTCAACCTGACGATCACCAACCCCTCCAACAAGACCATTTGGCTCTACGTTCCCCCGTCAATCTCGGCCGTGGGGACCTCACTGGCCTTCGGCTACGCGGGCTACGACGACGGTGGCGTGCTCAACACGGGCAATATCGAGGTACCGGCGGGCGCCAGCGTCACCGTGAGGCTGAGCACCACCGCTCAGAACAGCGCCAACGCGGTCTTCACGATGACGTTGACCTTCGAGTGGGGTCACACCCCGGCCGCGGCCGGGGACACCGAGCACGACCCCGTCTCCGTGTCCACAACCGTTCCCGGGACGCCTCCCGACTGCTGCAAGGATGCTGCCGTCGCGACGACGAGCGCCCCCGCTGCCCGCTCGAGCGCCGAGACCAGCTCCTCGACGAGCACGGCTGCCGCCCCCACGTCGTCCTCGACATCGGCTCCGGCCACTCAGGCTCCGCCGGCTTCGCTGGAGCCCACCCCTGCCACCACCGCGGCGCCCTGATCGGGTCCACCACTGACTGATGACGAAGGGCGCCGCGCGAGATCTCTCGCGCGGCGCCCTTCGTCATGCCCGACTGCTCAGGTGCGGCTGCGGGTCTTCGTCTTGCGGGCACGCCGGGTCTCACGCTCGACCTCCTGCTCGTAGGCGTGGTAGCCGTAGCGGTAACCACCCTCTGCCTTGCTGGCGACGAAGTTACGGGCGAACCCCGAGACGCGCGCCCCGACGGTGTCGAGCTGTCGCAGCGCGGCGGCCAGGTCCTTCTTGCGGGTCCGGTCGGTGGCCACAACCATGAGCAGACCACCGGTGAGCCGCTCGATGACGACGGCGTCGATGACCGGCACGACCGGTGGGGAGTCGATGAGGACGAAGTCGTACGTGCCCACGAGGGAGCGCAGCAGCTCCTCCATCGGGGCCGAGCCGAGCAGCTCGCTCGGGTTGGGCGGGACGGGCCCTGCCGGGAGCACGTCCATGCCATGAGAGCCCCACGGCTGGATGACGTCGCGCACCTCCGCCTCTCCGAGCAGTACGGTCGTGAGGCCCACGCTGCCCTCCATGCCGAGGGTGCGCGCGACCGACGGGTTGCGCAGGTCTGCGTCGACGAGCAGCGTGCGACGTCCGGAGTCGGCCATCGCCAGCGCGAGGTTGGCAGCCGTGGTCGTCTTGCCCTCGCCGGGCATCGCCGAGGTGACGACGAAGGAATGTCTGCCGGTCGTGACGTCGACGAACATCAGGTTGGTGCGCAGCCGACGGATCGCCTCGGCATGCCGGCCATGCGGGTCGTCCTCGACGCTGACGAGCCCCGTGGTCGAGGACCGGTCGAGGGGCAGCGCGGCCAGCATCGGCGCATCGGAGTGCGCGCGGATGTCCTCCTCGCCACGGACCTTGGTGTCCAGGGCGTGCCGGATGAAGGCGAGACCGATCCCGAGGACGAGACCTGCGAGCAGGCCGAGGCCGATGTTGCGCACCGGGTCTGGGGACACCGGTCGCGACGGCGCCGAGGCTGGCTGGATCGGCGTCGAGACGACCTTCTGCCCCGACGACTTCAGCAGCGTGGAGAACTCGCCAGCCACTGCCCCGAGCTGGGGGCCCACCTCGTTGGCGACCGCGGCAGCCTCCTTCGGGTCGGACGAGCGGGCGGTGATGTTGAGGATCGAGGTCGAGCCGGTGACCTCTGCGCTCACGTTGATCGGGTGCCCCGTTGCGAGGCCGAGCTCCTTGCGCAGCGGGCCGAGCACCGCAGGGGTGTTGAGGATCGAGACATAGGTGTCGAGGTCGTCGCTGGTGAGGACGAAGACACTGCCCGTGCTCCGCGCAGCGTCCCCGCCGCGCCCCTCGGCACTGAGATAGATCCGGGCTCGGGCCTCGTACACCGGGGTCGTGAGCAGGGTGAGCGCCGTGGCGGCCAGGACGGCCAGCACGACGCACGCGGCGATGAGCTTCCATCGCGTCCTCAGGACATTCAAGAACTCGCTGAACTGCAACTCTTGCTCCTACCCCTGGGCGCGAACGGCCAGCGCCCGATGCGCGGCCGGTAAGGTCAGTGTGACGCCCCCCACCCACTCGCGAGGAGTCTATAAGGTGCGGATCCTTCGGATCTCCCACAGCGGTGTGGTGGACGACTGGCGAGCACGGGAGCGAGTGGTCCGCCGGGCCGGTCACGAGGTCACGTCGGTGACCGCCATGCAGTGGGACGAAGGGGGCCGCACCGTCCCCCTTCGACCGCGCGACGGCGAGGACGTGCGCGGAGTCCGCACCCTCGGCAGCCACCCGGCATTGTTCGTCTACGACCCCCGACCGCTGTGGCGTCTCCTCGGAGAGGACTGGGACGTGCTCGACCTGCACGAAGAGCCCTTCGCGCTGGCCACCGCCGAAGTGCTGGCCATCCGGGCACTGCGCCGGTCTCGCGCCCCCTTCGCCTTGTACTCGGCGCAAAACATCGACAAGCGCTACCCACCCCCCTTCCGTTGGATGGAGAGGTGGTCCCTGCGCCACGCGAGCGCCGTGAGCGTGTGCAACGACGAGGCCGGTCGCATCGTGACCGCCAAGGGGCTGACCGGGCGTGCCGTGACCATCGGTCTGGGGGTCGACGTCGAGCGTTTTTCGCCGGCAGCGGATGCGCCACGACGGCAGGGCTCCCGCGTGCTGGTGGGCTACGTCGGCAGGCTGGAGCAGCACAAGGGGGTCGACGTCCTCCTGGAGGCGGTCGCCGCCCTCCCCTGCGCAAGGGTGTCCATCGCCGGCGCGGGCTCGCGCGAACCCGAGCTGCGCGCCCGAGCCACCCACCCGGATCTCGCGGGCCGGGTGGACTTCAGCGGGCCGGTCGACAAGGCGGACCTGCCGGACTTCTACCGCGGCCTCGACGTACTCGCCATCCCGTCCCTCACGACGCCGACGTGGACCGAGCAGTTCGGCCGCGTGGCGGTCGAGGCGATGGCCTGCGGTACGCCGGTGGTCGCCAGCGACAGCGGTGCGCTCCCCGACGTGGTGCGCGGTGCCGGTCTGCTCGTCCCACCGGGTGATGCGGCCGCCCTGGCGAGTGCGCTGGACCACGTGGGCACCGACCCTGCGGTGTGGGCGACAATGCGACGTGAGGGGCTGGCGCGCGCAGACGCGTTCACCTGGGACACGATCGGTGGGGACTACGTGGCGTTGTACGAGGGCATCGGTGGCACGGGCGCGGTCACCCCCGCGACGGACCCCGAGGTCATCGTCGTGGCCTACCACCGACCGGACCTCCTGCGAGCGAGCCTCGAGCCCGTCCGCCACCTCCCCGTCACCGTCGTCGACAACTCGTCCGACCCGCTCGTGCGCGAGGTGTGCACCGACCTCGGCGTGCGCTACCTGGACCCGGGTCGCAACGGCGGATTCGCCGCCGGGGTCAACCACGCACTGGCCGACCGGCTCACGCCCGGCAGCGACGTGCTGCTGCTCAACCCCGACGCCGTGATCGACGAGGCCGGGGTCCGTGCGCTGCACGCTGCCCTGCGCGCCCGACCTGACCTGGCGAGCGTGGGGCCACGGCAGCTCGACGGCGACGACCGGCCCGGGCGGGTCGCCTGGCCCTTCCCCACCCCGTGGGGGGCGGCCCTCGAGGCGATCGGTCTCGGTGGTCTCCACGGCGGGCCGGGCTATGTCATCGGCTCCGTGCTCCTCCTGCGAGCCGAGGCCCTCGAGCAGGTCGGGGGCCTGGACGAGTCCTTCTTCCTCTACGCCGAGGAGACCGACTGGGCCCGACGCGCCCACGACCTCGGGTGGCGCCATGCGCTGGTGCCCGAGGTCACCGCACGACACCTCGGGGCCGCCACGAGCTCCGACCCCGGCCGGCGCGACGCGCACTTCCACGCCTCGCAGGAGCGCTACCACCGCAAGCACTTCGGGTCGCTCGGCTGGCAGGTCACGCGGGCCGCAGTCATCGTCGGGTCAGGGGCGCGAGCGCTGCTCCTGCGGAACGAGCGCGCACAGGCAGCTCGCGACCGGGTCCTTCGGTACATGCGCGGTCCGATCCGGGTGGAGTCCGACCTGCTGGGTGGCGCTCCGACGACTGCGTCCGAGCAACCATGAGCAGCACCGCTCGTGACCGCGTCACCGCCGCCGGCGCCCTCCTGCTCACCGGCGGCGCCGCAGCGGCCCTTGGCTGGTTTGCACCCCAGTACCCCGGCCTGGCCCTCGTGGCCGGGCTGGGCGTGCTCCTGCTGGGCATCTCTGCACTCCAGCCCGTCGCCGTCCCGCTGCTCGCACTCCCACTGCTCTACGTCGCTGCTCGGGTCGTCTACGGCGGCACGGACATCTCGGTGTCGGATGTCGCCCTCGCCATCGGCACGCTGTGCGCCCTCCTCTTCGTGCGACACCCGATCAGTGCGCCGGGGCGCAACCTCCTGTGGCTCGTCGCCATCTATCAGAGCGCGACCCTCTTCACCGTGGTGGCCAACCCCTATCTGGCCAACACCTTGGACTGGGCGCGCTCCGGCCTGCTCATCGCAGGCGGACTCATCCTCGGCTGGAGCGTCGGGAGATCAGGGATGGGCGGCGTGGGTCTGAAGCTCATGCTCGCTGCGGCGCTCGTCCTCGCCACGTGGACCATCGTGGTCGGTGTGCTGCAGGCCCTGCAGGGCGACTTCCGGCCCGTGTACCTCCAACCCGGCATGCACAAGAACTTCCTCGGAACGGTCATGGGCATCACGGCCTTGATCGCTTACGTCCGGCCCGCCTGGGCCAACCTCAGTCGCCGGGCCGGCGTCACTGCCTTCTGGTGGCTCGCCATCGGCATCGGCTTCACCCAGTCCCGCCAGGCGGTGGTGGCCTTGGGGGTGGCGCTGATCGTGCTCGTGCTGCGCAGCCGCACCGACCGGCGACGCTCCAAGGTCATCCTGCTCGGCATTGTCCCCGCCCTCGTGGTCGTCTTCACCCTCGTCCGCGACCAGGTGTCCAGCGACAACGTGCACAACTCCGTCTTCCAGCGACTCACCTGGTTCCAGGACGCCATCGACATCTGGCAGACGTCGCCGATCGTCGGGGTCGGGCTCCGATGGTGGTACACCGACCGCTTCCCCGGTGGCTTCCAACCGCCCAACGCCGAGCTCGAGGTCCTCACCTCCGCAGGCATCCTCGGGCTGCTCGGGTTCCTCGTCCTGATGGTCGGCACCATCGTCGTCCTGTGGAAGCTCCCCCCTGCCTACGGCACGCTCGCCGTCCTGGCCGTCCTCTCACGCTTCGTGCAGGGCCAGCTCGACCTCTTCTGGGTGGCCGCCCAGACCTCCATCCCCTTCGTCATCGCTGGCATCTGCCTCGGCGCCCTGGCCCGGCGCGAGCACGAGGATGCCGAGCAGGCAGCTCTCGGTGACCTACCGCTGCCGACCGCCGAGCAGACCACGGGAGTCGCAGGTGCCCGGGTATGAAGATCACCCACGTGGTCTGCACGACCAACTTCGCGGGGGTCGAGCGGCACGTCGCGATCCTCGCCGCTGCGCAGCACGACCAGGGCCATGAGGTCACGGTCCTCGGCGGCGACCAGAGACGCATGAGGGCATCGATCGACCGCGCTGGGGTCATGCTGTGCCCAGCCCCCGGCCTGAGGGCTGCCCTGCGCTGCCTCGCCGGGCCGGCCGGTCGTGGCGCAGACGTGGTCGCCACCCACATGACGACAGCCGACGTCGCGGCCCTGATCAGTCCGGCACTCGCCCAGACACCTGTCGTCAGCACACGACACTTCGCGGCGCCGCGAGGCGCCTCGACCCGAGCACGGTCCGTCGCCGAGCGACTGCAGTCACGGCTGAGTGCCGAGATCGCGGTCAGCGAATACATCGCCGGGGGGCTCGACGTGGACTCGACAGTCATCCACCCCGGGATCGCCGACCGACCCGACGCGCTCTCCCCTTCGCGGCGCGACCACACCGTCCTCGTCGCCCAGCGGCTCGAGGAAGAAAAGGCCACGGACATAGCCGTGGCCGCTTTCGCCGCATCAGGCCTAGCCGCCCAGGGCTGGCGCCTCGTCGTTGCCGGCGACGGAGCCATGCGCGAGGACCTGCAACTGCTCGCCGAACGTCTGGCCATCGGCCCGTCCACAGACTTCCTCGGCCATCGAGACGATGTCGCCCACCTGATGTCGGCTGCTGCGATCACCCTCGCACCATGCCCCATCGAGGGGTTCGGCCTCGCCGTGGTGGAAGCGATGGCCTCGAGCACGCCTGTCGTGGCCGCCGCTGCGGGGGGCCATCTCGAGAGTGTCGGAGGTGTGGACGACGCAGCGCTCTTCCCTCCTGGCGATGTCCGGGCCGCAGGTCGCCTGCTGGCCGAGCTGGCTGACGACGCAGAACGCCGCGACCGATACGGGCGAGCGCTGCGGGACCGGCAACGCGAGCACTTCTCGATCTCGGCCCAGGCCGCCACGACGGATGAGGTCTATCGACACGCGGTGGAGAGTCGACGTGGAGACCTCCCCCTCGCGCCGGGCAACGGCATCATCGTGATCTCGCTCGAGCCGTGGGACCGAGTGTGGAGGCGCAATCAGCACCTGCTCGCCGGCCTGCTGCGAGACGACCCCACCCTGCGCGTCCTCGTGGTCGAACCGGGTACCGATCCTCTGCACGACCTGCGCTCGGGCAGGCCGACCCGACGAGGCAAGGGGCTGCGTCGCGGTCCGCTCCTGCCCGGTGTCGACCCCGACAACCTGTGGCTCCTCGAACCGACCAAGCTCCTGCCCCGACGACTTGACCCCCGCCAGGACGAGCGTTGGGCGGACGCGGTCCGCCTCGCCGCCGCCAAGCTCAGGCTCGAGCACCCGGCCCTGTGGGTCAACGACCCGCAGGGAGCGCTCGTCATGCAACGCACCGGGTGGTCAACGCTGTATGACATCACGGACGACTGGCTCGAGGCCAAGCGCGGCCCGGAGACTCTCACGCGTCTGCGCAGGCACGAGGACGCGCTGATGGACCAGGCGGCAGCGGTGGTCGTGTGCTCACCCCAGCTCGTGAGGACCAAGTCTGGGCGGCGACCGGTGACGCTCATCGCGAACGCGGTCGACGGCGAGACCACCCGGCCGACCGCCAGACCTGACGACCTCCCGGTCGGTCCGGTCGCGGTGTACGTCGGCACCCTCCACGCCGACCGCCTCGACGTGGACCTGTGCGTGGCGACCGCGCACGCCATAGCCGCTGCCGGCACAGTTGTGCTCGTCGGTCCGGATGCGTTGTCACCGCCCGACCGGGATCGCTTGGCCGCTGCTGGTGTCGTGCGCCTCGGGTCCAAGGACCGTCGGGCCGTGCCGGCCTATCTTCAGCACGCCGACGTGCTCCTCGTCCCTCACGTGGTCGACTCGTTCACCGACAGCCTCGACCCGATCAAGCTCTACGAGTACCGCGCTGTCGGTCGGCCAGTCGTGAGCACGCCCGTCGCAGGATTCCGGGACAGCACCGACGAGCGGATCACGGTGACCGGGCAGGCAGGCTTCCCCGCCGCAGTGGCTGCGGCCATCCCGGCGACCTACCAGTACCCGAAGGGATCCGATCCCCAGGTCCCGACATGGGGTGACCGCGTCCGCGAGATCCGCAAGGTCGTCGATCGCGTCCTCGTGCCCGTGATGGTCTCTCCCACCGACGACACCCAGAGCTCGGTCCCCTTGAAGGTGCGTGTGCAGCTGGGACACGCTGCGGTTCAGCACATCGCCGGGCAGCAGGGGATCGACCTGCTCCACATCAAGGGCAGTGCGCTCGACCCTCGCCTGGCCTCCCCAGGGCGCTACTCGACGGATGCCGATGTGCTGGTCCGGCCTGATCACATCGAGAGGCTGCTCGCGGCGTGCGCATTGGCCGGGTACCGCACCCAGGCCCGGTTCCCCACCAGCTCACCCTTCGAGCACTCAACGACCCTGTGGCACCACCTCTGGGGATACGTCGACGTCCACCGGCACTACCCAGGCATCGGGCTGCCTCCAGATGTCGCCTTCGACCGCCTCTGGTCCGAGCGCGCCACCCGTCAGATCTGCGGGATCGACTGCCCGACACCCTCGCTCGCCGCTCAGGTCGCGATCCTCGTCATGCATGCGGGGCGCAACCCTCCAGGAGGCCAGTCGGACGGCGATGTGGCTCACGCCTGGCGCGGCGCCGACGAGGACCTGCAGCAGTCCGTGGGGCGTTGGGTGGACGAGTTCAAGGCGCAGGTGGCCTTCGCTGCCGGCACTGGTCAACTCGAGCAGCTGCCGCCTTCTCCCGAGCGAGAGCTGTGGTCTGCCGTCACCCGGCCGGGACGACTGCACGAGTGGCGGGCTCGCATAGCCGCGGCGCCCAACCTGCGCAGTCGCGCTGTCCTCGTGGCCAGATCTCCACTCGTGAACACCGATCACCTCGCCACCCGACTGGGGCGACACCCATCTCGCAGGGACATCGCAGTTGAGTTCGTCGATCGCCTGCGGCGAGCGCTCGACGAACTCACCGGACGGCCCCGCCCATGACGAGAGCGACGCCGCCGTACGCCGTGCCCCCGGGTGTGGGCTGGACCTACGGCGAGGCGGATGACGGGGCAGACCTGGTCTATGTCGCCCACCTGCCCAATGGGCCGATCTCCGTCCTGCCGGGCATCGCTGCGCTGATCTGGCGTGCGGCCGTCGAGGGCAGCATGCCCGTTGTCGACACTGTGTCCGCAACCACCGGGCATCCCGCCACCACGGTGCGCGAGGACGTCGAGTCCTTCGTCGCCGACCTGATCCGGCAACGGCTCATCGAGCCGACCTGACATCAGTTGCGGATGCGGCGCACCCCGCCCGGGTACTCGTGGACGATCTCCCCGATGCTCGCGCGCAGGTGGGTCGGGATGGCGGCGACGATCGCGTCCTCGCTCCCTTCGGTGTCGACCTTGACCAGGTCGATGCGTCCCTCCCGCTCGAGGACTGCGGTGAGCGCGTCGGCGACGGCCTCGCACCGGACCTCGACGGCCACCCGGCCCTCGGTCGTGGACTGGTACTCGGCGAGCCCGCTGTAGCGGCCCACCGGATCGATGAGGAAGGTGGCCGGTCCGGCCACCGGCGCGAGTGCCGCCTCGTGCACGACGCACCTGTCCCCGAAGGGAGCGACGTTGTGCCGCAGGGTCTCCAGGTTGTGGGGCACCGGCTCCCAGACGTGCACCCGGCTCGTGGCCGAGCGGCTGAGCCAGTAGGCGGCACTGATGCCGATGTTGCCGCCGATGTCGACGACGACCTCCGGGCGGCCGGTCCCGTAGTCGTGACGGTGGAAGACCTCGTTGACCGTGCGCACGTCGTGCGCGTGGGGCACGAGCAGGTCCAGCGGGCCGATCGGTGTGCGGAGCGTGACCGTCCAGGGGTAGTCACCGCTCCCCCGGACGTACCGGTCCAAGGCATCGACCGGTCGCCTGCTGGTCGTCAACGTCGACCAAGCCGCCCGGTAGTTGCGTGGACGGAAGGGAGCACTCCATCGCCGTCGCACGTCCGTCACCATCAGTAGGCCCCGTCCTTGGCCACCACGGCCGCGATCGTGCGCCACAGGATGATCATGTCCTGGGCGACCGACCAGTTCTCCACGTAGTAGAGGTCGAAGCGCACCGACTCCTCCCACGACAGGTCGCTGCGGCCGTTGATCTGCCACAGACCGGTCATGCCCGGCCGCACGAGCAGCCGTCGACGCACGTCACCGTCGTACTGCGACACCTCGGCCGGCAGCGGGGGCCGAGGCCCCACGAGGCTCATCTTGCCGGCGAGCACGTCGAAGAGCTGGGGCAGCTCGTCGATCGAGTAGCGACGGATGAAGCGGCCGATCGGTGTCACCCGTGGGTCGTCCTCCAGCTTGAAGAGGACACCACGGTCCCGGTCGGAGACCTGCGCCCGGCGCAGGTCCTCCAGACGGTCCTCGGCGTCGACGTCCATCGACCGGAACTTCGTCATGAGGAAGGTCTGGCCGTCCAGGCCCACGCGCTCCTGCCGGAAGAAGACCGGCCCCCCGTCGTGCAGCTTGATCAGCGCAGCGACCACGAGCAGGACGGGAGAGAAGGCCACGGCCAGCAGCAGGGCACCGATCCAGTCGATGATGGACTTCATCGCCAGCTTGGGCCCGGAGAAGGTGGGCGCCTCCACGTGGAGGAGCGGCAGACCGGCCACCGGGCGCGTGAGGACGCGCGGGCCGGCGATCTCGGTCAGCCCGGGTGACACGACGAGGTCGATACCGCTGCCCTCGAGAGCCCACCCGAGTCGGCGCAGACCGGTGCTCCCCAGCCCGTGGCCGTCGGCGCACGCCACGACATCGACGCCCAGCTCGATGGCCACACGACCGGCGTCCCGCTCACGCCCGAGGACGGGTATCCCCTCGATGGCCTGGCCCTCGCTCGCGCCGCAGACACCGATGACGCGGTAGCCCGCCTCGGGTACCGCGGCGAAGACCCGGACGAGCTGGTGGGCCGAGCTCTCGTGCCCGACGACGAGCACGTCGTGGCTGAGGTCGCCGGCCACGCGACGACCACCGAGCCAGGTGCGCCACAGGCGACGGGCCACCCACAGGCCGACGATCCCGGCCGGCAGCGCCAGCAGGATGTAGCCACGGGCCAGGTCCACCTTCAGGGCGAAGGCGAGCATCGCGACCGCCGCGAAGACCCACAGGGTCGCCTCGGCGATGATCCGGTACTCCGCTGCTCCGTGACCCAGGATGTGCGCCTCGTAGGCGCCGTTGACGCGCAGCGCCAGCCACCACACGAGCGCCAGACCGGCGCTGAAGGTCGTGTAGCTCAGGGTGAAGCTGTCCGCGCTCGCCGCGACATCGCTGCCGCGCCCGTCGATGCCGAAGCGGACGACCTGCGCACCGAAGGTCGCCCAGAGGATCACGAGCAGGTCGGTGACCGCGAGCATCCCCTGGAGAGGACGCAGAGCGGCACGACCCGCACCGACATCAGGGTGGACCAGACGTGCCGGCCCGACCACGTCAGCCCCGGTGCGTGGTGGTCAGTGCGCCAGGTCCTTGGGGCCCGTCAGCAAGGCGGATGGCCTCGGCCATCCGGCCTCGGGTCACAGCGCTGTCCAGGGTGCGCTCGCGCATCTGCGCCAGGCGGGTGGTGGCATCCATGTGGGGATGCTCGGCGGTGAGCCGGTTGGACCTCCGGATCAACATCCGCCCCATCACATAGGCCGTGACGGGTAGCGCCACCCAGCCCACGAACATCATGCTCTCGATCTGCACCGCAGCCCCTCCCAGCAGCCAAGGCGCCAATCGCCCGGGCACGGCCTCAGAAACCTCCCCGGTCCTGAGCCCCGATACGGGACCTTACCAACTGCTTACTCTTCTTGACTAGGCCTTTACCGGCAAGTCAGCGGCAAACAGAGCAGCACACGGAGCCGCGAGCACCCCCCTTCGGGCCCGTGGGAGAATCACGGGGAGACCCACCCCACATCCCACGGAGGGACACACATGACCGCGAAGATCATCTGGACCAAGATCGACGAGGCGCCCGCGCTGGCGACCTACTCCCTGCTGCCGATCGTCCAGGCCTTCACCTCAGGTACCGGGGTGGAGCTCGAGACCAGCGACATCTCGCTCGCCGGCCGCATCCTCGCCCAGTTCCCCGACCGCCTCACCGACGAGCAGCGCGTCCCCGACAACCTCGCCGCGCTCGGCGAGCTTGCCGGGACGCCCGAGGCCAACATCATCAAGCTGCCCAACGTCTCTGCCTCCGTGCCGCAGCTCAAGACGGCCATCGCCGAGCTGCAGGGCCAGGGGTACGACCTGCCGGACTACCCGGACTCCCCCAGCACCGACGAGGACAAGCAGGTCGCCGCGGCTTACGCCAATGTCCTCGGCTCCGCCGTCAACCCCGTGCTGCGCGAGGGCAACTCCGACCGTCGCGCCCCCCTGGCCGTGAAGAACTTCACGAAGAAGCACCCGCACCGCCTCGGCCCGTGGACCGCGGACAACACGGCGCGCGTCGCCTCGATGACCGAGGGCGACTTCTACGGCAACGAGAAGTCGGTCGTCGTCCCCGCCGACGACACCCTCACGATCACCTTGGCTGCAGCGGACGGCACCGAGGTCGTCCTCAAGGACTCCGTCCCGGTGACCAAGGGCGAGATCGTCGACGCCACCTTCATGTCGGCGAAGGCACTGCGGGCCTTCTACGCCGAGCAGATCGAGGCCGCCCGCGCCGAGGGCCTGCTGCTCTCGCTGCACCTCAAGGCCACGATGATGAAGGTCTCCGACCCGATCCTCTTCGGCCACGGTGTCGCTGCCTGGCTCGGCGACCTCGTCGACAAGCACGCCGAGGCCCTCGCCGAGGCCGGTGTCGACCTGCGCTACGGCCTCGCCTCGCTGTACACCCAGATCGAGAAGCTGCCCGCCGCGAAGCGCGACGAGATCCGCGCCGACATCGAGGCACTGTCCGCCGAGCGCCCGGCCCTGGCCATGGTCGACTCCGACAAGGGCATCACCAACCTCCACGTGCCGAGCGATGTCATCATCGACGCCTCGATGCCGGTCGTCATCCGCGACTCGGGTCAGATGTGGAACGCCGAGGGTGGGCAGTCCGAGACGCTCGCGCTCATCCCCGACCGCTCCTACGGCCCGATGTACGCCGCGGTCTTCGAGGAGCACAAGCGCAACGGCGCCCTCGACCCGGCCACCATCGGCACCGTGCCCAATGTCGGCCTCATGGCGCAGAAGGCCGAGGAGTACGGCTCGCACCCCACGACCTTCGAGATCCCGCAGGACGGCACCGTCACCGTCACCAGCTCCGCGGGTGAGGTCCTCCTCGAGCACACCGTCGAGGCGGGCGACATCTGGCGGATGAGCCGGGTCAAGGACATCCCCGTCCAGGACTGGGTCAAGCTCGCCGTCACCCGGGCCCGCGCCACCGGCTCGCCGGCCGTGTTCTTCCTCGACGAGCAGCGCGCCCACGACGCGCAGGTCATCGCCAAGGTGGGCGAGTACCTCCAGCAGCACGACACCGAGGGCCTGGACATCAAGATCCTCCCGCCGGTCGAGGCCGTGACCTACTGCCTCGAGCAGATCCGCGCCGGCAAGGACGCCATCTCGGTCACCGGCAACGTGCTGCGCGACTACCTCACCGACCTCTTCCCGATCCTCGAGCTCGGGACGAGCGCCAAGATGCTCTCGATCGTCCCCCTGCTCGCGGGTGGCGGCCTCTTCGAGACCGGTGCCGGCGGCTCCGCACCGAAGCACGTCCAGCAGTTCGTCAAGGAGGACTACCTGCGCTGGGACTCGCTCGGTGAGTTCTCCGCGCTGGGCGCCTCCCTCGAGCACCTCGCGACGCACTTCGACAACCCCAAGGCCCAGGTGCTCGCCGACACGCTCGACACGGCGATCGCGACCTTCCTGGAGGAAAACAAGTCGCCCGCCCGCAAGATCGGGCAGATCGACAACCGCGGCAGCCACTTCTACCTGGCCCTGTACTGGGCACAGGCACTCGCTGCCCAGGACACCGACGCCGAGCTCAAGGAGCGCTTCACCGGCGTCGCCGAGCAGCTGGCGGCCAACGAGGCGAAGATCAACGAGGAGCTCATCGGCGCCCAGGGCTCCCCGGTCGACCTCGGCGGCTACTACAAGCCGGACGCCGCCAAGGTCGAGGCCGCGATGCGTCCGAGCAGCACGCTCAACGCGATCATCGACGCGCTCTGACCGCTCACCCCGCTCGCCGGGGTGAGCACGACCCACGGAGGGCCCCGGCAACCGCCGGGGCCCTCCCTTCGTCCTGCGGGTGGTCCACCCGCTGTCTAGGATGCTCGCCGTGCCCGGATCGACGATCGGGGCGACCATCACCACGACAGGAGCCTGAATGCACCACTCCCTGGTCCACCGACTCGGCGCCGAGTTCCTCGGCACCTTCTGGCTCGTCTTCGGCGGCTGCGGGTCGGCGATCTTCGCCGCCCAGCACCTCGTCGACGGCAAGGACACCGGTCTCGGCATCGGCTTCGTCGGGGTCGCCCTCGCCTTCGGCCTGACCGTGCTCACGATGGCCTACGCCGTCGGTCACGTCTCCGGCGGCCACTTCAACCCCGCCGTCACCATCGGCCTGGCCACCGGCCGGCGCTTCGAGTGGAAGGACGTGCCGGCCTACGTCGTCACGCAGGTCGTCGCGGGTCTCGTCGCCGGTGGCGCGCTCTTCGTGATCGCCAGCGGCAAGGAGGGCTTCGACGCGAGCGCCGGCTTCGCGGCCAATGGCTACGGCATCCACTCCCCAGGTGGCTACTCGCTGGCCGCCGTGCTCATCGCCGAGGCGATCCTGACCGGGTTCTTCCTCTACGTGATCCTCGGCGCCACCGACGAGCGAGCACCGGTCGGCTTCGCCCCGATCGCGATCGGTCTGAGCCTGACGCTGATCCACCTCATCTCGATCCCGATCAGCAACACCTCGGTCAACCCGGCCCGCTCGACCGCCGTCGCCTTCTTCCAGGACGGCGCCGCCGGCCAGCTGTGGGCCTTCTGGCTCGCCCCGATCGTGGGTGCGGCCATCGCCGGTGCGACCTACGCTGTCATCACCGGCGTCAACCGCGCCGAGATCGACATCGAGGGCGTCTGAGGCTGATCCACATGGACGAAGGGGGCGCGCCGGCTTCGTGCCGGAGCACCCCTTGTCGTGTGGCGGGCGCCGTCGCGCCGGACCACGACGTCCGTCGTCCTGCGCGACGGCGCCCATCCGGGGGCGGCCAGTGCTCCGAACCCCCGACATGAGATCTCGGATCGCACCCGCTGCCGCCTGCGGAGTCCTCGCGGCAACCCTGGGCACGGCGGCGGCGCACCTCGTCGCGGCCCTGACCTCCCCGCCCTCCTCGCCCGTGCTGGCGGTCGGCAGCCAGGTCATCGACGCGACGCCGACGCCGGTCAAGGAGTGGGCTGTCGGGACCTTCGGCACGGCGGACAAGCCGGTGCTCATCGGGTCCGTCGCCGTCGTCACCCTGCTGCTCGCTGCCGTCGCCGGAGCCGTGCGTCCTCGCTCCCGGCTCCTGGCGACGGGTCTGCTGCTCGTGCTCACGGGGCTCGCGGGAGCGGCTGCGGTGCTGCGACCCACCGCTGACACGCTGGCCTGGCTCCCGGCCCTGGTGGCCGCGGTCGTCGGCGTGCTGACCCTGGACTGGCTCGTCACCCGGGTGGTCCCGTCCGAGGCCGCCCACGGCCGGCCCGACCAGCCCACCCGACGCAGGCTCTTCGCCCTCGGGGGCACCGGCGCTGCGGCTCTCGCCCTCGGCGCCGCCGGACAGGGACTGATCTCCCGCAGCCGGCCCGCGACGCTCGCCCTCCCGACGCCTGCCACGCCCCTGCCACCCCTGGCGAAGGGGGTCGACCTCGGCAAGGCGGGGATCGCTCCCTTCGTCACGCCCAACCGGGAGTTCTACCGCATCGACACCGCGCTGCTGGCGCCCAACGTGGACCCCGGCGACTGGCGGCTGACGATCGACGGCGACGTGCCCAAGGGCTTCTCCCTCGACATCGACGAGCTGCTCGGCCTGCCGATGGTCGAGCGCGACATCACGCTCAACTGCGTCTCCAACGAGGTGGGGGGCCCTCTCATCGGCAATGCCCGGTGGCTGGGTGTCCCCACCCGCGAGCTGCTGGCCCGCGCCGGTCTGGACGTCGACCCCAAGGACCCAGCCCTGCAGGTGCTCTCCACGTCGACCGACGGCATGACGATCTCCACGCCGCTGTCGGCGTTGCTCGACGACCGTGACGCGCTCGTCGCCGTGGGGATGAACGGCACGACCCTCCCCCGCGAGCACGGCTTCCCTGCCCGGCTCGTCACACCCGGCCTCTACGGCTTCGTCGGCGCGACCAAGTGGCTGACCCGGATGACCGTCACCCGCTACGACGCCGCGAGCGCCTACTGGACGGACCGCGACTGGGCCACCGACGGTCGCGTTCACACCCAGGCCCGCATCGACACTCCTCGGGCCCTGCGCCGCATCGCTCCCGGGCGCACCGTCATCGGCGGCGTGGCCTGGGCGCAGCGCCGGGGCATCAGCAAGGTCGAGGTGCGCGTCGACGACGGTCCCTGGCAGCGCGCGACCCTCGGCGCCGAGGCCGACGTCGACTGCTGGCGCCAGTGGTTCCTCCCGTGGAACGCCACTCCCGGTCGGCACGACTTCGTCGCCCGCGCGACCGACGGCGACGGACAGCTCCAGACGCAGGACATCGAGGCTCCGTTCCCCGCGGGCGCCACGGGCTGGCACCGGTCTGCCGTCACCGTCACCGACTGACCCTTCGAGACGCTTGCTACGCAAGCTCCTCAGGGATCCAACCCGCCGTCGCGACGCTTGCCGCGCAAGCTCCGCAGGGATCCAATCCGGTTGCGCCGCAGCTCCGAACCCCTCTCGCACCTCTTCCCATCCACGCCTTCTGGAGGCAGACATGATCCGCATGACCACGACCCGCACGGCCGCCACGCTCGCCGCGATCGCCCTCCCCTTCGCCCTCACCGCATGTGGTGGCACGGACTCGGGCTCCGGCAGCAGCAGCTCCTCGAGCGCCGCATCCAGCTCGACGCCGAGCGACTCGATGAGCTCGTCGCCGATGGCCGACAAGGCCTCCGCTCCCTTCGGCGACGGCTGCGCCTCCGTGCCGAAGTCCGGCAAGGGGTCCTTCGATGGCATGGCCACCGACCCGGTCGCCACCGCCGCGAGCAACAACCCCGCGCTGAAGACCCTCGTCACCGCGGTGACCAAGGCCGACCTGGGCTCGACGCTCAACTCCGCGAAGGACATCACCGTCTTCGCCCCCACCAACGACGCCTTCGCCGCCATGGACAAGGCCACGATGGACAAGGCCATGGGCGACCCCAAGGGTCTGCTGACGACCGTGCTCACCCACCACGTCGTCGAGGGTCGTCTGGCCCCCGAGGACCTGGCCGGCACCCACGAGACGCTCGCCGGTGACACGATCACCGTCGAGGGCTCTGGCGAGGACTTCACCGTCGGCGAGGCCGCCGTGGTCTGCGGCGACGTGCAGACCGCCAACGCGACCGTCTACATCATCGACGGCGTCCTCATGCCGACCGCCAAGTAACCCTGACTGACCACAGGGTGACCTGAGAAGGCATCATGTACCTCGTGCCTCCACCCCCCGACCACGACGCCCCGTACGACCCCTCCGTGGTCGATCGGGCGCCTGGTCGGGGGGCCGGCGAGCAGCTCGCCGACCGTCTTCGTCAGGTGGCGAAGGGGGACGAGGATGCCTTCGCCGCCCTCTACGACGAGACGGCACCGCGGGTGCACGGCTTGGTCCTGCGGGTCCTGCGCAATCCCTCCCAGTCGGAGGAGGTCACGCAGGAGGTCTACCTCGAGGTCTGGCGGGGAGCCAGCCGCTTCGACCCGCACAAGGGGTCGGCGATCGGCTGGTTGCTGACGATGGCCCACCGCAGAGCCGTGGACCGGGTCCGCTCCAGCCAGTCGGCCACGGTCCGTGACGACAGCTGGCACGCACGCAGCCGCGATGTCGCCTTCGACACCACGGCGGAGCTGGCCACCGCCAGGATCGAGGCCCGCAGGGTGCGCTCCGCGCTCGACGGCCTGACCCAGGTCCAGCGCGAGGCCGTCAGCCTCGCCTACCTGGGCGGCTACACGCACACCGAGGTGGCGAGCCTGCTGGACCTGCCGCTCGGCACCGCCAAGACACGCATTCGCGACGGACTCATCCGTCTGAGGGACCAGTTGGGAGTGACACCATGAGCGAGGATCTGCACAGCCTCTCCGGTGCCTATGCTGTCGATGCCCTGAGCGATCAGGAGCGCGCTGACTTCGAGGTGCACCTCGACCGGTGCGAGAGCTGCCGCGACGAGGTCGACTCCCTGCGCGCAGTCACCCCGCTGCTCGCCGAGACCGTTGCCGTCACCCCTCCCCCGGCACTGCGCGCCGACATCATGGCGGCCATCCGCACCACCCGCCAGGACCCGCCGGTCGTCGACGAGCCCGCCGCTGAGGCGCCTGCTGTCGCAGAGCCGGCCGTCGTAGAGCCCGTTGCCACAGCGCCCACCGAGGGGGCGACCGTCGTCCCCCTTCGTCGCCGGGTGAGCCGACAGTGGGCCGCGCTGGCCGCTGCCGCCGCACTCGTCGTCGGCGGCGGAGTCACGTGGCAGGTCGTGGAGCAGGTCACCACGAGCGCCGCGGACGAGGTCCTGGCTGCCGCCGATGCCCAGAGCTGGCAGACGACCACGGCGGACGGGGGCACGGTCCGCGTGGTTCGCTCCGACCAGTTGGGCAAGGCCGTGCTGCGGGTCGAGGGGCTGGCGGACCCCGGGAGCGGCAAGGCCTACCAGGCGTGGCTCCAGGACTCCTCCGGCTCCATGGTCCCGGCCGGCATCATGACCTCCACCGACGGCGAGATGCTCCTCGAGGGCGATGTCGACGGTGCAGCGGGCGTCGGCCTGACCACGGAGCCGGCTGCCGGATCACCGCAGCCGACCACCGCCCCGGTCGCCCTGATCGAGCTCGGTTGACGGACGGGGATGACCTCGGGTCCCGGCTGCGGAGTAGGGTCGACCCCGTATCTGCTGCCCAATCACCGCACTAAGGGGTACGACTTCTCGTGAGCACCACTCCCGTCAAGGTCGCCGTCACCGGCGCCGCCGGCCAGATCGGCTACAGCCTTCTCTTCCGCATTGCCAGTGGGTCCCTCTTCGGCCCCGATACCCCCGTCGAGCTGCGCCTGCTCGAGATCACCCCGGCCCTGAAGGCCCTCGAGGGTGTCGTCATGGAGCTCGACGACTGCGCCTTCCCGACGCTCGCGGGCGTCGAGATCGGCGACGACGCCGAAAAGGTCTTCGACGGCGTCAACCACGCCCTCCTCGTGGGCGCCCGTCCGCGCGGCCCGGGCATGGAGCGCGGTGACCTCCTCGAGGCCAACGGCGGCATCTTCGCCCCGCAGGGCGCTGCCCTCAACAAGGTCGCGGCCGACGACGTGCACATCACGATCACCGGCAACCCGGCCAACACCAACGCGCTCATCGCGATGAGCAATGCGCCCGACATCCCCAACGAGCGCTTCAGCGCGCTGACCCGCCTGGACCACAACCGGGCCATCAGCCAGCTGTCCGCCAAGCTCGGGGTGCCGGTCACCGAGATCAAGAAGATGACGATCTGGGGCAACCACTCCGCCACGCAGTACCCCGACCTCTTCCACGCCGAGGTCTCCGGCAAGAACGCCGCCGAGACCGTGGGCGACCAGGAGTGGCTGGAGAGCACCTTCATCCCGACCGTCGCCAAGCGTGGCGCGGCGATCATCGAGGCCCGGGGCGCGTCCTCGGCCGCCTCCGCCGCCTCCGCGACCGTCGACCACGCCCGTGACTGGGCCCTCGGCACCCCCGCGGACAACTGGGTCTCCATGTCGGTCTGCTCCGACGGGTCCTACGGCGTCCCCGAGGGCCTCATCTCCTCCTTCCCCGTCACCGTCAAGGACGGCAAGTGGGAGATCGTCCAGGGCCTCGAGATCGACGACTTCTCGCGCGCCAAGATCGACGCCTCCGTCGCAGAGCTCGCCGAGGAGCGTGAGGCCGTGACCAAGCTCGGTCTCATCAAGGGCTGACCGGCCCTACCCTGCATTGCCCTAGGGCAATGCAGGGTCTGGTGGCATGCGCTGGACCGTCAGCCAGTCCCGCCTGACAGATTGCCGAAGGGCCCCGCACCACTGGTGCGGGGCCCTTCGGCACGCGTCAGCGTGCGGCGAGATCCAGCGTGAACCCCGAGACCAGGACCGCCACGCCCAGCAACACGAGCAGGACGACGTCGACGACGGGACCGCGCACGGCGATCCCGCCCACCCTGGACCCGGGCAGCGCCACGCGGAGCACGGCCGCCAGCAGGAGCGCACCCCCGAGGGACACCGTCGCCCGGAGCATGTGGTCGGTGAGCACGAAGAGCAGCCCGACGACCAGGCCCGCGAAGATCACCCACCACGCTGCCAGCGGTCGGGTGTCGAGAGCAGGACGACGCTGGGCGTGGGCACCCACGCCCCCGTCCTCACGCTCTCCAGCACCCGGATCGCTCATGCCAGGCTGCGCTCCGCCGCCTCGACGACATTGGTCAGCAGCATCGCCCGGGTCATCGGGCCGACCCCGCCGGGGTTGGGGCTGACCCAACCAGCGACCTCGGCCACGTCCGCCGCGACGTCGCCCGCGACCTTGGACCTGCCGTCCTCGGCCACGATCCGGCTCACGCCCACGTCGAGCACGGCAGCGCCGGGCTTGACCATGTCCTTGGTGATGATCCCCGGGACGCCGGCTGCGGCCACGACGATGTCGGCCTGACGGACCTCGGCCGCCAGATCACGCGTGCCGGTGTGGCAGGAGACGGTCGTCGCGTTCTCGCTGCGTCGGGTGAGGATCAGGCTGAGCGGCCGGCCCACGGTGATCCCGCGGCCGACGATCACCACGTGTGCGCCCGCGATCGGCACGTCGTGACGACGCAGCAGCTCGATGCACCCCATGGGGGTGCAGGGCAGGGGCGCCGGCTCGCCGAGGACGAGCCAGCCCAGATTCGTCGGGTGCAGCCCGTCGACGTCCTTGAGCGGGTCCACCGCGGAGAGGATCCTGTTCTCGTCCAAGCCGGTCGGCTGCTGGACGAGGAATCCGGTGCACGCCGGGTCCTCGTTGAGCTCACGCACGACCTCGAGCACCTCGTCGAGGCTCGAGCTGGCCGGCAGGTCTCGGCGGATGCTCGTGACCCCGATCTCGGCGCAGTCCTTGTGCTTGGCGCCGACGTACCAGCGGCTGCCCGGGTCATCGCCCACGAGGACGGTCCCCAGGCCCGGGGTGACGCCCCGCTCCTTGAGCGCGGCCACCCGCACCGTGAGCTCGGCCTTGATCGAGGCGAGTGCCGCCTTGCCGTCGAGGATCTGTGCTGTCACGTGATGTCCTTTGCGGTCGAGGTGGCGGGTCAGTGGGCGAAGTGGCGGGTGCCGGTGAAGTACATCGTGATCCCGGCGGCCTGCGCCGCCGCGACGACCTCGTCGTCCCGGACCGAGCCGCCGGGTGCGACGACGGCCGTGACGCCGGCGTCGAGGAGGACCTGCAGCCCGTCGGCGAAGGGGAAGAAGGCGTCCGAGGCCGCGGCGGCCCCCTTCGCCCGCTCCTCGCCCGCGCGGTTCACGGCGAGGTGGCAGGAGTCGACCCGGTTGACCTGACCCATGCCGATGCCGACGGACCCCTGGTCCTTGGCCAGCAGGATCGCGTTGGACTTGGTGGCACGCACCGCGCGCCAGGCGAAGGCGAGGTCGACCAGGGTCGTCTCGTCGGCGGCGTCACCCGTGACGAGCACCCACGCGCTCGGGTCGTCGCCGTGGCCCTGGGTCGGCTTGTCGTCGCCCGTCGTCTCGACGACTCCGTCGATCGCGTCGCGCTGCTGCACGAGGAGACCACCGGAGATCGGGCGGGTCTCGACGCCACCGGGAGCCGGGGTCGCGACCTTGAGCAGGCGGCGGTTCTTCTTCTCCTTGAGGGTCGTCAGCGCCTCCGCGTCGAAGTCCGGGGCGACGATGACCTCGGAGAAGGTGTCGTTGAGCGCAGTCGCCATGGCCGCGGTCACGGGGCGGTTGGTGGCCACGATGCCGCCGTAGGCGGAGACGGGGTCGCACGCGTGGGCGCGCTCGTAGGCGAGCTCGATGCTCTCCCCCACCGCGATGCCGCAGGGGTTGGCGTGCTTGATGATCGCGACGGTCGGCTGGTCGCCGTGGTCGTGGGCGGCGCGCAGCGCGGCGTCGGCGTCGACGTAGTTGTTGTAGGACATCTCCTTGCCGTGGAGCTGCTCGGCCTGCGCGAGCCCGGAGGCGCCCTCGGTGACGTAGATCGCGGCGGACTGGTGCGGGTTCTCCCCGTAGCGCAGCCCCGACTTCTTGGCCCAGGTCCCACCGATCCAGCCGGGAAAGGGGGTCTCGTCGCTCGTGCTGACCACGGAGCCCATCCACGAGGCGACCGCGACGTCGTAGGTGGCCGTGTGGACGAAGGCATCGGTCGCCAGGCGCTGGCGCTGCGCGAGGGTGAAGCCACCGCCGCGCACGGTCTCGAGCACCTCGCCGTAGGAGGTGGGGTCGGTGACGATCGCGACGGACGCGTGGTTCTTGGCCGCAGCGCGGACCATGGTCGGCCCACCGATGTCGATCTTCTCGATGCAGTCCTGCACACCCGCGCCGGAGGCGACCGTGTCGGCGAAGGGGTAGAGGTTGACGACGACGAGGTCGAAGGGGGCGACCTCCAGCTCCTCGAGCTGGCGCACGTGGTCGGGCAGGCGGGTGTCGGCGAGGATGCCGGCGTGGACGCGCGGGTGCAGGGTCTTGACCCGCCCGTCGAGGCACTCGGGGAAGCCGGTCAGGTCCTCGACCTTGGTCACGGGCAGCCCCAGGCCGGCGATGGTGGCGGCGGACCCACCGGTCGAGACGAGCTCGACGCCGGCCTCGGACAGGCCACGCACGAGGTCCTCGAGGCCGGTCTTGTCGTAGACGGAGACGAGGGCACGGCGGACGGGACGGCGGTCTGACACGAAGAACTCCTGGGGTCGCTGTGGTGCGGGATGGGTGCACCCAGGCGGGCGATGCACCTCGACGTCGTCACTCCCCGGTGGTGACCCACCTTCGCCAGTCGTGTTGGGGCCGAGTCTACGGCCGCCCGCCATGGGCCGTGAAACCGCACGACCTCACGCTCGAGCAGGTCCCACGACCACTCGCCGGCCGTCGACGCGCCAGCCACCGTGCGCCATGCGCGTCACGACGTCGACGAGCATCTCGCGCTCGACGACCTTGATCCGCTCGTGGAGCGTGTCCTCGGTGTCGTCGTCGGTGATCGTGACGGTCCGCTGCTCGATGATCGGGCCGGTGTCGACCCCGGCATCGACGAGGTGGGCGGTCGACCCGGTGACGCGCACGCCGTAGGCCAGCGCGTCGCGCACCCCGTGGGCCCCGGGGAAGGCCGGCAGCAGCGCAGGATGGGTGTTGAGGAAGGTGCAGGCGTCCAGGGTCCGCGGACCGAGGATCTTCATGAACCCCGCGGTCACGACGAGGTCCGGCTCGTACCCGGCGACCCGCGCCGCGAGCGCGGCGTCCCAGGCGTCGCGGTCTGGGTGGTCGGCCAGGGGCTCGACGAAGGTCGGCACACCGGCGGCGTCGGCACGGGCCAGCCCGGTGCAGTCGGCGCGGTCGGTCCCCACGGCGACGACCTGGGCGGGGAGGGTCCCGGCCGCGGTGGCGTCGAGCAGGGCCTGCAGGAGGGTCCCCGAGCCGGAGACGAGGACGACGAGACGAAGGGGGGCGCTCACCCAGCGGAGTCTAGATCCCCTGCCATCCTGTCAGCCGGGCTCCCACTCCCTTCGCCCGCCCTCACCCTGTGGCACATCTCCTTAAGGTCGTGCGCAGGCCTGGCGCATCTCCTTAAGGTCGTGCGCAGGCCTGGCGCATCTCCTTAAGGTTGTGCGCAGGTCGGGCGCATCTCCTTAAGGTTGTGCGCAATCAGGCACGGCCCGTGGTCCATGGCGGCCTCAGCGGCGCAGGACCCACCAGTCGCGGGCGAGTGCGGCGAAGGCGCCCAGCGCCAGCTCGCCGGCCAGCGCGAGGGTGAGCACGACGGCGGGAGCGCCCAGTTGTGACAGCCGGGCCGCCCCCAGGGATCCACCGGCCAGGGCGTCGATCACGGCGACGGTCAGGGCCGCGACGACGACCGCCGCCGACACCGCGGCGAGCTTGGTCTGGGTCGCCGCGAGGCGGGGCACGCGGGCCAGCGTCTCGCGGCCGAGCCACACCCCGGCCACGATCGGCAGCAGGACGAGGAGGTGGGTGATCCACGGGAGACCACCGGGCTGGGGCTGCGCAGCCAGGACGGGGACCATCGGGAGCAGTCCGGCCTCGGCGCCCGACCACGTGGTCATCGCCCCGCCCGCGGTGGAGAAGCCCGGGCCGGCGGCGAAGGAGAGCCCCCAGATGGCCAGGTTGGGCAGCAGGGCCACCTGCAGCAGCACGAGGACCAGGCCGCCGAAGAACCCGGCCTCGAGTGCCGACTGGATCTGCGTGACCCGACCGATGTGGACGAGCGTGGCCAGCACGACGAGGACGGCGCCCATCGCGAGGAGGAGGAGCGCGCCCTTCGCTCCCGGGACGATGCCGCGACGCACCGACAGGGGCGCGCGGGACCAGAGGTCGGCGGGCCGCTCCGGCAGCCCGTGGGCCCAGGCGAGGCCGAGCGTGGGGACGAGGATGAGGGGCAGGACCAGGCTCACCAGCACCGGTCCCGCGGGAGAGAGCAGGCCGACGAGCGCGGCGAGCACCCCGATGGCGGTGTAGCCGGCCAACCAGGAGCCCTGCAGACGCAGGTCGGGAGCCTCGGGCAGACCGCGGCGCGCGCCCACCCTGGCGAGCAGGACGAGGAGGGCGGCCCCGAGCAGGGGGGTCAGCGCGAGGGCTCCGTCACCCAGGTGGAGCCGGGCGCCACCGAGGACGAGCCACAGCAGGCTGCCGGAGCCCACCGCGTCGCCGAACCCCGCGGAGGCGCGTGGGACGGCCAGGGCACCGAGGACGACGAGGAGGACCGGAAGTGCCCAACCGGTGGCTGCCGTCAGGGCACCCGCAGTCGCAGCCCGCAGCTCAGGGCGTCTCCGAGTACCGTCATCCACGGTCGTGGCCGACCGGAGGATCTCCATCACCGTCACGCCCCCATGGTCACCGACGAAGGGGGATGGTTGGTGGAGGCCAGCCGATGGTCACGAAAAGATTTCGGTTCCGGGAGCAACCCACGTGCCCCCGCAGGCGTCTGGAGGGGTGAGATGAAGGGAGGCGAAGCATCCGCCGAGGCCGAGTTCGACGACTTCTACCGCTCCACGGCGCAGGGCGTCGTCCACCTCGTGTACGCCGCGACGGGCGACCTCGAGCTGGCACGGGACTCCGCCCAGGAGGCCTTCGCCCGAGCATGGCAGCGGTGGGACCAGGTACGCGCGACCGACGAGCCGGGCGCGTGGGTACGGACCGTTGCCCGGCGGATCGCGATCTCCGCATGGCGCAAGGACACCAACAGGCACAAGGCCATGGAGCGGCACGGCGAGCCGTCCTCACCGGCTGGCCCCACCGTGGACCGGGTGACGGTCGTCACCGCCCTGCGCACGCTCGGCCCCGAGGTGCGCGAGACCCTCGCGCTGCACTACCTCGCCGACATGTCGGTCGAGGACATCTCCCGGCAGACCGGCACGCCACCGGGAACCATCAAGGCCCGCCTGCACCGCGGGCGCGCGCAGCTGGCCAAGACACTCACCGACAAGGAGGACCACGATGACTGACCATCACGACGACACGCCGTGGGACCTCGACGACGACGAGCTCGTCCGGTCGGCACTGATGTCCCTCCGGCACGACGTCTCCGCCCAGCCCCTGCCCGAGCCGGCCTTCGTCCGGGCCCGCGCCGAGGGCCGCGACGAGGTGTCGGGCGGCACGGTCACCACTCTGGCCTCGCGTCGACGTCGCTCCTTCGCCATCCTCGCGGGGGTCGCGGCAGCGGCCCTCATCGCCACGGGCGCCGGGCTCCTGGTCCAGGCCCAGGACGGCACCGCTCCCCCCGCAGCGACCTCCACGGACTCTGCCGGTGAGCCGACGATGCAGATGCTCGACTCCGCGGAGTGGTCGGCCGCCCTCGGCCTGCCGGTCGCGAGCACCATGGGCACCGCAGAGCCCGACGGCCAGTGCTTCCAGACGCCCCGGTCGGACACGTGGGAGCGGCGCGTCTCGACACTCTCCGACGGCCGGGTGGTCGCCGGGCAGTGGATCGGCACCGCCTCCGGTGGGACCAATGCCCCGACCGACGCCATCGACACGGCCGTGGCCCAGTGCGAGAAGACCTACACCGTCACCCAGCGGGTGACCGAGGACCTGCCCGGGGACTCCCGGTTCCGCTCCTGGCACGCCCGGGGCAAGGACGGGTCGACCTACTGGTGGGTCGAGGCGACCCGCGGTGCCTCGACCTCGTACCTCACCGTCGCCGAGCTCGACGGCATGACCTACACGTCGGAGGAGATGCGTCAGGTCGCGCAGTCCGCCCTCGGCGACGTCGACCTCACCACCCAGAGCATCGCTCCCTGAGGCTGCGGGTCACCCCCTGGGGCAGCGCGGCCGACCCGGGCCTGCGGCCGACCGGGCCTGCGGCCGACCGGGCCCCGGACGCATGACAGCGCCGACCCGGGAACAGGGGGGATCGACCAGGTCGGCGCTGCCCCGCAAGGCTAGACCTGCACGGCGCTCCGCGTCACCACCGCTGAGCCACAGCGCACCGTGTGCTCCGTCACGCTCGTAGACCGCGCAGGGTGACAGCCGTGGACAGCGCGGCCTCCGTGGCCTCGCGGCCCTTGTCCTCCTGGGAGCCGGCCAGCCCGGCGCGAGCGATCGCCTGCTCCTCGTCGTCGCAGGTGAGCAGGCCGAAGCCGATGGGGGTCCCCGAGTCGAGGGCCACCCGCGACAGGCTGTCGGTCGCCGCGGCACACACGTAGTCGAAGTGCGGGGTCCCCCCGCGGATGATCACGCCGAGGGCGATGACCGCGTCGTGCGTGCGGGCCAGCTGGGCTGCCACGACGGGCAGCTCGAAGCTGCCCGCGACCCGCACGAGGGTCGCCTCGATGCCGGCCTCGGCCAGCGCCGCCTCGGACCCTGCGACCAGGCCGTCCATGACCTCGGTGTGCCAGCTCGAGGCGACGATCGCGACCGTGAGGCCCTCCGCCCCGTCGAGCTGGATCTTCGGTGCTCCGTGACCACTCATGGTGTGCTCCCTTCGTCGTCGGTGCCCGGGAGCCACGGCAGGTCGTGGCCCATCCGGTCGCGCTTGGTGCGCAGGTACCTCAGGTTGTCGCTCGTGACCTGTGCCGCCAGCCCCACCCGCTCGACGACCTCGACGCCGAGCGAGGTGAGGGCCGAGACCTTGGCCGGGTTGTTGCTGAGCAGCCGCACGCTCTCGACCCCGAGGTCACGCAACATCTGCGCGGCGTGCGTGTAGTCGCGGGCGTCGACCGGCAGACCCAGGTCGGAGTTGGCGTCGACGGTGTCGGCGCCGGCGTCCTGGGCGGCGTAGGCCCGCAGCTTGTCGACCAGCCCGATGCCACGCCCTTCGTGCCCGCGGACGTAGACGATGACCCCGGAGCCGGCCGCGACGACCGCGGCCTGGGCAGCGTCGAGCTGCGGTCCGCAGTCGCAGCGCAGCGAGCCGAAGACGTCACCGGTGAGGCACTCGCTGTGCACGCGCACGAGCGGCGTCCCGGTGGTGATGTCGCCGTGGACGAGCGCGATGTGCTCGGACCCGTCGATGCCGCTGCGGAACCCGTGCGCGGTGAACTCACCGTGGGCGGTGGGCAGCCGGGTGGAGACGACGCGCTCGACGAGCGCCTCCGACCGTCGTCGCAGGTCGACGAGATCGGCGATGCTCACCAGCGGCCACCCCCGCTCGTCGGCCAGCCGACGCAGCTGCGGCAGGCGGGACATCGACCCGTCCTCCTCGACGACCTCGCAGATGACCCCGGCCGGTGCGCGACCGGCGAGCCGGCACAGGTCGACCGCGGCCTCGGTGTGGCCGCGGCGCACGAGCACTCCCCCGTCGCGAGCACGGAGGGGGAAGACGTGGCCCGGCCGGGCCAGGTCACCGCGACCGGTCGCGGGATCGGCGAGCAGGCGCGCGGTGCGCGCCCGGTCGGCGGCACTGATGCCGGTCGTCACGCCCTCCCGGGCATCGACGGAGACGGAGTAGGCGGTCCCCTTGGAGTCCTCGTTGATGGCGGTCATCGGCGGCAGCGCGAGACGGTCGAGCTCCTCACCCGTCATCGCGACGCAGATGACGCCGCTGCCCAGACGCACCGTGGCACCCATGAGCTCGTCGGTGGCCGCGTCCGCGGCGAAGATGATGTCGCCCTCGTTCTCCCGGTCGGCATCGTCGACGACGAGCACCGGGCGGCCCTCGGCGATCGCCTCGATCGCGCTCTCGATGGGATCGAGCAGGGTGTCGTCGTGACTCATCGGGTTTCCTTCGGGTCGAGCGCCAGCATGCGCTGCACGTACTTGCCGAGGATGTCGACCTCGACGTTGACACGGTCACCGACTCCCTTGCGGCCCAAGGTGGTCAGCTCCATCGTCGTGGGGATGAGGGCGACCTCCACGTGGTCGTCCCCGGCCACGGTGAGGGTCAGGCTCACGCCGTCGAGGCAGATCGAGCCCTTCTCCACGACGAAGGGGGCCAGCGCCGGGTCGATCGCGAGCCGCACCTCCTCCCACCGGTCGCCCGGTCGGCGCTCGGTGATCGTCGCGGTCCCGTCGACGTGCCCCTGCACGAGGTGCCCGTCGAGGCGGGCGCCGAGCACCATGGCGCGCTCGAGGTTGACCGCGTCGCCGACGACCAGGTCGCCGATGACGGTGCGGCGCAGGCTCTCCGCCATGACGTCGAAGGTGACGACTCCTCCCTTCGCCTCGTGGTCGGTGACGGTCAGGCAGGCGCCGTTGACGGCGATGGAGGCTCCGTGCGCGGGGTCGGCGGTGGTGACGCTGCCCCGGACGGTGATCCGGCTGGAGTCGGCGCCCGGCTCGATGGCGACCACCTCCCCGAGCTCTTCGATGATCCCGGTGAACATCAGTGCTCCCTCCTCACGGTGGCCGTGATGGCGATGTCGTCGCCGAGGCGGACGACGTCGGTGGTGGTGAGGCGCAGCGCCTCGGTGATGGTGGTGATGCCGGCGTCCGCGAGGACCGGCGAGCCGGCCCCGAGCAGCGTCGGTGCGATGTGGGCGACGACCTCGTCGACGAGGTCGGCCGCGACGAAGGAGGCCGCGAGGTGCGCTCCTCCCTCGAGCAGGACCGAGCGCACGTCGCGCTCGTGGAGTCCCGCGAGGAGTGCGGCGAGGTCGAGCCCCGCAAGGTCGGCGGGGACGGCGAGGACGTCGACGTCGGCAGCGCGCAGGCGAGCGGCGTCAGCCCCCTCGGCGACGACCACGAGCGTCGGAGCCGCGTCGTCGAGGACGCGCGCGGTGAGCGGCACCTCTGCGCGGCTGTCGATGACGACGCGCAGCGGCTGGACCGCACCATCGATGTCCCGGACGGCCAGATGGGGGTCGTCGGCGCGCAGGGTGGCACCGCCGACGAGCACGGCGTCGCTCTGCGCCCGCAGCCGGTGGACGTCGGCACGCGCCTGGGGCCCGGTGATCCAGCGGCTGGTCCCGTCGGCGGCGGCGGTGCGTCCGTCGAGGGTGCTGGCCAGCTTCCACGTGACGAGGGGGCGGCCGGTCGCCATGGCATGGAGCCAGGCGCGGTTGCCGTGAGCGGCCGCCTCATGCCCGATGCCTTCGATGACGTCGATCCCGTTGTCGCGCAACAGGTCCGCTCCCCCACCGGCGGCCTTGGTGGGGTCCGGGACGGCCACGACGACGTGGTCGACGCCGGCGTCGAGGAGCGCACCGGTGCACGGGCCGGTGCGACCGGTGTGCCGGCAGGGCTCGAGGGTGACGACCGCGGTGCCCCCTCGGGCGGCGTCGCCGGCCTCGGCGAGCGCCATGACCTCGGCGTGCGGCCCGCCGGCCCGCGCGTGCCACCCTTCGCCCACGACCCGCCCCGCCGCGTCGAGGACGACGCAGCCGACGACGGGGTTGGGCGCGGTGCGACCCAGGCCGCGCGCCGCCAGCTCGACGGCACGGGTCATCGCGCTCTCGATGGTGGTCTGCTGCTGCATCTGCCCTCTCCGTGGTCCGACGCGGACCACGGGGGCGAAGGGAGGCACGCCAACGGCGTGTCACGGCGTGCGCGGAGACCTCGGGAGATGCCCGATGACGTCGTACCGGAGAGGGCGGACCCACCACGGAACGACCGCGACGCCGCGTGCTGCCTCCCATCCGGACTTTCACCGTCGGTGCTGGAGTTTCACCAGCTCAACCCCACCTCGAGAGGAGGGGCTCGCGGACTGTCACCGCCGGCTCGGAATTACACCGACCCCGGAGCACGCGTACGACATGACTCGTACTCCGTCGAGGGTACCCCGCACCCATGGATGACCACACGCCCTGTCCCACCCTGCGGTACGGGCTCGGTGCACAGGTCACCCGATGCGTTCGTCAGTGCGTCGCGAAGTACCGCAGCCGCGCCAGCGTCCCGTTCCACACGTTCTGGTCGACGGGGGTGGTGGAGTACTGCCAGAAGCTGTAGGTGGACCAGCCGGCCGGCTTGGTGCCGGGTGCGCTCGCGTAGCGGGCGAGCCACAGCGGAGACTTCGCGGCGAAGGAGGTGTCGCCCCCAACGCACTTGTTCCACCAGCTCGTCGCCGTGTAGATCACCGGGTAGCGGCCGGTGCGGGCGCGGTACCGGTCGAGGAAGGCGTTGATCCAGGAGCGCATCTGGGTCTGGGTCTTGCCGTAGCAGGCGGCTCCGTACGGGTTCCACTCCATGTCGAGCGCCCCCGGGAGGGTCTTGCCGTCAGCGGACCAACCGCCGCCGTGGTCGACGAAGTGGTTGGCCTGGGTCGTCCCGCTGGAGCTGTCCGGCAGCGCGAAGTGGTAGGCGCCCCGGATGAAGCCCTGGGAGTAGGACCCCGTGTACTGGTGGCCGAAGGTGGGGCTGGTGTAGGTGCTTCCCTCGGTGGCCTTGACGTAGGCGAAGCGCTTGCCGGCCTGCCACTGGGCGGCCCAGTCGACGCGTCCCTGCCAGCTGGACACGTCGATGCCCGGCACCCCCGGGGGCGTGGCTGCCACGGCGGCCGTGCTCCGCTTGGGCGTCTGCTGCACGTCGTGCTGCCGCCAGCCCATCGCCGCCTCGCCGGGGCCCGTGACCCCAGCGTCTCGTGCCTCGGCGGTCGGGGTGCGCTCAGCCGGAGCGGCACCCGCGCCGGTGGGGACGAGCAGGCCGACGGCGGTGAGCGCCGCCGCGGCCAGAGTCATGGTGGTGCGGGACATCAGGGATCCTCCAGCGACGAGTGGTGGCCCTGGGACGGGCCGAGTCGCAGGCTAGATGCCGCAGGTGGCCAGCCGGCCACGATCGTCCCCGGATCCCGTCAGGGGACGGTCACGATGTCTGCAGACCTGACGAAGGGCGACTCCCACCTCATCGGTGGGAACCGCCCTTCGTCATCGGTCCCGGAAGACCTGGGTGCCAGGGGGCACTTACTTGGCCAGGGACTTCATGATCTCGCGCATGAGGTCAGCGGTCTCGGACGGCGTCTTGCCGACCTTGACCCCGGCGGCCTCGAGGGCCTCCTTCTTGGCGGAGGCCGTACCGGAGGAGCCGGAGACGATGGCGCCGGCGTGGCCCATGGTCTTGCCCTCCGGGGCGGTGAAGCCCGCGACGTAGCCGACGACCGGCTTGGTCACGTTGTCCTTGATGTACGCCGCAGCGCGCTCCTCGGCGTCGCCACCGATCTCACCGATCATCACGATCGCGTCGGTGTCGGGGTCCTGCTCGAAGGCCTCGAGGCAGTCGATGTGGGTGGTCCCGATGACCGGGTCGCCGCCGATGCCGACGCCCGTGGAGAAGCCGAACTCACGCAGCTCGTACATCATCTGGTAGGTCAGCGTGCCGGACTTGGACACCAGGCCGATGCGGCCCGCACCGGCGATGCTCGCCGGGATGATGCCCGCGTTGGACGCTCCGGGGCTGATCAGGCCGGGGCAGTTGGGCCCGATGATCCGGGTGGCCTTGCCCTTGCTGTAGTTGTAGAACTCCGCGGAGTCCTTGACCGCGATGCCCTCGGTGATGACGACGGCGAGAGGGATCTCGGCGTCGATCGCCTCGACGACGGCCGACTTGGCGAAGGCCGGCGGCACGAAGATGACCGACACGTCAGCGCCGGTCTCCTTCATCGCGTCGGCGACCGAGCCGAAGACGGGGACGGTCTTGCCGTCGGGGAAGTCGACGCTCTGGCCGGCCTTCTTGGGGTTGACGCCGCCCACGATGTTGGTGCCCGAGGCGAGCATGAGCGTGGTGTGCTTCATGCCCTCGGAGCCGGTCATGCCCTGGACGATGACCTTGGAGTCAGCAGTGATGAAGATTGCCATGTCTTTTTTCTACGTCCTTTACTTCGCGGCCAGCTCGGCGGCCTTGCGGGCAGCGCCGTCCATGGTGGCCTCGATGGTGACCAGCGGGTGGTTGAACTCGGCCAGGATCCGGCGGCCCTCCTCGACGGCGTTGCCGTCGAGACGGACGACGAGCGGCTTGGTGGCCCCGTCACCGAGGGTCTTCAGCGCGCCGACGATGCCGTTGGCGACGGCGTCGCACGCGGTGATGCCACCGAAGACGTTGACGAAGACGGACTTGACCTGCTCGTCGCCCAGGATGACGTCGAGGCCGTTGGCCATGACCTCGGCCGAGGCGCCGCCGCCGATGTCGAGGAAGTTGGCCGGCTTGGCCTTGCCCCCGGTGAAGTCCTCGCCCGCGTAGGCGACGACGTCGAGGGTGCTCATGACGAGCCCGGCGCCGTTGCCGATGATGCCGACGTTGCCGTCGAGCTTGACGTAGTTGAGGCCCTTGGCCTTGGCCTTGGCCTCGAGCGGGTCAGCTGCCTCGGTGTCCTCGAGGGCAGCGTGGTCGGGCTGACGGAAGTCGGCGTTCTCGTCGAGCGTGACCTTGCCGTCGAGGGCGACGATGTCGCCCTGCTCGGTCTTGACGAGGGGGTTGACCTCGACGAGGGTGGCGTCCTCCTCGCGGTAGACGACCCAGAGCTTCTTGATCGCATCGGCGATCGCGCTCTTGTCCGCGTCGTCGAAGCCTGCGGCGTCGACGATCTCCTTGGCCTTGGCGTCGTCGATGCCGACATTGGGGTCGACCGCGATGCGGGCGAGCGCCTCGGGGCGCTCGACGGCCAGCTGCTCGATCTCCATGCCGCCCTCGACGGAGCACATGGCCAGGTAGGTGCGGTTGGCCCGGTCGAGCAGGATCGAGAAGTAGTACTCCTCGGCGATCTGCGCGCCCTGGGCGATCATCACCTGGTGGACCGTGTGGCCCTTGATGTCCATGCCCAGGATGGCCTTGGCGTGAGCCTCGGCCTCATCTGCGGTCTTGGCGACCTTGACGCCACCGGCCTTGCCGCGGCCCCCGGTCTTGACCTGGGCCTTGACGACGGTGACACCGCCGCTCTTCTGACCGATGGTCTCGGCGGCGGCTCGCGCCTCCTGAGGGGTGGTGGCGACGGCGCCGGCAAGAACCGGGACACCGTGCTTCTCGAACACGTCGCGTGCTTGGTACTCGAAGAGATCCACGAGGTTGATTCCGTCCTCTGCTGTGGTAACGGGGTGCGGGTCGAGAGTAACCCCCGTCCGCGGGCCGGGGCACCTCCGGCCATGGGATGAGCTCCTCGGCGATCGTTGAAGCGTTGATCACAGAGTCGTCACAACACCTCACACGCAGGTGCTCTTGGGGGTTACTCTGCAGTCACCATGGCCCCGCAGACACGCACGGTGACCGCCACCGTTTCGAGGAGCGAGCCGGCGACGACGCCGGCCCGCCTGCGCACCGGCGTGTGCCAGCAGCTGCGGCAGATGGCCACTGCGCAGGCTGCGGTGGGCGCCGCCGTCGAGATCGTCTGGGCCACGACGCACCTGTCGCTCTACCCCTTCGGCGCTCGCGCACCGCGGCGCGGCGGACCGCGCAACGGGTACCGCATCGAGCACCTCAGCCCCGTCCAGCGGGGACGCCTCGTCACGGACGTGACCGAGGCGGGCACCCCGATCCTGCTGCTGCACGGCATGGCCGACAACCACTCGATCTTCGCCCTGCTGCGTCGTGGCTTGCTGCGTCGGGGGTTCAGCCGGGTGTTCTCCATGAACTACTCGGTCCGGACCAAGGACGTGCGCACCGCTGCGGTCCAGCTCGCCGAGGAGATCGAGACGATCGCGGCCGAGACCGGCTTCGAGCGGATCCACGTGGTGGCGCACAGCCTGGGCGGTGTCGTCGCGCGCTACTACGTGACGCGGCTCGGAGGCGACGAGCGCGTCCACACCCTCGTCACCCTGGGCTCCCCGCACGGAGGGACCCTGCTCGCCCACCTCGTGCCGGCGTCGCTGCTGCGGCAGCTGCGGCCGGGCAGCGCCTTCATGCAGGAGCTCAACCAACCGGCACCCGAGTGCCGCACCCGCGTCATCGCCTTCTGGTCCGACACCGACGAGGCGGTCGTGCCCGCGGTCAACGCCTCGCTCCACCAGGAGGGGGTCCACAGCACCAACATCCGGCTGCGTGGCGTCGGCCACCTCTCCCTGCCGATCCTGCCGAGCGTCGTGCACCAGATCGCGACCCGGCTGACGCAGCTGGACAGCGAGGGTGCGCCGACCGCGTCGGTCACCTCCATCGCCGACCGCCCCGCCTGACCTCGATCCGTCGACGTGGTCGACGAGGTCGACGAGCGCGCGCCGGCCGTTCCGCATGAGCCAGATCACCCCAGTTTTGCATAACGAAAAGGTCACGCTAGGGTTTCCGGGATTTGTCCACGACCCCCTGCGAGGACTCTCCCTTCATGTCTGACTACTCCGGACGGCACCGGCCGCCCACTCGCGCTGAGCGGCGCGCCATCGAGCACCGCTCGCGTCTGCCCAAGAGCTTCGGCCCTGCCTACCTCGTCCCCACCGCCGCGGCCGCCACCCTGGTGCTCACCGCTGCGGGAGCGACCGCGGCCCAGTCCGCGTCCTTCGGAGGCGGTGCGGGCACGCAGGCCAAGGCCGCCTTCCTCTCGGCGGACAAGGACAACGGCACCACGTCGCTGCTGTCCGACCCGAGCCTGGGTGACGACGCCCGCGAGGAGGTCGCCGCCTCCGCGCAGGAGAGCAGCGGTCTGGCCGCGCGCCGGCAGGCCGTCTCGACCTCGGTCGCCAAGGACCAGGGACGCACGCAGGAGCGCAAGCGCGTCGCCCGCGCCAAGGAACGCACGGCGATCGCCGCGGACAAGAAGAAGCAGGAGAAGTCCTCGACGGCTGCTCCCGCGTCCGCCGGCTCCTCCACGGCGCAGGGCGCGCCGCAGGCTGCGCCTCAGGGCGCCCAGAGCTGGGTCAAGCCGCTCGACAACGCCGTCTTCACCTCCCCCTTCGGCCCCCGCTGGGGCAAGCTGCACGCCGGACAGGACTACGCCGCCGCGATCGGCACGCCCCTGAAGGCCCTGAGCAGCGGCACGGTCATCGGCGCCGGCCCGATGAGCGGCTACGGCATCTACATCGACATCAAGTACTGGGACGGCACCGTCGTCCGCTACGCCCACATGAGCTCGTTCAGCGCCAGCGTCGGCCAGCAGGTCGCCCCGGGCGACGTCGTCGCCCTGTCGGGCAACACCGGCCGCTCCACCGGACCCCACCTCCACATGGAGATCCACCCCGGTGGCGGCGGCGCGATCGACCCGGCGGGCTGGCTCGCCGAGCGCGGCATCAGCTGAGCCACGGCTCCACCGACGAAGGGGGCCCGACGAGCGATCGCTCGTCGGGCCCCCTTCGTCTGCATTCCCCTATGGCAATGCAATCCGGGCGTGCATTGCCCTAGGGCAATGCACGGTTGGTCAGAGCTTTTCGAGGGGGGCGTAGCGCAGCAGCAGCCGCTTGACGCCGTCCTCTCCCCCGAAGTCGACGTGGGCCATCGACTTGTCGCCCTCGCCCTCGACCCGGATGACGGTGCCGAGGCCGAAGCTGTCGTGGGTGACCTTGTCGCCGTCCGCGAGGGCGATGACCGGCCGGTTGCCCGGCGAGCGCACGCCGGGCCGAGCGGCCAGGCGGGCGACCGCGGGCTGGCGACCGTCACGGGAGCCGGATCCGCCGAAGCCACCGAGCGGTGGGCCGGTGCGCTCCCACCGCACGAGGTCCGCGGGGATCTCGTCGAGGAAGCGTGAGGCCGGGTTGTACTGCGGCGTGCCGAAGGCGCTGCGCACCGCTGACCGGGACAGGTGCAGCCGCTCGCGGGCGCGGGTGATGCCCACATAGGCCAGACGGCGCTCCTCCTCGAGCTCGGTGGCGTTGGCCAGACTGCGCTGGTGGGGGAAGGTGCCGTCCTCCATGCCGGTGAGGAAGACGACGGGGAACTCCAGGCCCTTGGCCGTGTGCAGCGTCATGAGGGTGACCACCCCCTGCTCCTCGCCCTCACCTCCGTCGGGGATCTCGTCGGCATCGGCCACGAGGCTGACCTGCTCGAGGAAGTCGTCGAGGCTGATGACCTCACCGGTGGCCTCACGGGTCGCGTCGAACTCACGGGCGACACCGACGAGCTCCGCCAGGTTTTCCAGCCGGGTCTCGTCCTGGGGGTCACGGCTGGCCTGCAGCTCGCTGACATAACCACTGCGCTCGAGCACGGCCTCGAGGAGGTCACCGATGCCGGCGCCCCCTTGGTGGAGCTCGCCCAGCGCCTCGAGCAGGGCGGTGAACCCCTTGACCGCCTTGACCGAGCGGGTCGCGATGCCCGGCGCGTCCTCGACCCTGCCCAGCGCGGCGACGAAGGGGATCCGCTCGCGCTCGGCGAGCTGGGCGACGGCGAGCTGGGCCCGGTCACCGATGCCCCGCTTGGGGGTGTTGATGATCCGGCGCATGTTGACCGTGTCGGCCGGGTTGGTGACCACCCGCAGGTAGGCCAAGGCGTCCTTGACCTCCCTTCGCTCGTAGAAGCGGGTGCCGCCGACGACCTTGTAGGGCAGCCCCGTCCGGACGAAGATCTCCTCGATCGCGCGGGACTGCGCGTTGGTCCGGTAGAAGACCGCGACATCGCCGGGGCGCACCCCGTGCGCGTCGTGCAGGTCGTCGATGGTCTTGGCGATGAAGGAGGCCTCGTCGTGCTCGTTGTCCCCGACGTAGCCGACGATCTGCTCGCCGGCCCCCGCCTGCGTCCACAGGTTTTTCTTTCGCCGGGACTCGTTGCGCTCGATGACGGCATTGGCCGCGCTGAGGATCGTCTGGGTCGAGCGGTAGTTTTGCTCGAGGAGGATCGTGCGGGCGTCCGGGTAGTCCTCCTCGAACTCGACGATGTTGCGGATCGAGGCGCCGCGGAAGGCATAGATCGACTGGTCGGCGTCACCGACGACGACCAGCTCGCTCGGCTCGACGGAGTGGTCCGAGCGGGCCGCGTCCTTGTCCCCGCCGACCAGCTCCCGCACGAGCATGTACTGCGCGTGGTTGGTGTCCTGGTACTCGTCGACGAGCACGTGGCGGAAGCGGCGACGGTAGTGCTCGGCGACATCGGGGAAGGCCTGCAGGATGTGCACGGTCGTCATGATGATGTCGTCGAAGTCGAGCGCGTTGGCCTGCCGCAGCCGGCGCTGGTACTCGGTGTAGACCTGCGCCAGGATCTGGTCCTGCTGGGTCCCGCCGGTCTGCGCGTCCTCGTCGACCGACGCACGCCGGGCGAACTCCTCCTCGTCGACCAGCTCGTTCTTGAGGTTGCTGATCCGGTGGCCCAGGGAGCGTGGCGGGTAGCGCTTGGGGTCCAGGTCGAGGTCGCGCATGACCATGGCGACGAGGCGCTGGCTGTCGGCGGCGTCGTAGATCGAGAAGCTGCTCTTCATCCCGACCTTGCCGGCCTCGCGGCGCAGGATGCGCACGCACGCGGAGTGGAAGGTCAGGACCCACATCGCCTTGGCCCGGGGGCCGACGAGGTCCTCGACGCGCTCACGCATCTCGGCGGCGGCCTTGTTGGTGAAGGTGATCGCCAGGATCTGGCCCGGCTGGACGCCCCGGGCACCGAGCAGGTGGGCGATGCGGTGGGTCAGCACCCGGGTCTTGCCCGAGCCGGCCCCGGCGATGATGAGCAGCGGGCCGCCCGCGTGCAGGACCGCCTCGCGCTGGCCCGGGTTGAGGCCGGCGACCAGCTCCTCCGGGTCCCGCTGGACGGGAGTGTGGTGCCGGCTGTGCGCGGCCCGGGTCGGACCCTCGTCACTCATCGCCCAGGTGGGGACACCGGTATCGGTGACCTCCTGGCTCCAGTCACCGGGCAGGGCATCGGGAAGGTCGTCGAAAAGGCTGCTCATGTCGCCGACCAGCCTACGTCGCAGGACCGACACCCTTTGAGCCGCTTGCAGGGCAAGCTCCAGATTCCGCAGCGGTCGAGGCGTGTGAACGCCCGAGGCCGTCACGCCTCATTCACCGGTGGTACGTGGCTTCGCCCTCAGGCCTCGACTGGCCGTGTGGTCAGGTGATCCCGCCATCGTCCGAACGCACCGATAGAGGCAGCGCACCGTCCTGCCGGACGTTACGGGAGCTGACGAAATGCCCAAGGAAGTCTTCGATGTCAGTAAGACTGCGCAGCTGGGGATGCGTCGCCAGGAGACGCGAGAGCTCCTTGGCACCGTCTTGTGCGGTCAGCTGCTCCATGCGCTGCTGTGCTTCCAGCGTCACGTGGTCAGGATCGCTGATGCGGGCATGGGATAGCCGGCGCCACATCTCCTTCTCGATGACACCTGCTGTCAGCCAAGCCTCGACGTGGGCGCGCCACTCCGCGGTACTCATGTTGATCCGAGTGTCGTCCTCGTCCGGAAGCCTGCGCCACCCGACGGCCGGAGTCGCGTCGGCCTCAGTCCCGATGGCGCGGATAGTCGTCACGTGCTGCGTCCACGTTGCCCCGTCCCAGAATCGCAATTGCATTCCGTGCCATGGGTCCGTGTACCAGTCGGCCGGGTACGTCGACGCCCCGGGCAATGGCGAGACGTGGTGGGTCCATGCCGAACCGTCCCACCAGCGAAGCTGCACTGGGTTCGACGGATCGGCATGCCATCCAGAAGCCGCCGCCCACGAGGTCTGAGCACGCTCCGCGTATTCGTGGGTCCACGCAGCGCCATTCCAGAAGCGGAGGCGGGTTGAATCAGGAGATGTCTCGTACCAACCCGCAGGAATGACTGCCGGAGGGGCGGTCGTCTCTTCCTCCTGGCGCTGCAGCTTCCGGCGGTGCGCAAACCTCGCGCTGGCTACACCGACCGCGATGCCAACCCCGGCAACAAGCGCGAAGGGAACCAGTCGCGAGATGTCGGGCGTGTCCGACTCCCAAGATGCCACGTCGTGGTCACGGGGCCAGTCGAGGACCTCACTAGGGGCCCTGTCGCGGTCAGCGTCCTGTTCGACCTGGTCGCCGATGACCGGATGCGACATATCGCCCGTCGACTTGTCGCGGGCGAGAGGACTCTTGAGCCCGTCGTGCTCGCGAGAGTTCGAGAAATCGGCATTCTCCTTGAGGAAGATCTCGCGAATCTCGCGACGGTAACCGAGGGGCGGCTCAGTCACGTGCGACCTGCTCGAAGAACCTCACCGGCGCAAATGAGCGGGCGGCGACTCCTCAGATGACAGCCTTCCAGGGCCCTCCGGCACACAGCCTCATTCACGGCGTCTCCCTCGTCGTGCTCGCGATACGCGTCGTCTGAGTGTATGCGCGCCGTCGACCGTCATGGCGTGCTCGTGGTCGGGGTTCACGCCCAAAGGACCGACGCCGTCGTCGGCCGGATAGCGTGCCGCGGTGAGCCCCATCCGCGACGACCTGAGCCTGCTGCGCGAGCGCCGCTTCGCCGCGCTCTTCGCCGCACGGACCCTGTCGATGCTCGGACTGGCCTTCGCCCCGGTCGCGCTCGCCTTCGGCGTCCTCGGCCTGCCGGGGGCCGATGCCGGCACCCTCTCGCTGGTCGTCGCGGCCGAGGCGATCCCCCACGTCCTCGGGCTGCTCCTCGGCGGCGTCGTGGCCGACCGCTACCCGCGTCGGTTCGTGATGTTCGCCGGGGAGTGCCTCTCCCTCGTCGCGTGGCTCGGGATCGGCACCATGCTGCTGGTCGGGTGGGCGCCGATCCCGATGGTCTGCGCCTTCGCCGTGCTCACCGGCCTGGCCGGAGCGGTCGTCTGGCCGGTCCTGTCGGGGATCATCCCCGAGGTGGCGCCCGCCGGGCACCTCCAGCCGGCCAACGCCCTGCTCGCCGTCGGCGCCAATGTCGCGCGTATCGGTGGGCTGATCGCGGCCGGGGCGGTCGTCGTCCTCGTCGGGCCGGGCTGGGCCCTCGTCGGTGCCGCAGTGATCTACGCGGCGGCCGCGACCTTCGCCTGGCGGATCGGCTCCACCCCCCGCCCCGGACGCGAAGGGGGGACCTCCGTCGTCGGCGAGCTGCGGGAGGGGTGGGTCGAGTTCTCCTCACGTGAGTGGCTGTGGGTGGTCGTCGCGCAGTTCGCGCTGCTGGTCCTCGCGTGGCAGGGCGCCCACACCGTCCTCGGACCGGTCGTGGCCGAGGCCGAGCTCGGCGGCGCCGGAGCGTGGTCGGCGATCCTCACGGGCGAGGCGGTCGGCATGCTCGTCGGCGTCGTCATCGCCCTGCGGATCCGGCCGCGCCGACCGATCCTGCTCGGGGTCGTGCTCACCTCGCTCACCGCGCTGCCGTACCTGCTGCTCGGGGTGGGCGCCCCCCTTCCGCTCATCGTGCTCGGCGGGTTCGTCATGGGCCTGGGCATGGACACCTTCACCGTGCTGTGGCAGACGACGATGCAGCGCGAGGTCCCGGCCGAGGCGCTGTCCCGGGTCGCGTCCTACGACGCCTTCGGGTCGATGCTCTTCGGGCCCGTCGGGGTGCTGCTCGCCGGGCCCGCTGCCGTGCACTTCGGCGCGCACCGGGCTCTGCTCGGGTGTGCTGCGCTCATCCTGCTGTCCAGCCTGCTGGCGCTGCTCTCCCGCGACGTGCGCACCCTGCGGGCGCCCGAGCGGATCACGCCGGTCCCCGAGGGTGAGTTCACGCCACCGGTCGATCCGGTCGTCTGACCCGGGATCTAGGGTGGGCGCATGTCCCTGATCGTGCGCCCCGACCCCCGCTACCAGACCTCCTACCTCGAGGCGCACGACGAGTTCGGCGGCGTGCACCGCGACGGCGACGGCGACCTGGCGCAGGCCGCCGACCCGACGGTCGGCTTCGACGGCTTCACCTTCACCCGGGAGGGCCTGACCGACCCCGAGGAGTTCCGCCGGCTCGTGCAGGTCCGGCGGGCCGACGAGCTGCCCGAGACGCCCCGGCCGAACGGCTACGTGCCGTGCACCTACCTGTGGATCGTCGAGGGTGACGAGTACCTCGGCTCGATCGCCCTGCGCCACGAGCTGACCGACTTCCTCCTCGAGCAGGGCGGGCACATCGGCTACTCGATCCGCCCCACGGCGAGGCGGCAGGGGCACGCGAGCACCGCCCTTCGTCAGGTGCTGGAGCTGGCTGCCGAGATGGGCCTGGAGCGCGTCCTGATCACCTGCGACGAGGACAACGCTGCCTCCCGGGCGACCATCGAGGGGGCCGGCGGCGAGTACGAGGACTCTCGTCAGGGCAAGCGGCGCTACTGGGTGACGACGATCGCGACCGACCGCCCGGAGGGCGCCCGGATCGGGTGACCCCTCGAGACGCTTGCTGCGCAAGCTCCTCGGGGACCGTGAGGAGGCGCGCCCAAGCTCCTCGGGGACCGTGAAGTGAGTACGGTCGGTGCATGGCGCGCGGCGAGCACGGCGAGGACGTCCATCTCGATGTCGGTGGCCGGGATGTGCGCATCTCCTCCCCCGACCGGGTGTACTTCCCCGAGCGCGGTGAGACCAAGCTCGACCTCGCGCAGTACTACCTGTCCGTCGGCGACGGGATCCTGCGCGCGCTGCGCGAGCGGCCCACGATGCTGCACCGCTTCCCCAAGGGTGTCGAGGGCGCCAAGGTGCACCAGAAGCGCCTGCCGAAGGGAGCCCCGGACTGGGTCGAGACCGTCCGCCTCCACTTCCCCCGCTACGACCTGCACGCCGACGAGCTGTGCCCGACCGAGCTGGCCCAGATCATCTGGGCGGTGCAGATGAGCACCGTCGAGCTGCACCCGTGGAATGTCCGCCGCGCCGACGTCGACCGGCCCGACGAGTGGCGGATCGACCTCGACCCCATGCCGGATGCTCCCTTCGAGCGGGTGCGGCGGGTGGCCGGCGTCGTGCACGAGGTGCTCGACGAGCTGGGCATCGTCGGCTTCCCCAAGACCTCCGGCGGGGCCGGGCTGCACGTCTACGTCCGGATCGAGCCACGGTGGGAGTTCGGCGACGTGCGAAGGGCGGCGCTCGCCTTCGCCCGCGAGGTCGAGCGGCGGGTCCCCGACGAGGTGACGACGACGTGGTGGCGCAAGGACCGCGACCCGGCGGCCATCTTCGTCGACTACAACCAGAACGCACGCGACCACACGATCGCTGCCGCCTACTCGGTGCGGGGCAATGCTGCTGCCACCGTGTCCACCCCGATCACGTGGGACGAGGTCGCCGACGTCGAGCCGCAGGACTGCACCATCGCGACGGTGCCGGAGAGGTTCGCACGACTCGGTGACCTGCACACCGACATCGACGACATCGCGCACGACCTCACGCCGCTGCTCGAGTGGGCCGACCGCGACGAGGCCGAGGGGGCCGAGCCGCCTGCCGACCCCGAGGACTGATCAGGGGGCGCGACGCAGACAGGCCTCGATCCAGTGAGCCAGACCGGTCTCGTCCTCGACGGCATCGGGCGAGACGTCGAGCCAGCTCGGCCCCATGCCCCGGCCACCCATGTCGGCGACCCGGGCGTAGTAGCGGCCGGCGTCGGCCAGGAGCCGCTCGCCCTCCTGCGGGTCGACCCGCACGAGCAGGCCGCCGCCACCCCGGACACCCATGAGGATCGAGCCCCCGACCAGGAAGATCAGCGCCCCGAACATGCGCCGCTCCTCCCACTCGATGCCGCGGGCGAAGAGGGCGTCACGCACCCGGTCGGCGAGCTGCTCGTCGATGGCCATGGGTCCACGGTGGCAGATGTCTAGGGTGGGCGGGTGGCTGACGACGTCCTGCTCCCGCACCCGGTGACGGGTGCTCCCTTCGCCTCCCCGGTGCCACCGGGTACCGGCTGGCCCGACGACCTGGCCACCCCCGAGACCCCTGTCGCGCGCACTGCCGCCCAGGTGCGCCGCCTGGCGAAGGGAGCGATCGGCCAGGACGAGCTCGACGCCCGCATCTCCGTCTGCCGTGCCTGCCCGCGCCTGGTCACGTGGCGTGAGGAGGTCGCCCTCACCAAGCGGGCCGCGTTCAGCGACGAGCCCTACTGGGGACGGCCGGTGCCGACGCTCGGCCCGCCCGACGCGCCGGTGCTCGTGGTCGGGCTCGCACCAGCGGCCCACGGCGCCAATCGGACCGGCCGCAACTTCACGGGTGACCGCTCGGGTGACTGGCTCTACGCCGCGCTGCACCGCGCGGGGTACGCGAGCCAGCCGCAGTCGTGGGCGGCCGGCGACGGGCTCACGCTCGACGGGGTGCGGATCGTCGCACCGGTGCGCTGCGCTCCCCCGCAGAACAAGCCGACGACGCTCGAGAAGCAGACCTGCGCTCCGTGGCTCGATGCCGACCTGGCGAGGAGCGCTCCCTTCGTCCGGTCGATCATGTGCCTGGGCTCCATCGGGTGGGACGCGACGATCGCCGGCGTGCGCCACGCGGGGTGGGAGGTGCCCCGGCCCAAGCCGAAGTTCGGTCACGGTGCGCGCGCCACGCTCCGCACCCCGGACGGGCGCGAGGTGGCGCTGGTCGGCTGCTACCACGTGAGCCAGCAGAACACCTTCACCGGCAAGCTCACCGAGACCATGCTCGACGAGGTCATCGCCTCCCTGTGACCTCTCGAGACGGCGCTGGCGCGCCTCCTCGGGGAGCGGGTCCTAGGGTGGCCGCATGACCACCACCACAGCCCTTGTCGTCACCCGTCACGGCGGACCCGAGGTCCTCGCCCTCGAGGAGCGGGAGGTCCCGGACCCCGGCCCCGGCGAGGCGCTCGTCGAGGTCGCAGCTGGTGGCGTCAACTTCGTCGACGCGTACAAGCGCGAGGGGATCTATCGCATGTCTCCGCCCTACGTCCAGGGCTTCGAGGCGGCCGGGACCGTGAGGGCCGTCGGCGAGGGTGCGGCCGTGGCCGTCGGTGACCGGGTCGCGTGGTCGATGGTCGATGGCCTGCACGCCGGGCTCGTCATCGCCGACTCCAGCCGGTTGCTCCCGGTCCCGGACGACGTCGACCTCGAGACCGCTTGTGCCGCAACCTTGCAGGGACTGACCGCGCATGCACTCGTCACCGGGTGCTACCCGGTGGGCGAGGGCACGATCGCTCTCGTGCACGCGGCCGCGGGTGGGGTCGGCCAGCTGCTCACCCAGATGATCACCTCACGTGGTGGCACGGTCATCGCGACCGCCGGGTCCCACGCCAAGCTCGAGATCGCCCGCTCCCGTGGCGCCTCCGAGCTCATCGACTACTCCGACACCGACGACCTGGCCAGCGAGATCACGGCTGCCGCGCAACGGCTCGGCGCCACGAAGGGAGTCGACGTCGCCTATGACGGCGTGGGCAAGGCGACCTTCGACGCGTCGCTCGCCTCGCTGCGCCCCCGCGGCACCATGGTCCTCTTCGGCGGGGCATCCGGGCAGGTACCCCCCTTCGACCTGCAGCGGCTCAACGCCGGGGGGTCACTCTTCGTCACCCGCCCGTCCCTGGCCCACTACATCAGCGAGCGGGAGGAGCTGATGATGCGCGGGCGAGAGCTCTTCGACGAGATCTCCAGCGGACGGCTCGACATCGCCATCGGTGGCCGGTACTCCTTCGCCGACGCTGCCGAGGCCTACCGGGCGCTGGAGGGCCGGGAGACGACCGGCAAGCTGATCCTCGTCCCCTGAGGGAGGCGCGGCCCTGCTGTGGAAAAGTCGGCGGCCGCTCGGGCCGGCTGCGCCAGTGTGTGGGGATGTCAGTCGTCCCACTCATCGTCGCCCAGCACGGCGGCTCGGCCACGCGTGCCGAGCTGCTCGAGTACACGACGCAGGCGACGCTGGACGATGCGCTCACGGCCGGGCTCGTGGCTCGGCACCGGCGTGGCGTCTACGGCCTGCCGCTCGACGGGGTGCCCGCTCGCGCGGCACAGCTCGGGGCACACCTGAGCCATCGCAGCGCCGCCCTGCACCACGGATGGGGCGTGCTCCACGCCCCTGACCCTCCCGAGCTGGTCGCCCCTCGGTCGCGGCGCATCCCGGTGCCCGACGACGTGGCCCTGCGGCTTCGCACCATGGCTCCGGGCGACGTCGGGCTGCGGGCGACGAAGCCGCTGCGCACCGTCATCGACTGCGCCAGGGACCTTCCGCTGGCGGAGGGGCTGGCCGTGGCCGACTCGGCACTGCGCTCGGGCGCGGTGACGGCCGAGGAGCTCGCCGCGGTCGCGCTTCCCCGGACGGGGCGGACGGCCGCGCGTCGGGTCCTGGACCTGGCGAGCGCGGAGGCGGCCAACCCCTTCGAGTCGGGCTTGAGAGCTGCGGCCATCGAGGCCGCCGACCGCCACTGGGCGCCTCAGGTGCCGATCCGACTGCGTGACGGGCGGGTGCTGCACGCCGACGTCGGCAACCCCGACACCCGGATCGCTCTGTGGGCCGACAGCCTGGAGCTCCACAGGACCCGCGAGGACGTCCGGCGTGACTCCTGGCGGCACGACGAGATGACACTCGCCGGGTGGGTCGTGCTCCACTTCGCGTGGGAGCACGTGATGTTCCACCCCGACTGGGTCCGCGAGGTCATCGGGTGGGTGACACGACAACGCGTGCCGCACTGCAGCTCACTCATCGCCTGACGAGGAGTGGGGCGACAGGCGCCCCTTCGCCGGCGAGCTGCAGTACGACACGCGGTGGATGCGGGTGGGTCACCCGCGCGAGATCACCAGGCGAAGGCGATGACGGCGTTGACGACCGCCAGACCAGCAGCGACCAGGGCGAGGGTCTTGCCGTTCTCCCCGCGCTTGCTCTTGGCGTTGCCGATCTCGGCGCAGGCGAGGACCGCGATCATGACGACGAGCTTGGTGCCGATCTTGGCGTTGTTGACCTCGGTGTCACCCGCCTCCGCAAGTCCGGTGAGGCCGAGACCGAGCAGCAGCTGGATGCGCGCGCCCCAGACCTGGACGAGGTGTCCTCGACCAGCGACGAAGGGGCCGACGACGATCGCCAGCATCGCGAGCATGTGCAGGCTGTAAAGGACGAGACGCAGGGCTTCCATGCCCGGCAGCCTAGGCGACCACGGACGGTGTCTCCTACACCGGGTAGGAGACACCGCCGGGGACGTGCGGCCAGGCCAGGCGCACCATGTCGGAGAGGGGCAGGTCGCCCACCTCGCCCAACGGGACCCATGCCGCAGCAGCCGTGGACCCGTCGACCTCGACCACATGGGCGGGCGTCGGGTGCGGGCAGGTCGCCGAGTGGATCAGCCGGACGGCGTGGAAGTCCTCGTGCCGCTCCCCCGCCGCGACGTCCCCGACCCAGTGCCGGGACTGCACCTGCACGAGGGCATCGACGACGACGTGCTGCCCGGCCTCCTCGTGGACCTCGCGCACGACGCCGTCGAGCGGCGCCTCGCCGGGGTCGACCCCACCGCCCGGCAGGGTCCACAGCCCGGCCCCGCCACCGACCCAGGACGCGAGCTGCGACAGGAGCAGCCGGCCCTCGTCGACGACGATCGCGTAGGCCGCCAGCCGCTGCAGGGTCCGGGCACCCGGCGCCCCGACGGGGACCTCCGGCGCCGGCTCCACCGCACGCGGGTACACCTCGTAGCTGATCTCCACCAGGTCCGCCACGAGCTCGGACCGCACGGGCACACCGGCCCAGCCCTGCTCGGCCAGCAGTTCCTGCGGGTCCTGCCCGTGCCGCACGGACCAGCGCCCGACCTCTCCCCTGTCGCCGAGGGCCACGACGACGACCCTCATGCCCCGGCCCGTCGGTACTCCGCCACGGCCAGGTCGACCACGCGGTCCCAGGTCTGCGCCGGCGGCGTCCGCCGGTTGTGGCGAGTGATCCGGGCGCGCAGGCTCTCGTCGGCGACGAGCCGCACCAGCGCGTCCGTCAGCCCGGGATCGTCAGCGGCGAGCAGACCCGACAGGCCATCGGTGACGACCTCGCGCACGCCCGAGTCGCCACGCGCGATGACCGGCAGTCCCGTCGTGCGCGCCTCGAGCGCCGCGATGCCGAAGGCCTCCAGCCGGGTCGGCGACAGGTACACGTCGGCGTCGGCCCACGCCCGCGCGAGCTCACCACGGGTCACCCGACCGGGCAGACGCACCACGTCGCGCAGCCCGAGTGCCTCGACCCGGGCCTCGAGCCACGGCCGCAGCGGGCCCTCGCCGTAGACGTCGACCGTCATCGCGCCGGGGCCGAGCCGCTCGTGGGCCGCAGCCACGACCGCCAGCAGGGCGCCGACCCGCTTGCGGGGAGCCAGCCGCGAGGCCGTCACCACCCGCACGGGGCGGGTGCCTTCGAGACGGCGCTGGCGCGCCTGCGGATCCTGAGGAGCGAGTCCGCGCAGCGGGCGAGCGTCTCGAAGGGCAGGCAGCGTCGGGAGATCAGGCACGCGCCACGCGCTCGGGTCGATGCCGTTGGGGAGCACGGCGACGGGCGCTCCCTTCGCCGCCTTGCGCACGCCCTGAGCCGCGAAGCCCGAGACGGCCGACAGGGCCGCGCCACGCCGCACCCAGCGGCGGACCGCCGGACCGAGCGGACGGGCCGCACGGTCGAGCACGCAGTGCCAGGTGAGCGCCGTCGGCAGCCCCAGACCCGTCGTGACCCCGGCCATGTCCCAGGCGAAGGGAGAGACCACACCCATGTGCACGTGCGCCACGTCGAAGCCGCCTGCGACGAGCAGCCGACGCACCTGCGGCGCCGCCATCGGGTTGACCGGCAGCCCCAGTGCGAGGGGCGTGCTCAGCCGGTGCACGCGCACACCGTCGACACCCGGCCCGCCCGCAGTCGCGGTGAAGACCTCGACCTCGTGGCCGGCCACGACGAGCTGGGCCGCGAGGTCACTGACCTGCGACTCGATCCCGCCGGTGCGCGGCGGGTAGCAGTCGGAGAGCAGGGCCACCTTCACGGCTCCAAGGGTGCCACGGACCTGTGTGGCAAGGTTTCACCCGATGGACTCCGCAGCTCGCACCCTCGTGGTCTTCCACGCCCATCCCGATGACGAGGCACTGCTCACGGCCGGGACGATGGCCCGTGCGTCCGCCGCCGGGCACCGGGTCGTCCTCGTCGTGGCCACGGACGGCGCGCTGGGGCTCACCGACGAGTCAGCCTTCGGGAGCCGGGGCGATGCCCTCGCGGCCACCCGCAGCCGGGAGCTGTCAGCCAGTGCACGCGCCCTCGGCGTCGCCCGCACCGTCGAGCTCGGCTACGCCGACAGCGGCAGCGGACCCGACGTGTGGCCGGACCCGCCGGGGGGCAGACGCTTCGTCCGCGTGCCGCTCGAGGAGGCCGCCACGGCACTGGCCGACGTGCTGCTCGAGGAGGGCGCCGACGTGCTGACGACGTACGACCCCAACGGCGGCTACGGCCACCGCGACCACGTGCGCATCCACGAGGTCGGCGCGCGAGCCGCCCAGCTGGCCCGCGAGCGCGGGCTCGACGTCCGGGTGCTCTGGGCGACCGTCCCGCGGGACCTGATCTGCCGGGCCATCGACCTCGTCGCCACGGTCTACCGATTCCCCCCGGAGTTCGACCGCAGCAGCTTCGACCGGGCCTTCTCCTCGTCGTCCGAGATCACCCACCGCTTCGACGTGCGGCGCTTCGCCGGGGCCAAGCGCGCCTCCATGCGCGCCCACGCCAGCCAGGCCGCCGACACCGGCGGTGGCGACCGCACCCTCGGGATGCTCGTGCGCATCCCCCGGCCGATGTACGACCTCGTCTTCGGCCGCGAGTGGTTCGTCGACCCGACCGCTCCGGCCGGCACCACCCAGACCAACCTCTTCGAAGGGCTGTCGTGACGACCGCACCGTCCGAACCCGCACCGACCGACGCTGGCCCCACTGCCACCAGGCGGACCTCTCCCTTCGTCCGGGGGCTGCAGATCTGCCTCGGCCTCGGCCTGGCCGTCGCGATGCTGTGGTGGGGCCTGCCGTACTTCGCCAAGACGTCGTGGAGCGAGGTCTTCGACGTCCTGGGCACCGTCCCCCCGTGGAAGGCGGCCCTCTTCATCGGCCTCGTCGTCGCGGGCCTGTACTGCTACACCTTCGTCATGACCGGCGCGATGCCCGGTCTGAGCCACACCAGGGCCCTGATCCTCAACGTGTGCGGCTCCTCGGTCTCCAACCTGCTGCCCGGCGGAGGCGCCGTCGGGCTGGCCGCGACGTACTCCATCGCCAAGTCCTGGGGCTTCTCCGCCGCGAGCGTCACCACGATGGCGGTGGTCACCGGGGTGTGGAATGTCCTGACCCGGGTCGCGCTGCCGATCATCGCCGTCCTCGGGCTGGCTTGGGGTGCCACCGATCTGCCGACAGCCATGCGCGAGGCCGCGTGGGCCGCAGTGCTGTCCGGCACCGCGATCGTCGTGCTCTTCGCCGTCGCCATCGGCACGGACGCCGGAGCGCGGGCGATGGGTCGGGCCGTCGATCGGCTCGTCCGGCTGGTGCGTCACGGGCACGGCGACACCGTCGAGCGCGGACTGACCGGGATGCGAGAGCGCACCGCCGACACCGTGCGCACCGGATGGCTGCAGATGACGCTCGGGATGGTCGGGTTCTTCGGCCTGTACTACGTGCTCTTCCTGCTGTGCACCGAGACGACCGGGATCGAGCTGCCCTTCGGCCAGCTCTTCGCGGCCTACGCGATCGGCCGCCTGCTCACTGCGGTCGGCGTGACGCCCGGTGGGCTCGGCGTGACCGAGACGGGCACCGCTGCCGCGCTCGTCGCGTGGGGCGCCGACCCGGCCGCGTCGATGGCCGGCGTCGTCCTCTTCTCGATCTTCACCCACCTCATGGAGATCCCTCTGGGAGCCATCGGGTGGCTGGCGTGGAGCATCATGCCCAAGGCCAGCGCCGAGGAGCTGGCCGACGCGGAGGCGCCGGCCTGATCGGGACCTTGACCGGTCAGCCGAGCAGGCGTCGCACCTGACGGGTCTGCGCCTGCCGCGCCACCTCGTCGTCCAGCTGCGCGGGCTCGAAGTCTCGCCCCGTCGCCTGCTCGGCCGCCCACCCGATGAGCCTGTCCGCGAGGCGCGGGTTGGCCGGCAGCACCGGGCCGTGGAGGTAGGAACCGATGACGTGGGCGGTGACAGCACCCTCGGTGCCGTCGCTGCCGTTGTTGCCCTGGCCGTGCCGCACCGTGCCGAAGGGAGCCTGCCCCGCGCCGAGCAGGGTCGAGCCCGAGTGGTTCTCGTACCCGACGACGTCACCGTGGTCGGTGCTCAGCACGACCGGGCCGATCATCCGCTGCTCGTTGCCCCGGGTCGTGACGTCGAAGATGCCCAGACCGGGCAGCGTCTTGCCCTCGACGGTGACGAAGGCCTTGCCGAAGAGCTGGTACATGCCGCAGATCATGAGCATCGCGGCCCCGTCGGCGGCGAGTCCGCGCAGCCGGTCGGCGATGCGCTCCAGGTCGTCCTCGACCGTGGACTGCCCCGAGTCCTGGCCGCCGCCACCGACGACGAGGTGCGCCTGCTCGGGGAAGGGCTGGCCCGGATGGTGCTGGTGCACGACCGGTACGTAGCCGTGCCGCCGGATGCGGGCGGCCAGGCAGCGGGTGTTGCCGAGGTCGCCGTAGATGCTCATCTCGCGCGGGTAGAGATGGACGAGGTGGATCTCGCCCTTGCCCTCGTGACCCGAGTCGGCGGGCAGCGAGGAGCCCTCCGGCTCGCCGAGGATCGGGATGTCGCGGGTGCTCGTGCCGGCATCGCTCATGCCGCGCCTCCGGTCGTGTCGGGGGCGTCGACGCCCATCTCGGGCAGGTCGTAGCGCTCACCGAGCATCCGGCGCAGGGCGAGCATCGCCGTGTAGGTGCAGAAGATGCGCTTGGGCTCGTCGTGGTGATCGGCGAGGAAGGTCTCCAGCGCGCGGGCCAGGTCCACCTCGGTCGCGGCGACCGGCACGTCGTCGTACTGCAGCCGCAGGGCCATGTCCCAGCCGCGCACCCCCGTGGTGAGCGCAACGCCCTTGTCCCGCAGCGACTCGAAGCTCACGTCGTAGAGCCAGGAGACGTCGCGCCCGTCGGCGTAGTCGTCGTTGATCGCGATCATCGTCGCGGTGGGCGTGCTGCCGTAGGTCCCGAGCGCCACGGTGAATCCGGCGGGGTTCTTGACCAGCACCAGCTCGAGCGGCGTCCCGTCGGCGTCGACCACCTCACCCCGGCCGAAGGGGGGCGCCACGGTGCGCAGTGCCTGCTCGGTGGCGTCGGTGCGGAAGTCGCTCCCGAGGAGGTGCCGGGCCATCGCGGTCGCGGCGGTCGCGTTGATCATGGCGGCCAGGCCGCGCTGGCGGAGCGTGACGGGGCCGACCCGGCCCCCTTCGCCCTCGGCGCCGAAGGTGATCTGCAGCCGCTGCTCGTCGATGGGGGTGAGGAGTCCGTCCCGCTCACCGGCGGCCGGCGGCGCGAAGTCGTCCTGCTCGCGGGAGTCGTGCTCCGACAGCTCGCCGAGGCGGTCGGCCGCGGCGGCGTCGAGGCCGAACCAGCTGACGTCGATGCCGGGCGCCAGCGTCGTGGCGATCCGGTTGACGAAGGGGTCGTCCCGGTTGAGCACGACCCCCTGCGTGGTCATGGCGGCGAGCTGGGTGAGCAGCCCTGCGGTGTGGTCGATCTCGGCGAAGCGGTCGAGCTGGTCACGCGCGACGTTGAGCAGCAGCGCGTGGGTCGGGGCGACGGCGCGACCGAAGTGGAGGGCGTGGGCCTCGTCGAGCTCGAGGACGGCGATGTCGGCCTGGAGTCGGCCGCGCCGGAGCCTCTCGCTGAGCAACGAGGAGATGACACCGCGGGTGAAGTTGCTGCCGGTCGGGTTGGTGAAGACGGTCTCGCCGTGGGCGCGCAGCACCGCTACGAGCATCTTGGTCGTCGTCGTCTTTCCGTTGGTCCCGGAGACCACGACGATCCCGCCCCGGACATCGGCCAGGGCGTGCGCGAGGAAGCCGGGGTCGATCTTCTCCGCGACCAGGCCGGGCAGCGCGGACCCTCCGGTCCCACCGCCCCTGAGGCGGGCGGCGCGGCGGGCGGCCTTGCCGGCGAGGGCGGCGACAGTGGTCTTCAGCACCGCGCCAGCGTACCCAGCCGCGTGGGCGGCTCGTGCCCGACGCGCACGCTCAGGCGGCGTCGGGGCGGTTGGCGTAGTCGTCGGAGCGTCCTTGGGGCGAGCGCTCGGCGATCGCGTCCATCACCTCGTCGGTGACCGCGCGCAGCAGGCGGGCCTTGACGAACTGCGCCTCGAGGGCCGCGACGTCGACGGGTGGGGCGAAGCGCACGGTGACGCGATGGGGCCGCAGGCCGCGGGCGTCGATCGGCTGCGCCTTGTCTGTCCCCTCGAGCGCGCACGGGATGACCGGTGCGCCACTGGCCAGGGCCAGCCGGCCGACCCCGGTGCGTCCCTTGTGGAGGAGGCCGTCCCTGCTGCGGGTGCCCTCGGGGTAGATCCCGAATGCTCCCCCGGCCGCCAGGTGCTCCTCGGCGAGCTCGAGGGAGCGGGCCGCGGCGCGTGCGTCGGACCGGTCGACCGGGATCATGCCGCCGAACTCGCCGAACCACAGCCGGCCGATCCAGCCCGAGACCCCCGTGCCCTGCAGGTACTCGGCCTTGCCGAGGAAGCCGACCTTGCGACCCGCGGCGAGCGGGATGACCATCGAGTCGACGAAGCTGAGGTGGTTGCTGGCGATGATCACCGGGCCGGTGGGTGGGATGTGCTCGGCCCCCTCGACCCGCAGACGCAGATAGGCCCGCAGCGGAGGTCCCACGACAACCCGTCGCAGGAGCCACTCGAGGGTGCGCATCGCCAGGTTGCCAGTCACTCGGCCAGAGTAGTCATTAGCCTTCGGTCCATGACGAGCGTCCCACCGCAGCCCGCGCAGCATCCGCACTCCCCCCAGCCGGTCATGCCGGTCTCCGGGCCACAGGCCGCCTGGATGCAGCCTCCCGCAGGCCACGGGGCCCTCATGCTGACCATGCAGGGCAGCCGCGTCTCGGCCGGGCTGACCCCTACGGTGCGCATCGACGGCTACCCCGTCCCGGCGTCCTTCGGGCCGAACTTCTACCCCCTTCGCCCCGGCCAGCACCGCGTCGACGTGCACGCCCAGTGGATGCGGCAGTACGGGCAGGCGGCGATGCCTCTCGACATCCGCGAGGGGCAGACGGTCCCCGGCTTCTACGCCGTCCCGTGGCACCAGTTCACGACCGGGTCCATCGGTCACCAGCAGCAGTCGCGCAAGGGCATCGGCGTGATGCTCACGCTCCTGATCGTGCCGCTGCTCGCCGTCTTTGCCATGTGCCTGCTCGCGCTGGTGTACAGCGCGAGCTGACGATCACTCCCACTCGATGGTGCCCGGCGGCTTGCTCGTCACGTCGAGCACCACGCGGTTGACCTCTTCGACCTCGTTGGTGATGCGATTGGAGATCTGCGCGAGGACGTCGCCCGGCACGCGGGTCCAGTCGGCGGTCATCGCGTCCTCGGAGGAGACCGGGCGCAGCACGATCGGGTGACCGTAGGTGCGACCGTCGCCCTGGACCCCCACCGAGCGCACGTCGGCGAGCAGGACGACCGGGCACTGCCAGATCTCCTTGTCCAGACCGGCTGCGGTCAGCTCCTCACGAGCGATCGCGTCGGCCCGGCGCAGGATGTCGAGGTTGGTCTCGGTGACCTCACCGATGATCCGGATCCCCAGACCGGGACCGGGGAAGGGCTGACGGTCGACGATCGCGTCGGGCACACCGAGCTCGCGACCGACCTGGCGAACCTCGTCCTTGAAGAGGGCGCGCAGCGGCTCGATGAGCTTGAACTGCAGGTCATCGGGCAGGCCCCCGACGTTGTGGTGCGACTTGATGTTGGCCGCGCCGGTGCCGCCGCCGGACTCGACGACGTCCGGGTAGAGCGTGCCCTGCACGAGCCACTTGACCGGGTGGCCGTCGTCGGCACCGTCGCCGACGACATCGCGCGCCGACTGCTCGAAGACGCGGATGAACTCGCGACCGATGATCTTGCGCTTCTCCTCCGGGTCGGTGACGCCGGCGAGCGCGCCGAGGAAGCGCTCCTTGGCGTCGACGACCACGAGGTTGACGCCGGTCGCGTCGACGAACTCCTGCTCGACCTGCTCGGCCTCGCCCTGGCGCAGCAGGCCGTGGTCGACGAAGACACAGGTCAGCTGGTCGCCGACAGCGCGCTGCACGAGCGCTGCGGCGACGGAGGAGTCGACGCCGCCGGACAGCGCGCACAGCACGCGGTCCTGGCCGACGGTCTCCTTGATCAGGGCGACCTGCTCGTCGATGACATTGTCAGCGGTCCAGTCGGGTGTGAGTCCGGCGCCGCGGACGAGGAAGTTCTCGAGCACGGGCTGGCCGAAGGTCGAGTGCATGACCTCGGGGTGCCACTGCACGCCGTAGAGCCGACGCTCGTCGTCCTCGAAGGCCGCGACCGGGGCACCGGACGTGCTCGCGGTGACCCGCATGCCTGCGGGTGCCTCGGTGACGGAGTCGCCGTGGCTCATCCAGACCGACTGCTCGGCGGGCTGTCCGTTGAAGAGCGTGGACTCGCGGTCGCTGACCTGCGCCCGGGTGGAGCCGTACTCGCGCAGGCCGGTCCGCTCCACGGTCCCGCCGAGGGCCTTGACCATCGCCTGGAAGCCGTAGCACATGCCGAAGACCGGGACGCCGGCCTCGAGCAGCGCGACGTCGAGCCCGGGAGCGTCGTCGGCGTACACCGACGAGGGGCCGCCGGAGAGGATCACCGCGGCCGGGTCCTTGGCGAGGATGTCCGCCACCGACATCGTGTGCGGCACGACCTCGCTGTAGATCTTGGCCTCACGCACCCGTCGGGCGATGAGCTGGGCGTACTGGGCGCCGTAGTCGACGACGAGAACCGGGGAGGTCTTGAGCGAATCCGTCACCCGCACAGGCTACCGGGACCCGGCCCCTCCCCCTTCGCCCCGTCCGCGGGCGGTCAGGTGGTGAGCGGGGTGACCTCGCGGACGACGCGGCGCTCCTCGACGAAGGCGACGAAGGGGATGCACGCCAGCAGGATGGTCAGGACCATCCGGCCCACCGGCCAGCCGATCTTGAAGCCGAGGTTGGCGGTCGCGACGGCGAAGGCCATGAAGATCAGTCCGTGGACCGGCGACCACCAGGCGAGGGCGTCGTTGCTCATCGCGTACTTGAGGACCATCTCGACGATGAGGACGAACATCGCCAGGCCCGCGAGGATCGCGGTCACGCGGAACATGCCCAGGGCCGTCCCGATCGTCCTCGGGTCGGCGGTCGTCGCGCCCTTGGTCTCGTCGTTGCTCACGTGCTCTCCTCCATGCTCTTGGCAGACTCCTCCGCCTCGTCCTGATCGGCGCGCGCGGCCTGGCGCACCATCTTGATCCACATCCACAGCGCGAAGGCCGAGAACAGCCACCACTGGCCCGCGTACATGACATTGCGGAACTGCAGCGAGGTGTCCGGCAGCGGCGGCGGGACCCGCTCGAGCCCGTCCGCGCTCGCGGAGCCGTCCTCGCTGATCGCGAAGACAAAACCGTTGTAGATGTCGCCGTCCCACACGTTGACCAGCTGGGCGATGTCGACCGAGGTCAGCTCACCGTCTGCGGAGCCACCCGACTGGTCAGGTGGCTCCGGTGGTGCCAACGAGCCGACGAGGTCCACGGTTCCGTCAGGGGCCGAAGGGGGGTCCTCCCCGGCGGGTATCCACCCACGGACGACCACGAGGTTGGCCCCCGTACCGTCCACGACGAAGCGGTCGAGCACCCAGCTGACCTTGGCGTCGTCGAAGCGGCGGTTGACCACGACCAGCGGGTCGCCGGTGTACTCACCCCGCGTCGACACCTGCTGGCCCGACCCCTCGTCGGGGAAGGTCGCGTGCGGCGCGACCACGTCGGTCAGCGGGCGGACCGGCCGCTCCTGGACCGCGCGCACCGCGTCGGCCCTCGCCACGTCACGGGCCACGGACCACTGCCAGCGTCCGGCTATGATCCCGAGGACCGCGATGAGGAGGGCCACCACGAGCAGCCACAGGAAGCGGGGTCGAAGGGCAGTCCGGAGCACCCGCTCAGGCTACGCGAGCAGGTTGGAGGGTCAGGACGACACCCCGTGGCGGACGGCGGGCATGGGCAGGGACACCTTGGAGCTGGTGTGGGTGAACTCGCGCACGGCCGGTCGACGCGCCGCGATCGGCTCGACCCGACGGTAGGCATCGCCCTGCGCCGGGCGCACATCGCCGTCGCCGGTGTTGGGCCACATCGAGAAGGTCCGCTCCGACTGCGCCGTGATCGTCAGCGACGGGTTGACGCCGAGGTTGGCCGAGACGGCCGACCCGTCGACCACGCTGATGCCGGGGTGACCCCACAGCCGCTGGTAGGGGTCGATGACACCCGTGGCGGGCGAGTCACTGATCGCGGCGCCCCCGAGGAAGTGCGCGGTGAGCGGGATGTCGAAGGCCTCGCTCCACGTGCCACCCGGGTGGAAGGGCTGACCGAGCCGCGCTGAGAGCTTGTCGGCGAGGACCTTGATGCCGTCATGACCGGCCTTGATGTAGGTGGGGTTCTCCTCGCCGTGTCCCTGCTTGGAGGTGAGCCGGCGACGACCGCCACGCCCGTCCGTCAGGTAGGTCGTCAGCGAGTTGTCCAGGGACTGCATCACCAGACCGATGACCGTGCTGTCGGCGAAGTGGGTGCCCGGGGGGAACCACGCCTTGAGCGCCGGGAGGTTGCGCGGCAGGTCGGCGATGAGCTTGACGAAGCGCGGGGTCCTGCCCGTCCTCGGCGGCGCGAGCAGCGTGGTGAGCATGCCCATGGCATCCGAGCCCTTGCCGTACCGGACGTTCTCGATGTGGGTGGCCGCATCCGGGTGGAAGGAGGAGGTGATGGCCACTCCCTTCGTCAGGTCGTACTCACCCTCAGGAGGCGTCGAGGCGAGCGCGCCCACGAGGGCCTCGGAGTTGGTGCGCGTCAGCTCACCGAGCCGATCGCTGATCCCGGCGAGCTCGCCGTCGGCCTTCATCGCGTGCAGGAGGTTCTGCGTGCCCCAGGCGCCGGCCGCCACGACCACCTTGTGTGCCGTGGTGACGCGAGCGCTCTTGTCCCCCAGTGCATCCGTGGCTTCGTGGCGCACCCGGTAGACCTCGCCGGGTCCCTCGGTCCCCGGGACCACACCGACCCGGGTGACGGTGCGCATGGGCACGATCTGGGTGCCCAGCCCCTCGGCCAGGGCGAGGTAGTTCTTGACGAGCGTGTTCTTGGCACCGACGCGGCACCCCACCATGCAGTTGCCGCACTCGGTGCACGTGGTGCGCGTGGGGCCGGCGCCACCGAAGTAGGGGTCCTCGATGGTTCGGCCCTGCTCCTGGGCAGAGCCGTCCTCCCCGAAGAGCACCCCGACGGGCGTCTTGCGGAAGGTCTCCGGCACGCCCATCTCTGCGGCCGCGTCGCGCATGGCGTCCTCGACGACCGACTCGCACGGGTTGGTGACGACACCGAGCATGGTGCTGGCCATGTCGTAGTGCGGCAGCAGCTCGGCCTGCCAGTCGGTGATGTGCCCCCACTGCCGGTCCTTGAAGAAGACCTCCGGCGGGACGTAGAGGGTGTTGGCGTAGTTCAGCGAGCCTCCCCCGACACCCGCACCGGCCAGGACCATGACGTCCTTGAGCAGGTGGATCCGCTGGATCCCGTAGCACCCGAGCTTGGGCGCCCACAGGAAGTTCTTCAGGTCCCAGCTGGTCTCGGCGAAGTCGGAGTCCGCGAACCGTCGACCTGCCTCGAGGACGGTGACGCGATAGCCCTTCTCCGACAGGCGAAGGGCGGCGACGGAGCCTCCGAAGCCGGACCCGATGACGAGGACGTCGGTGTCGACCGTCGTGTCGACCGCGTGGTCGTCGTTCACTTCATACCCACGATCTTCATGGCCCGCAGGCTGAGTGTCAGTGCCGCTGCGTGCGCCTTGTCGCTCATCCCGAAGGCGGGCGCGATCGGCACGAGGTACTGGGCGGCGACGGTCTGGGCCTCGGTGTACTTCAGGATGCCCTCGGCACCGTGGCGACGACCCATCCCGGAGTCCTTCATCCCGCCCATCGGTGCGCCCATCGACGCCCATGCGGCCGCGTAGCACTCGTTGATGTTGACGGTCCCGGTCTGGATCCGGGCAGCGATCTGGCGGCCTCGCTGCACGTCGCGGGTCCACACCGACGAGTTGAGGCCGTACTGGGTGTCGTTGACGAGCGCGATCGCGGCGTTGTCGTCGGCGACGCGGTAGATCGACACGAGCGGGCCGAAGGTCTCCTCGTCGCGGCAGGTCATGGCCGCGGTCACGCCCTCGAGGACCGTCGGCTCGTAGACGAAGGGCCCGACCTCGGGGCGGCGCCGGCCACCGGTGAGCACGGTGGCGCCCTTGGCCTTGGCGTCCTCGACGTGCTCGGTGACGGTGTCGAGCTGGGCCTGGCTGACCAGGGAGCCCATGTCGTAGCCGTACTCGAGAGCCGTGCCGAGGGTCATCGCCTCGACCGCCGCGACGAACCTCGGGATGAACTCGTCGGCGATCGCCTCGTGGACGACGACCCGCTCGGTGGAGATGCACAGCTGTCCGGCGCTGGAGAAGCACGCCCGCACGGCGCCCTCGACCGCCCGGCCGAGATCCGCGTCGTCGGCGATGTAGACGGAGTTCTTGCCACCGAGCTCCATGCTGAAGGACACGAGTCGCGCGGCGGCCGACTGGGCGACCCGGCGGCCCGTGGGGGTCGATCCGGTGTAGCAGACGTAGTCCGTCTGGTCGACGACCGCCTGGCCGGCCTCGCGCCCGGCCCCGAGCACCACCTGGAAGACACCCTCGGGCAGCCCCGCCTCGCGGAGCAGCTCGACGCCGGCGAGTGCGGTGATCGAGCCCTGCTGGTCGGGACGCAGGACGACGGCGTTGCCGGCCATGAGGGCGGGCAGTGCGTCGGTGATCGCCAGGCTGAGCGGGTAGTTCCACGGGGAGACGATGCCCACGACGCCCTTGGGGTGGTGCAGGACGCGCGTCTGCGTCAGGACCGGGTAGGCACCGGCGACCCGGCGCGGCTTGAGGTGCCCCTCCGCCGTGCGGGCGTAGTAGCGGGCCGCGAGCGCGGTGTCGAGGACCTCCTCGAAGGCCTGCTTGCGCACCTTGCCCGACTCGATCTGGATCAGGTCGAGCAGCTCGACCTGCTTGGCCAGCACGAGGTCGTGGAAGCGGAGCAGGATGCGACGACGCTCGTCGAAGGAGGTGGCGGCCCACCGGACCTGGGCGGCACGGGCAGCGGCCACGGCCCGCGTGACGTCCTCGGCGCGCGACAGCGGCAGGGTCGCGATCGGACCGCCGGTGAGCGGCGAGGTGCGGGTGAAGGTCTCTGCGGTCGGGGAGGCGACCACCCGACCGGCATAGCGCCGGGCGCGCCCGGGGTCGACCGCGTAGGTGGCCGTGGGGTCCAGCTCTGGGTCAGCGATGATCTCCGAGGTCATTACCCAAAGGTAACTGTGCGTCCATCCCAGTGCCAGAGGTCATCCACGTGCGAGACACCACACCCGTGGCGAAGGGAGGGTCAGCTCGGCTGGTGCGGCGCGACGACGACCTCGATGCGCTGCAGCTCCTTGACCTCGGTGTAACCGGTGGTCGCCATGGCACGACGCAGCGCGCCGATGAGGTTGGTCGTGCCGTCGGCCACCTTGCTCGGTCCGAAGAGGACCTCCTGCAGGGGCGCGACCGAGCCGACCTCGACCCGCGACCCGCGCGGAAGCTCCGGGTGGTGCGCCTCGGCACCCCAGTGGTAGCCGCGGCCCGGGGCGTCGGCGGCGCGGGCGAGGGCAGCACCGAGCATGACGGCGTCGGCGCCGCAGGCGACGGCCTTGACGATGTCGCCGCTCGTACCGAGACCACCGTCCGCGATGACGTGGACGTAGCGGCCACCGGACTCGTCGAGGTAGTCGCGTCGGGCGGCGGCGACATCGGCGACGGCGCTGGCCATCGGTGCGTGGATGCCCAGGGCCTGGCGGGTCGTGTGGGCCGCTCCCCCGCCGAAGCCGACGAGGACGCCGGCCGCGCCGGTGCGCATGAGGTGGAGGGCCGCCGTGTAGCTGGCCGCGCCACCGACGATGACGGGGACGTCGAGCTCGTAGATGAAGCGCTTGAGGTTCAGCGGCTCGCTGCGGCTGCTCACGTGCTCGGCCGAGACGGTCGTGCCGCGGATCACGAAGAGGTCGACCCCCGCGTCGACCACGGTCCTCCAGTGCTGCTGGGTGTTCTGCGGGCTGAGGGCGCCCGCGACGGTCACGCCCGCGGCGCGCAGCCCGCGCAGCCGCTCGGTGATCAGCTCGGGCTGGATCGGGGCGGCGTAGATCTCCTGCATCCGGGAGGTGGCGACGACCGGGTCGAGCGAGGCGATCTCGGCGAGCAGCGGCTCCGGGTCGGAGTAGCGCGTCCACAGCCCCTCGAGGTCGAGGACCGGAAGGCCGCCTGCCTCGCCGAAGGCGACAGCCGTCGTCGGCGACATCACGGAGTCCATCGGGGCGGCGATGACCGGCATCTCGAAGTGGTAGGCGTCGATCTGCCAGTCGAGCGAGACCTCCTCGGGGTCGCGCGTGCGCCGACTCGGCAGCACCGCGATGTCGTCGAAGGAGTAGGCCCTGCGGCCACGCTTGCCTCGGCCGATCTCGATCTCATTCACCCGCCCAGCCTAAAGGGCTTGGTCCTCCGCGGTGGAGGGCGCATACTTGCTTGGCCGATGCATGCATCTTTTCGCTCGGTCCGGGTGGCGACGAGGCCGCCGCCACCCCCTTCGCAACCCTCTCAGGAGACTCCTGTGTCCACGACCGTCCACGACTCCCCGCCACAGGAGTACCCCGAAAAGATCGACGCCGCCGTGCTCAAGGTGGCCGGCGTCGTCGTCCTCGGCGCGATCATGTCGATCCTCGACATCACCGTCGTCAACGTCGCCCTCCCCCACTTCCAGACGGACCTGGCCACGGGCCCCGAGCCGCTGCAGTACTCCACCGTCGCGTGGACGGTCACCGCCTACACCCTGGCGCTCGCGACCGTCATCCCGCTGACCGGCTGGGCGGCCGACCGCTTCGGCACCAAGCGCCTCTACCTGGCGGCCATCGCCTTCTTCGTCGCCGGCTCCGTGCTGTGCGCCTTCGCCCCGTCGATCCAGATGCTCATCGGCGCGCGCGTCCTGCAGGGCCTCGGTGGCGGCATGCTCATGCCGCTCGGCATGACGATCATGACCCGCGCGGCCGGCCCGCAGCGCATCGGTCGCCTCATGGCGATCCTCGGTGTCCCGATGCTCCTGGGCCCCATCGGTGGACCGATCCTCGGCGGCTGGCTCATCGACAACGCCCACTGGCTGGGTCGCCCGAGCTGGACCTGGATCTTCCTGATCAACCTGCCGATCGGCATCGCCGCCCTCGTCTACGCCTGGATCGTCCTGCCCAAGGACGACACCCACCCCAGCGAGTCGCTGGACGTCATCGGCCTGCTCCTCATGTCGCCCGGTCTGGCGCTCTTCCTCTACGGCGTCTCCTCGATCCCCGAGGCGGGCACCGTCAACTCGCCCAAGGTCTACGGCACCGCCCTCGCCGGTCTCGCGCTGATCATCGCCTTCGGCTGGTGGTCGATGCGGCCCAAGCACCCGCTGCTCGACCTGCGTCTGCTCGCCAACCGGCAGTTCTCCGTCGCGGCCCTGACGATGTTCCTCTTCGCCGCGGCCTTCTTCGGTGGCCTGCTGCTCATGCCGACCTACTTCCAGCAGGTGCGCGGTGAGTCCACGACCATGGCAGGTGTGCTGATGATCCCGCAGGGGCTCGGCGCCCTCATCACCATGCCGATCGCCGGCATGCTCGTCGACAAGTACCCCGTCGGTCGCATCGTGCCCGTCGGCATCGCGCTGATCACGGGTGGCATGTTCGCCTTCACCCAGCTCTCGGCGGACTCCAGCTACTGGGGCTTCGTCATCCCGGCGCTCTTCGTCATGGGTCTGGGCATGGGCGCGACGATGATGCCGCTGATGACCAGCTCGCTCAAGGCGCTGACCGACCACCAGGTCGCCCGCGGCTCGACCCTGCTCAACATCACCCAGCAGGTGGCCAGCTCCTTCGGTGTCGCCATCGCCTCGGTCGTCCTGACGCGTGGCTTCGAGAACCGCCCGCTCATCGGGCAGGCACAGGCCTTCGGCGAGGAGAGCAGCAAGGTCTCCGACCCCAACGCGATCCAGCAGCTCCTCGCGAAGTTCCCCGAGGTCGCCCAGATCCTCGGCCAGTACGCCAGCGACCCGGCGGCCGGCGCGCAGGCGCTCATGCACGCCGTCCGCATGGACATGGCCGATGCCTTCGCCGCGACCTACTGGGTCTCCGCCTTCATGTGCCTCGCGACCCTCGTCGTGGCGGCCTTCCTCCCGCGCAAGCAGGAGAAGAGCCACCTGCTGGACGACGAGCCGCAGGACAGCGCTCCGGTGCTCATGCACTGATCCACGACGGCGAAGGGGGCGGCGCGCAGGAATCCTGCGCGCCGCCTCTTCGTTGGACAATGGGAGACAACCGCACCCGACCGAAGGATCACTGATGGCCAAGTTCAAGAACGCCGCCCTGATGCTCACCGCCGGCGAGACCGCCCGCCAGTGGGCGAAGAACAACCCCGAGAAGGCCAGCGACTACGTCGACAAGGCCACGAGCTTCATCGACCAGCGCACCAAGGGCAAGTACCGCAAGCAGCTCGCTGGGCTCTCCCAGACCGTGAAGAAGAACCTCGCCGGCGACACCATCAAGGGCTCGGCGGTCCGCGGCGAGACCCCCGACGCACCCCGAACCTCGCAGAAGCCCTTCCCCGACCTGCGCGCCTGACGAGCAACGCGCTCGATCCCTGAGGAGGTTGCACGGCAACCTTCTCGACGGGATCAGACCTGCGTCGCCTCGAGGACCCGCAGCACGTTGCCGTGTGCGAGGGCCTCGAGGTCGGCCCGGGACCAGCCCCGCTCCCCCAGTGCGGCGAGCAGCCGCGGATAGCTCGCGACATCCTCCAGCCCGACCGGCGTCTCGTCGACGCCGTCGTAGTCGGCCCCGATCCCCACGTGCTCGATCCCCACGACCTCGCGCAGGTGCTCGAAGTGCGCCACGACGTGCTCGATCGTCGCGACCGGCTCCGGGACGGCATCGGTGCGCCCGAGCGACGCATCGGCACGAGCCTGGTTGACGAACTTGGGCACCACGTTGGCCATGACGATCCCGCCGTTGGTTGGTATCCGCTCGAGGACGTCGTCGGGCACATTGCGCGGGTGGTCGCAGATCGCGCGCGCGCCGGAGTGGCTGAATATCACCGGGAGCCGCGTCGCGTCGAGCGCGTGGTGCATGGTCTCGGCGCTCACGTGGGAGAGGTCGACCACGACACCCAGGTGGTTCATCCGGGCGACGACCTCGCGACCGAAGTCCGTCAGGCCGCCGTGGACCCGCTCGTCGGTCGCTGAGTCCGCCCACTGCGTGTTGTCGTTGTGCGTCAGCGTCATGTACCTCGCACCACGGTCCGCGAAGTCGGCCAGGTGGTCCAGCGACCCGTTGATCGAGTGCCCGCCCTCCATCCCGATGAGGGCGGCGTGCCTCCCTTCGCCCCAGGCGGCGTGCACGTCCGCGGCGGTGCGGGCCGCGACCATCTCGTCGTAGCGCTCGCAGAGCGCGCCCACGAAGTCGATCTGCTCGTGGGTCGCCGCGACCGCCTCCTCTCCCGCCATGGAGCACGGCACCCAGACCGACCAGAGCTGCGCCGCCAGTCCGCCCTCACGCATGCGCGGCAGGTCGGTGTGCAGGTGTGGCTGCGGCTGCGCGATGTCGCATGCGTCGAGGTCGTGGCCGGCCACCTCGCGATGGCGCCACGGCAGGTCGTTGTGGCCGTCGAGGACCCGGATCGGCTCGTTGCGCGTCGTCATCGCCCCAGTCAACCGCACACGCTCGCCCACCGGGCATGCTGGAGCCATGCGCCCCGGAGCCCACAACGCCATCACCGATGTCCCAGGAGTACGGGTCGGCCACGCCACCCGTGACGAGACGGGCTGGTTGACCGGCACGACCGTCGTCACGCCCCCGGTGGGGACCACCGGCGGCGTCGACGTGCGCGGCGGCGGCCCCGGGACCCGTGAGACCGACCTGCTCGACCCGCGCAACCTCGTCGACGCGGTGGACGCGATCGTGCTGTCGGGGGGCAGCGCCTTCGGCCTGTCCGCGGCGGACGGCGTGATGTCGGCGCTGGCGGACGAAGGGAGGGGCTGGCCCGTCGGTGGACCGGGACAGATCGTGCCGATCGTGCCGGCGGCGATCCTCTTCGACCTGGGTCGCGGCGGCGCCTGGCGCCATCACCCCGGACCCGATGAGGGCCGGGCTGCGTACCTCGACGCCAGCGACGGGCCGGTGGACGAAGGGAGCGTCGGCGCCGGCACCGGAGCCCGCGCCGGTGGTCTGCGGGGCGGCATCGGGACGGCCAGTGTCGTGCTCGACTCGGGAGTGACCGTCGGGGCGATCGTGGTGGTCAATGCCGTCGGCTCGCCCATGGGACCTGATGGCCGGCTGCTGGGCGAGCGGCTGTTGGTCCCGGGTGAGGTCGCTGTTCCCGAGCCCGATCCCGTTGCAGTGCAGGCGCACTGGCAGCGCCAGGCAGACGAGGCGCAGGCACTGCAGGCGGGGACCGCGACCACGCTGGCCGTCGTCGCGACCGACGCGGCCCTCGACAAGGCCGGTTGCGCGACGCTTGCCGGCGTGGCCCACGACGGCTTCGCCCGGGCCCTGTCGCCGGTCCACACCGCCTTCGACGGCGACACCGTCTTCGCCCTGTCGACGGGCGGCCGGCCCCGGCCCTCCCCCTTCGAGCTCGTGGCCGTGCAGACCGCCGCCGCCGACTGCGTGACCCGGGCGATCGTGCGGGGGATGCTCGGCGCGCGGTCGATCGACCGCACCCTCGACGGTGGTGCCGCCCTGCCGGCCTACCGGGAGTCGATCAGTCGATCAGACTGAGGTCGGGAGGCGGGTCGTGGACGTCGGGGTCGCGGTCCGGTCCGCTCGGGATCTGGTGTCCCAGCTCGTGCTTGCAGATCCACCCGCACAGCACCATGAGCGGGAAGCAGACCAGGGCGATGCCGGGGTAGTCCTCGCGCATGACCACTCCCGTGTACGCCATGAGCGCGAGGACCACGGCCGCGACGAACCCGCTCACGGCGTGCCACTGCGCGAGGTCGCTGCGGCTCCTGCGGGTCCGCAGCACGCGGTGGCGCAGGACCTGGTGGGCCTCCATGAGGATCCAGCCGATCGGGAGCAGGAGCATCGGGAGCAGGCCCCACATGGGGTCGACGCGGTCCTGCAGCTCGACCAGCACGACCACCACCACGAGGGACAGCGGCAGCCACCCGTAGAGGCAGTTCAACGCCGTCAGGCGCAGCAGGCGAAGGGGGCGGGACCACCGGCCGGTCGGCGGCGCTGCGGGGACATCCATGCCCACCTCGCGTCGCCGCAGCGCGGCCGAGCGCAGCTCGTGCTCGGTCATCTCGGTGGTGGCCACCTGGTCGTCGCCCTCGGACGCTGATCGCTGGTGCTCGATCGCCCTCTCGCGGGCGCGGGTGTCGGCGGCCACCTGCTCGAGGAAGCGCTGCCGCTCGTGCGGTGGTGACCACCGGTCGATCCGCAGCTCGTTGCCCAGGACGTCGACGTGGACGCGCTCGTCCTCGAGCTCGCGCCAGGTCGACCTCGCCATCGAGCCGATCACCGTCACGGAGCACAGGACGAACCAGACGGCGAAGGTCGGCCAGTGCACGTCCGGGTCCGTCTTCCCCTCGACGGGCATCCGGGTGAGCATCATGAGCGCGAAGGCGAGCACGACCATGAGGCCCAGCGTCATGGCCAGCCCAGCGCCCTGCAGGAGCCACCAGCCGACACCGATCTGCTTCGGCGCGGCGATCGGGGTGGGCTGGTGGTGGTCCACCCGCGCTCCCGTCAGCCGAGGCTGTAGTTGGGTGCCTCGACGACGCCCTGGATGTCGTGCGGGTGGCTCTCCTTGAGCGAGGCCGAGGTGATCCGCACGAACTTGCCCTTGGCCTGCAGCTCGGGGACGGTGCCGGCGCCGACGTAGAACATCGACTGCCGCAGCCCGCCGACCATCTGGTGGGCGACCTGTGCGAGCGTGCCGCGGTAGGAGACCCGGCCCTCGACGCCCTCGGGCACGAGCTGGTCGTCGCTGGTGACCTCGGCCTGGAAGTAGCGGTCCTTGGAGAAGGACTTCTTGCCACGGCTGCTCATCGCACCGAGGCTGCCCATGCCGCGGTAGGCCTTGAACTGCTTGCCGTTGACGAAGATCAGCTCGCCGGGGCTCTCCTCGCAGCCGGCCAGCATCGAGCCGACCATGACGGTCTCGGCGCCGGCGACGATCGCCTTGGCGATGTCACCGGACTGCTGCAGGCCACCGTCGGCGATGACCGGGACACCAGCCGGACGGGCGGCGAGCGACGCGTCGTAGACGGCCGTGACCTGAGGGGCTCCGACCCCGGTGACGATGCGGGTGGTGCAGATCGAGCCCGGCCCGACACCCACCTTGATCGCGTCGACACCCACGTCGATGAACGCCTGGGCACCCTCGCGGGTGGCGACATTGCCACCGATGACCTGGACGTGCCGAGTGGCCGGGTCCTTCTTCAGCCGCTCGCACATCTCGAGCAGGAGCTTGACGTGGCCGTGGGCGGTGTCGGCGACGAGGACGTCGACGCCGGCGTCGATGAGCGTCGTCGCGCGCTCCCAGGCGTCGCCGAAGTAGCCGATCGCGGCACCGACGAGGAGCCGACCCTGGCCGTCCTTGCTCGCGTTGGGGAACTGCTCGCTCTTGACGAAGTCCTTGACGGTGATGAGCCCGGCGAGGCGGCCCTGGTCGTCGACGATCGGCAGCCGCTCGCGCTTGTGCTGCCGCAGCAGGAGTGTGGCGTCCTCGTTGGAGATGCCCACGGGGGCCGTGATGAGGGGCATGTTCGTCATGACGTCGCGCACGATGGTGGTCGACCACTCGGCGACGGGGGTGAAGCGCAGGTCGCGGTTGGTGATGATGCCGATCAGCACGTTGTCACCGTCGACGACCGGCAGACCCGAGACGCGGTACTCGCCGCAGCGCTGGTCGAGGTCGTCGAGGGTCGCGTCCGGACCGATGACGACCGGGTTGGTGATCATGCCGGTCTGCGTCCGCTTCACGAGGTCGACCTGGTAGGCCTGGTCCTCGATCGACAGGTTGCGGTGCAGGACACCGATCCCGCCCTGGCGAGCCATCGCGATCGCCATCCGCGACTCGGTGACGGTGTCCATCGCCGCCGAGATGAGCGGCGTCTTCAGGCTGATCTCCCGCGTCAGGCGGCTCGTGGTGTCGAGGTCGCCGGGTGCCAGCTCGCTGTACCCGGGGAGGAGGAGCACGTCGTCATACGTCAGACCGACCTTGGTGAAGGGGTCCGGGCCCACGGCCCCGGTGTCGTCACGGTCCGTCGGGTCACCGAAATCCATTTCCCTATCCTAAGCCACCGTCACAGCGCCTCCGGACCTGACCATCTCCTGACCAAATCCCTGATTTCCGGGGCCAATCCATACCTTCTGTACGACCTCTGTTGGCATCGATCTCCTTAGGTTGGCCATCAGAAGCGGGGAACGGCGCCCGCCGACAGCTTGATGCACGGAGGAAGATATGGGACACGTCGACAGCGCGCCTGGACCGGTTGCAGACCTGTGGGAGTGGCAGTTCGAGGGTGCCTGCCGCGACATCGGCAGCGAGTCCTTCTACCACCCCGACGGTGAGCGAGGAGCCGCCCGACGGCTTCGCGACGCCGCGGCCAAGGAGGTCTGCGCCGGCTGCCCCGTCATCACGGCATGCCGCGACCACGCCTTGGCCATCCGTGAGCCCTTCGGCGTCTGGGGCGGCCTCACCGAGGACGAGCGGCAGCTCCTGCTCGCCGAGCGCGACATCGCCAGCGCCGGCCTCGCTGGCTGAGCCGCCCCCCTTCGCGATCTAGGCTGGTCGGGTGACATCTCCCGAACCGGTCCACATCCGCGACGAGTCGATCCGCCTCGGCCAGCTGCTCAAGCTCGCCGGGCTCGTGGAGGACGGCGCCATGGCCCGTGAGGTCATCGCAGCCGGCCAGGTGAGCGTCGACGGCGCTCCCGAGACCCGCCGCGGCGCGCAGATCAGCGCCGGCAGCATCGTCGAGCTCGCCGGCCAGCAGATCGAGGTCGTCACCGGAGAGGCCGAGATCGACGTCCCCTGGTGACCACGGCCCCTGAGGACTTCGCCCCCCCCGCTCCAAGAGGATTGCGTCTCTCCACTCCTGAGGACTTTCGCGTCCCCGCTCCCTGAGGAGCTTGCGCAGCAAGCGTCTCGAAGGGACGACGACGGACGCTCAGCCCTCGGTCAGCATCCAGTCCAGCGCCCGGTCCACGTGGATGGCCGTCGTGTCGTGCATCGGCACCGGGCAGTCGTCCTCGTCGATGAGCAGGCCGATCTCGGTGCCGGCCAGGACGACGCACTCGGCGCCCCGGTCGGCCATCCCGCGCATGATCGCGCGCAGCTCACGGCGCGAGGAGTCCTTGATGACGCCGTGGACCAGCTCTTCGTAGATGATCCGGTCGACCTCGGGGCGCTCGCCCTCCTCCGGCAGGATCACGTCGATCCCCCGCTGCTCGAAGGGCGTGGTGTAGAAGTCCCCCGCCATCGTCGTCGCCGTGGCGACGAGCCCGACCTTGCGCTGGTGCGAGGCCTCGACCCGACTCGCGGTCGCCTTGGCGATGTGGAGGAAGGGGATGTCGACGGACTCCTCGATCCGGTCGGCCACGGCGTGCATCGTGTTGGCCGCCAGGAGGAAGCCCTCGGCTCCCCCGGCCTGCAGCCCCTTGGCCGCGTCGACGAGGACCTCGGCCATCGCGTCCCAGTCACCGGCGTTCTCCGCGTCGTCGATCGGCTGGAAGTCGACGCTGTGGATGAGCACCCGGGCGCTGTGCAACCCGCCGAGACGCGCGTCGACCCCTTCGTTGAGGCGGCGGTAGTACTCCGCCGTCGCAGACCAGCCCATACCGCCGAGGACACCAAGGAGACGCATGGCCACACCCTAGTCAGCAGCCTTGCGTCCGTGGGCTTTCGGTTCCGCCCAGCAGTCCCGGGGTTCCGGATGGCGGGCGCGTGCCAGGTCACACGGGGTGCGGGCATACCCTGCTGAGCGTGAAGGTGCTGCTGCTCGAAAACATCCATGACGCTGCCCGTGATGCGCTGACCGACGCCGGGTTCGAGGTCGAGACCCGCTCCGGCGCGCTCGACGAGGCCGAGCTGATCGCTGCGCTGGAGGGGGTCGACATGGTCGGCATCCGCTCCAAGACGCATGTGACGCGGGCCGTGCTCGAGGCCCGCCCGGAGCTGAAGGTCGTCGGCGCCTTCTGCATCGGCACCAACCAGATCGACCTCGATGCGGCCGCCCAGGTCGGCACCGTGGTCTTCAACGCTCCCTTCTCCAACACACGCAGCGTCGTCGAGCTGGCCCTCGGCGAGATCATCTCGCTGGCCCGTCACCTGACGGACAAGAGCACCGCGTTGCACGCCGGCGTCTGGGACAAGTCGGCGAAGGGGGCCCACGAGGTCCGCGGCCGCACGCTCGGCATCATCGGTTACGGCAACATCGGCGCCCAGCTGTCCGTGGTCGCCGAGGCCTTCGGCATGCACGTCTCCTTCTACGACCTCGAGGACAAGCTCCCCCTCGGCAACGCCAAGAAGGTCGACACCCTCGACGAGCTGCTCGAGACCTGCGAGACGATCACGCTCCACGTCGACGGTCGGGCGGGCAACGCCGGCAACTTCGGGGCCGAGCAGTTCGCCAAGATGCGTCCCCGCAGCCTCTTCCTCAACCTCTCGCGCGGCTTCGTCGTCGACCTCGAGGCCCTGCGCGACAGCCTGGTCTCCGGGCACATCGCGGGCGCCGCCATCGACGTCTTCCCCAGCGAGCCCAAGAAGGCGGGCGACCCCTTCGAGAACTGCCTGCAGGGCATCCCCAATGTCATCCTCACCCCGCACATCGGTGGCTCCACCGAGGAGGCGCAGCTTGACATCGGGCGCTATGTCTCCGGCAAGCTGCGCGACTGGGCGACCAGCGGCGCGACGACCATGTCGGTCAACGTCCCCGCCGTCGCCGCGCCCGTCGCGCAGGGCGGAACCCGCATCCTCCACCTGCACAAGAACGTCCCGGGAGTCCTGGCGCGGGTCAACACGATCCTGTCCGAGGGCGATGTCAACATCGACAGCCAGCAGCTGAGCACCAAGGGCGAGTACGGCTACGCCGTGACCGACCTGGCCAGCACCCTCCCCGCCGACACCGAGCAGCGCCTGCGCGACCTCGAGGAGACCGTCGAGGTCCGGGTCATCGTCACGACCTGACCCTCCTCCCTTTCCACGACGAGAGGTGGTGGCGACCGGATTGCCGGTCGCCACCACCTCTCTTTGCGTGGGTGGGTCTTGAGTCTGCATTCCCCCACGGCAATGCAGGGCTCAAGGCATGACGAAGGGGGTCACTCGCGATCGCGGATGCGCTGCGGGTCAGAGGTGCGGGGAAGGGCGAACCCTCCGACCCAGGCTGCCAGCGTGGCCCCACCGACCAGCAGGACCCACAGTCCGGCAAGACGTCCCCAGTGCATCGCGTCCACGATGACCGCGTCCGAGGCGCTCATCGCCAAGCCCATCGGGGCCGCCACACCGACCGCCATCGCGATGCTGACCATGACGCTCACAGGCGCCACCACCTCGATGACGAGTGAACGCCGCAGCACACCTCGTGGGACTCCGAGCGCGACCTGTCTGGCCAGACCACTGCCACGACGCGACACCTGATCGGCCACTGCCACCAGGAAACCCACCGCTCCCAGACATCCGGCCACAACCGTCAGCACCTGCACTGCGTCGACGGAAGCGGTGAAATAGACGACGTCGAAGGGAAGAACCCCTCCGAACTCGTCCGCCGAGTACCCGTTGACCTCGGCATTGTGGACAGTCACGCTCCCCGCGCTGCTACGCAAGGACACGGCCAGACCACCGACGAGGGCGACCAGGACGAGCGATACCGCGGTTCGTGTCGCGAGTGAGGGTCGCGCCTGCATCATGCGACCTGCCAAAACCGAGGTCGCCGAACTCCGACCGCACAGCAATCGCCCCATCCAACTGGTCAGCCCCTCGGCAGACCAAGCAAGGGTCGCGACGACATTGAGGACCAGCACGAGCGGGGTCACCATGAGCACCCCTGCCATCGCTGCCTGCGCCATCGCGGACTCCTGCAGGCGGACCAGCACCAAGAGTCCGACCACGATGACGATGGCGGCGATGTAGGTGCCCACCAGGGTGATCGCCACCCATGGAGATCGATGCGCGCGACCCTCGCGCCGAATCGCGCTGCCGGTCCCCGGGGTGCGCCCGACCATGGGGACGATCCATGCCAGCAGGATCGGCACCAGGAGCGCTGCCCCGACGACGGCAAGGGGATGCGGCCAGTCCTTCATGATCAAGACCGGGAGCTGCTCCACCCTCGCCTCGTCGTCATACCCCTGCACGAACGCCACCGTGAACCGTGGGACCACCACGGACATCAGCAGGTAGAACAGGCCCAGGCCGACGAGGACCCCCGGGAGGCTCCACATGTGGGCCTCGACCCGTTGCACCGCCGAGACATCGTCCCCGGTTGCCCCTGCTGCACGCATGGCGGCAAGACGTCGGTCGCGTGCAGGGGCGCCAAACGCCGCAGCCGTCGCCGTCAGGTGGATGACGATGACCACCAACAGGGACAAGCCCACCATCGCCCCGATCCCGATGTCACGGTCACCGACGACAAAGCCCAGCATCGACTCAACCGACACGCTGTCGTTGGAGCTCCAAAAGCTGGGAATGCTGACAATCGCTGATGTCAGGAGCGTTCCGAGCGCCGCACACCCCGCGATCAACCACCTCCGCAACCGATCGGCTGGTCCCCCCTTCGATGCGAGCCGGGTCGCCTCGACCCAGGACAGGCTCACCGCGCACCCACGCTCTCGTCGGCATCGACGCGCCCGTCGCGCAGGACGACCTCGCGGTCGGCGTATGCCGCGATGCGCGCGTCATGCGTGACCAGCACGACGGTGAGCCCTTCTTCGGCGGCGATGTCAGAGATCAGCTCCATGGCCGAATCCCCCGCCCGCGAGTCCAGCGCTCCGGTCGGCTCGTCGGCGAAGAGCACCCCCGGATTGGTCACGAGCGCCCGTGCGAGAGCGACCCGCTGGGCCTGGCCGCCACTCACCTCACCCGGCAGCTCGTCAGCGAGGTCCACCACGTCGACCCTGGCCAACCACGCCTTCGCCGTCGCGAGCGCGTCGTCCCGCTTGCGACGCTCCAGCAGAAGCGGCAACGCGACATTTTCGGCAAGGGTCAGCTCGTCGATGAGCTGACCGAACTGGAAGAGCACGCCCACATCGGTCCGGCGCAGCCGCGAGCGCGCGTCCTCGCTCATCGAGGTGACCACGTGCTCACCGAGGCGGACCTCCCCTTCGCCCGGGCGGAGGACACCAGACAGTGCGTGGAGGAGCGTGGACTTGCCCGAGCCGCTGGGTCCGGTGACGGCCACCATCTCTCCGGCCGCGACGGACAGGTCGACCCCATGCAGCGCCGGGCGCTTGCCGTAATCGTGGTCGACCCCCGTCGCTGAGATGGCGAGGGCATGCCCCTCGCTGTGCAGCGTCATCATCATCGGTCCCCTTCGAGGTCGTGGACGCGCTCGAGCGCGTCCTCCATCCACCGGACGTCAGCATCGAGGTGGCTCAGTGCGTAGTCGGCGGCGAGGACCCGGTGCAGGTCCCCCTTCGCCTCGCGCTTGTCACGGGTCAGTACCCGCATGCGCTCCAGGTGAGCCGTGCGCTGGCGGCGCAGGAAGGCCACTGCGGCCGGCTCGCCACCCACGAGCAGGGCGACGGCGATCTTGGTCGCGAGCGGGTTGGCGACGTGGTCCCCAGGACCGTCAGCCTCTGCAGCCCACTCCCCGACCTCTTCACGACCGGCCGGCGTCAGCTCGTAGACGACCCGCTCCGGACCGGAGTCCTGCTCGGTGGCCACCTGGGTCACTAATCCCTTGCCGGCGAGCCGCCCCAGCGCCGCGTACACCTGACCGAAGGCCATGGGTCGCGCCGCCGGGAGCAGCTCGTCGTGATGACGTTTGAGGTCGTACCCGTGCTGCGGCCCCCTGCTCAGCAGCCCCATGAGTACGTGCCCCGTTGTCATGACGCCACTATTCACTGTGTGAATAGATTGTGTCAAGAGATTCGTTCAGGCATTCCTTCCCGCGAGTTGAGTGCGTGGTGGGCGATCGGATGATCGGCCTCCCACCAGACCTTGCACTCGCCTGGACGCGAATCCACACGCGCGTGTAATTTCTGGAAACTACGACCCTCCGCCCTTGACGGAACTTTGCTATTATCGAGAAATGTCGACCCAGCGGCGCACACTGATCATGCCCTCCGACGGATACGGCCCCCAGCCCCTTTCCGAACGAGATGTCATGCTGCAAGCAGGCGGGCGGTTGCAGGCGACCCTGCCGCCGGACTGGTACGTAGACCTCTCCACCAGCTCCGATCCAAAAACCGATGCCATCCTCAAACTCCGGCGATCCGACTCATCCGCCCTCACCTTCCGAGTCGAGGTCAAGCGATCCATCACCCGCGCCGGCGTGCTCTCCCTCTTGGACCAGCAGCGCTACGTCAGCGGGCCTCCCGCCCGCCAGGAGAGCAAGGAGCGCGGCCCGTGGATGCTCGCGACCCGCTATCTCAGCAGGCAGATCCAGGACCTGCTCCGCGAACGAGGCGTCTCCTACATGGACGCCACAGGAAACATCTTCCTCCGCGCAGAGGACCCGCTGGTTCTCATCGCCGACCGCGGCGCGACGACCGACCCCTGGCGGCGCGCCGGCCGACCAACTGCCAGCCTCAAAGGCCTCCCCGCCGCGCTGATGGTTCGAGCACTTGCCGACTACGTACCACCACTCACGGTGCCCGAGCTGGCCAACGTCGCGGGGACATCAATCGGCGCCGCCTACCGGCTGGTCGATTACCTGACGAACGAAGGCCTGATCACGCGGGAGAGCCGCGGACCAGTAACAACCGTGGACTGGCCCGAGCTCCTGCGGCGCTGGAGCCAGGATGCTCCCTTCCTCGACACGAACAGCACCCGCGGCTATCTCGAGCCCCGCGGCATCGACGCCCTCGCAACAAAGCTTCGAGGGCTGACCGAAGGGCAGTCCTACGCAGTGAGCGGCTCCTTGGCTGCACAGCCGTACGCGCCGTACGCAGAGCCTCGACTCGCACTGCTGTATACGACCGAGCCGGAGACGCTGGCGACCACGCTCGGTCTCCGTCCGGTGGAGACCGGAGCCAACGTCATCGTCGCTTCTCCGAGATCTCCCGTCGTCTACGCCCGCTCGACCACTTGGCAAGGCATCACGATCGTTGCTCCGAGCCAGTCCGCGGCGGACCTGCTCGGCGGACCCGGCCGCAACCCCTCGGAAGGCGAGTTCCTGATCGCGTGGATGAAGGAGAACCCAGATGACTGGCGACGACAACTTGATCGTTGAAGCCCGCGCCGCCCTACTGGACGCGGTCATCGCGCTCGATGCCCACCATGACTCGATCATCTTGATCGGCGCACAAGCAATCTACCTTCGGACCGGCGCCGCGTCCTTCGCACTCGCGGAAGCAACCAAGGACTCCGACCTGGCGATCGACCCCCGCAGCCTCGGCGAGGACCCCCTTCTCGAGGAGGCGATGGCGCGAGCAGGCTTCATCATCAATCCGACCAGCAAGCAGCCTGGTGCCTGGATTTCACCGCGAGGCATCCCCGTCGACCTCATGATTCCCGAGGTGCTGGCTGGCGGACATGCTCGGCGAAGCGTGCAGGTCCCGCCACATGACAAGAACTCCGCTCGACGGGCAGCCGGTTTGGAAGCATCTGTCGTCGATCACTCGCCCATGACAGTCAACTCGCTCGACGGCGACGGGCGAAGCGCCTCCATCAATGTCGCAGGCCCCGCGGCACTCCTCATCGCGAAGATGCACAAGCTGGGCGAGCGTCTCCACACCCCGGACCGCCTCAACGACAAGGACGCCCACGACAGCTACCGGCTCCTGGTCGCAACGACCACCTCGGACATGGCCGCGACCGTACGGCGACTGCTCGATGAAGAGATCGCAGGCGAGAGCACGCGGCAGGCGCTCACCTATCTCCGCCAACTCTTCGCAGATGGGCCGGAGGCGCTCGGGTCGATGATGGCCGGACGAGCAGAGGCAGGGGTAGGTGACCCAGGCAACGTCTCGATGTCTGTCGCCTTCCTTGCTCAGGACCTCCTAGCTGCCATCCCGGACCCACGAAAGTAGTGCCTGTCGATTGCGGCGAACTCGCTGACGAGCATGACGAAGGGGGTCGCCCACCAGCTGGTGGGCGACCCCCTCCGGGTCAGATCAGGAGATCAGTGGGAGTGTCCGTGGCCGGCAGCCTCGGGCTCCTCCTCCTTCTTCTCCACGACGAGGGCGTCGGTGGTCAGGACCATCGAGGCGATCGACGCGGCGTTGATGAGCGCCGAGCGGGTGACCTTGACCGGGTCGATGACGCCCTGGCCGATGAGGTCGCCGTACTCGCCCGTCGCGGCGTTCAGGCCCTGACCGGGGGTCAGCTCCTGCACCTTGGCGACGGCGACATAGCCCTCGAGGCCGGCGTTCTCGGCGATCCAGCGCAGGGGCTCGACCGCGGCGGTGCGCACGATGTTGGCCCCGACCTTCTCGTCGCCCTCGAGCGCGAGGTCGTCGAGGACGGCGACGGCGTGGGCCAGCGAGGAGCCACCGCCAGCGACGATGCCCTCCTCGATCGCCGCACGGGTCGCGGAGATCGCGTCCTCGATCCGGTGCTTCTTCTCCTTGAGCTCGACCTCGGTGTGGGCACCGACCTGGATGACGCAGACGCCACCGGCGAGCTTGGCGAGGCGCTCCTGGAGCTTCTCGCGGTCCCAGTCGGAGTCGGTGCGCTCGATCTCGGCCTTGATCTGGTTGACCCGACCGGTGACCTCGCCACCGTCGCCCTGGCCGTCGATGATCGTCGTGTTGTCCTTCGTGACGACGACGCGACGTGCCTGGCCGAGGTCCTCGAGGGAGACCTGGTCGAGCTTGAGCCCGACCTCCTCGGCGATGACCTGGCCACCGGTGAGGATGGCCATGTCCTGCAGCATCGCCTTGCGGCGGTCGCCGAAGCCGGGGGCCTTGACGGCCGCGACGTTGAAGATGCCCTTGAGCTTGTTGACCACGAGGGTCGACAGGGCCTCGCCGTCGATGTCCTCGGCGATGATCAGCAGCGGCTTGCCGGACTGGACGACCTTCTCCAGCACCGGGAGGATGTCCTGGATCGTGGAGATCTTGCCCTGGTTGATCAGGACGTAGGCGTCCTCGAGGACACCCTCCATGCGCTCCGGGTCGGTGACGAAGTACGGGCTGATGTAGCCCTTGTCGAACTGCATGCCCTCGGTGAAGTCGAGCGAGGTCTCGGCGGTCGAGGACTCCTCGACGGTGATGACGCCGTCCTTGCCGACCTTGTCGAAGGCCTCGGCGATGGTGGCGCCGATGCCCTGGTCCTGGGCGGAGAGGGACGCGACCTGGGCGATCTCGTCCTTGCCGTCGACCTCGCGGGCGATCTCGAGCAGGCGACCGGCGACGGCCTCGACGGCCTTGTCGATGCCGCGCTTGAGGCCGGACGGGGCAGCGCCCGCGGCAACATTGCGCAGGCCCTCCTTGACCATGGCCTGGGCGAGGACGGTCGCGGTCGTCGTGCCGTCACCGGCGACGTCGTTGGTCTTGGTGGCGACCTCCTTGGCGAGCTGGGCACCCAGGTTTTCGTACGGGTCCTCGAGCTCGATCTCACGAGCGATGGTCACACCATCGTTGGTGATGGTCGGCGCACCCCAGGCCTTGTCGATGACGACATTGCGGCCCTTGGGGCCGAGCGTCACCTTGACGGCATTGGCGAGCTGGTCGACGCCACGCTGGAGGGCGTCACGGGCGGAGTCGTTGAACTCCAGTTCCTTGGCCATGTTTGTCCTTAAAAATGCTGCGAAGGGGGGAAATGGAGCGACGCCCCGGTGGGCCCGGGAGGGGCCGCACCCGGGGCGTCAGCTACATGCGTTGTGCTCTGGTTCAGGAAACGATCGCGAGCACGTCGCGGGCGCTGAGGATGAGGTACTCCGTACCGCCGTGCTTGATCTCGGTGCCGCCGTACTTGGAGTAGACGACGCGGTCACCGACCGCGATGTCCATGGGGACACGCTCGCCGGCGTCGTTGAAGCGGCCGGGGCCGATCGCAACGACCTCGCCCTCCTGGGGCTTTTCCTTGGCAGTGTCCGGGATGACGAGACCGGATGCGGTGGTCCGCTCGGCCTCGACGGACTGGACCACGATGCGGTCCTCGAGCGGCTTGATGGAAACCGACACGCTGACTCCTTTAAGTGAGGGTCGTGAAATTGAGTTCTTGGGTGCCGGGCCGGGCGCCGTCGCGGGGGTCGACCAGCCGTAGCGTTCTGGCACTCGCCAGTGGTGAGTGCCAAGAGCAAATCTAGGCCGACGCTGGCACTCGGTCAACCTGAGTGCCAATTCCGCACATGTACGTGACAATGGGCGACGTGGAACTGACGACCGTGCGCTGGCTGGCCTCCCCCGAGGGACACGCTGCCCTGCACGATCTGCCCGACTACACCGAGGGCGACGCCGTCACCCAGGCAACCCGGCTGCGAGGCACGGGCCTCTCACCTGACCAGGTGTCCGCGCTCCTGACGCAAAAGCGCCTGCAGGGCCGCGCCCGCGACAAGTTCGGCGATTTCGCCGAGGGGATGCTCTTCACCCCCGACGGCCTCGAGCAGTCCAGCCGGCTCGAGGTCGCCGCCACCCACGCCGGTCGGTATGCCGCAGCCAGCCTGGCCACGGTCCACGATCTCGGGTGCGGCATCGGATCCGACGCCATGGCGATGAGCGCCCTCGGCGTCACGGTCCACGGCGTGGACGCCGACCCTCTGACTGCGGCGATCGCCGACGTCAACCTGCGCCCGTGGCCCGACAGCCGCGCCCGCACCGGCGTGGCCGAGGACTTCGACGCCCCGGTGGACCCCCTGCACTCACGAGCCGGGGTGTGGCTCGACCCCGCGCGCCGGACGCCGGGCGTCACCGACCGGTCCGGACGCACCCGCCGCGTCTTCCGCCTCGACGAGATCTCGCCGTCGTGGGACTTCGTCCTCTCGGTCGCCCGCGACGTCCCGGCGACGGGCGCGAAGCTCTCCCCCTCCCTTCCCCACGACATCCCGCCGCTGGGTACCGAGGCGCAGTGGACCTCGTGGCAGGGCACGGTCCTGGAGTGCGCCGTGTGGTGGGGCCCGCTCGTCAAGGAGGCCGGCCGTAGCGCCCGCGTCCTGAGGAAGGGAGCCCCACCGGTCGAGGTCGATCAGCGCACCTGCGAGGACGACCCGGCTGCCGCCGGGTCGATCGACGACATCGGACGCTGGCTCTACGAGGGCGACCGCGCGGTCAACCGCGCCGGGCTCATCGGCACTGTCACCGGCGCAGTGTCGGGCATGGAGCTCGAGGCCGGTCTCGGCTACGTCACCAGCGACCTCGCGCTCGACCTGGGCCACGCCCGGCGGTTCGAGGTCCTCGAGGCGATGCCCTTCTCCGTCAAGGGCCTGCGCTCCTGGCTGCGTCAACGCAACATCACCGGGCTCACCGTCAAGAAGCGCGGTATCCGCCTGGACGAGGACCAGCTGCGCAAGCAGCTGAGGATCGGCCGCGACGCCGGCAGCGGCGAGAGCGCGACGATCGTGCTGACCCGCGTCGCCGGGGCCCAGACCGTCCTCGTGGTCCGTCCCCCGGACTCCTGACCTCTCGCAGCCGGCCCTCCCGCCGCCGCGCTGCCCCACGCACGACGAGGCCCACAGGAGCCGGTGCTCCTGCAGGCCTCGTCGGTCAGTCGGGCTGGACCGCCGCTCAGTGGCGGCGGATCGGTCGCACGACGGTCCAACGCAGTGCGAGGAGCAGCGCCAGACCACCCGCGCCTCCGAAGAGCCACAGTCCGGCGTCACCGAGCCCGGAGCGCATGGGCCCGCCGTCGGTCTGGACCTTGTCGGGGGTCTGCGGTCCCTCGGGCGAGATCGTGGCCGTGGGCTGCGTCGTGGTGGTCGACGTGGTCGCGGTCGACGTGGGCTCGGCCGTCTCGCTCGACGTGGTCGACGAGGAGCTCGTCGGCGAGGTCGAGGTGGTCGACGACGAGGTCGAGGTCGAGGTGGTCGACGACGAGGTCGAGGTCGAGGTGGTCGACGTGCTCGTGGCGGTCGCCGCGACGACGGTCACCGGAGCGGTGTCGTCGGCCGTGACCACGGTGGCGCCGGGCCCCTCGGCGCCAGCCGAGTTGGTGTAGGTCCCCGGGACGTCGGAGACCGTGGCCCGGAAGTTCAGGGTCGCGGTACCCGGACCGTCGTCGCCGGCAGCCGGGACCTCGAAGTCACCCGTCCAGGTCAGGTCGGAGGTGCCCGTCGGGTCGGTGGCGGTCAGGCCGCTGGTCGAGCCCGGCACGTAGGTGAAGCCCTCGGGAAGGGAGTCGGTCACCGACGTGATCTCCTGTGCCGTGGCGCCGTCGTTGGTCAACGTGATCGCGTAGGTCACCTCGGAGCCGGCCGTGGCCTGCGCCCGGTCAACGGTCTTGGTGACCGTCAGCGGGGTCGTGCCCTGAGGAGAGAAGAAGGTCAGGCTCGACAGGGTGACGGTAGCGCCCTGGGAGAGGTCGCGCGCCCAGGAGATGGCGATGCCGTTGTCGACCTGCTCGTCGCAGCGACAGGTGTTGGGCAGCATGGCCCCGGTGCCGATGAGACGCCAGACCTCACCGAAGGTCCCCTCGGCGTATGCGGCCCCGCTCGTGAGGGGCCGGAAGCCCTCGACGCGGTCGGGGTTGTCGGAGTCGGGCTGCGCCTTGCACACCGGCGCGTTGCCGTCGAGCACCTGACCGAGGCCGAGGTCGCTGTCCTGCAGGAAGCAGTCCCCGCCGCGGTAGACCACCGCGTTGCCGCTGGTGGCACCACCGGTGAGGTTGATGTCGGTGCGGTAGGCGGTCGCGCCGCTGACGTAGGAGTCGACCTGGGTGAGCGTCGCGCCCGTGTCGCCGAGCCCCACCTTGGTGGTGATCGCGAAGGGGTCGGAGCTGGTCCCCGTGCCCGTCATCCCGCTCTGCGTGATCGCGGTGAAGGGGACGTAGTTGTCGACCGAGGTCGCGCCTGAGCCAGCCGGCAGCTCCTCGGGTCCGTAGAGCCTGCCGTCGAAGGAGACGAAGGTGCCGCAGGCGACGTCGTCGAACCACTCGCCGTTGACATCGCCCTGATGGCGCACATCGCAGTTGAGCAGCGGCGAGATGTTGATCGAGGTCAGCGGCCCACCCGACTCGATCTCGGCCGCGGACGCCGCTGGCGCCATCGCGAACCCGGTGAAGATGGCCAACGCGGTGGCCATGAACCACCGGAAAATCACAGCGTGTGTACGCACAACGCCCTCCCAGACGACAGACAGGTCACCCCAAGGTAGCGCAAAGAGTGACGAGAGTGGCCCACGAGGCTGCTGGTACTCGTGTGGCTCATGTGGTTTGTGGGTCTCGAGCGTCGGTGAGCCGCTGCCCGCAGGTAGCCTGCGGGCATGCCGACCCGCTCCAGTCACCTGCCCCGCGCCGCCGCCGGCCTGGCCGTCCTCGCCCTCGTCGGGTGCGGATCCGACACCGGAGGGGGCGCGACCACCTCTACCTCCACCTCCTCCGCCACGTCCTCGACGAGCGCGACGTCCTCCTCCTCCGAGTCCTCCACCACGGCGCCGTCGTCGTCGAGCAGCTCCCGTACGTCCTCGAGCAGCTCGGCCTCGGCGAGCACCACTGCGACCGGCCCGAAGGCCAGCGCCTGTGTGAGCACGGTGCGCGATGCGATGACCCCGACCCAGCAGGCGGGTCAGCTGCTCATGGCGGCCATGCAGCCCGGCTCCCCCACCGGCCTGGACGCCGCGATCAGCCAGCAGGGACTCGGCTCGATGCTCTACCTCGGCGGGTGGCAGGGCGCCTCCACCGTGGCAGCCGCGAGCAGCCACCTGCAGGAGGTCTCCCCGACCGTCAAGGGCACCAAGGTCGGCATGCTCGTCTCCGCCGACCAGGAGGGTGGTGAGGTCCAGCAGCTGACCGGCGCCGGCTTCACCTCGATGCCCTCCGGCCTCGAGCAGGCCAAGGACCCGCAGCTGCGCGCCTCTGCCAAGGCCTGGGGCAGCGAGCTGAAGCAGGCCGGGGTCAACGTCAACCTCGCGCCCGTCGCCGACACCGTGCCCGCGGAGATCGGTCGCGCCAACGAGCCGATCGGCAAGTGGGGTCGCGAGTACGGCTCGACCCCTGCGGCAGCAGGCAAGGGCGCGCTCGCCTTCGCCCAGGGGATGCAGGACGCGGGGGTCGAGCCGACCGTCAAGCACTTCCCCGGCATCGGCCGGATCACCGGCAACACCGACCTGACGGCGACCGGCATCAGTGACACGGTGGCGACGACCACCGACCCCCACCTCGCCCCCTTCGCCAAGAACATCGAGGGTGGCACCCGGATCGTCATGGTCGGGTCGGCCCACTACCCCAAGATCGACGGCGAGAAGCCGGCGCTCTTCTCCCGCAAGATCGTGACCGGCATGCTGCGCGACGAGATGGGCTTCGACGGGGTCGCCATCACCGACGACGTGGGCGCGGCCAAGGCCGTCTCGGCGACGCCGGTGGGTGAGCGCGCCACGAAGTTCATCGCCGCTGGCGGCGACATCGTGCTCACCGCCGACCCGGCCCAGGTGAGCACCATGGTCACCGCCATCCAGACCACGGCGAAGGGAGATCCCGCCTTCGCCCAGCAGGTGACCGCCTCGGTCACCCGGGTGCTCACCCTCAAGGAGGACATGGGCCTGCTGCGCTGCGGCTGAGCCCGACCCCTCGGTCGCGTCGCCGCGGCTCGTCCCGGCGGGCTAGTGCGCGTGGTCGTGGTCGACGTGCACCGGGAGCCCGGTCTGCACGTCGGTCACGGGCAGCGAGCTGTCCGCCGGCAGCGAGAGGTCGCTGGCCGGTCGGCCCTTGAGCATCATCTGGACACCGAGGCTCGCGACCATCGCGCCGTTGTCGGTGCACAGGCCGGGTCGCGGGATGCGCAGCAGGATCCCGGCCTCGTCGCACCGCTGCTGGGTCATCGCCCGCAGCCGCGTGTTGGCAGCGACCCCACCGCCCACCTGCAGGGCGGCGACGTCGTACTCGGTACAGGCGAGCACGGCCTTGCGCGTGAGGATGTCGACGACCGCCTCCTGGAAGGACGCGGCGACGTCGGCGACGGGCACGTCGCGCCCGGCGGCCTGCTCGGACTGGACCCAGCGGGTGACCGCGGTCTTGAGCCCGGAGAAGGAGAAGTCGAAGCGGTGGCGCTCCATGTCCTTGCGGCTGGACAGACCGCGCGGGAAGTCGATGGTGATCTGCCCGTCGCTCGCCGCGCGGTCGATGTGCGGCCCGCCGGGGAAGGGCAGGCCGAGGACGCGCGCGACCTTGTCGAAGGCCTCGCCGGCGGCGTCGTCGATCGTCGCCCCGAGGCTGCGGATGTCGTGCGTGACGTCGGGGACGAGCAGGAGCGAGGAGTGCCCGCCGCTGACGAGCATCGCCATCGTCGGCTCGGGCAGCGGGCCGTGCTCGACGATGTCGACGGCGACGTGGCTGGCCAGGTGGTTGACGCCGTAGAGCGGCTTGCCGAGGGCCACGGCAAGTGCCTTGGCGGACGCGACCCCGACCATGAGGGCACCGGCCAGACCGGGTCCCGAGGTCACCGAGATCCCGTCGAGGTCGGACAGCGCGACGCCGGCCTCGCGGCAGGCGCGCTCGATGGTCGGGACCATCGCCTCCAGGTGCGCCCGCGAGGCGACCTCGGGCACGACGCCGCCGAAGCGGGCGTGCTCGTCGACGCTCGAGGCGATCGCGTCGAAGAGCAGCTCGGTGCCGTGCACGATGCCGACACCGGTCTCGTCGCAGGAGGTCTCGATGCCCAGGACCAGAGGGGCGTCCTTCATGCTGCGTCCTTAGTCGTCGTCAGGTCGAGGGCGAGGACGAGTGCGTCGACCCCGCCCGGGTAGTAGCCGCGACGGGTCTGCACCAGCGTGAAACCGCGTGCGGCGTAGAGTCCGCGGGCCGCGGCATTGTCCTCACGAACCTCGAGGAGCAGTCGCTCCGCCCCAGCGGCACGGGACCGGGTGACGAGCTCGTCGAGCAGTCGGCGCCCCAGGCCGGTGCGGCGGGCGCGCGGCAGGGTCGCGATCGTCATGACGTCGCTGATGTCACCGGCGTGGTCGATCCCCGCGTAGCCGGCGATGCCGGCCTCGTCCTCGGCGAGGAGGTACTCCCTTCGCGGACGTCCGGCCAGCTCACCCCACCAGGACCGGACGGTCCACGCCTCGCTGCCGAAGAGGTCGCTCTCGTGGTCGGCGAGCACCGAGAGGTCCTGCCAGCGCACCTCACGCAGCGCGAAGGCGCCGTCCTGAGGTGCGAGCGCCCCCGGGCGCGAGCCTCGAAGGGGGGGCCCCGTCACCGTGGTCACTGGGTGGCCTCCCCGCCCCGCGCTTCGCGCGCGGCCGCGCGGCGCAGGTCTCGCTGCTGCTGGCGGGGCGAGGACCCCAGCGACGACTTGGGGTGAGGTGCGGCAGCCACCGCGTCGGGCCGGCGCAGGTAGAGGGGCTCGATCGGCATCTCCTCACCGGCCGCGATGCGGGCGACCGCGACGCCGGCGAGGACGCCGGCGTCGACGTCGAGGAGGTCGAGGCCGCCCGGAGCGAGGGCGTGCGGCAGCAGCTCGGGGTAGAGCCCGGGACCCCGACCGACGGTGGGGAGTGCCCGCACGTCGTCGGGCAGGTCGGCCGGCTTGGTCACCGTGGGCTGGTCGAACGCGCTCGCCTGCCCTGCGGCACAGCGGTACCGGGCCCAGTAGACCTCCTTGCGGCGGGCGTCCGTGGCCACGAGCAGGTCACCCTCGTGCCCCTGCCGCGCCGCCGCTGCGGCCAGCGCATCGAGCGAGCAGACGCCGTGCACGGCGATCCCGCGGGCATGGGCGAAGGTGTGCGCCGTGACGAGGCCGACCCGCAGACCGGTGAAGGGCCCCGGGCCGGTACCGACCGCGACGTGGGTGATCTCGCCGGCGGTGGTGCTCGCGGCAGCGAGCGCCTCCAGGACCAGCGGGGCGAGCAGCTCGGTGTGCCGCCGGGCGTCGATCGTGGAGCGAGCGGCGAGGACCGTCTCACCGTCGTGGACGGCGATCGTGATCGCCGAGGTCGCGGTGTCCATCGCGAGGATCCTCATGCGGCTCCCCCTTCGCCACGCAGTGCTGACTCGATGTCGGTGCCCTCCCAGCGTGGGCCGACCGCACGCACGTCGAGCCGTCGCTGCTCGGTGGCCGGGTCGGCGACGAGGGTCATCTCGAGCCGGTCGTCGGCCAGCCCCTCGGCGAGCCCCTCGCCCCACTCGACGACGGTCACGGCAGCCTCCAGGTCGGCGTCGAGGTCGAGGTCGTCCAGCTCGGCCGTGCCACCGAGCCGGTAGGCATCGACGTGGACCAGCTCCGGTCCCCCGACGAGCGATGGGTGCACCCGCGAGATGACGAAGGTCGGCGAGGTGACCGCTCCCCGCACCCCCAGCCCCTCGCCCAGGCCGCGGGTCAAGGTCGTCTTGCCGGCACCCAGTCCCCCGGTGAGCACCACGAGATCACCGGCCCGCAGCAACCCGGCCAGCCGCCTGCCCAGCGCCACGGTGTCCTCGGCGTCGGTCAGGAGCACACTCACGCCGACTGCCCCCGCACGGCCGCCTTGGCCCGCTCGGCGTCCTTCTCCGCGTCGACACCGCGGGGTCGCTCGAGCAGCGCGAGGACCGCATCGGTCACCGGCCCGGGGCGCTCCAGCTGGAGCAGGTGCCCGACGCCCGGGATGACGATGAACTCGGCCGCGGGGAGGGCCTCGGCCAGGCGCTCGCTGTGCTGGGGCGGTGTCAGGACGTCCTTGGACCCGGCCACGATGAGCATGGGCGTCTCGACCAGCCCCGGCAGGCTCTCGCGCACGTCGAGCTCGTCGAGCTCGGGCAGGAAGGCACCGATGGCGTCCAGCCGGGTGCCGAAAACCATCGTCGCGACCGCGCGGAGCATCTCCTTGGGCATCTCGGTGCCGAAGGCGTACTTCTGCACGAAGTGGTTCTCGACGCCCCGTCCGATGGCCCGCAGGCCACCCCACACGCCCTCGCGCTGGCCGAGCCCGTCGAGGAACCCGGGGCCCAGCTTCGCGATGATCCGGTCGAAGGTCATGCCCAGGCCGAGCTGCACGAGGCTGTCGCCGCCCGCGCTCGTCGCGATGAGGGCGGCGCCGGTCACCCGGTCACGGGTCAGCTCGGGGTAGCGCCCGGCGAAGCTCATGATCGTCATGCCGCCCATCGAGTGCCCGACGAGGACGAGATCGCCGTCCGGCGTGGTGGCGTCGATGACCGCCCGCAGGTCCTTGCCGAGCTGGTCGATGGTGCAGCGGGCCAGGTCCCCGGACTCGGAGACGCCGTGGTTGCGCTGGTCATAGCTGACGACCCGGTACCCGGCGTCGACGAGCCCGCGGCGCTGGTGCACCCACGAGCTGAGGTTGAGCACGAAGCCGTGGACCAGGACGACCGTCGGGCCCGCCACCGGCGTCCACCCGTCGGGCTCGTCGATCTCGGCGTGCAGGACGACGCCGTCGTTGGCGGGGACCGCCACCACCTTGTCCGCGACGAAGGGGAAGACGTGCACCTTGTCGCGGCCGGTGACGGCGTAGGCACGCGAGCGCCTGACGGCGGTCCTGCCGGCCAGCCCGGCACCCGCGATGGCGACCCCGCCGACGGCGGCGGCCGCCAGACCGAGGCCCGTGGCCGCCGCTCGGCCGACCTGCTTGCCCTTGTGCTGCTCGTCCATCAGGACCCTTCCAGGTAGCGACGCGGGACGCGGGGGCCCAGCCGGGTGACGATCTCGTAGTTGATGGTGTCGATGGCCGCGGCCCAGTCCTGAGCGGTCGGCTCACCCTGCGACTCACGACCGATCAGGATGACCTCGTCACCGGCCTGCGCCGGGCTGTCCGGGCCGAGGTCGAGGACGATCTGGTCCATGCAGACCCGACCGGCGACGGTGTAGCGCGTGCCGTGGACCTGCATCGGGCCGACGCCGGTCGCGTGGCGCGGGATGCCGTCGGCGTAGCCGAGGGGGACGAGGCCCAAGCGGGTGTCCCCCTTCGTCGTGTAGAGGTGACCGTAGGAGACGCCTTGCCCGGCCGGGCAGTCCTTGACCGCGATGAGGCGGGCGGTGACCCGCATCGCCTCACGCAGGCCGAAGTGGGTGGGACCACCGATGTGGGGCACGGGGCTCAGCCCGTAGACCGAGACGCCCGGACGCACCATGTCGAGGTGGGCGGAGGGGTTGGTCAGCGTGGCCGCCGAGTTGGCGATGTGCCGGATGCGAGGGCGCAGACCGGCGCGCTCGGCATCCGCCACGATCGCGAGGAAGGTCTCCTGCTGCGCGCGGACCGTCGGGTGGTCCGGGGAGTCCGCGTAGGCGAAGTGGGAGAAGATCCCCTCGACGTCGACGACGCCCTCGGCTTCGAGCCGGGCCGCGTCGACGAGCATGCCGGCGAGGTCGTCGTGCCAGGCCCCGCCGCGGCCGAGCCCGGTGTCGACCTTGATGTGGACGCGCGCGGTCGTGCCGGTGGCGCGAGCCGCCGCAGCGATCTCGGCCAGCGCCCACGGGGCTCCGGCAGAGAGGGTGAGGTCGGCGTGGATCGCAGCGGCGAGGTCGGCGCCCGGGGGGAAGATCCAGGTGAGGATCGGCGCGCTCACCCCGGCCGCGCGGGCGGCGAGGGCCTCGCCGAGCTGGGCGACACCGAGGTGGGTCGCTCCACCGGCGATGGCTGCCCCGGCGACGGGGACGAGGCCGTGGCCGTAGGCGTCACCCTTGATGACGGCCATGACCGCGGCGTCACCGGCCCGGCGGGCGAGCTCGGCGACGTTGTCGCGGATGGCACCGAGGTCGACGTCGGCCCACGCGGACAGGCCGACCGTGGACGCTCCCTCCGGGAGGACGGAAGGGGTCGCGACGGACGGGAGGGCGGGGTGCGGGTTCGTGATGTCCATGGTCAAGGCACCGAGTCTAGGACGGCACCGACAGGCAAACTGGCAGGCATGACCTACCGCACTGACGACTACCAGGCCGACCGGACCCGCTACGACGCCACCGACTACCGCCGCTGCGGACGCTCGGGCCTCCTCCTGCCGCCGATCTCCCTCGGTCTGTGGCACAACTTCGGCGATGCCGAGCCCCTCGAGACGCAGCGTGCGGTGCTGCGGCGTGCCTTCGACCGGGGTGTGACGCACTTCGACCTGGCCAACAACTACGGGCCGCCCTACGGCGCCGCGGAGCGCAACTTCGGCGCGATCTTCGCCGACGACCTCCGCCCGTACCGCGACGAGCTGGTCCTGTCGACCAAGGCCGGCTGGGACATGTGGCCCGGCCCCTACGGCCAGGGCGGCGGCTCGCGCAAGTACCTGCTCGCCTCGCTCGACCAGTCGCTGCAGCGGATGGGCGTGGACTACGTCGACATCTTCTACAGCCACCGCTTCGACCCCGACACCCCGCTCGAGGAGACGATGGGCGCGCTGGACGCGGCCGTGCGCTCCGGCAAGGCGCTCTACGCCGGGATCTCCTCCTACGGCCCGGAGCGCACCCGTGAGGCGCACGCGATCCTGAGGGAGATGGGCACCCCCCTGCTCATCCACCAGCCGTCGTACTCGATGATCAACCGCTGGATCGAGGACGAGCTGCTCGACACGGTCGACGAGCTGGGCGTCGGCACCATCGTCTTCACCCCGCTCGCCCAGGGGCTGCTCACCGACAAGTACCTCGACGGGATCCCGCAGGACTCTCGCGCCGCGCGTGAGGGCACCGGCATCGCCGACCAGCTGACCGACGACAACCTCGCACGCATCCGCGGGCTGCACGCCGTCGCGCAGGAGCGCGGCCAGAGGCTGGCCCAGATGGCGCTGGCCTGGGCGCTGCGGGACCCCCGGGTCACCTCGGTGCTCGTGGGGGCCCGCACCGTCGAGCAGCTCGACAACAGCCTCGACGCGCTCGAGCGGACCGACTTCACCGACGAGGAGCTCACCCGCATCGACGAGCACGCCGGCGACGGCGGGGTCAACTGGTGGGCGGAGTCGGCCGCCGGCTGAGCCGACCTCGGGTGGCTGCTCGGCACCCAGCGGCGCGACGGCAACCACCCTGTCAGGAGCTCCCACGACAACCTCGCGAGGGCTAGCCTCGATGCATGAGAACCGTCGTCGTCAGCCTCATCGCAGAGGACCGTCCCGGGTTGGTCGCCGAGCTCGCCCGCACCGTCGCCGAGCAGGGCGGCAACTGGTTGGAGGGCCAGATGGGACGGCTGGGCGGCACCTTCGCCGGCGCCGTCCTGGTCGAGATCGAGGACGACCGGATCGACGACCTGTCGGCCGCGGTACGCGATCTGCCCGACGTCGACGTCGTCGAGGTGACGGCCGCGACCACCGCCACGGATGCCGCCGAGGAGCTGGACGAGGTCCGGCTGCAGGTCATCGGCCAGGACCAGCCGGGCATCGTGCGCGACGTGACCGCAGCGCTCGCGCAGCACGGCTTGGGCATCCATGACCTCTGCACCTCGATCAGCGATGCCCCGATGAGCGGCGAGCGGCTCTTCGAGGCGATCGCCGTGGTCGGGGTCGCCAAGGACGTCGACCTCACCGAGCTGCGCACTGCGCTCGACGAGGTCTCCACCCAGCTGAGCCTGGACGTCCAGATCGATGACGGCGACGAGACCTCCGCCTGGGGCGAGGTCCCCGAGCAGGCGTAGGAGCATCTCCTTGAGGTCGTGCGCCCGGGGTGCGCTTGGGGTGCGCATCTCCTTAAGGTCGTGCGCCTGACGTGAGCCCGGGGCGCGCATCTCCTTAAGGGGCTCTTCACAGATGAGGGTGTAACTGGGTTTGTGGCCCCGGGCGGCGTGGCGGTGGCGGGGTAGGCGTCGAGGCCTTCACATGATGGAAGTTCTCACACAACCCATCAGGAAGACCTCGACATGTCTGACGCTACCTTCACTGCCCCGGATCTGACCACGTTCGCCCGCTTGGACCAGCTCGGACTGGAGGTCACTGGCCAGTGCCTCGAGGCCGGGCAGGCGGTGCTGGCCTGCCGGGTGGTCGAGCCGGATGACTGGTGCCACCGCTGTGGCTGTCAGGGCCGGCCACGCGGCAGCGTGGTGCGCTCCTTGGCGCATGCCCCCTTCGGTCAGCGCCCCACGACCCTTCGGGTGCGGGTGCGCCGCTACACGTGCACCGACTGTGGTCATGTGTGGCGTCAGGACACCTCCCGGGCGGCTGAGCCTCGAGCCAAGCTCTCTCGTGGGGGGCTGGCGTGGGCGTTGAGCGCGATCGTGTGCCAGCACCTGTCGATGTCCCGGGTCGCCGAGGGCTTGGGCGTGGCGTGGAACACCGCCAACGACGCGGTCCTGGCCGAAGGGCGACGGGTGCTGATCGATGACCCGGCCCGCTTCGAGGGGGTGAAGGTCCTGGGTGTCGATGAGCATGTGTGGCGCCACACCCACCGCGGGGACAAGTACGTCACCGTGATCATCGACCTGACCCCTACTCGTCAGGACGGCGGCACGGCCCGGTTGCTGGACATGGTCGAAGGGCGTTCCGGGGAGGTCTTCGCTGCGTGGCTGGCCCAACGGCCCCAAGCCTGGCGTGAGGGCATCGAGGTCGTCGCGATGGACGGGTTCACAGGATTCAAGGCTGCCGCCACGAAAATGGTCCCCACCGCGGTCACGGTCATGGACCCCTTCCACGTCGTCGCCCAGGCCGGTGAGGCGATGAACCGGTGCCGACAGCGGGTGCAACGAGAGACGTGTGGGCGCCGCAGCCGCAAGGGCGACCCGTTGTACCGCGTGCGCAGGGCACTGTTCGTCGGCGACCAGTTGCGCACCCAGCGCCAGAGCGAACGCATCACGCCCGTGCTGGCCGATCCCGCCCACGCCCAGCTCGCGCAGGCCTGGCGCGCCTACCAAGAGATGATCAACGCCTACCGCGACGAGAAGCCTGCTCGAGGACGCCAGAGGATGGCCGATCTGATCGATCACCTCAACTCCCAGCCCCCCGAACAGATCGAACTACGCAAGCTCGGCAAGACCCTGCACCACCGCGCTGAGGACGTCCTGGCCTACTTCGACCACCCCGGCTCATCCAACGGACCCACCGAAGCCATCAACGGACGCCTGGAACACCTACGCGGCCTGGCCCTGGGCTTTCGCAACCTGACCCACTACATCGCCAGATCCCTCCTAGAATCCGGCGGCTTCAGACCCCAACTACACCCTCAGTTGTGAAGAGCCCCTTAAGGTCGTGCGCCTGACATGCGCTTGGGGTGGGCATCTCCTTAAGGTCGTGCGCCTTGGGTGGGCATCTCCCTGAGGTCGTGCGGGCTCGCGTCAGTCCGCGTCGCGCAGCAGTGCCGCGACGGTGCGGCCGAGAGCGTGGGCCAGGTCGAGTGCTCTGACCGGTCCCCCCGGGTTGGCCAGGTCCGCCGCCCGACCGTGGACGAGCGCCGCCATCGACCCCGCGATCGCCGGGTCGAGGCCCCCGGCGAGCAGCGCGCCCGCCAGCCCGGCCAGCACGTCACCCGTGCCGGCCGTCGCCAGCCAGGTCGGCGCGTCGTCCTGCACGAGGACCGGACCGTCCGCGTCGACGACGAGCGTCGTGGCCCCCTTGAGCAGCACCGTCGCCCCGGTGATCCCGGCGAGCAGGCGCGCGTGCTCGAGCGGTGCGCCCTCCACCTCTTCACGCGTCAGGTCGGTGGCGCGACCCCGCAACCGGGTGAGCAGGCGAGCGCACTCCCCCGCGTGCGGGGTGAGCAGCGTCGGTGCGTTGCGAGGTCCCTCGACGAGGTCGAGCCCACCGGCGTCGACGAGGACCGGCAGGTCCGAGTCGAGGGCCGCCCGGGCGGCGGAGAGCTGGGCGTCGGCTCCCTTCGCCGTGGACGTGATGTCGAGGCCGGGACCGATGACCCAGGCCTGGACCCGCCCTTCGCCGTGCACCGCCTCGGGGACGGCCGCGCGGACCAGGCCGGTCGGGGTCGACGTCCCGACGTAGCGCACCATGCCCACGCCGGCCGTCACCGCCGCTGTGGTCGTGAGGACCGCTGCGCCGCTGTACTCCTCGCCGCCCGCGATGATGCCCAGGACCCCCCGCGAGTACTTGTCGTCGTCCGTGGTCGGGACCGGCCACCGCGACGCGATGTCCTCGGGCGTCAAGCGCACCACGGCGGGGCTCGCCTCGGCCAGATCCAGGCCGATGTCGATGACGGTGAGCAGCCCGCACGCCGTCTCGGTGGGTGGCAGCAGGTGCACGGGCTTGGGCGCACCGAAGGTGACGGTCTCGTCGGCGAAGACCGCGTCGGCGAGCGCGTCGCCGCCGTCGACCGGCTGCCCGCTCGGGGTGTCGACGGAGATCACCCAGGTCCGGTCACGGATCGCGTCCACCCACGGCCGGGCGAAGGGGGGTAGTCCCGGCCTCCCACCGATGCCCGTGATGCCGTCAAGGACCACCTCTGCCCGGTGGATCGCGGTGATGGCCTCGCGGCTGGCTCCGTCGAGCACGACGACGCCGCGGCTGCGGGCCAGCTCGGCGGCCTGCGTCTGCACCTCGGAGGCACTCGGGTCGACGCACACGGCGGTCGAGAGGAAGCCCCGCTTGGCCAGCCGGGCGATGGCGAAGAGCGTGTCGGCACCGTTGTTGCCCGGCCCGACGAGCGCCGTCACGGTCCGGGCACCGCGCTCGCGCATGCGGCCGGCCGCCACGCGGGCGATGCCTCGGGCGGCGCGCTGCATGAGCTCGCCGCTCTCGAGCAGCTCGGGCAGTGCCGCCTCGGCCGCACGGATGGTCTCCACGGAGTAGCCGGTGATCATGATCGGACCGTACCGCGCCCCGCGGCCGACCGACCCGGCCACGCACGAGCTGTGGCCAGCCACGGCTCGTGCGGCGAAGGGAGGGTCAGGCGGACTCGGCGACGACGAAGGCCGTCGCGATACCGCCGTCGTGGCTGAGCGAGATGTGCATACGGGCCACGCCCATCGCCTCCGCGCGGGCCGCGACGGTCCCGGAGATGACCAGGACCGGCTCGCCGTGCTCGCCGTTGGTCACCTCGACGCCCTGCCACGGCAGGTCGCCCGGGGTGCGCAGCGCCTTGCCCACGGCCTCCTTGGCCGCGAACCGCGCCGCGAGCGAGTGCAGCGGCAGGCCGCGCTCGCTCTGCGTGAAGACCCGGTCGCGCAGGGCCGGGGTGCGGTCGAGCCGCTCCCCCAGCCGGGCGATGTCGACGACATCGATGCCGACTCCGACGATCATCGGATCACTCGACGGTGACGGACTTGGCGAGGTTGCGCGGCTGGTCGACGTCCAGGCCCTTGGCCGTCGACAGGTGCAGGGCGAAGACCTGCAGCGGCACCACGGTCAGGAGCGGCTGCAGCAGCGGCGACGTGTGCGGCACGCGGATGACCTCGTCGGCGAAGGGGGTGACCTCCTCGTCGCCCTCCTGCGCGATGACGAGGGTGCGGGCACCGCGAGCGCGGATCTCCTGGATGTTGGAGACGACCTTCTTGTGCAGGTCGTTGGGGGTGTCGGGCCCGGGCACGACGACGAAGACCGGCTGGCCGGGCTCGATGAGGGCGATCGGGCCGTGCTTGAGCTCGCCGGCGGCGAAGCCCTCGGCGTGGATGTAGGCGAGCTCCTTGAGCTTCAGGGCGCCCTCCATCGCGATGGGGTAGCCGACGTGGCGGCCCAGGAAGAGCACGGCGCGCGTGTCGGCCATGAAGCGGGCGATCTCCTTGACCCGGTCCATCTCGCCGAGCAGGGACTCGATCTTGGCCGGCACCTCGTGCAGCTCGGCCATGACGGCCTTGGCGTCGTCTGCGTAGGTCTCGCCACGCAGCTGCGCGAGGTAGAGACCGAGCACGTAGCAGGCGGTGATCTGCGCGAGGAAGGCCTTGGTCGAGGCCACCGCGATCTCCGGACCGGCGTGGGTGTAGAGCACTGCGTCGGACTCGCGCGGGATGGTCGCGCCATGGGTGTTGCACACCGAGACGGTCAGGGCGCCGAGCGAGCGGGCGTGGCGCACGGCCATCGCGGTGTCGGCGGTCTCACCGGACTGGCTGATCGACACGACCAGAGTGCGGTCGTCGACGATCGGGTCGCAGTAGCGGAACTCGTGGGCGAGCGCGACCTCGACGGGGATCCGCGTCCAGTGCTCGATCGCGTACTTGGCGACCATGCCGGCGTAGGCGGCGGTACCGCAGGCCACGATGGTGATCCGGTCGATGTTCTTCAGCTGCGCCTCGTCGATGCGCAGCTCGTCGAGGACGAGCCGGCCGTCGGCGTCGGTGCGACCGAGGAGGGTGTCGCCGACCGCGTGCGGCTGGTCGTTGATCTCCTTCTCCATGAAGGTGTCGTAGCCGCCCTTCTCCGCAGCAGCGGCATCCCAGGTGACCTCGTAGGGCTTGCCCTCGGCAGGCGTGCCGTCGAAGTTCATCACCGAGTGGCCCGTCGGGGTGATCGTGACGATCTGGTCCTGGTCGAGCTCGACGGCGTGCTTGGTGTAGCCGATGAAGGCAGCGACGTCGGAGCCGAGGAAGTTCTCGCCCTCGCCCAGGCCGATGACCAACGGGCTGTTGCGGCGGGCGGCCACGACGACGTCCGGCTGGTCGGCGTGCACCGCGAGGAGGGTGAAGGCACCCTCGAGGCGGTTGACGACCGCGCGCATCGCCTCGGCGAGGTCACCGGTCTCGGCGAAGGCCGCAGCCAGCAGCTGGGCCGCCACCTCGGTGTCGGTCTCGGAGGTGAAGGTCACGCCCTGCGCCAGCAGCTCCTGCTTGAGCTGGTGGAAGTTCTCGACGATCCCGTTGTGGACGACGGCGAGCTTGCCGTCGGATCCACCGCGGTGAGGGTGCGCGTTCTCGTCGGTCGGGCCACCGTGCGTGGCCCAGCGGGTGTGCCCGATACCGGTCGCGGCCGAGGGGACCTGCTCTCCCTCGAGGGCCGCCCGGAGGTTCTCCAGCTTGCCCGCTCGCTTCTCGGTGAAGACCTCGTCACCGGCGACGAGCGCGATGCCCGCGGAGTCGTACCCGCGGTACTCGAGGCGCGCAAGGCCCTCCATGACAACGTCCAGGGGACGGGTGCCCGTGTCGGGCCCGACGTATCCAACGATTCCGCACATGAGCGACAGGCTATCCGCCGCGACACCGTCCGCCGAAAAGGTGGGACACAATGGGCGCGTGTCCACCGCCGCCACGACGAGTCTCCCGTCCCCCTTCGTCGAGCTGGACCGGCAGGCGTGGGCGCACCTGAGGGAGAACCACCCCCTCAACCTCGACGAGAGCGACCTGGTCAGGCTGCGTGGCCTGAGCGACCCGATCGACCTCGAGGAGGTGCAGGAGGTCTACCTGCCGCTGTCCCGGCTGCTGACCTTCTACGTCTCGGGCACGACGCGGCTGCACCGCATCACCTCGACCTTCCTCGGGGAGCGCCCGCCCAAGTCCCCCTTCGTCATCGGTGTCGCCGGGTCGGTGGCGGTCGGCAAGTCGACGACCGCCCGGATCCTGCGCGAGCTCATGCAGCGTTGGCCCGACACCCCCAAGGTCGACCTGGTCACGACCGACGGGTTCCTGCTGCCCAATGCCGAGCTCGAGCGGCGAGGACTGCTGCAGCGCAAGGGGTTCCCCGAGTCCTACGACCGGAGGGCGCTGCTGCGCTTCATGTCGGCGGTCAAGGCCGGCCAGCCCGAGGTCACCGCCCCCGTCTACTCGCACCTGACCTACGACATCGTCCCGGACGAGCGGATCGTCGTGCGCCAGCCCGATGTGCTCATCGTCGAGGGGCTCAACGTCCTGCAGCCTCCCGGCTCGCGCAGCGATGGCCGCACCGGGCTGGCGGTCAGCGACTTCTTCGACTTCTCCGTCTACGTCGACGCCAACCTCCAGGACATCCGCCGCTGGTACGTCGACCGCTTCCTGCGCCTGCGCAAGACCGCCTTCGCCGACCCCCAGTCCTACTTCCACCGCTACGCCGGCCTCACCGACGAGCAGGCCGAGGCCCGCGCGCTGCACATCTTCGAGACGATCAACGAGCCCAACCTCCTCGACAACGTCCTGCCGACCCGTGGCCGCGCCACCCTCGTGCTGACGAAGGGAGCCGACCACCAGGTCCGCCGGATCCGTCTGCGCAAGCTCTGACCCGCGCCGGCCCAGGAGGTGGGCAGCCGCAGGAGGTGGGCCGAGAAGGCGGGCTGCGCAGGAGGTGGGTCGAGAAGGCGGGCTGAAGGTGATGACGGCGCACATCAAGCCGAAGTCCGACAAGACACCGTGACCTCATCGACGAACGAAGGGACTTCGGCGGGCGCCGTCGTCACCTTCAGCCCGCCGGACGCCGCCGGACGCCGGAACGCACCCTTCGAGACGCTCGCTGCGCGAGCTCCTCAGGGAGCGGTGGGGAGCGCCACTGCGCGAGCTCCTCAGGGAATCGTGAGGCGCGAGCTCCTCACGGAGCGGTGGGGAGGTGAGGCTCAGTACCAGTGCGGGTTGTTGCTGTCCCAGAAGGACTTGGCGCCGCACGGGGTGCCGTAGGAGGCCTTGATGTAGTCCATGCCCCACTGCATCTGGGTGACCGGGTTGGTCTTCCAGTCGGGGCCGGCCGTGGCCATCTTGCTCGCGGGGAGGGACTGCGGGATGCCGTAGGCGCCGGAGGAGCTGTTGGTCGCGTCCCAGCGCCAGTCGCTCTCGCCGATCCACAGGCTCATGAGGCAGGACCACTCGCCCTCGCCCCAGCCGTACTCGCCCAGCAGCTGCTTGCCGTAGGGGGCGGGGTCGGCCTGGATCTGCTTGATCTCGGCGTCGGTGAACTGGCGCTCCGAGATCGGCTTGGCCTTCTCTGCAGCGCGCTTCTTCTTGGCAGCGGCCTTCTTCTTCGCTGCCGCGGCCTTCTCGGCGGCTGCCTTCTTGGCGGCCGCCTTCTTCTGGCGCTCGGCGACGGCGAGGCGGTCCTGCTCACGCGAGGCGCTGCGCGAGACATTGCTCTCGCGGCGGTCCTGCGCCAGGCGGGCGGTGTCGGCCTGGGTGGCGTCGGCGAGGGCCGCGTCGGTGGACGGCGACGGCACGCTCACGGCGGCGACTCCGGTGGAGTCGGACGGCTCACCGATGGCGACGCTCGCGCCGACGGAGCCGAGCATGGCGACGGCCAGGGCCCCGCCCACGACGGGTCGACGGACGGCGGCGCGCAGCGCGGCGCGCTTGCTGGTGGTGGCGGACGTCGTGGCGTGCGCAGCGGTGCCGTGTCTGGGCGTGTAGTTCGACGAACGCACGACGCCAGCTCCTTCCATGGGACAGCCACTCACGAGGAGTGGCTGTCGGTGTGCCGGACGCGATCGAGGGGGAACGCCCGGCCGTTATCTGTTCGAGACCTTAACGGACCTCCCCTCGAGCACGCAAAGCAGGGTGTGGACAATCACGCCACGACGAAGGGGGGAGGTCCGCATCGTGCGGACCTCCCCCCTTCGGTCCGTGGCTCAGACGTCCAGGCCCTCCAGCAGGTCGGTGACGAGCGCGGCGATGGGGCTGCGCTCGCTGCGGGTGAGGGTGACGTGGGCGAAGAGGGGGTGGCCCTTGAGGGTCTCGATGACCGCGGCGACCCCGTCGTGCCGACCCACCCGCAGGTTGTCGCGCTGGGCCACGTCGTGGGTGAGGACGATCTTGGAGTTCTGCCCGATGCGCGACATGACGGTCAGCAGCACATTGCGCTCCAGGCTCTGCGCCTCGTCGACGATGACGAAGGAGTCATGGAGGCTGCGTCCGCGGATGTGGGTCAGGGGGAGCACCTCGAGCATGTCGCGGTCGAGGATCTCCTCGACGACCTCCGTGGAGACCACCGCACCGAGCGTGTCGTGCACCGCCTGCGCCCACGGCCCCATCTTCTCGGACTCGCTGCCGGGCAGGTAGCCGAGCTCCTGCCCGCCGACGGCGTAGAGAGGGCGGAAGACGACGACCTTGCGGTGCTGGCGGCGCTCCATCACGGCCTCGAGTCCGGCGCACATCGCCAAGGCGCTCTTGCCCGTGCCGGCCCGGCCCCCGAGGCTGACGATGCCCACGTCGGGGTCGAGGAGCAGGTCCAGGGCGATCCGCTGCTCGGCCGAGCGGCCGTGCAGGCCGAAGGCATCGCGGTCCCCGCGCACGAGACGCACCTGCTTGTCGGCGCCGACCCGGCCGAGGGCGTTGCCTCGCTCCGAGATGATCTTCAGCCCGGTGTGGCAGGGCATGTCGGCAGCGGTGAGGTTCTCCACCCGTCCGGTCTCGTAGAGGTGGTCGACCTCCTCGCCGCTCAGCTCCAGCTCGGCCATGCCGGTCCAGCCGGAGTCGGACGGCCGCTGCTCGTGCCGGAACTCCTGCGCGTCGATGCCGACCGCCGACGCCTTGACCCGCATCGGCAGGTCCTTGGAGACGACCGTGACGTCGGCCCCCTCGAGGGAGAGGTTCTTGGCGACGGCCAGGATGCGGGAGTCGTTGTCCCCCAGCTGGAACCCCGACGGCAGCGAGCGCGGGTCCGTGTGGTTGAGCTCGATGCGCACCGTCCCCCCGTCGTCACCGACGGGCACAGGGGCATCGAGGCGGCCGGCTGCGATCCGCAGGTCGTCGAGGTGACGCAGCGCGGTGCGGGCGAAGTACCCCAGCTCCGGGTGGTGGCGCTTGCCCTCGAGCTCGGTCACGACGACGACCGGCAGGACGACCTCGTGCTCCTTGAAGCGCAGCATCGCGCGCGGGTCGGACAGCAGCACCGAGGTGTCCAGGACATAGGTGCGGGGGCCTTCGTCCTGCGGCGGGAGGTCCACAGGGTCGGGCACGCCGTCGGTCTGCGAGCCGGTGAGGGTGACGGTCTGGGTCATCAGGTCGTCCACGTCGATCTCCTCCACGGGCGCCGCGCCGGCAGGCGCGTGCGCGCCTACTGTCGGTGCTGGTGCCGGGACCGGGCCGTCGGCAGGAGCCGGGGCCGGGTCCGGCCCCTTCTCGTGAGCGTGAGCTCCATGCTGAGGGCCTCCCGGACGTCCTGCGGTGTGCAGTCCGTCACGGTCAACGTAGGACCCGGCGACGGCGAGTCAGCTCACATCGGGGGCGTGTCGGCCCGACCGTGGAGATGTTCACGCTCTCGCAACCCACACCCGTCACACCAGCCACGCCATCCCCCTTCGTCGCTCTCACCGCGCACGTCCTTGAGGTCGTGCGGGGCGAAGGGAGGGTCAGGAGCCGAAGCGGCGGTGCCGGTCGGCGTAGGCGCGCAGCGCGCGCAGGAAGTCGACCCGGCGGAACTCGGGCCAGTACACCTCGCAGAAGTAGTACTCGCTGTGCGCCGACTGCCACAGGAGGAAGCCGGAGAGGCGCTGCTCCCCCGAGGTGCGGATCACCAGGTCGGGGTCGGGCTGGCCCTTGGTGTAGAGGTGGCCGCTGATGTCCTCGACGGTCAGCTCCTGCGCGACCTCCTCGAGGCTCGCCCCCTCGGCGGCTCGGGTGCGCAGGAGGGAGCGCACGGCGTCGGCGATCTCCTGACGACCGCCGTACCCGACCGCGACGTTGACGATGAGCCCGTCGACCCCCGCCGTCTCCTCCTCGGCCCGCCGCAGGGCGGCCGCGGTCTGGACGGGGAGCATGTCGAGCGCACCCGCCGCGTGCAGCCGCCACCGCCCCGCGGAGGCGAGGTCGGAGATCAGCCCCTCGATGATCCGCAGCAGGAGGTCCAGCTCCTGGGGCGGCCGGGTCAGGTTGTCGGTCGAGAGCAGCCAGAGCGTGACGACCTCGACACCGGCGTCCTCGCACCACTCGAGGAAGCTGCCCACATTGGCCGCGCCGGCGCGGTGACCGTCGTCGGCGTTGCCCCCGCGGGCCTTGGCGAAGCGGCGGTTGCCATCGACGATCATCCCCACGTGTCGCGGCACCGAGTGGGGGTCGAGCTGGCGGACGAGCCGACGCTCGTAGGCGGTGTAGAGCGGGTTGCGCACTCGCGGGTGTCCCTTCGGGCGAGGTCAGTGCGCCCAACTTACCGTCGGGCGCCACGTGCCTCGGGGCAGGGCACCGACGTGCTCCACGACATGGCCAACCTACGGGTGCGTAGGTTACCGTCGACGTCATGGAGTCCCCGCGAGGAGAGATGAAGGAGCTGGCCAACGAGGTCGGCGAGCACGTCGACGCCTTCGTCGACGCGGTCAAGCCCCACCTGCGCGGCTGGCTGCACCTCGCGATGGCCCCGCTGGCTCTCATCGGCGGGCTGATCCTGACCTCCACGGCACCGACGCAGAACGGCCGGATCGCGGCGATGATCTTCACGATCACCGCCGGACTGCTCTTCGGCACCTCTGCCGTCTACCACCGCGGCAAGTGGGGCGGTCGGATGGCGGGGGCCCTGCGGCGCTGGGACCACGCCAACATCTTCCTCATCATCGCCGGGAGCTACACCCCCTTCGCGCTGATGCTGCCGCGCAGGCAGGCGGTCACGCTGCTCGTCATCGTCTGGACCGGCGCGATCCTCGGGGTCCTCTTCCGCGTGCTGTGGATCGGCGCCCCGCGCTGGCTCTACGTGCCGGTCTACGTCGCGCTCGGCTTCGTCGCCGTCTTCTACATCAAGCCGCTGCTGACCCACGGCGGGTGGACCATCCTCGCCTTCGTCATCGCTGGCGGGGCGCTCTACACCGCCGGCGCGATCGTCTACGGCTTCAAGCGGCCCAACCCGTCACCGCGGTGGTTCGGCTTCCACGAGATCTTCCACGCGCTGACGATCCTGGCCTTCATCTCACACTTCGTCGCTGCGACCCTGGCCCTCTTCGGGCCCATCGCCCAGTCCGCCTGACGCCACGGGATCCTCCGACCCGGGTTCGTCCGACCCCGACGCTCGTGGCACGTCCATCTCCCGGGCCCGATCGGCCATCTCATCCCGCGCCCGCTCCTCCTCGCGCTTGCGCTCCTGCTCGACGAGGTTCATCCGGCGCAGCCGCACGAACATGTTGCGCATGAGGAACCACAGGACCAGGGCCAGGACGAAGAAGGCGACGAAGCCCCACAGACCGGGGCTGACCTCACTGCTGGGTGTGTTCACGTCCACTCCTTGACGGTCGGCTCGGCCCGGCGGTCCAGGATCGGCTCGGCCCCACCCAGACGCTGGGCCAGGGCGTCGGCCTCGGCGAGGCGTGACGGGATCCCCGCGAAGAGGTCGTCCTCGCGCTCCTGGGTCGGCACATGGCTGACGGCGAGCTCGTACTCCTCGGTCGGCCAGAGGTCGGCCTGGACGTCGTTGGGCAGGGCGAAGAAGAAACCGGCAGGGTCGATCTGGGTGGCGTGCGCGCGCAGGGCGTTGTCGCGCGCCTCGAAGTGGTCCGAGCACGGCACCCACGTGGTGAGGTGACGCTGCGGTCGGCTGCCCGCGCGCTCCATCCACGACTCGAAGGGAGAGTCCGCACCATGGGCGACGAGCGCCTCGTGGAAGGTGCGGATCCGGTCGATGCTGAACCCACCGATGTAGTAGAGCTTGAGCGGTTGCCACGGCTCGCCCGCGTGGGGGTAGGCCTCGGGGTCGCCGGCCGCCTCGAAGGCCGCCTCGGAGATCCGGTTGGTCATCACGTGGTCCGGGTGCGGATAGCCGCCGTTCTCGTCATAGGTCGTGACGACGTGCGGACGGAAGCGGCGGATCTCGCGCACGAGGGCCTCGGTGGCCACCTCGAGGGGCTCGAGGTAGAAGCACCCGGCCGGCAGGGGCGGCAGCGGGTCCCCCTCGGGGAGGCCGGAGTCGACGAAGCCCAGCCACGTGTGCTGCACCCCGAGGAAGGCGGCCGCCTTGGCCATCTCCTCGCGGCGCACCTCCACGATGTCGCGCAGGATGTGTGGGTCGTCCTTGAGGCCGGGGTTGAGCACGTCCCCGCGCTCACCGCCGGTGCAGGTCACGACGAGGACCTCCGCGCCCTCGTCGACGTAGCGGGCAGACGTCGCCGCGCCCTTGCTCGACTCGTCGTCGGGGTGCGCATGGACGGCCATGAGCCTGAGTGCTTCCACTGCTGGGTCCTCCCGGGGAGGGTGTGCCGCACGGCCCGGTGTGCCGCCGCGGTCTGGTGTCACGGACAATGAGGTCCATCCTCTCACCGCCCGCCGGGGTCCTCGACGACGGCCGGTCCACCCCAACCCCACAGGAGCAGCCATGACGTCCGGTGCCCCACACATCGAGCCCGACTGGGACCCGGCGCGCGAGGAGGCGGAGGCCGAGGCCCGTCCCGACCGCGGTCGGCTCCTGTGGTGGGTCTTGGGCAGCGCCTTCGTCGTCGTCGCGATGGCCATGACGATCTGGTACGGCGTGTCGGCGACGCGGGGCGCGGTGACGAGCACCGACATCGGCTTCGAGCGCAACGGGGACCTCGAGATCGTCATGATCTTCGACCTCACCCGCCCCACCGGCACGGCGGTGACGTGCACCGTGACCGCGATGGACGGCAGCTACGCACGAGTGGGCACCAAGAGGCAGACCGTGCCGGCGAGCGAGGAGGCCACCACACGGGTTCGCGCCGCCGTGCGCACCACCACGACGGCCGTGACCGCCACGGTGGCTGACTGCGCTGCAGTGGACTGACACCTGCACCTGGGGCGTCGGCGCGTTACACTGGTCCTTTACCGCAACCGTGGGTCTGGACCGCTGGGTCCAGACCTTTGTGCATCACCCGACACACCGGGTGCACCACGGTTCACCGTCTGTGGGGGATCGATTCGCGGTCCCGCACGACCTGAAGCAAGGAGTTCCCCGTGACCCAGACAGCGTCCAACGCGTCGTACCTGACCCAGGAGGCCTTCGACCGGCTTCAGGCCGAGTTGCGCGAGCTCTCTGGCCCGGGTCGCGTCGAGATCGCCAAGCGCATCGAGGCCGCCCGCGAGGAGGGCGACCTGAAGGAGAACGGCGGCTACCACGCCGCCAAGGAGGAGCAGGGCAAGATGGAGGCCCGCATCCGCCAGCTCAAGCAGATCCTCCAGGACGCCGTCGTCGGCGAGGCCCCGCCGGACGATGGTGTCGTCGAGCCCGGCATGGTCGTGACCGTCGAGATGTTCGACGAGGAGGAGACCTTCCTCCTCGGCTCGCGCGAGATCGCCGACGGCAGCGACACGATCCAGGTGTACTCGGAGCAGTCGCCCCTCGGCGGCGGCATCAACGGCAAGAAGGTCGGCGAGACCGCCACCTACGAGGCGCCCAACGGCAAGATCATCGAGGTCAAGATCCTCTCGGCGAAGCCCTACACCCCCTGAGACTCGCTCGACACAAGGGCGGTCACGACCACTGGTCGTGACCGCCCTTCGCGTTACTCGCCGCTGAGCTCGGTGATCACCGGGTCGAAGGCCACGCTGGTCTCGCCCGCGGCCCTGGTCGTGGTGGTCAGGTGCGCACCCTCGCCGGTCGGCACCTGCTCCGCGGCCCACGGGAGGGACCGCTCGAGCGCCGGGCCCTCCGCCGCGGCCAGCGGCACGTCCTCGGCCCCCGTCAGGGTCGGGAGCACGGGCACCATGAGCGAGGCGAAGGGGGGCCCCGCCACCGGGGGGTGCGGCTCGGGTCGACCCGGTAGCGGGCGGTCCAGGTCGTCGCGTCGTCCGGCCCAGTCCCAGGTGGCCTCCTCGTGTCGGGCCGGCACCACCCGCTCGAAGGCCGCTCCCCCACCGCCGCCACCAGCGTGGCTGCCGCCCTGCCCCGAGGACAGGCCGGAGGTGCGCCGCTGCGCGTCCGACTCCTCGAGGAGCGCCCGGCTGTGGGCCCGCACCGCGCCCTGGGCCGCGTCGATGCCGCGGTGTGCGGCGCGCCACTTGCTGACGAAGTCCTCGAAGTCGGGACCCTCCCACGTCACCCGCAAGGTCTCCAGCAGACGCGATCCACGCTCGCCGACGTCGCCGATCCGCTCACCCTGACGCCACAGCCGGACGGCGATGTCGTCGAGCTGCTCGACGTCCGCGCCGTGACTGATGTGCTGGGGCATGTCCCGTCCTTCTCCGTGGTCTCGTCCACAGCCTAGGTACGCCTGGCCACCTCCCACGATGGGGAGGACTCCCCCCTTCGCCGTGGGGCTGAGAGACTGGAGTCATGTTTGGTCGCCAGCTGCCCCCCATGCCCACCGCCGAGACCGCCCTTCCCGGTCGTGACCAGCGCCCCTTCGCCCTACCGGAGCGACACGCGGTGCTCGACACACCTCTCGAGGGCCCGTGGCCCGAGGGCACCGAGGTCATGTACATCGCGATGGGCTGCTTCTGGGGTGCCGAGCGGATCTTCTGGCAGCTGCCGGGCGTCGTGACGACGGCCGCGGGCTACATGGGCGGCTTCACGCCCAACCCGACCTACGAGGAGACCTGCAGCGGCCGGACGGGACACACCGAGAGCGTGCTCGTGGCCTACGACCCGCAGCAGACGCGCCCGGAGCTGCTGCTGAAGTCCTTCTGGGAGAACCACGACCCGACGACGCCCAACCGTCAGGGCAACGACACGGGCACGCAGTACCGCTCGGCGATCTACTGGACGAGCGAGGCGCAGCGCGCCGCCGTCGAGGCCACTGCCGCCAGCTTCGGAGAGGAGCTGACCCGGCACCAGCTGCCGCCGATCGCCACGGAGATGCGCCCGGCCGACGAGGTCGGGCAGTTCTGGTACGCCGAGGACTACCACCAGCAGTACCTGCACAAGAACCCCGGCGGGTACTGCAACCACGGTCCCAACGGCCTGACCTGCCAGGTCGGCATCCTGCGGCAGGACCAGGTCCCGGCGCAGCAGGACGTGGCCCCGCCGAGCGCCTGAGCGCGGTCACCTCACGGCGATGACCGCGCCCGAGGTCACTGGCCCCTGGCGGATATGACGAGCACGTCGGAGTCGTCGACGAGCCAGGCGTCGACCTGCCACATCTGCGGACCGGTGAGCGCCACCTTGCGGTAGCTCTCGCCGTCGACCTCCTCCGCGACCGCCTGGACGAGGTCGGGGCCTGCGGGACCTGCGTCGGACGAGGTGGAGCGAAGGGTGGTGGCCACCTGCGGCTCCAGCGCCACGACCGCATCGATCCAGTACGTCGACGGGCCGGGCGCGGCACGGGAGTCCCCGAGGGTGCCCGACTCCCACGTGGCCGACGTGGGCTGCCCGATCGCGGGGAATCGCTTGGTCAACGGGTCCAGATCCGTGCGCAAACCGCGCTCGTCGACGTTCTTCACCGGGCCATCTCCTCCGTCGTCGCTGCCCGACGGGACGAGCGAGCACCCCGACAGCAGGGCCAGGGCGAGGGCCAGCAGACCGGCGAGGTGGCGCAGGCTCACAGCGTGGCCGCGAGCTCGGTGCCCTGCCTGATCGCCCGCTTGGCGTCGAGCTCGGCCGCGACGTCGGCGCCACCGATGACGTGGACGGTGACCCCCTTGGCCTCGAGCGGCTCGACGAGGTCACGCACCGACTCCTGCCCGGTGCACACCACGACGTTGTCGACGGGGAGTGTCCTGGGCTTGCCGTCGACGGTGATGTGCAGACCCTCGTCATCGATCCGCTCGTAGGAGGCGCCGGTGATCTGGTGGACGCCCTTGGCCTTGATCGCGGCGCGGTGGACCCAGCCGGTGGTCTTGCCCAGACCGGCCCCGATCTTGCTCTCCTTGCGCTGCACGAGGTACACGGTGCGCGGCGACGGGGCGGGGTGCGCCTCCTTGAGCCCGCCACGCTCGGCCGAGCCGGGGTCGACCCCCCACTCGTCCTGCCACTCCTTGATGTCCAGGGTCGGCGACTCGACCGTCGTCAGCAGCTCGGTGACGTCGACGCCGATCCCGCCCGCACCGATCACGGCGACCCGCTCCCCCACCTCGCGGGTCCCGAGGACGGCCTGTGGGTAGGTGATGACCATCGGGTGGTCGATGCCCTCGATGTCGGGCACGCGCGGGGTCACCCCGGTCGCGAGGACGACCTCGTCGAAGCCGGCGAGGTCGTCGACCCCGACCCGGGTGCCCAGGTGCAGGCGGACTCCACGACGGTCGAGCTCACCGCGGTAGTAGCGGACCGTCTCGGCGAACTCCTCCTTGCCCGGGATGCGCATCGCGAGCGCGAACTGCCCGCCGATGTCGTCGCCGGCCTCGAAGAGCTCGACCTCGTGGCCGCGCTCCCCCGCGGAGACGGCGGCGGAGAGCCCGGCAGGTCCGGCCCCGACGACGGCGACCCGCTTGCGCCGCGTGGTGGGCGACAGGACGAGCTGGGTCTCGTGACCGGCACGCGGGTTGACCAGGCAGGAGGCCACCTTGCGCTGGAAGGTGTGGTCCAGGCAGGCCTGGTTGCAGGCGATGCAGGTGTTGATCCGATCGCTCTGCCCGGCCGCTGCCTTGGTCGCCCACTGCGGGTCGGCCAGCCACGGCCGCGCCATCTGCACGAGGTCGGCCTGTCCCCCGGCCAGGACCTGCTCGGCCTGGTCGGGCATGTTGATCCGGTTGCTCGTCACCACGGGGATGCTCACGTGCGGGCGCAGCCGCTCGGCGACCTCGGTGAAGGCCATCCGCGGCACCGAGGTGACGATCGTCGGGACGCGGGCCTCGTGCCACCCGATACCCGTGGACAGGATCGTCGCGCCGGCGGCCTCGATCTCCGTGGCCAGCGCGAGGATCTCCTCCCAGGTCTGGCCCCCCTCGACGAGATCGAGGACCGACAGCCGGTAGACGACGATGAAGTCCTCCCCGACGGCGGCCCGCACCGCACGCACGATCTCGGTCGCGATGCGCCGACGGTTGGCAGGAGTGCCACCCCACCCGTCGGTGCGCGTGTTGGTCCTCGGCGCGAGGAACTGGTTGATGAAGTAGCCCTCGGAGCCCATCACCTCGACACCGTCGTAGCCCGCGGAGCGAGCCAGCTCGGCGGCCCGGGCGAAGGCACGGATCTGGCGGCGGACTCCCTTCTCGCTCAACCCCCGAGCGGCGAAGGGGGTGATCGGCGACTTCCCGCTGGCGGCCGAGACGGAGTACGGGTGGTAGGCGTAGCGCCCCGCGTGCAGGATCTGGAGGGCGATCTTGCCCCCTTCGCGGTGGACCGCGTCGGTGACCTGCTGGTGGTGGCGGGCCTCGCGGCGGGTCGTCAGCTTGGAGGCGAAGGGGTAGAAGCTCCCCTCGATGTTGGGCGCGAAGCCACCGGTGACGATCAGGCCGGCGCCCCCCTTCGCCCGCTCGGCGTAGAAGGCCGCCAGCCGCTCGAAGTTGCTCGACCGGTCCTCCAACCCGGTGTGCATCGACCCCATGATCGTGCGGTTGCGCAGGGTGGTGAACCCCAGGTCGAGTGGCGTGAAGAGGTGCGGGTACTCGGTCATCATCGTCCTCGGTCGGGCAGCAACGTCTCGCGCCGACCGTACCCACACGGGGGTGCGATCGAGCGCTCGTTGGCATTGTCCCGCAGGGATGACAAGGTTGGGCGACAGCAGGCCGACACGAGGAGAGCCATGGCAGAGCTGGGACGCGCGCTGGGACGTGCCGCGCTGGGTGCCGCGGGCACCGCAGCCGCGGGCGCGACCCTCGCCGGGCTGGGCTACGGGCTCATCCAGGCGGAGGCCAAGATCACCCGGCGCATCGTGGGCAACCCCTTCGACGGAGCGCCCGACGACGACGGCGTCTACGGTGCCGCCCCCGGCAACCCCGTGCAGCTCCTCGTCCTCGGGGACTCCACGGCTGCCGGTATGGGCGCGGACAACCGCTACCAGACGATCGGGGCGATCCTGTCGACCGGGCTCGCCGCGATCATGGGGCGACCCGTCGAGCTGACCAACGAGGCAGTCGTGGGCGCCGAGTCCTCGGACCTGAGTGCCCAGCTGTCACGGGCCCTCGCCCGCGTCGACAGCCCGGACGTCGCGGTCATCCTCGTCGGCGCCAACGACGTCACCCACCGGATCGACCGGGCGATCTCGGTGCAGCACCTGCAGCGGACCGTGCGCTACCTGCGCACCCTCGACATCCCCGTCGTCGTCGGCACCTGCCCCGACCTCGGCACGGTCGAGCCGGTGCCCTTCCCCCTCAACAGGCTGCTGCGGCAGTGGAGCCGAGAGCTCGCCACCGCCCAGACGGTCGCTGCCGTCGAGGCCGGGGCACGCACCGTGTCCCTGGCCGACTTGCTCGGGCCCGAGTTCGCCGCCAGCCCCACGGTGATGTTCAGCCAGGACCGCTTCCACCCCTCACCTGCCGGCTATGCCCGGGTCGCGTCCGCGCTGCTGCCATCGGTCGCCGCCGAGGTCGACGCCTGGCCCGAGGGCGCGGAGAAGGACACCGAGCCCGAGGCCCACCGGGGCGAGGGCATCGGCGCGCTGGACGACGCGGCCGAGCGGGCCGCGGCCTCCCCCGGCACCGAGGTGGGGCCAGCCGAGGTCAGCGGCCGCCGCGCCGGGCCCCGAGGCCCCTGGGCGATGCTGCGCCGGCGGGGCGAGCACGAGGTCACCGACCTCTGAGCGTCCAGCACCTCCCCACGCCCCCGCTCGGTGGAGGTAAACGCGCGGACGATTCACCCGCGCGCACGCCTCCACCCGCGCCCCACCCGCGCCAGGGCGATTGGAGGTAAACGCGCGGACGATTCGCCGGCGCGCATACCTCCACCCGCGCCGGCACCAGGGCGGTTGGAGGTAAACGCACGGATGATTCGTCGGCGCGCATACCTCCACTCGCGCCGACATCCGCCCGCGCGCGCGGGGCGGCGAGCCGGTCCCTCAGGACCAGCTGAGGCGCAGCTCGGCGAGCCGCTGCGCGAGGTGCGGGGGGCTCCCTTCGCCCCGGCAGATGTCGAAGACGACCACCCGCAGCTGATCCATCGCGACCCCGGGGCCGAGATCCGGGAGGGGCTCACCCGCCAGATCGGCGCACAGCGCGAGGACCCCGGGAAGCGCGTCGGCCGCGCGGTCCAGCGGCAGCTGCTGCCACCTGCGGACCGCGCGGCCGAGCTCCGTCGCGATGTCGTCCGGGATCAATCCGAGCGGAGCCGGGCCAGCAGGCGCAGCAGCTCGAGGTAGAGCCACACGAGGGTGACCAGCAGACCGATGGCCAGGTGCCACCCATAGCTGACCGGAGCGCTCGTCCGGATCGCGGTGTCGATCGCGTCGAAGTCGAGTGCAAGGGTGACCGCCGCGAGGCCGGTGCCGAAGACGGAGATGGCGATGCCCAACCAGCCGGTGCCGCCGAAGCCGAAGGGCGAGCCGTCGAAGAACATCATGTAGCCGAGGTTGATCAGGGAGAAGACGAAGTAGCCGACGATCATCATGCTGACGATCGCGCGGAACTTCGCCGTCACCTTGATGACACCGGTGCGGTAGAGGACGAGCATCGCGCCGAAGACGCACAGGGTGGCCAGGATCGCCTGGGTGACGATCGACTCGAAGACGCTCGTTCCGGGCGCGTCGTAGATCGCGTGGTAGAACCCGCTGATCGGGCCCACCAAGGCACCCTCGAGGACCGCGTAGAGGACGGCGACGACGGCGCCCACCGGCTTGCGACGGAACATCATGAACAGGCTCATGCCGATGGTGCCGACGAGGCCGACCATCAGCATGATGCTGCCGAGTGCCGGGACCATGGCCGAGAGTCCCCAGCCGACCGCGGCGACCGCGAGCATCACGGCGAAGAGCGCACCGGTGCGCATCAGGACGTCGTCGAGGGTGATCGCGCGACCACCACCACCGTCGCCACCGAGGCCGCCGACGGGACCGGGCTGGCCGTAGCCGGGCTGCGGCTGCTGGCCGTACCCGGCCGGCGCCTGGCCGTAGGGCTGCTGACCGTAGCCGCCAGGTGCCTGACCGTAGCCGCCCTGCTGAGGCGCGTAGCCCTGCTGGCCGTACCCCGCCTGGGGCTGGCTGTAGCCCTGCTGGGGGGCGCCGGTGTCGCGGAAACCCGCGTAACCACGCTGCGCGTCCTTCTGGACCCGGTCGAGGATCGGGTTGCTCATGTCTGCTCCTGGTGAGGGGCTGGCGCGGCCAGGTCGCCGCCGACTGTCACCAGACTAAGCGCTCGGGGGACGCTCGGTGTTCCCGCCATCCACAGACGTCGACCGGCCCCGCACCACCAGAGGCGGTACGGGGCCGGTCGACGTGCCCGGTCAGCGAGCGGGAGGAGCCTCAGGCCAGCCCGTCGAGCGCCTGCTCGAGGTCGGCGAGGATGTCCGAGCAGTCCTCGATACCGACGGACAGACGCACCAGGTCGTCGGGGACCTCGAGCATCGAGCCGGCGGTCGACGCGTGGGTCATCGCCCCCGGGTGCTCGATGAGCGACTCGATCCCGCCGAGGGACTCGGCGAGGGTGAAGACCTCGGTGCGGGCGCACAGCTGCTGGGCGGCCTCGCGCCCACCGGCCAGGCGGACCGAGATCATCCCGCCGAAGCGCGACATCTGCCGGGCAGCGACCTCGTGGCCGGGGTGCTCCGGCAGACCCGGGTAGAGCACGGTGGTGATCTCCGGCCGGGCGGACAGCAGGTCGACGACGGCCTCCGCGTTGTCGCAGTGACGGTCCATGCGCACGCCGAGGGTCTTGATCCCCCGCATGGTCAGGTACGCGTCGAAGGGCCCGGGCACGCCGCCCGACCCGTTCTGCAGGAAGGCGACCTGGGCGTCGATCTCCTCGTCGTCGGTCACGAGGAGACCACCGACGACGTCGCTGTGGCCACCGAGGTACTTGGTGCTCGAGTGGACCACGACGTCGGCGCCCAGCGTCAGCGGCTGCTGCAGGTAGGGGCTGGCGAAGGTGTTGTCCACGACCAGGCGGGCCCCGGCGCCGCGCGCCACCTCGGCGACCGCGCTGATGTCACCGATGTTGAGCAGCGGGTTGGTCGGCGTCTCGAGCCAGACGAGCTTGGTGGTGGGCCGGATCGCCGCACGGATCGCGTCGACGTCACCGACGGGCGCGGGCGTGTGCTCGATCCCCCACTCGGCGAAGACCTTGTCGATGAGGCGGAAGGTGCCCCCGTAGGCGTCGTCGGGGATGACCATGTGGTCCCCGGGACGAAGGGAGGCCCTCAGGATCGCGTCCGTCGCCGCCATGCCGGAGGCGAAGGCACGACCGTAGGTGCCCGACTCGATCGAGGCCGCGTTGGCCTCGAGTGCCCGACGGGTCGGGTTACCGGTGCGGGCGTACTCGAAGCCGCTGCGCATGCCGCCCACGCCGTCCTGCGCGAAGGTCGAGCTCGCGTAGATCGGCACGTTGACCGCGCCGGTCAGCGGGTCCGGCTCGTAGCCCGCGTGAATGGCGCGGGTGGAAAATCCTTGGCTCGAGCGGGCGTCCGCCGCGCTCTTGTGCTCTCCCATGGTCAGCCCTTCGCTCGGTTGGACAGGTGGCCCAGCAGGTCCTGCCGGGTGATGACGCCCAGCGGCTTGCCGCCCTCGACGACGAGCAGCGCGTCGGCGTGCTCGAGCGCCTCGGTGGCCGCGCCGACGGGCTCGACGGCACCGATCTGCGGCAGCTTGGCACCCATGTGCGCGCTCACCGGGTCGGCGAGGGAGGCGTGCCCCTCGAAGACCGCGGTGAGCAGGTCACGCTCGTTGACCGCTCCCGCGACCTCGCCGATGACGACTGGGGGCTCGGCCCCGACGACGGGCATCTGCGAGACGCCGTACTCACGCAGGATGTCGATGGCCTCGCGGATGGTCTCGTTGGGGTGGGTGTGCACCAGCGCGGGCAGCTCGCCGCCCTTGCCGCGCAGCACGTCGCCGACGCTGGAGTCGCTCCCTTCGTCCCCGGGGAGGAAGCCGTAGGACGCCATCCACTCGTCGTCGAAGATCTTGCCCAGGTAGCCGCGGCCGCCGTCGGGCAGGAGGACGACGATCTTGGCGTCGGGTCCCTCGCGCTCGGCGATCTGGAGCGCGGCGACCACGGCCATGCCGCTGGAGCCACCGACGAGCAGGCCCTCCTCGCGGGCGAGCCGGCGGGTCATGGCGAAGGCCTCGGCGTCGTTGACGGCGATGACCTCGTCAGGCACCGACGGGTCGTAGGCACCGGGCCACATGTCCTCGCCGACGCCCTCGACGAGGTAGGGGCGGCCGGTCCCACCGGAGTACACCGAGCCCTCGGGGTCGGCGCCGATGACCTTGACCCGACCCTGCGAGACCTCCTTGAGGTAGCGGCCGGTGCCGGTGATCGTGCCACCGGTCCCGATCCCCGCGACGAGGTGGGTGATCTCACCGTCGGTCTGCTCCCAGATCTCCGGACCGGTGCTCTCGTAGTGCGCCTGAGGGCCGTTGAGGTTGAAGAACTGGTTGGGCTTCCACGCCCCGTCGATCTCCTGCGTGAGGCGGTCGCTCACCGAGTAGTAGCTGTCCGGGTGGTCGGGGGCGACGGACGTCGGCACGATCTGCACCTCGGCGCCGTAGGCACGCAGCACGTCGATCTTGTCCTTGCCCACCTTGTCGGGGCAGACGAAGATGCAGCGGTAGCCGCGCTCCTGGGCGACGAGGGCCAGGCCCACGCCGGTGTTGCCGGAGGTCGGCTCGACGATGGTGCCACCCGGCCGGAGCTCACCGGAGGCCTCCGCGGCGTCGATGAGCTTGCGGGCGATCCGGTCCTTGACGCTGCCGCCGGGGTTGAGGTACTCGACCTTGGCCGCGACGAGGCCGGCCTCTGCGGGGGCGACGGAGGAGAGCTTGACCAGCGGCGTGTTGCCGATCAGGTCGGTGATGTGGTCTGCGATCTGCATGCTCAGCATCGTGGCACGGACCACCCGGCGGGTGACACCGGGCCCCGGTTGCCGGCTCGGCGACGGGGCCGGCGGTCGACCCACACGAAGGTAAGGGTATCCTTTGTTGAGCCAACAACTTTCCGCTGGCACGTCGCCGTCGGACCTCGAGTGATCGGATCCCCCATGCCTCCCTCCCCCAGGGCCCCACGGCCGCAGCGGGTGCTCACCGTCGAGTCCACGCAGCGACTCGGTCCGCACCTCGTGCGGCTCGTCCTCACGGGCGAGTCCCTCGCGGACTTCGGGGCGCAGGAGTCCACGGACGCCTACGTCAAGCTGCTCTTCGTCGACCCCGACCTCGGGCTGGAGCCTCCCTTCGACCTCGCGGCGCTGCGCGAGAGCCTGCCCGGCGACGAGCAGCCCGTGACCCGCACGTACACGGTCCGGGCGATCGACCGGGCCGCGCTGCGCCTGACCCTGGACGTCGTGGCCCATGGCGATGTCGGGTACGCCGGACCGTGGGCCCAGCAGGCGAAGGGGGGCGATGTCGCCGTCGTCATGGGGCCCGGTGGCGGCTACGCACCGCGGCCCGACGTCGGCTGGCACCTCTTCGCGGGCGATCTGTCGGCGCTGCCGGCCATCGCCGCATCGCTCGAGGCGCTGCCGACCGAGGCGAAGGGGGTCGCGCTGATCGAGGTCGAGCTCGAGGAGGACATCATCGAGCTCGAGGCGCCGGACGGTGTCCGGGTCAGCTGGCTCGTCAACCCCGACATCACCGACGTCGACTTCCTCGCCCGGGCCGTCGACGCGGTGGCCTGGCCGCAGGAGCTGGCGGCGGAGTCCGTGCAGGTCTTCGCCCATGGTGAGCGCGAGTCGATCAAGTGCGTGCGCGCCGCCCTCAAGCGGCGCGAGGTGCCCCGCGCGGCCATCTCGATCTCGGGGTACTGGGCGCGCGGTCGGACCGAGGACGCCTTCCAGGCGGAGAAGAAGACGCCGATCGGCAAGATCGAGGACTGAGTCCGGCTCACCCGCCGGTCGGCTGCCCCTGCTGGGGCGCCATCTGCGTGCTCCGCGCCGGGGCGGGGTGGACGAGGAGGAGGACGACCGTGGCCAGGCACAGGACACCCAGCCCCACGGCCCCCGCGCCGACGGCCAGCCCGAGCGTCCCGGAGGTCGCGAGCGCACCGACGCCGAGCGCCGTCACGGCCTGGAGGGTGTACGCGATCAGGTAGAGCAGCGAGAGGATCGCGCCCCGGTGATGCTGCGGGGCGAGCTGGTTGATCAGGCCCAGACCTCCGGTGAAGGCCAGCGAGTAGGCGATCCCGCCGACGACGCACCAGGCCAGGAAGAGGGGCAGCGACCGGACCGTGCTGGCTGCCGCCATGAGCGCCAGGCTGAGCAGCGTCAGGGCGGTGCCCGACCACACGAGGGTGCGGGCGGGCACCTTGGCGAGGAAGAGCCCGGTGCCGCCGATGAAGAAGGCCGACATGGCCAGGAGCGCACCGACCACGGCGGTGTTGTCGGTGCTGGTGAACTGGCCGATCATGTGCGCGCCGAGGGAGAGGAAGATCGCGCCCACGCTGTACGCCAGGGCGACCGACAGCGTCGCGATCGCGAAGCCGATGCGGATCCCCGCCGGCACGAAGGGGGTCTGGGGCCGCCATCCGGCCCGCACGGCCGGGCGGTCGTCAGGTGAGGCGAGCAGAGCCATGATGGACGCGGCCGAGAGTGCGAGCAGGACGACGTAACTCCACACCAGGGGCAGCGGCAGGTACTCGGCGAAGATCCCGCTGACCAGGAGCGCGAGGGTCAGGCCGGCGGCCGTCGCGACCGTCGCCACGGTGCTGGCGAAGCGCGGGTTGCCGGTGGTGTTGTTCTCGACGAGCGAGGCCGTCGCCGCACCCATCGCGAGGCCTGCTCCGGCGCCCTGCAGCATGCGCCCGACGAAGAGATAGCCGACGTTGGGCGCGACGGCGAAGACGAGTGCGGAGGCACCGATCAGCGCGACGCCCACGAGCATGACCTGTCGGCGCCCGATCAGGTCGGACAGGTTGCCGAAGAGCGGTAGCACGACCATCAGCGCGAGCTGGTAGGTCGCGAAGACCGATGTCACGACGACCGGCGTCAGGCCCACCGCGCGGCGTAGATGGGGTACAGGACGCTCGGCGCTCCCGAGGACCACAGCGCGAGGGCGAGCACGGAGGCTGCGGCCCAGAAGGTCGTCGACCGGTGCCTTGGCGTGATGGCGTCCGTGGTGGCGATGAGCGTGCTCGATGCAGGGTGCGTCATGCCGGGAGCTCCTGGAGGCGTCGGACGATCAAGTGCTAGGTTGGTTATACCAACACAGATGTCATGGCCTTGTCCATGTCTCGTCCACGCCGAGGTCAGGGAGGATGACCGGTATGCCTCGACAGTCCCCGACGCTCGCCCGGGCCCTGGACGACCCGTGCTCCATCATCCGCAGCCTCGGGGTGCTCAGTGACTCCTGGAGCTTCTTGATCATCCGCGAGGCACTCCTCGGCACCCGGACCTTCGGACAGCTCCGCGAGCGCCTGGGCATCGCGTCCGACGTCCTCACTGCCCGGCTGAGCATGCTCGTGGAGCAGGGGGTCCTCGACAAGGTGCCCTACCGAGAGCCCGGCCAGCGCACCCGCGACGCCTACGACCTCACACCTGCAGGTGAGGACCTGAAGACCGTCATGGTCGCCCTGCAGCAGTGGGGCGTGGCGCATGTCCCCCGAGAGCAGGGACCACGATTCCTCCCCGTCACCACCGACGCGGCAGAGCCCGTCCGCGCCTGCTTGGTCGACGCCCGGGGCAGGATCGTCTCCGATGCGGACGTCGCCTTCGTCCGCCGCGACGCCCGCCCGACCCCTGACCTGCCCGCCTGAAGGATCCCCGGACAGCTGTCGGGTACGTGGAGCGATCCTGCCTCCGGCCGTGACGGCGCCGAAACCATCAAGTGCCCCCGGCGGGACTCGAACCCGCACCGGTCGCCATTTTAAGTGGCGCGTCTCTGCCAGTTGGACTACAGGGGCGTGACGCTCAGTCCGTCGCGGACTCGTCCTCCACCACAGCAGGATGCACGATCGACAGTGCGATGCCGTCGAGGATGTCCCGCTCGGAGACCGTCACGACGAGGTCGGGGCCGTTGGCACCGCGCGTGCGCTCGAGGATCTCCCACCAGATGAGCGCGCCGGCGCCGATGACGTCGACCCGCCCCGGGTGCATGAAGGGTTGGGCCGCCCGCTCGGCACGCGTGCTGAGGATCAGCCGCTCGCACGCGGTCATCATCTCGTCGATGGAGATGCGCGCCAGGTGGATGGCGGAGGGGTCGTACGAGTCGAGCTGGAGGGCGAGGGCCGCCACCGTGGTGACCGACCCGGCCAGACCGACGACCGTCGTGACCCCACCGAGGCCGACCTGGGCCTCTGCCTCGTCCAGTGCCTCGGCGATGTCGAAGCGCGCGGCGTCGATCACCTCCTGGGTGGGCGGGTCCGTGCGGTGGTGCCGCTCGGTGAGCCGCACCGAACCGATGTCGAGGGAGGTGCCGGCGACGACCTCGTGGGTACCCCGGGCGAGCTCCGTCGAGCCACCGCCGATGTCGGCCACGAGGTAGGGCCCCTCGAACCCGGCTGCGAGCAGCCCGCCCGTCGCGCCGGTGAAGCTGAGCGCGGCCTCCTCGGAGCCGGGGACGACCTCGGGGACGACGTCGAGCTCACCGAAGGCCTCGCGCACGCCGGCGATGAACTCGTCGGCGTTGCTGGCGTCCCGCGAGGCCGATGTCGCGACGAAGCGGACATTGCCGGGTGGCACCGCGTGGTGGCGGCACTGCTCCGCGTACTCGCGGCACATGTCCAGGGTCCGGGCGAGCGCCTCGGGCGCCAGGTATCCCGTCGTGTCCACGCCCTGCCCCAGTCGCACCACCTCGCTGCGGCGCACGACGTCGACGATCGGCGTCGTCTCGGAGGCGGTCTCGTCGATGTCCGCGACGAGCAGACGGATCGAGTTGGTCCCGCAGTCGACGGCAGCGACTCTCATCGCTCGCTCCCTTCGTCCGTGCTGACGCACGGGCTGGCGCACCACCACTGGGGCAGCAGGTCGAGGGCCTCGTCGCCGAGCGGGTTGACCCCGGGGCCGGCGGCCAGCGAGTGCGCGACGAGGACGTGCAGGCACTTGACGCGGGTGGGCATGCCGCCCGCGGAGATGCCGTCGATCTCGGGGACGTCGCCGAGCTCGGCACGCCGGGCCAGGTAGTCGTCGTGGGCCGCGCGGTAGCGGGCGGCCAGGTCCTCGTCCTCGAGCAGTCGCTGCGACATCTGCGCCATCAGCCCGCTGGTCTCCAGGGTGGAGATCGCCCCGGTCAGTCGCGGGCAGGTCGCGTAGAAGGTCGTGGGGAAGGGTGTGCCGCCGGGCAGCCGTGGCTCCGTGCGCAGGACGGTGGGCCCGCCGCACGGGCACCGGTGGGCCACGTCGACCGTCGCCCGGGCCGGTCGGCCGAGCTGTCGGTGCACGATCTCCAGGTCCACGGGGTCGACCCGGTCAAGGTCGTTGCCCCACTCGTCGCGAGTCACCGCGCCGAGGCGGGGTCGTCGGCGGACTCCACGGAGGAGGAGATCTGCTCGTACCACGGCTGGGTGGATGGTGCCGTCACCGCTCCGGTCTGAGGGTCGACCGACGGGCCGTCCCCGTCCGGGTCGATCACGGTGTAGGACCGCTCCCCCGGCATGACGAACTTCAGCCGCTTGCGGGCCTGGGCCTCGACGTACTCGTCGGTCCCCCACAGGTCGCGCTCGCGCGAGAGGGTGTCGACATTGGCCTCCTGCGCCGAGACCTGCTGGCGCAGGTCGGCGAGCCGCTGACGCTGGTCGTACCAGGACTTGCCGGTCGGCAGGAGCATGACGGCCAGCAGCAGACCGAGCGACCCGAGCACCACCCAGCGACGGGTCGTCATGACGGCCCGCCCCTGCTGGGCCCGTCGGGCCGCGGCCCCGGTCCGAGGTCGTGGGGTGCGCGTCCCTGCCCGTCCCGCGGGGCGGGTCGTGCGGGCTCGCCGCGTCGCGCCCTGCCCGCTGGAGCGGGTGGGGCGACGACGCGGCGTACCGGCCATGACGGGGATCAGCCCTTGAAGCGCGGGAAGGCGCCCGCGCCGGCGTAGATCGCGGCGTCGTCGAGCTCCTCCTCGATGCGCAGGAGCTGGTTGTACTTGGCGACGCGCTCGGACCGGGCCGGGGCGCCGGTCTTGATCTGACCGCAGTTGGTGGCGACGGCCAGGTCGGCGATCGTCACGTCCTCGGTCTCACCGGAGCGGTGGCTCATCATCGACGCGAAGCCGCTGCGGGTCGCGAGCGCGACGGCGTCGAGCGCCTCGGTGAGCGAGCCGATCTGGTTGACCTTGACCAGCAGGGCGTTGCCGGCCTTGTCGCGGATGCCGCGGGCCAGCCGCTCGGGGTTGGTGACGAAGAGGTCGTCGCCGACGATCTGGACCTTGTCGCCGAGGCGCTCGGTCATCGTCTGCCACCCCTGCCAGTCCTCCTCGTCGAGCGGGTCCTCGATCGAGACGAGCGGGTAGGCGTCGACGAGCTCGGCGTAGTAGTCGACGAGCTCGGAGGCGCTGATCTGCTTGCCCTCGAAGGTGTAGCGACCGTCCTCGTGCAGCTCGCTCGCGGCGACGTCGAGCGCCAGCGCGATCTGCGTGCCGGGCTCGTAGCCGGCCTTGGTGATCGCGTCGAGGATCAGGTCGAGCGCCTCACGGTTGCTGCCGAGGTCGGGCGCGAAGCCACCCTCGTCACCGAGACCAGTCGACAGGCCCTTGTCCTTGAGGACCGCCTTGAGCGAGTGGTAGACCTCGGTGCCCCAGCGCAGCGCCTCGCGGAAGGAGGGCGCGCCGATCGGGGCGATCATGAACTCCTGGATGTCGACATTGGAGTCCGCGTGCGAGCCGCCGTTGAGGATGTTCATCATCGGGACCGGCAGGATGTGCGCGTTGGGTCCGCCGATGTAGCGGAAGAGCGGCAGCCCGGCGGACTCGGCAGCGGCCTTGGCCACCGCGAGCGAGACGCCGAGGATCGCGTTGGCGCCGATCTCGCTCTTGTTGTCCGTGCCGTCGATGGCGAGCATCTCACCGTCGATGAGGCGCTGCTCGCTGGCGTCGAAGCCCACGAGGCGCGGGGTGAGGTCGTCCTCGACCGCGCGGACCGCGTCCTCGACACCCTTGCCGAGGTACCGGTCCTTGTCGCCGTCGCGACGCTCGACCGCCTCGAAGGCCCCCGTGGACGCGCCGCTCGGGACCGCCGCACGAGCGATGGTGCCGTCGTCGAGGGCGACCTCGACCTCGACGGTCGGGTTGCCGCGCGAGTCGAGGATCTCGCGCGCGCCTACTGCTTCGATGCTGGCCACTACCGGCTCCTTGGTGGTGCTCGATCAACACGGGGAAGGACGTGTCCGAGCGTAACCGCTCCCCGGGGGCTGGTCGCGGTCCGACCCACCCCACGCGGCCCGCGTCACACGCTGCGCTGCTCCCGCGGCGAGCGGAGGTCAGCCCACCGCGAGCAGGTCGGCCAGGCGGCGCTGCTGGACCCCGTCGACGAAGTTGCCCTCCGCCAACCACGCGTCGTGCGCGGCCCGGATGCGCGGCCAGTCGTCGTCGGTCATCGCGAACCACGCGGTGTCGCGGGACCTCCCCTTCGTCACGCGGTGCCGGCGGAAGGTGCCCTCGTAGGCGAACCCGAGCCGCTCGGCCGCGCGTCGGGAGGGCGCGTTGAGCGCGTCGCACTTCCACTCGTAGCGGCGGTAGCCGAGGTCGAAGACGTGCCGCGCGAGCAGCGCCATCGCCTCGGTCGCGGCGGTGGTGCGCCGGAGGCGGGGGCCGAGCAGGACGTTGCCGATCTCGACGCCGCCGTGGGCGTGGTCGATCCGCATGAGGGCCACCAGCCCGCACGCCACGCCATCGGCGTCGCGGATGACGACCTCGACCGAGTCATCGGTCAGCCTCCCGGCGACGTACCGGGCGAAGGGGGCCGCCTCGGTGATCGGGTCCTCCCCCAGATAGGTCCAGAGGGAGGGGTCGATGGCGCCCAGCTCGACGAAGAGCTCGTCGGTGTGGCCGGTGGCCAGGGGCTCGAGGGAGCAGTACGCGCCGGTGATCGCCTCGAGCTCGGGTCGGGGCGGCGGGGTCCAGGCGGGCAGGTCGGGGCCCACGGGCTGGTCGAGGTCGTTGCGGACGACCTCCGCCCGCGAGTCCGGCGGCAGGACGGACTCCCCGATGGGCCCGGGGTTGACCGCGATCTCCCAGCGGAACCCGGCCGGGTCGGCGAAGTAGCCGGTGTACCCACCCCAGTCACGCGGCTGCGCCTCACCCACGTCCGAGGAGCCCGCCGCACTCGCCAGGGCGAGGATCTCGTCCACCTCTCGCGACGTGGCGACGTTGTGCGCCAACGTGATCGGCACGATCCCGGCCCCGCGTCGGACTGGACCGACCTCCCCTTCGAAGCCGTCGGTCGTCCACAGGCTGAGGACCTGCTGCTCCCCCACCCGGATCATCACGACCTCACCGGGCACCTCGAGCGCCACCGGCCACCCCAGCCCGGCCACGTAGAAGCGGCGCGCGGCGTCGAGGTCGTCCACGACGAGGGTGACGAAGCTGATCCGGGGGTCCATGCCCCCGACCCTATGAAGGGGTGGGCCTCAGCCCGGATCCACCGATGAGGTGTCGATGACGTAGGCAGTTGTGCGGGTCGGAACATGCGAATGCCCCTGCGAGCGAGGAGAATTGGGACTTACGACAGTTCCAGTTCACCAAGCAAAGAAGGGGCATCCGGTAGATGCAATCCTCTCACAACCTCACCGCCGTTTTCGATGACCCGAACCTGGTCTCCTGCGCCGGGCTGGCCCCGACCATGGCGCTGGCCCAGCGCGCCGGCCTGGCCCGGCTGGTCACCAAGCACCTGACACTCGAGGGGGACGGCAGCGCCAACGCGCACCTGAAGATCCCCGCCCTGGTCGCGGGGATGGTCGCCGGCGCGGACTCCATCGATGACATGGACCTGCTGCGCCACGGCGGGATGGACCGCCTGTTCACCGGGGTACGCGCTCCCTCCACGCTGGGCACGTTCTTGCGCACCTTCACCTTCGGGCACGTGCGGCAGCTGGACGCGATCGCCTCCCGGTTCCTGACCGGCCTGACCAAACAGTCTCCGGTCCTGCCCGGCGCGCACCGAATCGCCTACCTGGACGTCGACGACACGATCAAGGCCACCCACGGCTACGCCAAGCAAGGCGTCGGCTACGGCTACAACCACGTCAAGGGCGTCAACGCGTTGATCGCCACCCTGTCCACCCCGCTGGCCGCGCCGGTCATCGTGGGCACCCGACTGCGCAAGGGCAACACCAACTCCGCCCGCGGCGCGGGCAAGTTCGTCGCCGACGCACTGGCCACCAGCCGCGCCGCCGGCGCGACCGGCGAGCTGATCGTGCGCGCCGACTCCGCCTATTACGGCCACGACGTGGCCGCCGCCGCCCACCGGTCCGGTGCCAGGTTCTCCGTCACCGCCCGGATGAACACAGCTGTCACAGCGGCGATCTCGACCATCAGCGAGGAATCGTGGGTCCCGATCCGCTACCCCAACGCGATCTGGGACGAGGACGAACAGCGTCTGGTTTCTGACGCCGAGGTCGCCGAGATTCCCTTCACCGCGTTCACCTCCCGCCGCAAGAGTGAGCACATCACCGCCCGGCTGATCGTGCGCCGCGTCAAGCGCCTCAACCCCACCAGCGTGCCCGCCGGGCAAGGCGAGCTGTTCCCCACCTACCGCCACCACGGCGTGTTCACCGACACCCCGCTGCCCATGCTCGACGCGGAGGTCGCGCACCGCGCCCACGCCATCATCGAGCAGGTCCACGCCGACCTGCGCTCCGGTCCCCTGGCCCACGCACCCTCTGGCTCGTTCGCGGCGAACAGTGCCTGGCTGGTGCTGGCCGCGATCGCGTTCAACCTCACCCGCGCCGCCGGGGCCCTGGCCTCCCTCTTCCACGCCAAGGCCACCACCGCCACCATCCGCGACCAACTGATCAGCGTCCCGGCCCGGCTGGCCCGCTCCGCCCGCCGCCTGCGCCTGCATCTGCCCGAGGGCTGGCCCTGGCAGTACGCCTGGGAAGTCCTGTTCGCCGCCACCTGCGCACCACCAGGCACCGCGAGGAACTGACCACCAGCCCCGCCGGGGCACGACCAAGGACCTGCAGTGGAAGAGCCGGACAGACCGGCGACTACCTCACGCCCTCACACGCGACCACCCGAAAATCGTGAATCACGCCGTCACGAGAACCCGGACGGTGGATCCGGGCTCAGCGGTCGTCGGCGCGCGCGGCCTTTTCCTGCAGCTTGATCGCCTGCCACTGCGCCTCGATCTCCTCGAGGGTCTCGGCCTGCGCGTCGGCGAAGACGTGGGGGTTGCGGCGCACCAGCTTGTCGACGAGCGCCGCGGCGACGTCGTCGACGGTGAAGGGAGCCCCGACGTGGTCGGCGGCGACCCGGGCGTGGAAGAGCACCTGGAAGAGCAGGTCGCCGAGCTCGTCGGTCAGGTCTGCGCGCAGCCGGACGTCGTCGGGGTCGGCGATGACGGCCTCGAGCGCCTCGGTCACCTCGTGCGCCTCCTCCATGACGAAGGGGGCCAGGCTCGCGTGGTCCTGCGCCGCGACCCAGGCGCACCCGCCCGGTGAGCGCAGCCGGTCCATCACGGCGACGGCGTCCAGCAGCCGACCACCCTCGACGTCCCAGGAGCCGACGAGCACCTCGACCTCCGGCGCGTCCTCGAGGCGGGAGATCTCGGCCGCGATCGCGTCGCTGAGCCCGGGGTCGCCGTCGGGTGAGCCCGCCCAGAGCACGACGCTCCCGCGCGCGGCGGCCACGAGCTCACGCGCCCGCTCCCGTGCGGTGGTCGACGCGATGACCTCGACGCCCACGCCGTCGTCGACGAGCGCGAGCGGGAGGGCGTCGCCGCCGTCAGCGGCCAGCACCCGATCGGCGCTCTCGAGCGAGCGCCACGCATCCCGGCTCAGCAGGCCCGGCGAGACGCGAGGACTGGTCGCCAGCAGGACGAGCCGACCGGAGCTCAGGGCGCCTCCACGGGTGCCTGCTGCTGCTCGACCGGCTGCTCGAGCCAGTCGGGGGTCTGGCCGGTCGCGGCCGCGTACCGCGGGCTGATCGTGACCGTCTGCTTGTCCAGGTGGGCGAGGAGCTGCTTGCGCGTCTTGTCGTCGAGCTGGCTGCTGAGCGCGTTGGCCCGCAGGAAGTCGACGGTCTCCTCGGAGGGCGCCGGCAGGACCTTGGCCACGCTCTGGCGCACCGACGCTGCGGACGGGACCGGCATGTCCTGCTCCTCGGCGAAGTCCAGGACGGCGGGCGCCTGCACGAGCAGGGTGACGACGCTGCTCGCTTCCAGCTGCTGCGGCTGCTGCCCCGAGCTGGCGGCCTGCGCCTCGAGGAAGGTGCGCAGCTCACGTGTCGTGCGCTGCACGTCGCCGACGGTGATGTCCTGACCCGCGACGGCGGCGGCGACCGCGTCGCTGCCCTCGGCGGGCGCACCGTCGGAGCCGCCGCAGGCGCTCAGGGCGAGGGCGGCCACGGCCGCGAGGGCGGCCGCTCGAGCGGGGCGACCGATGGGGTGTCGACCGAGCACTGGTGGGTCCTTTCGTCGATCCTCAGCGCGAGCGCGAGGTGTCTCGGGGCGCCGTCGCCCCTGTGTCCACGATGACATCATCGAGCATGACCTGACGGATCAGGTCAGTGGCCCACGAGAGCACCGCCGTGTCCCGCAGGGGCGAGCCCCCGATGCGCGCCGTCATGGGCTTGGGGACGAGCACCGTGCCGGTGCCCTCCTTGTAGCTCGACCTGGGGTAGAGCCGCGACAGCCGCAGCTGCTTGCTCTCGCGCAGCTGGGCCGGGGCGAAGCGCACGTTGTTGCCCTGTGCGACCACGTCGGTCAGGCCGGCAGAGCGCACGACGATGCGCAGGCGCGCGACCTCGACGAGGTTGCGCACAGGCTCCGGCGGCTCGCCGTAGCGGTCGGTGAGCTCCTCGATGACCTCGTCCAGGTCCGCCTCGGTCTCCGCCGACGCCAGCTTCCGGTAGGCCTCGAGTCGCAGCCGCTCCCCCGGGATGTACTCGTGCGGCAGGTGTGCGTCCACGGGCAGCTCGATCTTGACCTCGGCGGGCGCGGTCTCCCCTTCGCCCTTGAAGTCGGCCACCGCCTCCCCGACCATCCGCACGTAGAGGTCGAAGCCGACCCCGGCGATGTGCCCGGACTGCTCGCCACCGAGGAGGTTGCCGGCGCCGCGGATCTCGAGGTCCTTCATCGCGACCTGCATGCCGGACCCGAGGTCGGTGTTGCTCGCGATGGTCTGGAGCCGGTCGTGGGCGGTCTCGGTGAGCGGCTTGTCGGGCGGGTAGAGGAAGTAGGCGTAGGCGCGCTCCCGGCCGCGGCCGACCCGGCCGCGCAGCTGGTGCAGCTGGCTCAGGCCGAAGCGGTCGGCCCGGTCGAGGATCAGCGTGTTGGCGTTGGAGATGTCCAGGCCGGTCTCGACGATCGTCGTGCAGACCAGGACGTCGAAGCGGAGCTCCCAGAAGTCGAGGACGACCTGCTCGAGCCGGTGCTCGCCCATCTTGCCGTGGGCGATCTCGACCCGGGCGTCCGGCACGAGCTCTCGGATGCGGGCGGCGGTCCGGTCGATGCTGCTGACGTTGTTGTGGACGAAGAAGACCTGCCCCTCGCGCATCAGCTCGCGGTGGATCGCGGCCGCGACCTGCTTCTCCTCGTACCCACCGACGAAGGTGAGCACGGGGTGCCGCTCCTCGGGAGGCGTTGCGAGAGTGGACATCTCGCGGATACCGGTGACGGCCATCTCCAGGGTGCGCGGGATGGGCGTGGCCGACATGGCGAGCACGTCGACATTGGTGCGCATCGCCTTGAGCTGCTCCTTGTGCTCGACGCCGAAGCGCTGCTCCTCGTCGATGATGACCAGGCCGAGGTCCTTGAACTTCACCTCGTTGCCGAGGATCCGATGGGTGCCGATGACCAGGTCGACGGCACCGGAGGCCATCCCCTCGAGCACGTCCTTGGCCTGCTTGTCGGTCTGGAACCGGCTGAGTGCCTTGACCGTGACCGGGAAGCCGGCGTAGCGCTCGGAGAAGGTGTTGAGGTGCTGCTGGACGAGCAGGGTCGTCGGCACCAGGACCGCCACCTGCTTGCCGTCCTGGATCGCCTTGAAGGCGGCCCGGACGGCGATCTCGGTCTTGCCGTAGCCGACGTCGCCGCAGATGAGGCGGTCCATCGGGACCGTCTTCTCCATGTCGGCCTTGACCTCGTCGATCGTGCCGAGCTGGTCGGGCGTCTCGACGTGGGCGAAGGCGTCCTCGAGCTCGCGCTGCCACGGCGTGTCGGGGCCGAAGGCATGCCCCGGCGTCGCCATCCGTGCGCTGTAGAGACGGATCAGCTCGGCAGCGATCTGCTTGACGTGCCGCTGGGCCCGCGACTTGGTCTTGTGCCAGTCGCCCCCGCCCATCTTGTTGAGCGGCGGCGCGTCCCCGCCGACGTAGCGGGTGACCTGGTCGAGCTGGTCGGTCGGGACGAAGAGCCGGTCACCGGGGTGCCCGCGACGCGAGGGCGCGTACTCGATGACGAGGTACTCGCGGGTCGCGCCCTGGACGGTCCGCTGGATCATCTCGACGAAGGACCCGACACCGTGCTGCTCGTGGACGACGTGGTCGCCCGGGCGCAGCTGGAGCGGGTCGACCTGCTTTCGGCGACGCGACGGCATCCGTCGCATGTCGCGCGTCGTGGCTCCCGTGCCGCTGGAGCCGAGCAGGTCGGCCTCCGTGATGACGGCCAGGCGCTGCTCCTCGGCGACGAAGCCGGTACCGAGGCTGGCCCGCACCAGCGTCACGACCCCGTCGGAGAGCTCCACCTGGTCGTCGGGTCCGGTCGTGCGGGTGGCGACGTCGGCCTCGCCGAGGACCTCGGCGACGCGCGCGACGAGGCCGGCGCCGTCGGTGGCCACGAGCACGCGCCACCCCGCGCCGCTCCACTCGGCGAGCTGGGCGACGGCCGACTCGGTGTTGCCCCGGAAGTGCGGCGGCTCCTGCGCCGGCACGCGCAGCCCGACGTTGTCGTGGTCGACGCGGTCGTCCATGTCGGCCGCGATCGCGGCCAGCTCGTCGTCGACGGCGAAGGGGGTGACCGTCCACCACGGCAGGTCGAGGTCGAGCGCGTGCTCGCGGGCCTGCGCCAGGGTCCAGTGGGACGCGGTCCCGAGGACGCCCTCGAGGTCGACCGGGACGGCATTGCCGGCCGCGGCATTGGCCCAGCTCGCCTGGAGGAACTCCTCGCTCGTCGAGACGAGGTCGTGGGCGCGAGCGCGGACCCGCTCCGGGTCGAGGAGGACGACGCCCGCTCCCTTCGGCAGCACGTCGAGGATCGACTCCATGCCGTCGACGAGGACCGGGCCGAGGGACTCCATGCCCTCGACGGCGATGCCCTCGGCGACCTTGAGCAGCATGTCGGCGACCCCGGGCAGCTCCTGCGCGACGGTCGCGGCCCGCTCGCGCACCGCGTCGGTCAGGAGGATCTCGCGGCACGGCGGCGCCCACAGCTCCTGCGCCGTCTCGGAGCTGCGCTGGTCGGCCACCTTGAAGCATCGGATCTCGTCGACGGTGTCGCCGAAGAACTCGACGCGGACCGGGGACTCGTCGGTGGGCGGGAAGACGTCGAGGATGCCGCCGCGCACGGCGAACTCACCGCGCCGCTCGACGAGGTCGGTGCGCACATAGGCAGCGGCGGCGAGTGCCGCGGTGACCTCGGGCAGTGCCCGCTCGTCCCCGACCCGCAGGCGCACCGGCTCGAGGTCGGCCAGGCCCTTGGCGATCGGCTGGAGGACCGCGCGGACGGAGGCGATGACATAGCCGGGTCGCCCGTGCCCCTCACCCGTGGCGTCGGGGTGACGCAGCCGGCGCAGCACGGCCAGCCGGCGACCGACCGTGTCGCTGCGGGGGCTCAGCCGCTCGTGCGGCAGGGTCTCCCAGCTGGGGAAGGTCGCGACGAGGTCCGGCCCGACGAGCTCCGTGAGCGCGGCGGCCATGTCGTCGGCCTCGCGGGCGGTCGAGGTGATCACCAGGCGCGGCGCGTCAGAGGGGACGTCGCCGCCGATGAGGGCGACGGTCGGCGCTCGCAGCCCGGTCGGGGCGACGATGTCCACCTGATCGCTCGAGGCGCGGTGTCGGGGGATGTCCGCGAGTCCGGGCAGGCCGGCGATCGCGCTCATGAGCGGGGCGAGTGAGGAAGTCATTCTTCTCCCGATTCTGCCGCATCCCACCGACAGCCCTGCCACGGCAGGCCTGCGTGTGGCAACGTACGACTCAGTACCGCCACCCGCGGCGGGAGCGACACGGACCAGGGGGCCACGTGACAGGGACCAGTCGGACGCACCGGGCAGCGAGCCTGCTCGCAGCCCTCGTAGCGGTCTTCGCCGTCCTGTGGGCGGCCGCCCCCGCCACGGCGCTCCCGGCCGACGCCCCCTTCAGCGTCTCCGGTGACATCACCGACCGCGCGGGCGTCCTCGGGGACACCAGCGTGCTCCAGTCCGAGATCGACGGTCTGCGCACGGACGCCGACCTGCAGCTCTTCGTCGTCTACGTCGACTCCTTCGACGGGCAGTCGGGGGCCGAGTGGACCCAGCAGACCTTCGAGACGTCCGGCATGGGTGGCAACGACGTGCTGCTCGCGGTGGCGGTCCAGGACCGCTCCTATGGCATGTGGACCACGGCCGACTCCGGGCTCGGCAGGGCCGACGTGACGAGGGTCCAGTCCCGCGACGTCGAGCCGGCACTCGGCGACGACGACTGGGCCGGCGCGGTCTCGGCCGCCGTCACCGGCCTGCAGCGGCAGGTCGACGACCCCGCCAGCGACAGCAGCAACGACGGCAGCAGCGGTGGCAGCAGCGGTGGCGGGATCTTCTCCTTCTTCTCCCCCTTCTCGCTCTTCTTCATCGCGGTCTTCATCCTCCCGATCATCGGCCGGGTCATCAGGTCCATCACCCGTCGACAGACGTCCGCCCAGACGCCGCCCCCGATCGACCAGCCGGCTCCCGTCATGTCGAGCAAGAGCACCGACCAGCTGCGCCAGGAGGTCGCGACCGCCCTCGTCGACCTCGACAACGCGATCCGCTCCTCGACGCAGGAGCTCTCCTTCGCCCAGGCACAGTTCGGCGAGCAGGCCACCCTGCAGTTCACGGCCGCGCTCGAGGAGGCTCGCGGTCGCGCCGCCGACGCCTTCCGGATCCAGCAGGAGCTCGACATCGCCCGCGGCGCCGGCCGGCTCGACGAGCCCGAGGAGCGGGCCCGGCTCGCCCAGGTCCTCGACCTGACCAGCGCCGCCGACGCCGAGCTGGACGCCCAGGAGGCGGAGTTCACCCAGCTGCGCGACCTCGAGGCCAATGTCCCCCAGTTCCTCGCGTCCTTGCGCACCCGCATCTCCGAGGTCGAGTCGCGCATCCCCGTCGCCACGCAGGAGCTGGCCGGCCTGTCTGCGACCCACCCCCGCGAGTCCCTGACGACCCTCAACGACCACATGCAGCAGGCACCCCGCCTCATCGAGTCGGCACGCGGCTTCGTCACCACCGGTGAGCAGCACGTCGACGCCGGGGACCGCCCTTCGGCAGTGTCCGCCGCACGGGCCGCCGAGGACGCCCTGGGCCAGGCCGACGCCCGGCTCGAGATGGTCATCTCCGCCCGAGCGGTGCTCGACGACGCCACCGCCTCGCTCGACACCGCCTTGGCCTCCATCTCCTCCGACCTCGTCGACGCCAAGCGCCTGCAGGCCAACGACCAGATGACCGTCTCCGCGGTCGGCGAGGCGCAGAAGGCGGTCGAGGTGGGCACCCGGGCCCGCTCCGGCGGCGACGTGCTCGGCGCGCTCGCCGGGCTCGAGCGCGCGGAGCACTACCTCGACACCGCCCTGGAGCGGTACCGCAAGGACGCGGACCGGACCGCTCAGCGGACCGAGAAGTTCGACCGCCGGTACGAAAACGTGCGCACGCGCATCGTCACGGTCGAGCGCCAGATCGACACCGTCCGCGGGATGGTCGGGACGCAGCCACGCACCCAGATCCGCGAGGCCTCGCGCCTGCTGGCTGCCGCGCACAGCGAGCGCACCCAGGACCTCGACAAGGCGTCGGAGCACCTCACCCAGGCCGAGGTGCTCGTCGAGCGGGTCGTCGCCTCCATCAACTCCGGCTCCGACGACTTCCACGGCTTCGGCGGTGGCATCGGTGGCGGTCGCAACAACGGCATCGACATCGGCTCCCTCGTCCTCGGCGGCATCCTCTCCGGCGGCTTCGGCGGTCGGGGTGGCGGCTGGGGCGGCTCCTCTGGCGGCTTCGGCGGCGGGGGTGGCGGCTTCGGCGGCGGTGGAGGTGGCGGAGGCGGCTTCGGTGGGGGTGGCCGCTTCTGAGCCAACTCCCTTCTGCCGTCCGACGCACTCCGAGACCTGACCCGCAGGCGAACTCATCCACACGCACCACGACCGGCGGTCCCACCGCCAGGAGGAACGCATCATGACCAAGAAGCAGACGATCATCGGCCGTGTCAGCCAGCTGGCCAAGGCCAACATCAACAGCCTCCTCGACCGCGCCGAGGACCCCGAGAAGATGCTCGACCAGCTCGTGCGGGACTACACCAACTCGATCGCCGAGGCCGAGGAGGCCGTGGCCCAGACGATCGCGCACGTGCGGATGGCCGAGGGCGACCTCAAGAGCGACCAGGACGCAGCGAGGGAGTGGGGCAACAAGGCTGCGGCCGCCGCCAAGAAGGCCGGCGAGCTCAGTGCTGCCGGGGACACCGCCGGCGCCGACAAGTTCACTAACCTCGCCAAGGTCGCGCTCGGTCGACAGATCCAGCACGAGGACGAGGCCAAGACGGCCGAGCCGGCCATCACGGCGCAGAACGCGCAGGTGGAGCAGCTCAAGGCCGGCCTGGTCTCGATGAAGACCAAGCTGGAGGACCTGAAGTCGCGCCGCTCGGCGCTCGTCGCCCGCGCCCGCAGCGCCGAGGCCCAGTCCCGCGTGCAGGAGGCCGTCGGCTCCATCGACGTCATGGACCCCACGAGCGACCTGGGTCGCTTCGAGCAGAAGATCCGCGAGCAGGAGGCCCTCGTCCAGGGTCGCGCCGAGGCGCAGTCGGCCTCCCTCGACGACCAGTTCGCCGAGCTCGAGGACCACAGCCAGGACGCCGAGATCGAGGCCCGTCTGGCAGCCCTGAAGAACCAGGGCTGAGAGCCGCACCATGTGGTGGCTGGTCGGCGGATTCGTCGTCGCCGCGTCCGGCCTTGGTGCGATCATCGGCCGGCGCGGCGGGGCCATGGACGGGTTCGACCACAACGACAAGGGCGCGCAGTTCCAACGGCAGGTCCTCGAGCGCATTCGGTTGCGCCGCAGCAGGAGGGACTGACCGACCGCTGCGCTCCCGGTTCGTCAGGCCCCCGGACAGCACCCCCTTCGCTCGGGATCAACGTCCCGGCGAAGGGGGTGTTCCCTACCGCCCGCATCTCTGGGAGGGTCGACCCATGGCGGAGACTCCGCCGAGGGGGAGGACACATCATGTGGTGGATCATCGGCGGGATCGTGCTCGTCATCGCGGGACTGGGCAGCGTCCTCGGCAGGCGCGGTGGCTCGATGTCGGCGACGGACGTCGACGGTCACGGCAGGGCCGCCGCCGAGACGATCGGCACCCGCAACGACAACGGCGGCGCCGGACTCTGACCCGCGTCGTCCCGGAGTGGTACCTCAGGGACGCGGTGCGTGCACGACCTGCTGCGCGTCCGTCAGGCCCCGCTCGATGAGCAGCTCGACGGCGTCGGCGGCATCGTCGACGAGGAAGGGCAGCTCCTTGCGCTCCGTCGACGAGAAGTCCTTGAGCACGTAGGACGCGGCGTCCATGCGGCCGGGCGGACGGCCGATGCCGATGCGCACGCGCAGGTAGTCCTTGGTCCCGAAGGAGCTGGAGATCGAGCGCAGGCCGTTGTGCCCCCCTTCGCCCCCGCCGAGCTTGAGTCGCACCTCGCCGAAGGGGATGTCCAGCTCGTCGTGCAGGACGATCGTGCGCTCGGGCGGGACCGAGAAGAAGCTCGCGAGCCCCTTGGTCGGGCCGCCCGAGAGGTTCATGTACGAGTGCGGGATCCCGATGATCGCCCGCGTGCCGGGCGGCGTCCCCAGCCGGACGGACTCGGCGCTGGCGCCGGCCTTGTGGGTCCGCAGGAGCGCTCCGGCTCGCTCGGCGAGGTGGTCGATGACCATCGCGCCCACGTTGTGCCGGTTGCCGGCGTACTGCGGACCGGGATTGCCGAGGCCGACCACGAGCCAGGTGTCATCACTCACGGGGCCCCACTCTAGGCAATGACGAAGGGAGGTCCCTCCCCCTCCCGTGGCCGCGGTCCACAGATGTCCACAGCCGACCGCTGCCCGCTCTGCGAGATGATCGTCCGCGTGGCAATGTTCAGAGCATGGCTCTTGGCTCGCACCTTCGTCCCAGCCCGCCCACTCGAGACGAGTTCGACATCCGGGCTCGCAACGCGCGCATGCTCATGGCCACCATCGGTCGCCGCCTCGACAACGTGCACACCCACCCCCACAACGACCTGACGCCGGACGACATCGAGGCTCTGCGCCAGCGACTCGCTCAGGCCCGGGCCGGGCTGGATCGCGCGGAACAGCTGGTGGAGTCGAGCCCGTCGCAGGCGGCCCTGCTGCTCGACGAGGTGACTGAGGTGGCCGACGGCATCGGGGACAGGGCCCTCATCCGCACGCCGACACCCGGGCCGACCAGCCCGGGTCTCCTGGACAACCGTGATGGGCGGACACCGATCCTCGACGCCATCCTCTGGCTCATCGACGGAGGGTTCTTCCGCCGACGCTGACACGAGCCAACCGACGAAGGGCGGGACCCCCGTGAGGAGGTCCCGCCCTTCGTCGTGGTGCAGGTGGGTCACTCCTTGTCGGAGGACTCCTCGTCACCCTCGGGGGCCTCGGCGGCCTCCTCCTCGGGTGCGTCGTGCTCGATGCCGGCCTCGGCCTCGGCGTCGGCGAGCTCGGCCTCGAGCTCGTCGGCGGAGATCTGCTGGGTGATGTTGACGACGAGCAGCTCCGGGTCGGAGACGAGCGTCGCGCCGGCAGGCATCTCGACGTCGCTGGCGTGGATCATGGTGCCGATCGCGAGGCCCTCGACGGAGACGATGAGGTTGTCGGGCAGGTTGGTGACGTCGGCCTCGATCTCGAGGGTCTGGGCGTCGACCGTGACGACGGTCTCGGGGGCGGCCTCACCCTCGAGGTGGACGGGGACCTCGACGGTGACCTTCTCGCCACGCTTGACGATGACGAGGTCGACGTGCTCGATGACCGGCTTGATCGGGTCGCGCTGGACGTCCTTGGCCAGGGCCAGCTGGTCCGCCTCGCCCTCGACGGCGATGGTGAGCAGCGCGTTGGGGTTCTTCAGCGCCTGGAAGGTGCTGTGGAAGGGCAGCGCGAGGTGGACGGGGGCCTCGCCGTGACCGTAGAGGACGGCGGGGATCTTGTCGGCGCGACGCAGCTTGCGGGCCGCGCCCTTGCCGAACTGGGTGCGGGTCTCGGACTCGATGCGGATCTCGTCGTGGGCCATGTGGTGCTCCTTGTGCTGGTTCGGCCCGCGCAGGGAGCGGGCGATGTCTCGTGGATGCGGTGGCCTCGGCGCGGGACGCGGCGCGGACGAGATGTCGACGCGCAGGCGAACCCACGGGGCGGCACCGCGTCGATTACGGATCGCTGCGACCGTGCAGCGTCCCTCGCCGAGGCAACCCCGAGATACTAGTGGACCCGCTCCGACTCGGCAAAGCCGGTCGACGGCTCACCGTCGGCGGCGGCCAGCAGCGCGGCGTCCACGTCATCGGTGGGCAGCCCGGGACCGGGGCGCCCCCCTTCGCCCAGCTTGACCGCGACGACACCCGCGAGGACGGCCACTCCCCCGACGATCTGCACCGGTGACATCGCCTCGCCGACGATCAGCCACGCGAAGACGACGGCGAAGAGCACCTCGCTCAGCCCGACGAAGGACGCGACCGTGCCGCCGAGCAGGCGCGCCGCCGCGATCCCGGAGACGTAGGCGACCGCGCCCGCGACCAGCGCGAGCTCGATGATCGGGACCCACCAAGGGGCCGACCATCCGGCGAGGACGACGGCGGAGGTGTTGGCCGTCATCGGCAGCAGACCGAGCCCGGCGGCGAGCAGCAGGCTCACGGCACCCACGGCCAGGCCCGCGCCCGCGAAGCCGATCGGCGGGAGGGCGTCCTGATCGTCCGCGGCGACGAGGAAGAAGATCACGAGGCCGACGGCGGCGAGCAGGCCCCACAGCACGCCGACGAGGTCGAGCTGGGCGCCGGAGGCCACCTCGAGGACGAGGACGAGACCCAGCACCGCCGCGGCGACCCCGGCCATGGTGAGGGGCGAGGGCCGCCGGCCGTGCCGGGCCCAGACCCAGGCCACGATGAGCACGGGCGCGAGGTACTCCAGCAGCAGGGCCACGCCGACCGAGAGGTGGTCGACCGCCATGAAGTAGGCGAACTGGCACCCCGCGACCGCGAAGAGCCCGTACGCCACGATGCGAAGGGCGTTGCGGCGCAGCAGGTGCCACTGGCCGCGCATGGCGACGACCGTCGGGACGAGCAGCACCAGCGCCGCACCGCAGATGCGCAGCGTGACGATGGCGCCGGGGCTCCAGCCGGTCGTCAGGAGCGAGGCGCCGAAGGTGCCCGAGGAGCCGAAGGTCGCCGCGGAGAAGAGCGCGACCAGCAGGCCCAGCGCGAAGGGGGCTCGCTGCGGGGTGGAGACGGCGGCCGCCACGGCTGCTCCTTGCGTCATGAGTCACGTAACCTGTTGGTGATGACGCTAGACCTCCATCACGTCAGGAGTCAACATGGTCTTTGCCCATGACACCGAGATCGCCCTGCGCACGGCGGCAGCCTTGGTCAACACCGCCGCCGGCACGAGGGGCGACGATGCAGTGGACACCCTCTCGACGGTCGAGGAGCTCCGCGGGTTCTACGAGACCTGGGACTGGACCGGTCGCTTCGACGGTGACGCGGCGGAGCTGAAGCAGGCCCGCGCGCTGCGCCCACGCCTGCGCGCGCTGTGGCAGGTCGCCGACGACCCCGGCGCCGTCGCCGACCAGGTCAACGAGCTGCTGCGGACGGGCCACGCACTCCCCCAGATCGTCGAGCACGGCGACTACGGCTGGCACATCCACGCGACCGACGGGGACGCCCCCTTCGCCCAGCGGATGCAGGTCGAGGCGGCCATGGCGGTGGTCGACGTCATCCGGGCGGGCCAGCTCGACCGCCTGCGGATCTGCGCAGCGGACGACTGCGACGACGTGCTCGCCGACCTGTCCCGCAACCGCAGCAAGCGCTACTGCGACCGGGGCTGCGGCAACCGGCTCGCCGCCGCCGCCTATCGGTCGCGGCGGGCCGACTGAGCTTCCACTACCCGCCCCCATCCGGGCCGGCGGCAGGACACGTCGGCGCCGGCCGAAGTCCTTCGTCGTCGTCCGGGGGCGTTGTCGTTCTCGACTTCGGCTTGAGTGGCGCCAACATCTCCTGTCGCCGCCCCTTCGACAGCGCCTTCCCGGGACGCAGCGTGCCCCCCGCGCCGGCCGGCTGCGGAGGGCTCGCTACGTGCGGTGCCTCGGTCAGTTGAAGAGGCTGGTGACCGAGCCGTCCTCGAAGACCTCGCGGATCGCGCGGGAGACCAGTGGGGCGATCGACAGGATCGTCAGGTCGTCGAACTTCTGCTCGTCGAGCAGCGGGAGGGTGTCGGTGACGATGACCTCCTCGGCCGCGCAGGCGACCATGCGCTCGACGGCGGGGCCGGAGAAGATCGCGTGGGTGGCGGCGATGATCACGCCGGCGGCGCCGTCGGCCATCAGGGCGTCGGCGGCCTTGGTGATGGTCCCCGCGGTGTCGATCATGTCGTCGACGAGCACGCACCAGCGGCCCTCGACCTCACCGACCACGCGGTTGGCGACCGACTCGTTGGGGCGGTCGATGTTGCGCGTCTTGTGGATGAAGGCCAGCGGCACCCCGCCGAGGTGGCGCGACCACTGCTCGGCGACCTTGATCCGCCCGGCGTCCGGGGAGACGACGGCGAGCTTGCGGTCGCCGTACTTCTCCTTGACGTAGGTGGCCAGGATCCGACGGGCCATGAGGTGGTCGACCGGTCCGTCGAAGAACCCCTGGATCTGGTCGGTGTGCAGGTCGACCGTGATCAGGCGGTCGGCTCCCGCGGTCTTGAAAAGGTCAGCCATCAGACGCGCGGAGATCGGCTCGCGACCGCGGTGCTTCTTGTCCTGGCGGGCGTACCCGTAGAACGGGAGGACGGCGGTGATCCGCTTGGCGCTGGCCCGCTTGAGCGCGTCGACCATGAGCAGCTGCTCCATGATCGCCTCGTTGATCGGCGTGGAGTGGCTCTGCAGGACGAAGGCGTCACACCCTCGCACCGACTCCTCGTAGCGCACGTAGATCTCGCCGTTGGCGAACTCGTAGGCGCTGGAAGGCACGAGGTCGATGCCGAGCTCCGCCGCCACGGCGTCGGCCAACGCCGGGTGGGTGCGTCCGGTGAAGACCATGAGGTTCTTCTCCGGGGTCCTGTGGATGCCGCTCACTGGGGTGCCTCGCTGCTCTCGGGGGTGGGTTCGGTCGAAGGGGGCTGGGTCGCCGCCTGCGCGGCGGCGTCGGTCGACGTGCCGGCCCGGTGCGTGGCGACCCAGCCGTCGATGTTGCGCTGGCGCCCGCGGGCGATGGCCAGCTGCCCGGCGCCGACGGCGTCGGTGAGCGCCGAGCCGGCAGCCACGTAGGCACCGTCGGCGACCTCCACGGGCGCGATGAGCACGGTGTCGGAGCCGACGAAGGAGTGCTTGCCGATGACGGTCTGGTGCTTGTCGACCCCGTCGTAGTTGGCAAAGATCGTGCCGGCACCGATGTTGGCGCCCTCCCCGATCACGGCATCGCCGGCGTAGGTGAGGTGCGGGACCTTGGCCCCGTCGCCGATCTTGGCGTTCTTGGTCTCGACGAAGCCGCCGATCTTCCCCTTCGCCCCCAGCTCGGTGCCCGGCCGCAGGTAGGAGAAGGGACCGACCGTGGCACCGGCACCGATGACGGCCAGGTGGCCCTCGGCGCGCTTGACCTCGGCCCCGTCGCCGACCTCGCAGTCGGTGAGGGTGACGTCCGGGCCGATGGTCGCCTCGGCGCCGACGCTCGTGGCGCCGAGGAGCTGGGTGCCGGGCAGGACGCGCGTGTCCTGGCCGATGGTCACGTCGACGTCGATCCACGTGGTGGCCGGGTCGACGATCGTCACGCCGGCTCGCATGTGCCGCTCGCAGGTGCGTCGGTTGAGCTCCTTGCCGAGCCTGGCGAGCTGGACGCGGTCGTTGACGCCCTCGGTCTGGTCGAGGTCGGTGAGGACGTGCGCGGCCACCGTGCCGCCGGCGGCACGAGCCAGCTGGAGGACGTCGGTGAGGTACTTCTCGCCCTGGGCGTTGTCGGAGGTGACATTGGCCAGCTCACGGCGCAGCACCGCGGCGTCGAAGGCGTAGATGCCGGAGTTGATCTCGCGGATGCCCCGCTCGGCCTCGGTGGCGTCCTTGAACTCCACGATCCGCTCGACATTGCCGTCGGCGTCGCGCACGATCCGGCCGTAGGCCTGGGCGTCCGGCAGCACCGAGGTGATGACGGTGACTGCGGCGCCGGCCTCGACGTGGGCGCGGGTGAGCTCGCTGATCGTCTCCGCGGACAGCAGCGGGACGTCACCCATGGTGACGACGACCGTGCCCTGCAGGTCGGCCGGCAGGACCTCGAGACCGCACTCGACGGCCCGCCCGGTGCCCTTGATCTCGTCCTGGTCGGCGGTACGGCAGGTGAGCTGTGTCTGCGTCGAGTACTGGTCGATGAAGGCGACGACCCGGTCGCGCTGGTGACGCACGACGACGACGGTCTCGCTCGCTCCCGCACCGGCCGCGGCTCGCATCGCGTGACCCAAGAGGGGTGCACCGCCGATGGGGTGCAGGACCTTGGGGAGGGTCGACTTCATCCGGGTTCCCTCGCCCGCGGCGAGGATGATGACTGCGTCTGGACGGACGTCGTTCACGCGGTGTACTCCGAGGTCTCGGGGGTGCGGCTGGCCCTCTGGGCCGCTCACCAACTGTAGCGGCCAGGCCGTGCCGTGCTCGACCGAGGCCGGACTCAGAGCAGGTCGGTGACCTCGGCCACTGCCTCCTCGAGGCAGACGGCCCGTGCCGCCGCTGCGGTGCGCGCCCCCAGCACCGCCGTCGCGATGCGCTGGCAGTCGGTCAGCGCATGCCGGGAGAGGGCCAGCCGGACCATCGGGACCTTGCTGGGCGCCATCGACAGGCTCGAGACGCCGAGCCCGACGAGCACGAGCGCGAGGAGGGGGTCGCCGGCGGCCTCGCCGCACACTCCGACCGGTGTGCCGGTCGCGGCGCCTCCGGCGCACGTGGCGGCGACCAGGTCGAGCACTGCGGGCTGCCACGGGTCCAGCAGCTCGGACAGCGCACCCTGCATGCGGTCGGCCGCCATCGCGTACTGCGAGAGGTCGTTGGTGCCGATGCTCGCGAAGTCCATCCCGGCCAGGACGTGCCGGGAGCGAAGGGCGGCGCCCGGCACCTCGACCATCACGCCGGCCTTGGGCAGCCCGTGCTCGCGGACCCGGCGGGCAAACCAGTCGGCCTCCTCCGCCGTGGCCACCATCGGTGCCATCACGCGCACGTCCGCGCCGGTCTCCCGGGTCGCGATCGCCAGGGCCTGCAACTGGGCGTCGAGCAGGTCGGGACGCTCCGCGGACAGGCGCAGACCTCGGCGCCCGAGGGCGGGGTTCTCCTCCGGGCCGAGGTCGGCGAAGGCGAGCGGCTTGTCGGCGCCGGCGTCGAGGGTGCGCACCACGACGCGGCGGCTCCCGAAGGGCGCGAGGACCCGACGGTAGATCTCCGCCTGCTCCTCGACGGTCGGGGCTGACGAGGAGGAGAGGAAGACGAACTCGGTGCGGAAGAGCCCGACGCCCTCGACGTCCTGGGCTGCCGCTGCGACCGCATCCTCGACGTCGCCGATGTTGGCGAGCAGCGCGACCGCGTGGCCGTCACTGGTCCGCCCCGGGCCGGCGGAGCCCGACAGCGCTGCGGCCCGGCGCTCCCGACGCGCGGTGAGGTCGGCGACGAAGGCCTCGCTCGGCTCGATGGTGACGGTGCCCATGTCCCCGTCGACGGCGACGTGGGCCCCGGCGACCAGGTCGAGGGCCCGGTCGCACTGGACGACCGCGGGGATGCCTCGCTGCGCAGCGAGGATCGCCGTGTGGCTCGTGCGACCGCCGCCGCTGGTGACGATGGCCAGGACGAGCGCTCGGTCGAGGACGGCCGTCTCCGCCGGGGCGAGGTCGGCGGCGACGACGATGCTGGGCACGTCGAGGTCTGGCACTCCGGGGGCGGGAAGGCCAAGGACCGCGGCCACCGCCCTGGCACCGACGTCACGCAGGTCGGCGACGCGCTCGGCGAAGTACCCACCGAGGGCCTCGAACTGCACGACGAACTCGTCGATCGCCGCCTCGATCGCGGTGGCGGGGCCCCTCCCTTCGCGAAGGTGCTTGCCCGCGGCCTTGAGCAGGCTCTTGTCCCGGGCGATGAGCGCGGTGGCCATGAGGATCTCGCCAGCAGTGTCGTCCACCCGGCCGGCGCGCTCCTCCAGGTCTCGGGCGACCGACTCGAAGGCCGCCTTCACCTCGGTGAGCGCCAGCTCGGGATCGGCAGCGGCCGGCTCGCCCTCGGGTGCGCGGACCGGCGGGGCGACGAGCACCACCGGCCCGTAGGCGCTGCCCGGCGAGACACCGATGCCGCGACGCGTGCTGTCCTCGTCGGCCATCGGGCTCACTCCTGCGCGTCGAGGTCGGTCTCGAGGAGGGTGACGAGGCCGTCGAGGACCTGGTCGGCGTTGTCACCGTCGGCGGTGATCTCGACCTGCTCGCCGTGCTTGGCCCCGAGGGCCATGACCCCGAGGATGCTCGTCGCGTCGACGGGCTCCTCGCCGGGGCGAGCGATCTGCACGTCGAGGCCGGACTCGCTGGCCTGCTGGACGAAGAGGGCTGCCGGCCGGGCGTGGAGGCCGACGGACGAGGCGATGGTGGTGGTGCGACTGGCCATGTGATGCTCCTGGTGTGTGGTGGTCGTTGGTCGTCGTGACCGCACGCGGCGGACCGGGCTTCCACTCTGTCAGGCGGTGACCCGCTGCGGGTCCGAGTCGACACCCGTCGTGCGGGCCGCGTGGGACTTGAGGGCGACGACGATGGCGGTCATCACGAGGACCCCGACGACGAGGGCCACGACGAACATGAGGAAGTTGCCCATGAGCGGCAGCACCCAGATGCCTCCGTGCGGCGCGCGGAGGGTGACTCCGGCAGCCAGGGCGATCCCACCGGTGACGGCCGACCCGACGACGGAGCTGGCCATGACCCGGATCGGGTCTGCGGCGGCGAAGGGGATGGCCCCCTCGGAGATGAAGGACGCACCGAGCAGCCAGGCGGCACGGCCGTTCTCCCGCTCGGGCTCGGTGAAGAGGCGCGGCCGGACGGTCGTCGCGAGCGCCATGGCCAGCGGGGCGACCATGCCGGCGGCCATGACGGCGGCCATGATCTTCAGCTGGACGGCGTCGGTGGCGGCGCCGGCGGTCGCCAGACCGGTCGTGGCGAAGGCGTAGGCGACCTTGTTGACCGGTCCGCCGAGGTCGAAGCCCATCATCGCGCCGAGGATGAGCCCGAGGACGAGCGAGCTACCGCCACCCATGCCCTCGAGGGCCGCGGTGAGGTTGTCCATGAGCCAGGTGATCGGGCGACCCAGCACGGTGATGAAGAGGCCTGCGGTGATGAAGGTCGACAGCAGCGGGATGACGACGACTGGCATGATGCCGCGCACGCCCGCGGGCACGGTCCATCCGGAGACCCAGCGGGCGACGAAGCCGGCCAGGAACCCGGTGGCGAGGCCGCCGAGGAATCCCGCGCCCATGGTCGCGGCGATCCAGCCGCCGACGATGCCGGGGACCAGGCCCGGACGATCGGCGATCGCGTAGGCGATGTACCCGGAGAGGATCGGCACCAGGAAGCCGAAGGCGGCTCCGCCCATGACGAAGAGGAGCGCGGCCCACGAGGTCAGGCTCAGCGGGCTGAAGCTGTTGGTGATGTTGTACTTGCCCTCGGCGTCGAGCGCGTACTTGGTGATCTCGATGGCGCCCTGCTCACCGAGGGCGACCTGGGCGAGCATGAAGGACAAGGCGATGAGGATCCCGCCCGCGGCGACGAAGGGGATCATGTAGCTGACGCCGGTCATGAGCCACTGGCGCACCTTGGTGGCCGTGGACACCTCGTCGTTGGCGTCGAGGTCGGAGTCGTCCGCGTCGACACTCGCAGCGTGCGCGGCGGCTCGGTCGGGGTCCGCAGCCCACTCGTCGGCCAGCTTGGTCGCCCGCTGGACGAGCTCGGGGGCATCGGAGACGGCCTTCTTGACACCCACGTCGACCGTGGGCTTGCCGGCGAAGCGGCCCTTGTCCCGAACCTCGAGGTCGTGGGCGAAGATCACCGCGTCAGCACGCTGGATGTCCTTGCGGGACAAGGGCTTCGAGCCGGCGGAGCCCTGCGTCTCGACGGAGATGGTGTGGCCGGCCTCCTTGGCCGCGATCTCCAGCGCCTCGGCCGCCATGTAGGTGTGGGCGATGCCGGTCGGGCACGAGGTGACGGCGACGAGGTGGCGGGGAGCCGGGCCGTCGGACGAAGGGGGCTGCTCCCCCTGCGCGTCGGGTTCTGGTGTCGACGGAGCGGCGGCCGCGGTGGCTGAAGCCGTGGTGGAGGCGGCTGCGGCGGGTGCAGTGGCGGCCGACGGCTCGTCGAGGGCCACCCGGGCGTTGACGATGTCGACGACCTCGGACTCGCTCGTGGCTGCCTCGAGCGCGGCGCGGAAGGTCTTGTCCATCAAGGCCTTGGCCAGCTTGGGCAGGACCTGCATGTGCGCCTCTCCCCCACCTTCGGGTGCGGCGATGAGGAAGATCAGCGTCGCCGGACCGTCCTTGGCCCCCCAGTCGATGCCCTCGCTCGAGCGACCGAAGACGAGTGACGGCTCGCTGATGGCGGCGCTGCGTGCGTGCGGGATCCCGATGCCGCCGGGCAGCCCGGTCGCCATCACCTCCTCGCGGGCCCGCACGTCCTCGAGGAAGCCCTCGAGGTCGGTGCTGCGGCCGGTCGCCACGAGCGTCTCGGCCAGGGTCCGCGTCGCGGCATGCCGATCGGGAGCGGTCAGGTCGAGGACGACCTGGGACTCGGTGATGAGCGCCATCTGGATTCCTTTCGTCCGGCTCAGTCGCGGACGGCGAGGGAGCGGTCGGGGGTCGTGGTCAGCTCGACGGCGATGCCGGCGAGGTCGTCGGGGGCGGGGACGCGGCTGCCGGGCAGCGTCACTGCGGCAGCCCCCCACAGCACGCCGGTGCGCAGGGCATCCGCTGCGGGGCGGCCGGACGAGAGGTCGTGGACGAGGCCGGCGAGCATGCAGTCGCCGGCACCGACCGTGGAGCGCGGCCGTCCGATCGTGGCCCGGGCGTGCGTGGCACCGGAGTCGTCGACGAGGACGGCGCCGTCGCGGCCGAGGCTGACCGCGACCCGGCCGACGCCCTGCGCGACGAGGTCGCTCGCGGCATCGATGACCGCTCCCAGGGTCGTCAGGTCGGCACCCACCAGCTCCGCGAGCTCGACGCGGTTGGGCTTGATCAGGTCGGGGCACTCGGCCACCGCGGGGCGAAGGGGGTCCCCCGAGGAGTCGACGGCCACGAGGGCACCGGCCTCGCGTGCCGATCGCACGAGCCGCGCATGGAGGTCCACGGGCGCACCGGGCGGCAGCGACCCGCAGGTGACGACCCAGACCTGCTGCGGGTCGGGCGCGGAGCGCACGCACGTGGCGACGGCATCGAGGAGGGCGCGGACCTCCCCTTCGTCCAGCGTCGGACCGGGCTCGTTGAGCTTGGTCGTCGTGCCATCGGGCTCCACGGCGGTGATGTTGAGCCGGACAGAGCCGCGGATGGGCACGCCACGACGGACGACGCCGGCGTCGTCGAGCAGGTCCGCCATGAGGTGGCCCTCGGGGCCGCCCTCGGGCAGGACGGCGATCGTCGAGGCACCCTGGGCGGTCAGGGCCCGGGAGACGTTGACGCCCTTGCCGCCGGGATCGATGCGGCTGGACGTCGCCCGGTTGACCGCACCCCGGTGCAGCTCGTCGAAGGCGACGGTGCGGTCGACGCTGGGGTTGGGGGTCAGCGTGATGATCATGCGAGCACCACCGCCATGCCCTCGGCGCCCAGCTCGATGACGGTGTCCGCGTCGAGCGACTCGTCGGTGATGAGCGCGTCGATCGACGCGGTGTCGGCGAAGCGGTGGAAGTGGTCGTCCCCGGACTTGGTGGCGTCGGCCAGGACCACGGCGCGACGGGCTGCGCCGACCATGGCGCGCTTGGCGACCGCCTCGGCCTGGTCGGGTGTGGTCATCCCGCGCGTCGGCGAGAAGCCGTTGGCCCCGATGAGCGCGACGTCGACGCAGACCCCGGCGAGGGCCGAGGTGAGCCAGTCCCCCACGCACGCACCGGTGCGGCCACGCACCCGGCCCCCGAGGACGTAGACGTCGGTGTGGGTGTGGCCCTGGAGGATGGCCGCGGCATCGATGGAGTTGGTGACGACCGTCAGCCCCTCGCGGTCCGGGATGAGCTCGGCGAGCGCCCGGGTCGTCGAGCCGCCGTCGAGGAGGATCGTGCCCTCGGCCGGCACCTCGTCGAGAGCGCGGGCGGCGATGCGCCGCTTGGCCTGGGAGTTCTGGGTCGTGCGCGTCGCCAGGGGTGGCTCGACCTCGAGCCGCTCGACCGGGAGCGCCCCGCCGTGGACCCGGCGGACGGCTCCCCGGCGCTCGAGGACGGTGAGGTCACGACGGACCGTCTCGGTCGTCACCCCGAGGTCCTCGGACATGGTCACGACCTCGACCCGTCCCTGCGCGCGCGCCGTCTCGAGGATGCGCTGCTGCCGCTCGGGTGCGTACATCGCGGTGGACTCCCTCGTCCTCTGGGCGCCCATGGCGCCGGTGCCGGTGGTGATGCCCACAACGATAGGACTCAAAACAACAGAAGTAAAGAGATACGGGCCTTTGTTTCAGTTGCCTTTTCCGCACGACCTTAAGGTCGTGCGGATCTGGGGGTGCATTGCCCTAGGGCAATGCGAAGAGAGGATCGCCGGGGGCGACGTCGCCGGGCAGGTCCGACAGGTCGAGCGAGTCCGCGGGCACGTCGAGGACCACCACGGGCACCTGACGTGAGATCGCTTGTCCCGCAGCTTCGCTCGGCAGGGCGGACGGGTCCCAGGTGATCATCGGGTCGCCGGCCGTGACGATGGACCCCTGGGTGGCATGCACCTCGAAGCCCGCGCCCTCGAGCCGCACCGTGTTGATGCCGAGGTGGACGAGCACGCCGGCGCCCTCCCCCACGACGACGAAGGCATGGGGGTGGATCTTCATGACGGTCCCGGCGATGGGGGCGACGACGGTCTGGCTGCCGTCCGGCGGGTCGATGACCAGACCCGGACCGACGAGCTGCCCGGCGAAGACCTCGTCGACGCACTCGGTGATGGGCAACACCCTCCCCGCGCAGGGGGCGAGGACCTCGCTCACATCAGGTCCTCGATGTCGTCCGCGAGGTTGTCCGCCTCGGGCCCGACGACGACCTGGATGACGGTGCCCTGGGCCATGACGCCGTGGGCGCCGGCCGCCTTGAGCGCGGCCTGGTCGACCAAGGAGCCGTCCTTGACCTCGGTGCGCAGCCGGGTGATGCACGGCTCGATCTCGACGATGTTGTCCGCGCCGCCGAGGCCGGCGAGGATCTGCTCCGCCTTGGTTGCCATGGTGTGGTTCCTTCCAGTTGGGGGTGGATCAGTGTGAGTCGGTACGGGTGACCTTGGCCAGACCCCGGGGGTTGTCCGGGTCATGGCCGCGCGCCCGGGCGAGCTGCTCGACGAGCAGCTGGGCGGGCACGACGAGCCCGAGGGGGGCGACGGGCTCGGGCAGGTCCGGGCCGGGCACGTGCACGTCGCAGGTCCGGGCGAAGGGGGTGTCCCCACCGATGCCGACGACCCGCGCCCCCCGGCGGCGCAGGTCATCGGCAAGGGCCGTCATGGGCTCGAGCATCGGCCCGTCGGAGGCAGCCACCAGCACCGCCACGACGGAGGGCTCGATGACCGAGATCGGTCCGTGGCGCAGGTCTGCGTACGAGTACCCGCGCACCGGGGTCAGTGATGTCTCCTCGATCTTCAGCGCGGTCTCGAGTGCCGTGCCCAGGCACAGCCCACGGCCGGTGACGACGACGTGCGCGGCATCCCGCAGCAGGGCGACGGCGGGCTCGACGAGCTCGGCGCCCCGCACCGCACCGGCCACCTCGTCGGCGACGCGGGCGAGGTCCTGCTCGAGGTCGGCGCCGAGGGCGTCGGCGAGCACGGCCATCGCGACCAGCTGCGTGAGATAGGTCTTGGTGGCCGGCACGGCCACCTCCGGCCCCGCCCTCGTGACCAGGGCGACGTCCGCTCCCTTCGCCAGCGGGGAGTCGGCGACATTGGTCACGGACACGATCGCGGCGCCGTGCGAGCGGGCCCAGTCCACGCACTCGACGATCTCGGTCGTCGCCCCGGACTGGGACACGGCCACCAGCAGCGTGTCGGTGAGGTCGAGGTCCGCGCGGTAGTGGGTCGCGATGCTCGGGGCGGCGAGCGCGGCGCTGACCCCGGCGCACGCCTCCAGGAGGTAGCGACCGTAGGTCGCGGCGTTGTCGCTCGAACCGCGCGCGACGAAGGAGACCCGCCGGCGACCGGCGAAGAGCCCACGCAGCTCCTCGCGCAGGGGCAGCAGCGCGTCTAGGGTGCGTCGGATCGCCTCCGGCTGCTCGGCGATCTCGTCGGCCATGACGGTCACGATGCTTGACACCTCCCACCTCGACGTGGATCCTCACTGGTACGTACCAGACCGTACCAATGAAGGTGAGGATCCGGAAGTGCCCCGAGCACCCCTGGCAGGGCCGCGCCCCAAGCACGTCCAGCTGCGCGATGCCCTCACCGAGCTCGCCGGACAGCTCGGCCCCGACGCGGCCATCCCCTCCGAGCGCGAGCTCATGGTCGGCTTCGACGTCTCCCGCTCCACGGTGCGCAAGGCCATCGAGGCACTCATCGGCGACGGGCTGCTCCACCGGGTGCACGGCAAGGGGACCTTCGTCGCCAGGCCACGGCTCGAGAGCCGGCTGCACCTCGCGAGCTTCAGCCAGGACATGCGCCGGCGCGGGCTGGAGCCCTCGACCCGGCTCCTGGACATCGAGCTCGCCACTCCCCCGCAGGACGTCCTGGACTGGCTCGGTGGTACGCAGGCCTGGCGGGTCGAGCGGCTCCGTCTCGCGGACGGTCAGCCGATCGCGCTCGAGGAGAGCTGGTACTCAGCCAGCCTGCTGCCCGGCCTGGACTCCCACGACCTGGGCGACTCCCTCTACGCGCTGCTCGCCGACGAGTACGGCGTCGTCATCGACGCCGCCGAGCAGACCCTCTGGGGCGAGAGCGCCCAGGGGCGCGTGGCACGACTCCTCGCGAGCCCGCCCGCCACCCCGCTGCTCGTCTTCCGTCGCCTCTCCACCAGCCTCGGCCGCCCCGTCGAGCACGTGATCTCCAGGTACCGCGGTGACCGGTACCAGCTGCACATGTCGTTGAGCCGGAACGACGACCCAACCCCGGCACTACCCGAAGGGAATCGCTCGTGACCACAGCAGACGGGCCCATCGACGTGCCCGGCAACGAGCCGGCACGCAAGAAGAAGTTCAACCTCGCACCCATCCAGAAGTTCGGCCGCAGCCTCATGCTGCCCATCGCGGCCCTCCCGGCGGCCGGCCTCCTGCTGCGCCTGGGACAGCCGGACCTCCTCGGCGCGGACGGCCTCGGCTGGACGCACGTGGCACCGATCATCGGCGCCGCCGGTAGCGCCCTCTTCGACAACCTGCCGATCCTCTTCGCCGTCGGTATCGCCATCGGCATGGCCAAGAAGGCCGACGGCTCGACGGCCCTGGCGGCGGTCGTCGGCTACCTCGTCTTCAAGGGGGTCGGCGACGCGATGTCCCCCTTCGTCCTCGACCCGCCGGCGAAGGGCAAGGAGCAGTCCCTCATCGAGTACGGCGTCCTCGGCGGCATCGTCATGGGCCTGACCGCGGCCTGGCTGTGGCAGAGGTACCACCGGATCAAGCTGCCGACCTACCTCGCCTTCTTCGGCGGGCGACGCTTCGTCCCGATCATCACCGCCGTCGCGGCGATCGTCCTCTCGGTGCTCATGAGCTTCGTCTACCAGTTCTTCGACGCGGGCATCACCAGCCTCGGCGAGTGGGTCGCCGACAACGAGGTGATCGGTGGCTTCGTCTACGGCACGGTCAACCGCCTGCTCATCCCGACCGGCCTGCACCACATCCTCAACAACCCGCCGTGGTTCCTCATCGGCGAGTACACCCCGGCTGGCGGCAAGACGGTCACGGGAGACATCCCGCGCTTCCTCAACGGCGACCCGACCGCCGGAGCCTTCATGACCGGCTTCTTCCCGATCATGATGTTCGCCCTCCCGGCCGCCGCCCTGGCCATCTACCAGGAGGCCAAGCCGGCGCAGAAGAAGCTCGTCGGCGGCATCATGGGCTCCACGGCGCTGACCGCCTTCCTCACCGGCGTCACCGAGCCGCTCGAGTTCGCCTTCATGTTCGTCGCGTGGCCGCTCTACGTCATCCACGCCCTGCTCACCGGCTCGTCGCTCGCCCTGGTCAACGCCCTGGGCATCAAGGACGGGTTCGGCTTCTCCGCGGGCCTCTTCGACTACGTGCTCAACTTCAACATCGCGACAAAACCGTTGCTGCTCATCGTCATCGGGCTCGGCTATGCCGTCGTGTACTACGTGCTCTTCCGCTTCGTCATCCGCCGGTGGAACCTCAAGACCCCGGGCCGTGAGGACGAGGGCGAGGAGTCCCTGGTCACCGCGGACGACAGCGCGTGATCCTCACCGCCGATCGCATCATCACCCCGGGGCGCACGATCGCCCCGGGGTGGGCGCGCGTGGTGTCCGATCGCGTCACCGAGCTGGGCGAAGGGAGTCCCCCCTCACCTGCCGATGTGGTCCTGACGGGCACCCTCGTGCCGGGCTTCGTCGACGCCCACTGCCACGGTGGCGGAGGCGCGTCCTTCACCGTCGGCGACGCCGACGAGGCGATGGAGGTGGCCTCGGCCCACCTGCGCCACGGCACGACCAGCATGGTGGCCAGCCTCGTCACCGACGAGGTGTCCGAGCTGGAGCGCCACGTCCGCGTCCTCGGCGAGCTGGTCACCGACGGGGTCCTCGCCGGTGTCCACCTCGAGGGGCCGTGGCTGTCTCGGGACTTCTGCGGTGCCCACGAGCCGAGCCTGCTGCGTCCCCCTTCGCGCGAGGACGTCGACCGGTTGCTCGCTGCCGGAGGCGATGCCCTGCGGATGGTCACCATCGCACCCGAGCTCGACGGTGCGATGGACGCCATCCGCCGGGTCGCCGGGGCCGGGGTCGTCGTCGGTGTCGGGCACACCGACGCGACCTGGGAGCAGGCCGGCGAGGCGATCGGGGCCGGGGCCACCGTCGCCACCCACCTCTTCAACCAGATCCGCGGGCTGCACCACCGCCGCCCCGGTCCGATCGCCGCCCTGCTCGAGGACGAGCGGGTGTCGATCGAGCTGATCAGCGACGGCGTGCACGTGCACCCCGCCATGCTGCGCCTGGCCCTGACAGCGGCGCCCGGGCGGATCATGCTCGTGACCGACGCGATGGGCGCTGCGGCGGCGGACGACGGCGACTACCACCTCGGCCCGATCCACGTGCAGGTCCGTGACGGCGTCGCCCGGACACCGAGCGGCGCCATCGCAGGGTCCACGCTGACGATGGCCGGCGCGGTCCGGCACTCGGTGGCGAGCGGCTTCACCCTCGAGCAGGCGGTGGACGCCGCCACCCGGGGCCCGGCCGCGGCGCTCGGACTGACCGATGTCGGACGGATCGAGGTCGGCGCGCGCGCCGACCTGGTCGTGCTCGACGAGGACCTCGCGGTCACGGCGGTCATGCGCCGCGGCGCGTGGCAGAGTTGAGAGATGGTCCGGTACCCGCTCGTCGAGCCCTTCGACGAGGGCGTGCTCGAGACCTCTGACGGTCATCACATCCGGTGGGAGCGTGTGGGCTCACCGGGTGGCAAGCCGGCCGTGGTCCTCCACGGCGGGCCCGGCTCCGGCGCCGCCCCGTGGTGGCGCCGCTACTTCGACCCAGAGCGCTACTGCGTGACCCTCTTCGACCAACGGGGTTGCGGGGGCAGCCGCCCCCTCGCAAGCGACCCCGACGCGGACCTGTCGACCATCACGACGCAGCACCTCATCGCCGACATCGAGGCCCTCCGCGAGCTGCACGCCGTCGAGCGTTGGCTCGTCCTCGGTGGGTCATGGGGGTCCACCCTCGGGCTGGCCTATGCGGTCGCCCACCCCGAGCGGGTCAGCGAGATGGTCTTCTGGGGTGCCGTGACCACGACGCGCGAGGAGGTCGACTGGCTCACCTGGACGATGGGCGAGATCTACCCGGAGGCCTTCGCCTCGCTGCGCTCTCTCGTCCCGCACGTCGAGCGTGGGGGCAACCTGACGATCGCGATCAACGAGCTGCTCCTGGACCGCGATCCGGCGGTCCACCACCGCGCCGCCCGGGCATGGTGCGACTGGGAGGAGCGCCTGGCCGCGCTCACCGGGCCGCCCGTGGCCAGCCCGCGCTACGCCGATCCCACCTTCGCCCTGGGGTTCGCCCGACTGGTCACGCACTTCTTCGGCCACCACGCGTTCCTGCCCTCCGACGGGATCAGCGGGCACCTGGACGCCATCCGCGACATCCCAGCCGTCCTCGTCAGGGGGCGGCTCGACATCGCCGCACCACTGGGTGTGGTCCACCGACTCGTCGAGCGTCTGCCGCTCGCGACCCTGCACGTCGTGGAGGACGAGGACCACGGCGGGGCCGAGGTGACCGACGGGCTCATCGTGCGGGCGACGGACGACTTCGCCCGCTGACGAGCACCAGTCAGTCGTCGAGCTCCTCGTCGATCGCCTCACCCGTGACGTCGTGCGCGCGGGCACCGGCCAGGTGCGCTCCACCGAGCGGCTCGCCGGTCCAGCGCACGAGCTGCCAGCCGTCGTCCGGGTGTCCCTCGAGCAGGATCATGCCCGTGTTGTTGATCCACATCCCCTCGACCTCGTCGGCGCCGAGCCCGGCCGCGATGGTCGCGTAGACGCGGATCGCTGCGCCGTGGCTGAAGAGGGCGACGGTGTCGTGCCGACCGTGCTGCTCGGCGACCCCGCGCACGGCTCGGTCGTAGCGGTCCATGAAGTCGCGTCCCGTGCGTCCACCGGGCAGGGCATGGTCGAGGTCACGGTGCAGCCAGGCCGACACGCCACCGAGGTAGGCCTCCACGGCCTCCCGGTCCGAGCGCATCTCGAAGCGGCCCGCGGCGATCTCCTCGAGCCCCTCGCGCACCTGCACGTCGATCCCCCGCTCCACGGCCAACGGGCTGCCGGTCAGCTGGGTCCGCACGAGCGGCGACGCATAGACCGCGCTGACGTCCTCGTCGGCGAGCGCGGCCGGCACCGCCGCCGCCTGCGTCTGACCCAGGTCAGTCAGGCCCGCTCCGGGGAAGGCGGTGTCGAGCGCACCGGTGACGTTGTTGGGGGTCTGGCCGTGACGGATGAGGAGAAGTCGCACGCTGGCAGGCTACGTGGCACTCACGCGCTCGACGACGGCCACCATCGGCGCCGGCGCCCTCCGCAGGTCCATCGCCTCGACGAGGAGGCGGGCATAGCGGACCTTGCGCCCCGACTGCGAGCACAGGAAGCGGCGCACCAGCTCCTCGCGGGCCCAACCCTGCTGCGCGGGCATCTGTGCCAGCAGACGAAGGGAGCGCCCCTCCCCCGCGTCCTCGATGACGGCCTCCACCCCCTCGAGCCCCACCGCGCGGACGAGCTCGTCCTCGAGGTCGGTGTGGCACGCGTGGAAGCCCTGCCCTGCCGGGCCGATGACGTCGTCCACGGGCAGACCGGCGGCGAGCAGCCCCCTTCGTACGTGACGCTCCTCGCCGACGTCGTAGAGGCCGGCGAGCCGCTGCCCGAGACCATGCGGGCCGTGGCGCCCGGCGAAGGCGCGGATGTTGGTGATGCCACCCATCGCCACCACCTCGACACCGTGGGACCCGACATCGCTCCCGAGGCGATCGGCGAGCGCGAGCAGCGCCACCCGGTCGCTCTCCCCCTCGACCAGCACGACGGTCCGCGGTGCGCTCACCAGACCATTGAGCGCCCGGGAGAGCCGCACCGCAAGCCGATATCGTCGCGACCATGAGCGCCGACGTGCACCCGCCCGGGATCGACGCCCGGCGACTGCGACGGATCGTGCTCGTCGTGGCGCTGCTCAACTTCGCGTACTTCTTCGTCGAGTTCACCGTCGCCCTCGGTGCCGGGTCGGTGTCGCTGCTCGCGGACAGCGTCGACTTCCTCGAGGACACCGGGATCAACCTGCTGATCTTCGTCGCTCTCGGCTGGCCACTCGCCCGTCGCGCCCTGATGGGCAAGGCGATGGCCCTCGTCATCCTCGGACCGGCCACCGTGGCCGGCATCGAGGCGGTCCGCCGCTTCGCCGACCCGGTCGCACCCGAGGTGCTGCCCGTCGTCCTCGCCTCGCTCGGCGCCATCGTCGTCAACGGCACGAGCGGCTGGCTGCTGGCGGGCGTGCGGCACGCCGGGGGCTCGCTCAGCCGGGCGGCCTTCCTCTCCGCCCGCAACGACGTGCTCGTCAACGTCGCCGTCATCGGCATGGCCGTGGTGACGCTGTGGACCTCGTCGGGCTGGCCCGACCTCGTCCTCGGCTGCGCCATCATCCTCATCGCGCTGCACGCCGCGTGGGAGGTCTGGGAGGTCAGCGAGGAGGAGCGACTCGCGGCCAAGGCCCTGGCCGGCGAGGAGATCGACTGAGCGGTCGACGGACTCGACGCTCAGGACGGCCGCTGCACGTCCTCGACACCCACCAGCCATGCGTGGCTGCGCGGGGGGCGGTTGCGCCGACGCTCTACGTACTCGCCGAGGATCGCGTACCCGTCCGTAGAGACCTCTGCCCCGGGTGAGAGGTCGTCGTCCGTCGTGGCCACGAGCTCGGCCGTACGGGTGTCGACGAGGATGTGGGCGCTCTCCGCAGCATCGCTCAGCAGCTTGTCGGCCGGCCGGTAGAAGCCGATGAGCCGACCTCGCAGGTCGTTGGTGGAGATGCGATACCCGTCAGGGACCTCGATGGTCCCGATCTCCTTGTCGGCCAAGGCGTCCCGGAGGGTCAGCGAGTCACCGCTGCGTGAGATGAGGAAGCGGTCGAAGACCACCGAGCGACCGTCGGGGACCTCCTGGCTCTCGCCGACCGGTGGACTGTCGACGGTGACGAAGCCGTCGTCCCCGAGCAGCCGCACGCCGTCACCGCAGCGCACGAGCGGTGTCCCCTCCGCGGCCAGACGTCCACCGGACTCGCCGATCCCGTCGAGCCGCGCTCCGGGGCAGCTGGTGCGGGCCAGCTCCTTGCCCGAGCGAAGGGAGGTCACCGTCACCGTGTCGCCGGTCCGGTGCACCGCCTCGTCCTGGCGCACGATGACCCGTCCGCGCGGCGCCTGCTTCCAGGTCCTGGCGATCGTGCCGGTGTCGAGGTCCAGCGCCTGGGTGGTCTCCTCGGTGGGGGTGATCAGGACGTGGCGCTGCTCGGGCAGCCCGTGCGGGTAGAGCGTCGCGAGCCTGGTGGCGCACCCGACCTCGGTGTCATGGCTCCACGCCACGTGGCCGTCCGCGAGCGCGATGCCCGAGACGACGAGCCGCCCCCCGGGGACGTCCTTGCCGAGGCGGGCCTCGCCGGCGGGCGAGAGGCAGGAGACGACTGCCGCGTGCCGTGCCGACAGGCCGATGACCTCGACCTCGTCGCCGGGCTGCAGCTCCTTGTCGCCGTGGGCGACGAGCAGGTCGCTGCCCTCGGTGACCACGACGCCGCTCGCCCGCGCGACGCGGACGTCCGGGCCGAGGGTCGACACCGCTGCCCCGTCTGAGGTCAGGACGGGCGCGCCGTAGAGCCGCTCTCCTCCCCAGCGCTCACCGGTCGGTGCGTGCTCGACCCACTCGCCGTCGTCGTCGGCGTAGGCGAACCATCCGTTGGGGCCGATCGTCATGCTGGTCGGACGATCACCTGTGTAGAAGACGCGACCGTCGACCCCGCCGGCCCCGGTCCCGGTCAGCAGCCACCACCCGCCGAGGGTGGCGGCGAGCGTCGCGACGACGAGGGTCGCCACCAGCTTGGCCAGGTCGGCGCCCTTGCGGGGTGTCGTGCTCACGTGGACTCCTTCGTCCCAGCGACCCACAGCCGGGTGCCCTCGACGTCCTCGTCGTCGGACTCGACGACGATGATCCCGTCGGGCGAGGCGTCCGCGCCGGTGCGCATCCCCTCACCCGTCGAGACGACCAGCTCCCCGGTCACCGTGTCGAAGGCACGGTAGCTGCCGGTGTTGCGGGGGCCGCCGTCCTCCCAGGCCACGAAGTGGACCAGCCGACCCGATGGTGCGTAGCGCCCGACCTCGAAGTCCTCCGGGACGTCGAGGTCACCGATGGCCTTGCCGGTCAGCCCATTGCTCAGACGGATGATGGCGCCCTCCCGTCGCAGGACCAGGTGCCCGACCGCCAGCTCGTCCCCGTCGGCGACCGGCTCCCCTTCGGCGAAGGGCGGCGTGGCGATCTCGGTGAACCCGTCCTCCCCGACTGCCTGGACGCTGTCGCGGCACTCGACGAAGGGAGTGGCCTCCGGCGAGAGCTGGCGCGAGGTGTCCCCCGGGTCGCCGACGGACATCAACGGGCAGCTCACCTCGTCGATCTGCTTGCCGGTGCGCAGGGAGCTCCACGTCGCGGTCCCCTGCCCGTCCGTCGCGAGCACGTGCTCTCCCTGGACGGCGAACCAGTAGCGCTTGGCGCCGGACCACCGCTGGGCGACCGAGCCGGTGTCCAGGTCTACCGCCATGATCTGCTCCTCGGCGGGCTCGAGGAGCAGGTAGCGCTGCGCGGGCAAGGTGCTCGGGTAGGAGCTCTGGGCCACGTCGCCCCCGCAGCCCGCCCCCGTGTCCCTGGTCCAGTCGACGGAGGCGTCCCGGAGGTCGACCCCGGCGAGGACGGCGCGCCCTCCCTCGACCTCGTCCGTGAGCCTCGACGGCTTCGGGGCCAGGCAGGTCAGCACGGCGACATGGCGCTCGCTCACTCCGACGAGCTGGCTGTCGGTGCCCGGCCAGAGCCGGTCGTCGCCGAACTCCGCGAGGATCTTCGTCGTGGAGGTCGTGTGCGTGGCTCCCTCGCGCTGCACGAGGATCCGCTGGCCGTCGGGCTGCACGACGACCCCGTCGGGGGTGATCTCCCGTCGGGAGGAGAGGTCGCCGATGGTCCACGACTCGCCGGTGCGCACATTGCGGGCGATGTAGTCGCCGCCCTCTCCGGGGTGGGTCAGCCAGCCGTTGGGCCCCAGCTGGATCGCGAGGTCCTCGCTCGTCCACAGCACCTTGCCCTCGACCTCGGCCGGTCCGACCCGGCCGGTCAGCCCGGCGATCCCGCCGGGCAGGAAGGAGACGACACCGGCGGCGAACATCGCGACGAGGGCGAGGACGCCGACACCGGTGATCAGCGTGCGGGGGAGGCTGCGCCGACGTCGGGTGGGCGTCTCGTGTGGTGCGGTCACGCGAGTGATTGTCCCTGAAGACGGATGAGCTCCCCGGGTAGGAGTCGAACCTACGTCGCTAGTCCTGATTCAAAGTCAGGCGGGCCCTGCCGGCAGACCAACCGGGGAACGCCGCCGAGGCGGCACCGGTCAGGGTAGTCGACTCTCGCGGCAGCCTTCACCGACAATGGTCACATGAGTGACCAGGAGGACGGCGCGCGCCTGCGCAGGGGACCCCGGATGACGGGCGCGGCCCGCCGGGAGCAGCTCGTGGCCGTGGGGCGAGGGGTCTTCGCTGCGAAGGGGGTCGAGGGCACCTCCGTGGAGGAGATCGCGGCCACGGCGGTGGTCTCCAAGCCGGTCGTCTACGAGCACTTCGGCGGCAAGGAGGGCCTCTACGCCGTCGTCGTCGACCGTGAGCTCAACGACCTGACCGACCGGGTGACGGCCGCCCTGACCGCTGGCGGCAGCGACCGCGAGACGATCGAGCGGGCCGCGCTGGCGCTGCTCGACTACATCGAGGGCTCCCCCGACGGCTTCCGCATCCTGGTCCGCGACGTCGCGGGCCAGGCCCCCTCGGGGACCTATGCCTCGCTCATGTCGGATGTCGCGGCGGAGGTGTCCCACCTGCTCTCCGACGCCTTCGCGGCGCGCGGCCTCGACGGCGAGCACGCGCCGATGTACGCCCAGATGCTCGTCGGCCTCGTCTCCCTCACCGGGCAGTGGTGGCTGGAGACCCGCGCACCCGACAAGGAGGTCGTCGCCGCCCACATGGCCAAGCTCGCCTGGCGCGGCCTCGCCGGCCTGGGTGGGACTGCATTGCCATAGGGCAATGCACGTTTCCGGCTCAGGCCTGCTGCAGCTCGACGCGGTTGCCCACGGGGTCATCGGTGTGGAAGCGACGGGTCCCGGGGATCGCCTCGTCCCAGCGAACCTCACCGCCCGCCTCGGCGACGGCCGCCGCCACGCTCTCGATGTCCTCGACGAGCAGGCACGGGTGCGCCTTGAGGGCTGGGCGGAAGCCCCCTTCGACCCCGCAGTGCAGCTCGTGGTCACCGACGCGGAACCACACGCCACCCCGAGCGGCCAGCACGGGCGGCTTGGGGATCTCGGGCAAACCGAGCACCCCGGAGTAGAAGGCCCTCAGGCGGTCCTCGCTGCCGGCCGGGCAGGCGATCTGGACATGGTGCAGGCCGACGACGCTCACGCCTTGTGGCCCACCGCGAAGACCCGGCGGAAGGCCAGGAGCACGCCCGCGGGCGTCCGCGGGTAGGCGGTGGCCACCCGCTCGGCATAGGTGGCGAGGAAGTCCGCACGCTCGGCCTCGTCCGTCAGGACCTCGAGCATCGGGCGCAGGCCGGTGCCGGACACCCAGTCCAGGACAGGGTTGTCGCTCTCGGCCCGGGGGTCGAGCACGTGCGTGTACGTCGTCTCCCAGGCGTCCACGGCGAGCCCCACCGCGGTGAGGACCTGGAGGTAGGTCGAGGGGTCGCCGGCCCCGTAGCGCTTGGTGGCCGCCTCGAGCTCACCGCTGCGTGGGTGGTCGATCGCCACCTCGCGCATCAAGGCGTGCGTCGGGGCGTCGAAGTTGCCCGGCACCTGCAGGGCGAACCAGCCACCGTCCGCGAGCGCCGCGGACCAGGTCTCGATGAGCCGCAGGTGGCGCGGGACCCACTGCAGGGCAGCGTTGCTGACGATGACGTCAGGGGCGGCACCCAGACCGGCGATGTCCCAGTCGGCCAGGTCGGCCTGCACCCACTCGACCCGCGAGTCGGTGTCCGAGGCCTGGGCGGCCGCCAACATCTCGCGGCTGCTGTCGACACCCACGATGCGCGCCTGGGGCCACCGCTCTGCGAGCGAGAGAGTGAGCCGGCCGCTGCCGCAACCCAGGTCGACGACGAGCTGCGGCTGCGTGGCCGCGACGCGACCCATGAGGTCGGCGAAGGGGCGCGCTCTCTCGTCGGAGAACTGCCCGTACCGGCTCGGGTCCCAGGTCACTGTCATGTTGCCTCCTCGGTAGCGTCCGACGAGCGTAACCGCCGACGAACGTTTTGTCTCGACATCAAGATTCACGATGGCAGGTATTCTCGATGCATGACCAGCCGCCACGACCCCTCCGACGACGTCGATGCGATCGTCGAGGCATGGCGACGCGAGCGCCCCGATCTCGACGTCGAGCCCCTCCATGTCTTCTCCCGGGTCTCCCGGCTGGCCCGCCTGCTCGACCTCGACCGGACCACGGCCTTCGCCCGGCACGAGCTCGAGGGCTGGGAGTTCGACGTCCTGTCGGCGCTGCGGCGCGCCGGCGAGCCCTACGAGCTCTCCCCCGGCCGTCTGGTCCAGGAGACCCTCGTGACGTCCGGGACCATGACCAACCGGATCGACCGTCTGGCGACCAAGGGATGGGTCGAGCGCCTCCCGTCGCCCACCGACCGTCGCGGCGTCATCGTCCGCCTGACGAAGGGGGGTCAGGCCGCGGTCGACTCCGCGATGGCCGACCTGCTGACCCGCGAGGGCGAGCTCCTGGACGACATGGCACCCGCCGAGCGGGATGCGCTGACGCGTGCGCTCAAGCGGCTGCTGGCTCCCTTCGAGGCCTAGCCACCCCCGCCTGAGCGGGGTCAGTCGACGAGCTCGGCCGTCTCCAGCCACTCCAGCTCGAGCAGCTCCTTCTCGTCCCTGATCGCACCAAGCGTCGCATTGAGCTCAGACAGCCGCGTGTGGTCGTGCACCGCATCCGCCATCTCGTGGTGCAGCTTGTTCTCACGAGCATCGAGCTTGGCCAGCTGCTTCTCGATCCGCGCCATCCTCTTGCGCGCGTCCCGCTGCGCGGCGGGGTCACCCGCTGGAGTGGAGGACGAAGGGGGCTGCGCTCCCCCCTTCGTCGTGGTCGCGATGGCTGCCGCCATCGCACCGGGACCACCCGTCGATCCTTGGGCGGCCCGCAGTCGCAGGTACTCGTCCACGCCGCCGGGGACGTGCCGCAGGCGGCCGTCGAGGATCGCGTACTGCTGGTCGGTGATCCGCTCGAGGAGGTAGCGGTCGTGCGAGATCACGATGAGCGTGCCCGGCCACGAGTCGAGCAGGTCCTCCATCGCCGCCAGCATGTCCGAGTCGACGTCGTTGGTCGGCTCGTCGAGGGCGATGACATTGGGCTCGGCGAGCAGCAGCAGGAGCAGCTGCAGGCGACGCTTCTGGCCACCGGACAGCTCACCGACTCGCGCTGACAGGTGCTCCCTCGCGAAGCCGAGTCGCTCCAGCAGCTGCGCCGGCGTGTGGTCCTTGCCGTCGATCGTGAAGGTCGTCTTGGTCCGGGCGAGCACCTCGCGCACCCGGTCCGTCCTGATCTCCTGCAGCTGGGAGAACTGCTGGTCGAGGAAGCCGAACTTCACGGTCTTGCCCCGCTTGACCCGGCCGCTGGAGGGCTCGAGGTCACCGGCGATCAGCGCGAGGAGCGTCGACTTGCCCACGCCGTTGGCGCCGAGGATCCCCGTGCGCTCGCCCGGCGCGATCCGCCAGGTGATGTCGCGCAGGATCTTGCGGTCACCGAAGGTGACGCTCGCGTCCTCGATGTCGATGACGTCCTTGCCCAGCCGGGCCACGGCCATCTGCTGCAGCTCGATCGGGTTGCGTACGGGGGGCACGTCAGCGATGAGCTGGTTGGCGGCCTCGATGCGGAACTTCGGCTTCGACGTGCGCGCAGGCGCGCCGCGCCGCAGCCAGGCGAGCTCCTTGCGCATGAGGTTCTGGCGCTTCGACTCCGTCGCCGCGTTGATCCGGTCTCGCTCCACCCGCTGCAGGACATAGGCGGCGTAACCGCCCTCGAAGGGCTCGACGATGCCGTCGTGGACCTCCCACGTCTCGGTGCAGACCTCGTCGAGGAACCACCGGTCGTGGGTGATGACCACCAGGCCACCGAGGTTCTTGGGCCAGCGGCGCTTGAGGTGCTCGGCGAGCCAGGAGATGCCCTCGACGTCGAGGTGGTTGGTGGGCTCGTCGAGCGCGACGAGGTCCCAGTCGTGCACGAGCAGGGCCGCGAGCGCGACGCGTCGGCGCTGCCCACCGGACAGGTCACCGACCCTCGCCTCCCACGGGACGTCCGAGACGAGGCCGCCGATGACGTCGCGCACGACGGGGTCGCCGGCCCACTCGTGCTCGGGCCGGTCGCCGACGATGACATGGCCGACGGTGTGGTCGGGGTCGAGGTCGTCGGACTGGGCGAGGACGCCGAAGCGCACTCCCCCGCGTCGGGTGATCCGGCCTGACTGCGGCTCGATCGTTCCGGCGAGCATGCCGAGCAGGCTCGACTTGCCGTCACCGTTGCGGCCGACCAGACCGATCCGGTCGCCCTCCTCGATGCCGAGGCTGACGGAGTCGAAGACGACGCGCGTGGGGTACTCGAGATGGAGCGATTCCGCTCCGAGCAGAGGTGTCGCCATCAGCTGGCACGCACCGTGGGCAGGATGTGGGCACCGTGCGTCGGCCCGGTCGCCCGCAGGACGTCTCCGGCGACACCGGATGCGGTCAGAGCCACGGCCAGGTCGATGGCACCCTCGGCGCCGGAGGCGAGCATCGCGACGGTCGGGCCCGACCCGGAGACGATCGCGGCCAGGGCGCCGAAGCCCATCGCTGCCTCGATGAGCTCACCGATCGCCGGTTGGAGGGCGATCGCGTCAGCCTGCAGGTCGTTGTCGAGCACGGGTGCCAGTGCGGTCGGGTCGCCCGACCGCAACGCGCTCATCAGCGCGGTGCTGGGCCGCGGCTCCGGGATCGCGGTGCCGGCCAGGCGCTGGTCGAAGGCCGAGTAGACCATCGGCGTCGACAGGCCACTCGCGGCGGAGGGGACGAAGACCCAGTGATAGGTCCCCTTGGCCAGGACAGGGGTGACGACCTCGCCACGCCCCGAGCCCACACAGGTCCCACCGTGCAGCAGGAAGGGGACGTCGCTGCCGATACCAGCCGCGATCTCCTCGAGCTCCTCCTTGGGCAGGTCCGTGCCCCACAGTGCGTCGCACGCCACGAGCGCAGCCGCAGCATCGGCGGAGCCGCCGGCCATGCCGCCGGCGACCGGGATCTCCTTGTGGATCGACAAGTGGACGGGGTCCTGCCCACCGGTGTGCTCGGCGAGCGCACGGGCAGCGCGCAGAGCGAGGTTGGACTCGTCCGTCGGCACCTTGTCGGCATCGCGCCCACGGACCGAGCAACCCCACTCGTCGGACGGTGCCGCGGTCACGTCGTCGTGGATCCCCACGGCCTGGTAGACCGTCGACAGCGAGTGGTAGCCGTCATCGAGCAGCGGCCCGACGAAGAGCTCGAGGTTGACCTTGGCCGGCGCACGCACGGTCACGGCCGCGGGCAGCTCGAGCACGGAGGTCATGCCGTCACCCTAGCCATGAGCTCCTCGGTGATCCGAGCGAAGGCGAGAACGTCCAGCTGCTCACCGCGCGTGCGAGGGTCGACACCGGCCGCCAGCAGGGCCGCCTCGGCCACCTCACCGGACCCGGCGATGCCGCGCAACGCCGCTCGCAGGGTCTTGCGGCGCTGGGCGAAGGCAGCGTCGACGACCGCGAAGACCTGCTGGCGCGTCGCCTCGGTGACCGGTGGGTCGTGGCGCACGAGCTTGACGAGGCCGGAGTCGACATTGGGCACGGGCCAGAAGATGCTGCGCGAGACGCGGCCGGCGAGCCCCACCTCGGCCCACCACGCCGCCTTGACGCTCGGCACCCCGTAGGTCTTGCTCCCCGGCCCCGCGGCCAGTCGCTCGGCGACCTCGAGCTGGACCATGACGAGCACCCGCTCGATGCTCGGGAAGGTCTCCAGGAAGTGCAGCACGACCGGCACGGAGATGTTGTACGGCAGGTTGGCCACGAGCGCGGTGGGCTCGGGCCCCGGCAGCTCGGTGACCCTCAGCGCGTCGGCGTGCACGACCTCGAGGCGCTCCTGCGCCCCGGGCAGCTGCACCGCCACGGTCTCCGGCAGGGCCGCTGCCAGCACCGGGTCGACCTCGACGGCCGTGACCCGGGAGGCCTGCTCCAGCAGGGCGAGGGTCAGCGAGCCGAGGCCCGGCCCGATCTCCACGACGTGGTCGTCGGGCGTGACGTCCCCCGCCCGGACGATGCGGCGCACCGTGTTGGCATCGACGACGAAGTTCTGCCCCCACTGCTTGGTGGGACGCACGCCCAGCCGGTCGGCCAGCTCGCGGACGCGGACGGCCCCGAGCAGGCCGGAGCCGGCAGCGGGCTCGGGCAGGTCGGTGCTCATGAGGGGACTCTATTCATCGAGGGGAAGGCTTCGGCAATCGCAGTGACGACGGACCCCCGAGACCGTGAGGTCTCGGGGGTCCGTCGTCAGTGGTGCGGCGGTGTCCTGAGGAGGTTGCGCAGCAACTGTCTCGAAGGGATCAGGCAGCGTTTGCGCAGCCCCACGGGGAGAGGCCACGCGAGGCCTTCACGCGGTTGGCCACGGTGATCTGCTCGGCGCGCGAGGCGAGGTCGGCGCGCGGGGCGAAGTCGCCTCCGCCGGCACCGAGCCAGGTGCCGATGTCGAACTGCAGCCCGCCGTAGTAGCCGTTGCCGGTGTTGATCGACCAGTTGCCGGTCGACTCGCACTGGGCGATCCGGTCCCACATCGCGGCGTTGGCCAGGTTGATGCCCGCCGTGCTCTGGGTGGGTGCCGGCGCCGACGGTGCGGGAGCCGAAGTCTTGGGAGCGGACGCCTTGGGGGCCGTGGCCTTGGGTGCGGACGCGGTGGGGGCCGGCGGCTGCGGCGCCGGTGCGGCCGGAGCGGGCTTGGGCTTGGGCTTGGCCTTGGTGCCCTCGAGGACGACCTTGCTGACCGGCTGCCGGGTCACCGTGCTGCTCGTGACCTTGCTGGCGGAGACCTTGCCGTTCTTGTAGACGAGCTTCACCGTGTTGGTGCGCAGGCCGTCACGGCCCTCGCGCTCGACCTTGCTGGTGCCCTCGAACCGAGATGAGTCCTTCTTGACGACCGTCGTGAAGGGGATGCTCTCGGTGCGCTTGGCGCCCTTGGTGGCGACGCGGTCCAGACGGATCGTCATGCCGTCGGTGACCGCCTTGGCGGCACCCGGCTTGATGAGGTCGTTGGAGTCGAAGCGGACCTCGGCCTCCTTCAGCGCGGCCTTGACGGTCGAGGCCGTCACCGTCGCGGTGCTGCGCTTGCCGGCGACGACCAGCGTGACGTCCTTGGGGGTGGCCATCTTCAGCTCCAGCCCGTCACGACCGATGCCCGCGCTACGAGAGGCGGACAGGACCGCGTCCTCGCTGCCGCGGATGCCGAGCTCCTGGAGCGCCTGGCCGACGGTCGAGGCCGTCGTCCAGTACACCCGCTCCTTGCCGTCCACCGTGACCGCCAGCTTGCGGCCGTAGCGCACGACGATCGTCTGGCCGTCGTCGACCGAGGTCTGGGCCGACGGGGTCACGACGTCGTTCTCGCCGAGCTCGATGCCCTGCTTGTCGAGGACATCGGCGACGGTGCCGCCGAAGGAGTGGACGGTCGACTTCTGCCCGTCGACCGACAGTGCGACGGACTTGTCCATGACGACGACGCCCGAGACTCCGAGGGCAAGGGCGCAGACGACGCCGGCCTGGGTGGCACGACGGATCGTGGGTGAACTCACGGTGCTCCGATGATCGAACTTCCCGGGCACCGGTGGGTCCGCGCACGGGGACCCACGGTTGACGGGCACCTGTGTCAGCGAAAGATCAAGATCAGGGGAAACCGGCCCCGGCCAACAGCGGACCACGATGCACCAGCGGTCCCCCGAAGGTCAAGTTTTGATAACGGAACCCTCGGGGACTCACGGTCGCAGAGCGACCTGCGTCCCCGAGAACCCCCGAAAAATTAGGCCCCAGGCGGCCTGGTTGCCGCAACTATGAGGTGCGCCACGGACCGTAGACGCGCTCGCTGTTGTCCGAGATCGCCGTGCACATCGTCGCGACGTCGACACCGAGGGCTGCGGCCATGACCCGGACCGTGTGCGGCAGCAGGTAGGGGGCATTGGCGCGGCCCCGCTCGGGCGACGGGGTCAGGTAGGGCGCGTCGGTCTCGGCGAGCACCTGGTCGATCGGGGTGTGGGTCAGCGCCTCTCGCAACCCTGCCGCGCTCTTGAAGGTCACGGTCCCGGCGAAGGACAGCAGGTATCCCCGCTCGACGCACTCACGCGCCATCGCGAGGTCACCGCTGAAGCAGTGCAGGACCGTGGTCTGCGGGGCCCCCTCCTCGGCGAGCACTCGCAGGACGTCCTCGTGGCTGTCCCGGTCATGGATCTGCAGGGCCTTGCCGGTGCGCTTGGCCAGGTCGATGTGCCAGCGGAAGGACTCCTGCTGCACAGCGCGCCCCTCGGGTCCGGTGCGGAAGTAGTCGAGACCGGTCTCCCCGATGGCACGCACCCTCGGGTGCGCTGCGAGGCGCTCGATCTCGTCCCACGCCTCCTGGAGCCGGCCCGACTCCGCGAGATCAGGGATCTCGTTGGGGTGCAGCGCAACCGCGCCCAGCATGGACGGATGGCGCTCGACCTGGTCGACGGTGAACCGTGCGCTCTCGAGGTCGCACCCCACCTGCACGACCCGGTCGACCCCGACCGTGGCTGCCGTCGCGAGCGCGGCGGCCACGTCGGCCGTGGTCCGCTCGCCCTGCCCGTCAGGCGCGATGGCGTCCGGGATGTCGTGCCGCCGGATGTCGAGGTGGGTGTGGTTGTCGACGACGGCCAGAGGAAGGGGGTCCGGCCGTGCCGCGACGTCGTCTCGCCCGGCCATCAGTCGTCCGACATGGCCGCACGCTCCGTGGCGACGACCTCCTCGGGGTCGAGCTTGACGAAGACCGGGGTCGGCTTGGCGATCGGGCTGCCCACTGCCACAGGGCTGCTCGCCCAGTCGGGAGTGCCCGCGTAGTCACCGGTGATCACCGGGTAGCCCGGACCGCCGTCGAGGTCCTCCACCTCCTCGACCCGAGGCATCGGCATCAGGTCGCCGGTGCCGCCGAGCACGGCGTCGACCCGGTTGGCCGCGTGCGGGAGGAAGGGGGCCAGGAGCAGGTTGCAGTCGCTCGTCGCCTGCACGAGCGTGTGCAGGACCGTCGCGAGACGCTCGCGCTGGTCATCGCCCTTCAACCGGAAGGGCTCGGTGTCGGACACGTACTTGTTGACGTCGCCCACGACCCGCATCACCTCGGCGAGCGCCGCCTTGACCCGGTTGCGGGCGAGCAGCCCGCCGACCTCGTCGAAGGCCGCCGCGACCCTGGCGAGGACAGCGGAGTCGACCTCATCGAGGTCACCCGGCTGCGGGATCTCGCCGAAGTTCTTCGCCACCATCGACGCGGTGCGGTTGACGAGGTTGCCCCAGCCGGCGACGAGCTCGGAGTTGTTGCGCTGGACGAAGTCGGGCCACGTGAAGTCGGAGTCCTGGGTCTCCGGGCCGGCCGCGCAGATGTAGTAGCGCAGCGGGTCGGGGCCATAGGTCTCGAGCACGTGGCGCAGGCCGATGACGTGACCGCGGCTGGAGGAGAACTGCTTGGACTCCATCGTGAGGAACTCGCTGGCCACGACCTCGGTGGGGAGGTTGAGCTCACCGAGGGCCCCGGGCTGGCCTCCCTTCGCCCCCTTGCCGGAGTAGGCGAGCAGCTCGGCCGGCCAGATCTGGCTGTGGAAGGTGATGTTGTCCTTGCCCATGAAGTAGAAGGACTGCGCCTGCGGGTCGTTCCACCACTCGCGCCAGCGCTCGGCGTCGCCGGTGCGGCGGGCCCACTCGATGGACGCGGACAGGTAGCCGATGACCGCGTCGAACCACACGTAGAAGCGCTTGGTCGGGTACTTGTCGCCGTACTCGCCGGGAAGGGGGATGCCCCAGTCGATGTCGCGGGTCATCGCCCTCGGACGGATGTCGTCGAGGATGTTGAGGCTGAAGTTGATGACGTTGTGGCGCCAGGTGCCCGTCGCCTCACGGCCCTGCAGGTACTCGCGCAGCGCGTCGGCCAAGGCCGGCAGGTCGAGGAAGAAGTGCTCGGTCTCGCCGAACTGCGGGGTAGCCCCGTCGATCTTGCTGCGCGGGTCCAGCAGGTCAGTCGGCTCGAGCTGGTTGCCGCAGTTGTCGCACTGGTCACCGCGGGCATCCTCGTAGCCGCAGATCGGGCAGGTGCCCTCGATGTAGCGGTCGGGCAGGGTGCGTCCGGTGCGAGGGTCGAGCGCGACCTGCTGGGTCTGCTCGATGAAGTAGCCGTTGGCCAGGCACTGCTCGAAGAGGTCCTGCACGACCCGGTAGTGGTTGCGCGACGTCGTGCGCGTGTAGAGGTCGTAGGAGCACCCGAGGTCGACGAGCTCCTGCGCGATGATGCGGTGGTTGCGGTCGGCGAACTCGTGCGCCGAGATGCCCTCCTTGTCGGCCTGCACCAGGATCGGCGTGCCGTGCTCGTCCGACCCGCTGACGACGAGCACGTCGTGACCCGCCATGCGCATGTACCGGCTGAAGACGTCCGAGGGAACCCCGATCCCGGCGACGTGACCGAGGTGACGAGGGCCGTTGGCATACGGCCAGGCAACAGCGGAGAGAACCTTCATGCCGATCATCCTAGGTTCCCGGCACCCCCGATCCATCGGCGCTAGCCTGCGAGGGCACGCGGGGGCGACCCGCGCCGTCGAGAGGTGAGCCGATGATCGCTGCACTGACCGGGATGGGGCTGAGTGCCGCCGCGGGGCTCAACGCCTACATCCCCTTCCTGCTCGTGGCCCTGCTCGCCCGGTTCAGCGACATCGTCGTGCTCCCGACGGGGTTGGAGTGGATGGACTCGTGGTGGGCGATCGGTGTCGGAGCGCTCCTGCTCGTCACCGAGCTCACCCTCGACAAGATCCCCGCCGTCGACAGCATCAACGACGCCGTGCAGACCTTCATCCGCCCCAGCATGGGTGGACTCATGGGCGCCGCGACCGCCGGCGCGAGCACGCTCGACGGCTCGACGTGGATGCAGGAGCACGCCTGGGTTGGCGTCCTGCTCGGCGTGGTGGTCTCGGGGCTCGTGCACACCGGCAAGGCCGCGGCGCGGCCGGTCGTCAACGCAGGGACACTCGGCCTGGGAGCGCCCGTGGTCTCCACCGCTGAGGACGGCGCCTCGGTGGGCATCGCGCTCGTGGCGGTCTTCCTGCCGGTCCTCGTCGTCCTCGTGCTCATCGTCCTCGCGGCGATGCTCATCAAGGTCTTCACCCTCCATGCCGGACTCCGCCGGCGTCGCAGCCGCGGTCGGGTCGCGACCTGACGCTCAGCCCACGGTGGGGACGAAGGCGGTGATGATCCGCTTGCCGACCTCGCGGACATAGGCCTCGCGCTCCGCCGTCGGCTTCGCCAGCGCACTGGCCAGCACGCCCTCCATCGCCGCGATGATGGCCTGCGCAGACGTCTGCACGTCACCGACCCCCGCTCGAACGAGGATCTGGCCGACGATCCCCTCGATGCGCAGACGAGCCGGCTCCAATGCCTCGGCGACCTCGGGCTGACGCATCGCCTCCTGCGCCAGCTCGGCCTTGGCGAGCAGCGCCTCCGGCTCGCGCAGCCATCCGGCGAAGAGGTCCAAGGCGTGCTCGACGACCGTGGCAACCGGCTCCCCGGCCTGCTGCTCGCCCGCCAGCTCCTCGACGCTGTCGATGAGCCCGGCAGCGATGAACTCCGCGAGTGCCGACACCAGCGCCAGACGGGTGCGCAGGTATCCCGACGTCGAGCCCTGCGACAGGCCGGCCTCGGCGTCGACCGCGCGATGGGTCAGGCCTCGCATGCCACCGGCCGCGACGACCTTGGTCGCCGACTCGAGGATCAGGCGCATCCGCGGCGACAGGGTGGCGCTCTCGTGCGTACTCATCACGGCCACGCTACCGCGCGCCGGGCCCGTCGATGCGGGCCCACACGAATCGGTCAGCGTCGAGTTGACGAGGATCTTCTACGTGTGTAGATTCATCACTGTCTTCAACATATGCAGAAAGGAATGCACGTCATGAGCATCGCAACCGTTTCCGGCTTCCTCACCGCCGCCCTCACCCTCGTGGGCATCGCCCTGGCCGTCCTCGTCGTCTCGGTGGGCATCGCCGCCTTCCAGTTCTTCAGCGAGAACCGTCGCGTGCGTGTCGCGCGTCGCGAGCCGCTCTTCGCGTACTACAGCCACCTCGCCTTCAGCTGACATCACCGGGGAGGGTCCCTCCGCGAGCCGGCGACACCCCAAGCGGATCTAGGCTGAGGCCATGTCCGCCGCTCCGGAAGTCCTCACCCGCCGGACTGCACTGACCGAGTCACTGCTCGTCCTCGGCGTGTCCTTGGGCGCGTCCGCCCTGTGGTCGGCCCTGTCGCTCGCGCGCAAGCTGACCACCCAGGGCGGCCTCTCCGGCCAGGTCACCGCGATGAACCAGTCGGTGACACCCGACCGGCCCTGGCTCGACCTGACCCATCAGCTCGTCGGCATCGGTCTGGCCCTCATCCCCGCCGTGCTGGCACTGCACCTGCTCGCCCGACAGCACCCGCACCCCCTTCGCCTCATCGGCCTCGACCGGAGCGCGCCCGTCCGCGACCTCGTCCAGGGACTCGCGCTGGCCGCCACCATCGGCATCCCCGGCCTCGGGCTCTACCTCGCCGCACGGGCCCTCGACCTCAACACCACGATCGCCGCCTCAGACCTGTCGGCTGCCTGGTGGACCATCCCGGTGCTCATCCTCGCCGCGGGGCAAAATGCCCTCCTCGAGGAGGTCATCATGCTCGGGTACCTCTTCACCCGGTGGCGTGAGGCCGGCTGGTCGCCCGTGGCCATCGTCGTCGTCAGCGCGCTCGTGCGCGGCAGCTACCACCTCTACCAAGGCCTCGGTGGGTTCGTCGGCAATGTCGCGATGGGGCTGCTCCTGGGAGCCGTCTACCTGCGCGTGCGACGCGTCGCGCCGATGTTCATCGCGCACTGGGTCATCGACGTCATCGCCTTCGTCGGCTATGCGCTGCTGGCCACCCGGTTGGCCTGGCTCGGCTGAGCCCACCTCGCGGCTGAGGAGCTCCACGCCCTCCCGGCCGATCAGAAGCTGCCGATGAACCCGTCGAGGGAGGTGGCCTTGGCGGGACGCTTCCAGTCCTCGCGGCTGCTCCCCCACTTCGTGTACCGCAGCACCGAGCGTTGCGCGCCCTCGCCATAGCTCAGCCGGATCGGGGCCGGTTTGCCGGGCTCGGTCGAGACCCACAGGATCCGCTCGCCCGCGGAGGCCGCGTCCGCCTTGCGGATCGCCACCCGGTAGGTCTCCTGCCCGTCGAGCCGGTCAAAGCTCGCCGGGCTCTGCTTGGCGTCGTAGGGGGTGAGGGACTTGCCGTAGAAGGTCTGCTGGAGCAGTGTCTGCGGGCGGTAGGCGTCGATGGGCGAGTTGTCGAAGGGCACCTGGACCCAGACACCCGTGCGCTTGCGCAAGGGGCTGTCGCGGGGTGCGTCCATCGCGTCCAGCCACGCCTTGTCGGCCTTGAGGTAGTGGTCGGTCCCCACCGCGAGCGTCGCCAGCGTGCCACCGCCGGGGGCGGACAAGGTGGTGCGGGAGATGCCGGCCTTCTTCGACGTCGAGAGCAGCCCGCCGGTGGAGCCCTCGGCCCGGATCGTGATGGTCAGCTTGTGCTCGGGGTCGTAGACCGTGCCCGAGATCGTCACATTGTTGATCGCCGCCATGTAGGCGCGTGACTCCGTGAGGACGCTGCTGCCGCTCGGTGGGTTCCTGGTCGTCACGCTGCTCGTCGTCGACGACGCCGTGGACCCGCTCGTCGTGGTCGTCGTCAGGGGCACCTGGCTCGTCGGCGACGGTTGGTCCTCGCCACCGGCGAGGAGGCTGCAGCCGCTCGACGACGCGACCACGGCGCCGGCCAGCAGGATGCTGGCGAGGCGCCGTGGTCGTCTCACGCGTGGGCTGATGAGGCAGTCCTCGTCGTGCCGGGTCTCAGGACCCGCTGCGGGCGGCCCTGCGCAGGTCCGCGTTGAGCGTGCTGATCACGTCGAGCGGGATCTCCTTGGGGCACGCCGCGGAGCACTCACCGATGTTGGTGCAGCCGCCGAAGCCCTCGAGGTCGTGCGTCTCGAGCATCTTGACGACGCGACCGTTGCGCTCCGGCTGACCCTGCGGCAGCTCACCCAGGTGGGTGACCTTGGCGCCGAGGAAGAGCATGCCCGAGGCATTGGGGCAGGCCGCGACACAGGCGCCGCAGCCGATGCACTTGGCGGAGTCGAAGGCCCGGTCGGCCTTCTCCTTGGGCACAGGCACCGCGTGCGCCTCGGGGGCGGCACCGGTGTTGACGGAGACATAGCCACCGGACTGGATGATCCGGTCGAAGGCGCTGCGGTCGACGATCAGGTCCCGGATGATCGGGAAGGCGTTGGCCCGCCACGGCTCGACCGTGATGGTCTCTCCGTCACGGAAGGAGCGCATGTGCAGCTGACAGCTGGTGGTGCGCTCCGGGCCGTGTGCCTGGCCGGAGATCATCAGGCCGCACATGCCGCAGATGCCCTCGCGGCAGTCGCTGTCGAAGGCGATCGGCTCGGTGCCCTCGGCGATGAGCTGCTCGTTGAGGACGTCGAGCATCTCCAGGAAGGACATGTCCGCAGAGATGTCCTTGACCGGGTAGGTGACGAGTTCGCCCTTCGCCGTGGGTCCGGCCTGGCGCCAGATCTTGAGGGTCAGATTCATGCTCACTTGTAGCTCCGCTGCTTCAGCTCGATGAACTTGTAGTTCAGGTCTTCCTTGTGCAGGACAGGTGCTCCGTCGCCGCCGAACTCCCAGGCCGCGACGTACGCGAACTCGTCGTCGTGGCGCAGCGCCTCGCCGTCCTCGGTCACGGACTCGGCGCGGAAGTGGCCGCCGCAGGACTCGCGGCGGTTCAGCGCGTCGATGCACATGAGCTCACCGAGCTCGAGGAAGTCGGCGACGCGGCCGGCCTTCTCGAGGCTCTGGTTGAGCGAGTCCGCGGTGCCGAGCACCCGGACATTGCTCCAGAACTCGTCCTTGAGCTCCCGGACGAGGGCGATGCCCTTGCGCAGGCCCTCGTCGGTGCGCTCCATGCCGCAGTACTCCCACATGATGTGGCCGAGCTCGCGGTGGAAGGAGTCGACACTGCGCTCACCGTTGATCGACAGGAACTTCTCGATCCGGTCGGTGACCGCGGTCTTGGCCTCGACGACTGCCGGGTGGTCCTCGGCGATCTTGTCGAAGGGACCCTTGGCCAGGTAGTCGCGGATGGTGTTGGGCAGGACGAAGTAGCCGTCCGCCAGGCACTGCATCAGCGAGGAGGCGCCCAGGCGGTTGGCGCCGTGGTCGGAGAAGTTGGACTCGCCGATCGAGAAGAGGCCCTCGACCGAGGTCTGCAGGTCGTAGTCGACCCACAGGCCGCCCATCGTGTAGTGCACGGCCGGGTAGATGCGCATCGGCACCTCGTAGGGGTTCTCACCCGTGATCCGGGCGTACATGTCGAAGAGGTTGCCGTACTTCTCCTCGACCGCGGCCTGACCCAGACGCTCGATCGCGGCAGCGAAGTCGAGGTAGACACCGCGACGCATCTGGCGCTTGTTGCCGTCGGCGTCGACCTCGTCGACGAGCGGGCCGACGCCGCGGCCCTCGTCGCACATGTTCTTGGCCTGGCGGGAGGCGATGTCACGGGGCACGAGGTTGCCGAAGGCGGGGTAGATCCGCTCCAGGTAGTAGTCGCGGTCCTCGGGGGCGATCTGCCGCGGGTCCTTGTCGCAGTCCTCGGCCCGCTTGGGCACCCAGATGCGACCGTCGTTGCGCAGCGACTCCGACATCAGCGTCAGCTTCGACTGGTGGTCACCGGAGACCGGGATGCACGTGGGGTGGATCTGCGTGTAGCACGGGTTGGCGAAGTACGCGCCCTTGCGGTGGGCCCGCCACGCGGCGGTGACGTTGCAGCCCATCGCGTTGGTCGAGAGGAAGAAGACGTTGCCGTAGCCACCGCTGGCGAGCACGACGACGTCGGCCAGGTGCGTCTCGATCTCACCGGTGACCATGTCACGGGCGATGATGCCGCGGGCGACACCGTCGACGATGACGACCTCGAGCATCTCGTGGCGGCTGAACTCGGTCACCGTGCCCTTGGCGACCTGGCGCTCCATGGCCTGGTAGGCGCCGATGAGCAGCTGCTGGCCGGTCTGGCCCGCGGCGTAGAAGGTGCGCGCGACCTGGACACCACCGAAGGAGCGGTTGTCGAGCAGGCCGCCGTACTCGCGGGCGAAGGGGACACCCTGTGCGACGCACTGGTCGATGATGTTGCTGCTGACCTGGGCCAGCCGGTAGACGTTGGACTCGCGGCTGCGGTAGTCGCCGCCCTTGACCGTGTCGTAGAAGAGGCGGTAGACGGAGTCGCCGTCGTCGTTGTAGTTCTTCGCGGCGTTGATCCCGCCCTGGGCGGCGATCGAGTGCGCGCGACGGGCGCTGTCCTGGTAGAAGAAGCTCTTGACGTTGTAGCCGGCCTCTCCCATCGTCGCGGCGGCCGAGGCGCCGGCCAGGCCGGTGCCGACGATGATGACGTCGAGCTTGCGACGGTTGGACGGGTTGACCAGCGCGGAGTCGAACTGGTGCTGCGTCCACATCGTGTTGATGTCGGCGACGTCGGGCGCCTTGGTGTCGACGACGGGCTCGCCGACGGAGAAGTACTCGCTGAGGGTGTCAGTCATGGTGTGGAGGCTCCTGCTCAGAGACTGTCGATGAAGATGTAGACCGGCGGGATCAGGAACCCGACCACGATCACCGCAGCAAGGACGGCTCCGATCGCACGAGCGCGTGCGCGGGCCGTGGCGGTGTTGTTCAGACCCATCGTCTGCGAGGCGCTGTAGACGCCGTGGTAGAGGTGCATGCCGAGCGCCACCATGGCGATCACGTAGATGAGCAGGACCCACCACATCGCGAAGGCCGCGCTGAGCATCACGTAGGGCGACTCCTTGATCGCGGCCGAGTCAGCCGCCCCGTAGAGGTTGGGCTTGACGATCGTGAACTGGATCAGGTGGAAGATCACGAAGACGAAGAGGGCGAGCCCACCCCAGCGCATGGTGCGCGAGGCGAGCGTCGAGCCGATGTTCTTCTTCACCTGGTACTTGACCGGCCGCGCCGCGTTGTTGCGGGCGATGAGCCGCAGTGCGGCGTAGACGTGCCCGACGATCGCGAGGATCAGCACGATCCTCACGGTCCACAGGAGACCGCCGTACGGGAGCATCGGCTCACCGAAGGTGCGCAGGTGGTGCGCATACGTGTCATAGGCTTCCTGACCGGCCAGGGCCTTGAGGTTGCCGTACATGTGCAGCAGCACATACAGGATGAAGATGACGCCGGTGCCTGCCATGAGGAGCTTGAGCCCGATGGAAGACGACGCCACCCCCTTCTTCTTCGCGGGGAGGGTCGTAGTAGCCACGGGCTCAAGGTACCGCCTTGTGAGCGGGCACACGGTACCGGGTGCGCCTGCCGCCGTGTGACATTGCTCCGGTTACCCTCACGTAATAGACAACACATCAGTCCCGAAAATCCGGGCCGGTGAGTGGAGGAGCCCCATGGACACCACCTCCGAGACGATCGTCTCGGCGACCACACCCCGCGGCGAGATCGCATTGCGCGTGCGTCCCGACCCCTCCGGGTCGGGGGTCGTGCACGAGCTCGTCGTCGCGGGGGTCTTCGCCATGGACAGCCTGGACCCCTCGACCGAGGTGGCCCTGGCGCAGGAGGCCCTCGCTCGCGTCGACTCTCCTGACCGCGTCCTCGTCGGCGGGCTCGGGCTGGGCTTCACCACCTGGCAGGTGCTCAAGGACAAGCGGGTGCGGCACGTCGACGTGGTGGAGATCGAGGAGGACCTCGTGGCGTGGGCCCGCCTGGCGCTCGCCCCGACCCTCGGCCTCGTGGCCCGCCACCCCCGCGTCACGATCCACGCCGGCGACGTCGACCGCGTGCTGCACGGCGAGTCCGACCCCGCTGGACCGTGGGACCTTGTGCTCCTCGACGTCGACAACGGCCCGAGCTTCCTCGTCCACGAGGGCAACGAGCGCCTCTACCGCGCCGATGCCCTGCGCGCCGCCCTGTCGCGGCTCGCCCCCGGCGGGGTGCTCGCGATCTGGGCCGCCCAGCGCGAGCCCGCGCTTCTGGACACGCTCGAGTCCCTCTCCCCCACCGACGAGGTGCTCCTCGAGGTCGAGCGCGAAGGGCGGCGCCTCGAGTACGCCCTCTACCTCGCCCGCGCCTGACCGCTCGTCCGGCTGGGAATCTCGTTCGGCCGCCCCCACGGGTGGGTCGGCGCGCGCCGGAGTCCCTTCGTTCTCGAGATCACTGACCTTGTCGTATCGGACTTCGGTTTGATGCGCGCCGACCCACCCACGGCGTCCGCCTACGCCACGTCACCTCCGTGCGTGCCTGGCGTCGTTGTGCACGGTTGGCCGACGCTCTCGCGTCAGCCAACCGTGCAGTTCGACGCCACCCCTCGACATCGACGCCGGGCTGGGTCACCTGGGGGACGAAGGGGGAAGGCTGGCGTGGGCGCATCGGCGCGACTCAAGGAAAAGGCCGGGCTGGGTCACTTGGGGGACGAAGGGGGAGGCCGGGAAGGGTGGGTCCGCGCGACTCAAGCCGAAGTCGAGAACGACACCTGGCTCGGACGATGACGAAGGACTTCGGCCCGCGCGGACCCACCCTTCCGGGCCGACCTCCACGGCCGGCAACCGGTCAGGCCGAGGCAGACGCCTTGGCCGCAGCAGGAAGCGCGGCGCGGATCGTGTCGAGCGCGCTCTCGTCGAGGGCGTCGGAGACGAACCAGACCTCGAAGGCGCTGGGCGGCAGGTGGACCCCGGCCTCGAGCATCGCGTGGAAGAACCGACCGTAGGCCTGCGTGTCCTGGGCCTGCGCGTCGGCGAAGGAGCGCACCTGCCCGTCCCGGAAGAAGATGGAGAACATCGAGCCGGCCCACTGCACCCGGTGGGCGACACCCTCGGCGGACAGCGCGGCGGACGCTGCGTCGGCGATGGTGCGGGCGGTCGACTCCAGCCGCGGGTAGAGCCCCTCGGTGCACCCGCGCAGGGTGGCCAGGCCGGCGGCCGTCGCGACGGGGTTACCCGAGAGGGTGCCCGCCTGGTAGACGGGTCCCTCGGGGGCGAGGTTGGCCATGAGGTCGGCGCGGCCACCGAAGGCCGCAGCCGGGAAGCCACCGCCCATGACCTTGCCGAAGGTGAAGAGGTCGGGTGCGCCGCCGGCGTAGCCACCCGGGTGGGCACCCGTGGGGCCGGTCTCGAGGCCGTACCAGCCCGAGCGGCTGGCGCGGAAGCCGGTCATCACCTCGTCGCTGATGAGCAGGGCACCGTGCGCTGCCGTGACGCGACGCAGGCCCTCGGTGAATCCCGGCTCCGGCGGGACGACCCCCATGTTGCCCGGGGCCGCCTCGGTGATGACCGCGGCGATCTCCTCGCCGCGCACGGCGAAGAGCTCCTCGACGGCGGCGAGGTCGTTGTAGGGCAGGACGATCGTCTCGCCCGCGGCCGATGCCGGCACTCCGGCCGAGTCAGGCAGCGCGAAGGTCGCGACACCCGAGCCGGCCTGCGCGAGAAGGGCATCGACGTGCCCGTGGTAGCAGCCGGCGAACTTCACGACGACCGAGCGGCCGGTCGCACCGCGGGCGAGGCGAAGGGCGGACATGGTCGCCTCCGTGCCGGAGGAGACCAGACGCACCTGCTCCAGCGGCTCGACCCGGTCGACGATCTCGGCGGCGAGCAGCACCTCGTTCTCGCTCGGTGTGCCGAAGGAGAATCCCTTGGCCGCGGCTGCGGTCACCGCGTCGAGCACGTCGGGGTGGGCGTGGCCGAGGATCATCGGCCCCCAGGAGGAGACCAGGTCGACGTAGCGGTTGCCGTCGACGTCGGTGAGCCAGGCTCCCTTCGCGCTGTCGATGAAGCGCGGGACCCCACCGACCCCACCGAAGGCGCGCACCGGCGAGTTGACCCCACCGGGGATGACCGTACGGGCGCGGTCGAAGAGGGCCTGCGAACCAGTCGTCGAGAGCGTCATGCCCTCAGTCTCCCAAACGAGCTGGCCGCTCCCCGAGGGGGTGCAGCGGTCCCCCTGGAGGTCGCGCGCAGCCACGTGCGCATTTCCTTAAGGTCGTACGCACCCACTGCGCATCTCCTTGAGGTCGTGCGCATTTCCTTGAGGTCGTGCGCATTTCCTTGAGGTCGTGCGCATTTCCTTGAGGTCGTCGCATCCATGTGCGCATTTCCTTAAGGTCGTGCGCATTTCCTTGAGGTCGTCGCATCCATGTGCGCATTTCCTTAAGGAGATGCGGTGCCTCAGTCGTCGAGACCGATCTCGTGGTGCGTCGGCGCCATCCCGTCGCGCAGCACTGCCATCGCGACTCCCAGCGCCTCGAACTGCTCGGGCGTCAGGGCGTCGACGAGGTGCCGGCGGACGGACTCCACGTGCACCCGCGACAGCTCGGCGAGCGCCTCGCGTCCGGCGTCGGTCAGGGAGATCTCGACCCCGCGACCGTCATCGCTGGAGCGGCAGCGCTCGACCCAGCCGCGCTTCTCCAGCCGGGAGGCCGTGTGCGTCACGCGGGAGCGCGACTGGATGATGTCGTCGGCGAGCCGGGACATCCGGGTGCGCTGGTCCGGTGACTCCGAGAGCATCGAGAGCAGCTCGTACTCGGTGAGCTGGATGTTGAGGGGCGACAGGTCGTCGGCGAGCGCGCGCTCGAGCAGGCGTGACCCCCGCAGGTAGGCGCGCCAGTGCTCCTGCTCGCGGGCGCTCAGCCAGGCCGTCTCCTCGCTCACAACCGCCCCGCGACCTCGAGCGCGAAATAGGTGAGGACGATCTGCGCACCGGCCCGCTTGATGTGCAGCAGCGACTCGAAGACGGCCGCTTCCCGGTCGATCCAGCCGCGCTCGGCGGCGGCGACGATCTGGGCGTACTCCCCCGAGATTTGGTACGCCGCGACAGGGACGGGTGAGATCTCGGCGGCTGCCGCGACGATGTCCAGGTGCGGCTGCGCGGGCTTGACCATGATGATGTCGGCGCCCTCGGCGAGGTCCAGCTCGATCTCGCGCAGGGACTCGGTCGCGTTGGCCGGGTCCTGCTGGTAGGTCGCGCGGTCACCGCTCAGGGAGGACTGGACGGCCTCGCGGAAGGGCCCGTAGAGCGCCGAGGTGTACTTCGCGGCGTAGGCCAGGACGAGCGTGTCGGTGTACCCGGCGTCGTCGAGGGCGGCGCGGACGTGGGCGACCTGGCCGTCCATCATCCCGGACAGCCCGAGCACGTGAGCGCCTGCGGCCGCCTGGGCCAGGGCCATGTCGGCGTACCGCGCGAGGGTCGCGTCGTTGTCGACGACGATGCTCCCGTCCAGTGCCGTCGTCAGCACCCCGCAGTGACCGTGGTCGGTGAACTCGTCGAGGCACAGGTCGGTCATGACGACGAGCCGGTCCCCGACCGCGTCGACGACGGCCCGGGTCGCGACGTTGAGGATCCCCTCGGGGTCGTCGGCGCCGGAGCCGCGGGCGTCCTTGGCCTGCGGTACCCCGAAGAGCATGATCCCGCCGATGCCCGCGTCGACGCAGGCCCGCGCCTCGTCGACGAGCGAGTCGACGGTGTGCTGCACGACGCCCGGCATCGAGGAGATGTCGACGGGCGCGTCGATGCCCTCACGGACGAAGACCGGCAGGACCAGGTCCGCCGGGTGCAGCCGGGTCTGCGCGACCAGACGACGAAGGGGGATGCTCCCCCGCAGTCGTCGCGGCCGGATCGCCAGCCCAGCCGGACGAGAAGCGGCGGGGCTCACCCCTTCGCCTTGCGCCGGGTGGACGACTTCTTGCGACGCTCGCTCGGACGGGTGACCTCTTCACCGGCCTCGTGGGCCGCTGCGGCCAGCTCGCGGCCGTGGGTCGCGAGGGCCTCGACGAGGCTCTCGCCGGTCGCCTCGGGAGCCATGACGTCGACCCGCAGACCGGCCTCCTCGGCCGTCTTGACGGTCGCCGGGCCGATGCAGGCGATGATCGTGGACGGGTGCGGCTTGCCGGCGATGCCGACGAGGTTGCGCACCGTGGAGGACGAGGTGAAGACGACCGCGTCGAAGGCGCCCTGCTTGATGGCGTCGCGCACGGGTGCCGGCGGCGGGGTGGCCCGCACGGTGCGGTAGGCCGTCACGTCGTCGACCTGCCAGCCCATCTCCTGCAGCCCGGCGACGAGGGTGTCGGTGGCGATGTCGGCTCGCGGCAGGAAGACCCGGTCCATCGGGTCGAGGACCTCGTCGTAGGGAGGCCACTCCTCGAGCAGGCCCTTGGCCGACATCTCGCCCGTGGGCACGAGGTCGGGCTCCAGGCCCCAATCGCGCAGGGCATCGGCGGTCACGCCACCGACGGCAGCGATCTTCAGCCCCGAGAAGGCACGGGCGTCGAGGCCGAACTCCTGGAACTTCTCCCGGATGGCCTTGACGGCGTTGACCGACGTGAAGCCGATCCACTGGTAGCGGCCGGTGACCAGACCGCGCACGGCCCGCTCGACGGCCTGGGGGGTGCGGGGCGGCTCGACGCTGATCGTCGGGACGACCTGGCTCGTCGCACCGTGGCCGAGCAGCTGCTTGGTCATCGGTCCGGCCTGGTCCTTGGTGCGAGGGATCAGCACGCGCCAGCCGTACAGCGGCTTGGTCTCGAACCACGAGAGGCTCTCGCGCAGGCCGACGGTCGAGCCGATGACGGCCAGGGTCGGCACCTCGAGGCCGACGATCGCCCGGGCCGCCTCCTCGAGGGTGGTCTGCCGGGTCGTCTGGTGGGTGGTCGTGCCACCACGCGTGAGGGCGACGGGGGTGTCCGCCGCGCGTCCTGCGGCGAGCAGGTCGGTGAAGGCCTGACCCAGGTGCTCGGGCAGGCCGAGCAGCACGAGCGTGACGTCGTCGCCGATCGACGCGGACAGGTCGGTCCGCTTGCCGCCTGCGACGCTCACGACGTGCAGCGCACCGGTCGAGCGCGAGGTGAGCGGGACGCCGGCGTAGGCGGGGACCGCGCTGACCGCGGAGACGCCCGGCACGATGTCGAAGTCGATGCCCGCCTTGACGAGGGCCTGCGCCTCCTCGGCGAGGCCGTTGAAGGTGGCCGGGTCGCCGTCCATGAGTCGCACGACGAGGCCGGACTTGTGCGCCTTGGCCGTCTTGACGACGAGGCGGGCGCGCATGGCGTGCGTCAGCTGCTGGCCGTGCTCGCCGTGGCTGGCGTCGACGACGTCGACGCCCTCGCTCGTCATCGAGGCGACGATGTCCTCGTTGGTCAGCTGGTCGGTGATGACCGCGTCCGCCCGACCGAGCAGGTCGACCGCGGCAACGGTCATCAGTGAGACGTCACCCGGTCCAGCGCCGACGAAGGCGACACGCGCCGGTCGGCGGGAGGCGGCGGAGGGGGTTGCGGCAGAGCGCTGGGGGGTCACTGGACATGCTCCGAAGCGGTCGAGGGGTGGGTGGCTTGCAGGTCGGCGAGCTCTGGGGCGCCGTCGGCGACGAGGGTGCGGGCGAGACGACGACCGAGGTCCTCTGCCTCGGCCATCGGGCCGGTGATGGACCGGCGCAGATCTGCGGAGCCGTCGGTCGCAGTGACCACGGCCCGGAGGGAGATGACGAGGCCGTCGACGTCGTCGACGATCTCGGCGAGGGCGCCGATGGGGGCGGCACACCCGGCTTCGAGCTCCGCGAGGACACCGCGCTCGGCGGTGACGGCGGCGCGGGTGTCCTCGTGGTCGAGTAGGTGAAGGGCGGCGAGCACCTGCTCGTCACCCTCACGGCACTCGACGGCCAGGGCGCCCTGCCCGGGAGCGGGCAGCATCTGGATCGGCTCGAGCAGCTCGGTGATCTGCTCGCGCAGACCGAGGCGGGTCAGGCCGGCGGAGGCGAGCACGACGGCGTCGAGCTGGCCCTCGTCGGAGCCGACCATGGCCAAGCGGGTGCCGAGGTTGCCGCGGATGTCGCGGAACTCCAGACCAAGGCCGAGGGCCGCGAGCTGCGCGCGGCGGCGAGGCGAGCCGGTCCCGATGACCGCACCCTCGCCGAGCTCACCCAGGGTGAGGCCGTCGCGGGCGCACAGGGCATCACGCGGGTCGACCCGGGCGGGGATCGCGGCGACGACCAGCCCCGGGGCCGGGGCGGTCGGCAGGTCCTTGAGCGAGTGCACGGCGAGGTCGATCTCACCGGCGTGCATCGCCTCGCGCAGGGCGGTGGCGAAGACGCCGGTGCCGCCCATGCTCGCGAGCGACGCGCGGTTGGTGTCGCCTTCGGTGACGATCTCCACCAGCTCGACCTCGTGGCCGGCCGCCCGCAGCGCGTCGGCGACGTGACCCGACTGGGTCATGGCCAGGGCCGAGCGACGGGTTCCGAGACGAAGGGAGGTCACAGGGCACCTCCTTCGGCGTGGAGGTCGAAGAGCTGGTGCAGCGCGTCCTCGTACTCGCCGAAGCGGCCATCGCTGGCCAGCTCCTTGGCGCGGACGGTGGGCGCGTGCAGCAGCTTCTCGACGATGCGGTGCACGGCGCGGTCGACCTCCGCGCGGTCGCTCTCGCTCATCCCGGGCGTGCGCTGACCCAGCCGGGCCAGCTCGCGCTCGACGACCTGCTGGGCGGCGCTGCGCAGGGCGCGCACGGTGGGGCCTGCGATGCTGGCCGCGCGCTGGCCCAGGTGCTTGGTCACGGCGTCGCCGACGATCGTGCGGGCCTCCTCGACCTCGGGGACCGAGCCCCCGGGCCCGAGTCGGTCGCCCAGCTCGGCGAGCCCCAGACGGGTGACCTCGCTGAGGTCGGCCACCTCGTGCGCGATGTCGTGGGGCAGCGCGAGGTCGATGAAGGCCTGCGGGAGCCCGCCGCGCGCGACCTGGGCGTCGGCGACGTCGGGCAGCGTGATCGCCAACCCGGTGGACCCGGTGCAGGAGATGACGACGTCGGCGTCGGCGAGTGCCTGCGCGAGCTCGTGGGCCGGGCGGGCTCGCGCCCCCAGGCGCTCGGCGAGGGAGACGCCGCGCTCGTGCGTCCGGTTGACGACGGTCAGCTCGGCGACCCCTCGGCGGATCGCGCTGGTCGCGGCGAGGGCGCTCATCGCGCCCGCCCCCACGACGAGGACGTGTGCGCCGGCCAGCGCGCCGACGTGCTCCTCGGCGGCGTCGAGGCCCTCGCCCACGAGCGAGCGGGAGACCTCGTCGATGGCGGTCTCGGAGTGCACCCGCTTGCCGGTGCGCAGCGCCTGCTGGACGAGGGCGTTGAGGTTGGTCCCGACGTGGCCCTCGCTCTGCCCGCGGCCGAGGGCATCACGCAGCTGACCCAGGATCTGGGACTCGCCGACCGCCATCGAGTCGAGCCCGGCCGCGACATTGAAGACGTGGGCCACCGCGGCGTCGCCGTAGTGCAGGTCCAGGTGTGCCTTGAGGTCGTCCTGGGTGATGTCCGTGGCCTGCGTCAGCGCCGCGGTGAGGTCGGCGACCGCGCCGTGGAAGGCGGTGACCTCGGCATAGATCTCGGTGCGGTTGCAGGTCGCGACGACCAGGTGCTCGCTGATGTCGGGGCTGGCCGTCGCCGCCTCGATGATCTGCGACAGGCTCGTCTCGTCGAGCGCTGCCCGCTCCAGGACGGAGATCGGGGCACGGCGGTGGTTGAGGCCGAAGGCGAGGAGACTCATCAGCCGATCTCCTCCAGCAGGTCGTCGGACACGGCACCGGAGCGTTGCTGCTCGTGGAAGGCAAGGATCTGCAGCTCGGTGGACAGATCGACCTTGCGCATGTGGACCCCTTCGGGAACCTGGATCGCGGTGGCAGCGAAGTTGAGGATGGAGGTGACGCCGGCGGCGGAGAGCAGGTCCGCGACGTCCTGGGCCGAGGCAGCCGGGGTGGCGATGACACCGATGCAGGCCTCACCGGGCGTCACGACGGCGGTCAGCGCGTCCATCGGCTGGATCGTCAGCTCGTCGAGCCGCTCACCGGCCAGCGCACGGTCGCGGTCGAGGAGCGCCACGACCTTGAAGCCCTTGGTCGCGAACCCGCCGTACGAGGCCAGCGCGCGGCCGAGGTTGCCCATGCCGACGATGACGACGGGCCAGTCGTGGGTCAGGCCGAGGGCGCGTGAGATCTGGTAGGTCAGGTGGGCCACGTCGTAGCCGACGCCGCGCACACCGTAGGAGCCGAGGTGGCTGAGGTCCTTGCGCAGCTTGGCCGAGCTGACCCCGGCGCTGTGCGCGAGCTCCTCGGAGGAGACGGAGAGCACGTCCTGGGCGGTGAGCTGACCCAGCGCCCGCAGGTATCCGGGGAGTCGGGCAACCGTCGCGTCGGGGATGTCGCGCTTGGCGGCCTGATCGACGGACACGGCTTGGCTCGGGCTCCTCTCCCGGTCCAGGGGCGAACGCCACCTGAGGACCGAACACCACGAGATTACGCTCTTGTGAACAAATGCACAAAGTCGCGCACGGTCCGTGGACACGCGGCCCGGTCACTGCTGCAGCGCCGCGCGCAACCGCCCTTCGTCCACCCGCCAGTAGTCGTGCTGGCGCCCGTCGACGAAGGTGACCGGCACCTCGTCGGTGTACCGGGACAGCTCGGGGTCGGCGTCGATGTCGACCTCGGCGAAGCTGTCACCGGTCTGCGCCACGACCCGCTCGATGACCTCGCGGGCCACGTCGCACAGGTGGCAGCCCTCGCGGCCGACCATGACGACGCGGGCAGCAGGAAGGGGGCTCACCGCGCCTCCTAGAAGAAGACCGAGCGCCGCGTCACCAGGACCGAGTACAAGGTCTGCTGGATCGTCTCGCGCACCTGGTCGGTGATCTCGAAGACGAGCATCGGGTCCTCGGCTGCGTCCGGGCCGAGGGACGCGGTGTCGATGGGCTCACCGAACTCGATGATCCACTTGCTCGGCAGCGGGATCAGGCCCAGCGGGCCGAGCAGCGGGAAGAAGGGCGTGATCGGGGCATAGGGCGCGCCGAGCAGGCGGGCCACCGTCTTCATGTTGCCGATCATCGGGTAGACCTCCTCGGCCCCGACGACGGAGCACGGGATGATCGGGACCTCGGCCTTGATCGCCGCCGAGACGAAGCCGCCACGACCGAAGCGCTGCAGCTTGTAGCGCTCCCGGAAGGGCTTGCCGACACCCTTGAAGCCCTCGGGCCACACGCCGACGAGCTCGCCGCCCCGCATGAGCCGGTCCGCGTCCGCCGCGGACGCGAGGGTCGCACCCGTCTTGCGCGCGAAGTCGCCCACGACCGGCAGCTGGAAGACGAGGTCGGCACCGAGCATGCGCAGGAAGCGCCGCTGCGGGTGGGCGTCGTGGATGGCCAGCTGGGTCATGATCGAGTCGATCGCGACCGTGCCCGAGTGGTTGGACACGAGCAGGGCCCCGGTGTCGGCCGGGATGTTCTCGATCCCGCGCACCTCGATGCGGAACCACTTGTCCTTCAGCAGCCGCAGCACCGGGAAGACGGTGTGGATGGTGAAGTCCTCGTCGAAGCCGAAGTCGTCGACCGCGTAGTCGCCCTTGACCCGCCGCTGGAGGAAGTGGAGGGTCTCGGTGAACCGGCGCTCCCAGCCCTCCCCCGCTGCCGCGCCCGCGGCGTGGCCCAGGGTGCGTGAGGTCATCTGACCGGCGGACAGCAGCACCGACAGCAGCTCGGCCAGACCCGGCACGACGGCCTGTCCGCTCTCGGGGGTGCCCTGCGACGACGACAGGTCCGCGGGGCGGGCGGCGGGCGCCGGACGAGCAGCGGAGTCCGTCCGTCGGGTGGGGGGCCGGCGTCGGGTCGAGCTCTTGGCCGGCGCGGTGCGCCGGGCCGCCGGGGGCGACCCGTCGGGGCCGGGAACCACGGTGAGCGTGGGCTTGCGCGACGTGCTCGACGCCCGGGTGGACGACGTCTTGGACCGTGCGGTGGCACCCGAGCGCGTGGGCGCCTGGGCCGAGGGACCGGTGAGAAGGGGGGTGCTGCGCCGACGGGCGCGCTCGCCGCCGGCCCGGTCGGCTGCCGCGGAGACCGCGCTGGGCCGGGCTGCCTTCGCGGCGGGCGCCTTGCGAGCGGGGGCCGTCGTGGAGGCCTTCTTCGCAGCCGCCTTCTTGGCCGGTGCCTTGCGGGCGGTCGGCGTCTTCGCAGTCGCCTTCTTCGCAGTCGCCTTCTTCGCAGTCGCCTTCTTGGCCGGCGTCTTCTTGGCCGGCGTCTTGGTGGCCGTCCTCGAGGCCGTGGCCTTGCTCGCCCCGGGCTTCTTGGTCGCGGACGTGGTGCTGGTGGCGCGGGTGCTGTCGGCCATCACTTCTCACTCTCGGGGGTGGGCGTCACGGCCCGCAGCGCGGCCTCGGCGGCCTGCACGGCCGACCATCCGGGCTGGGCGAAGGGCAACCGGTCGAAGACCCTCCCCTTCGTCGCGCGGGCGTAGTCCTCGTAGGCGGCGCGCGTCGTGTAGGCCGGCTCGAAGCCGAGGTCCTCGCGCATGCGGGTGGTGTCCAGCCCGCGACCGAAGCTCAGCAGGTCGAGCTGGTCGGAGCCGATGTCGATGAGTCCGAACCTCTTGGCCAGGTCGGTGACGCTGCCGGTGGCCATCCGCGGGACGAGCACGAAGGGGCGCCCGGCGAGGTTGGCCGCCTGGCTGGCGGTGATGATCCCGTCACCGGCGACGTTGACCGCGCCCAGTCCGGGCAGCTCGATGGCGCGCACGAGCGCGGCCACGCAGTCGTCCTCGTGGACGAACTGGAGACGGGCGTCGTAGCCGAAGGGGATGGGGATGACCGGCAGGCTGAAGTGGTCGGTGAAGGCGGTGCGGATCCGCGGGCCGATGACGTTGGCAAAGCGCAGGGTGGTGATCTCGATGTCGGGACGTCTGCGGGAGAGCCCACGGACATAGCCCTCGACCTCGACGCTGTCACGGGCCCAGCCCGAGCTGGGCATCTTCTTCGCCGACATGTCCTCGGTGAACATCGCCGGGTCCCGCGGGCTCGACCCGTAGACGCCGGCGGTCGACTTCACGACCAGCTTGGTGACCGACTCGGCTCGCTGGCACGCGGCCAGGAGCTGCATCGTCCCGATGACGTTGACCTCTTTTTGCGTGGCCCGCCCGCCACCAGCCCGCGGGGTCGCGACGACGCCCATGTGCACGACGGTGTCGACGTCGTTGCCCGAGATGATCCGGCCGATGAGGGGGCTGCGGATGTCGGCCCGCATGAACTCCGCGCGGCCGATCCCGTGCCGCGGGGGCACGACGTCGACGCCGATGATCCGGCCCACGGAGTCGTCACGGCTCAGGCGGCGCGCGAAGGCACCGCCGAGATGACGGGAGACCCCTGCGACGAGAACGGTCTCGGGCACCGGAACACCTTCCTTGGGGACTGACGACCACAGGTCATGGACTGGGCCGCAGCCTAGTCTCGCGACGACCTCGGCGGGAGGGGCAAGGGGCCGCCAGGGGCGATGAGAGACAGGGATCACCCGACGGCGGGGGACGACGAAGGGGGCCCGTCCGCGATGCGGCGGGCCCCCTTCGTGAGGTCACTTCTTGTTGCGACGCTGGTGGCGCGTCTTGCGCAGCAACTTGCGGTGCTTCTTCTTCGCCATGCGCTTGCGCCGCTTCTTGATGACAGAACCCATGCGGATGTTCCTTCGTGTCGAGATCAGTGCTGACGGTGGTGCCTCGAGCGATGCCAGTCCTGCAGTCGCAGGCCCCACCGAGAACGAGTCAGACGACAGAGTCTATCCGCTCCGTCGCGATGCTCCGTGCAGGGGCCCTCTGCAGGGCTCCCGTGCAGTGCACTGCCGAGGGTCAGGCCGTCTCGACGAACGAGGTCTCGAGGTACGTGTGCACGGCGTCCTCGGGGACCCGGAAGCTGCGCCCGACGCGAACGGCCGGCAGGTCACCGTTGTGGACCATGCGGTAGACCGTCATCTTCGACACCCGCATGATCGACGCGACCTCAGCCACGGTGAGAAAACGCACCTCACCCAGTCGGTCGTTGGACATGATCACCTCGATATCCGCAGGACCGCGCCGCCGACCGGTGCCGGCGGATCTCGACGAGCCCTGCAGAGGACAACCATAGGGGCAGATGTGACAACTGTGAAGACGGGACGGAGCAAATCTGCGCTCACGTCCACCCGACACGCCGACAGGACGGGACGATTCTGGCGAAATGACGTCCGGATCTGAATCCGGATCAGGGCCGTCAGTCATACCAGACGTCGAGACCGTGCACGGGGAAGACCGCCTCGCGGGTGGCCATCACGGCCCGGTCGACCCCGCTGTGCGGGTTGTAGCCCATCGCCCACGGCTGCACCCAGATCGGCAGGTCCTTGTCGGGGAGGTCACCCATGCGGGCGGGACCTGCCTGCCCGGCGACCAGCTCGACGTGGTCGCGCCAGGCCTGTGGGGTCTCGGTGGAGGGCGGTACCGGCTTGTGCGCCGCGATGGCCGTCAGGTGCGCCCAGGCGCGCGGGACGGCGCTCGCGATGTCGTAGCCGCCCCCTCCGACCGCCAGCCACCGCCCGTCGGCCACCTCGTGCGCGAGCCGATGCAGGTTGACGGCGGCCTGCCGCTGCGCGTCGAGCGAGAGCGCCATGTGCGCGAGCGGGTCGTCCTTGTGGGTGTCACACCCGTGCTGGGTGACCAAGACCTGCGGCGCGAAGGCCCGGACGACCGGGGCGGCCACCGACGTGATCGCCCGCAGCCAGGGTCCGTCGGTGACTCCCGGGGGCAGCGCGACGTTGACCGCGGTGCCCTCGGCACCCGGACCGCCGGTGTCACCGGGCCAGCCCGTGCCGGGGAAGAGGGTGCGCCCCGACTCGTGGACCGAGACCGTGAGCACGCGCGGGTCGTCGTAGAAGATCTCCTGCACCCCGTCGCCGTGGTGGACGTCGACGTCGACGTAGGCCACCCGCTCGACGCCCTGCTCGAGCAGCCAGGTGATGGCGGCGGCGATGTCGTTGTAGATGCAGAAGCCGGCCGCCCTGCCCCGCATGGCGTGGTGCATCCCACCGGTGAAGTTGACCGCGTGCTCCGCCTCGCCGGTCCACACGCGTCGTGCTGCCTCGATGCTGCCGGCCACGATGCGAGCGCTCGACTCGTGGATGCCGGCGAAGGCGGGCACGTCGTCGGTGCCGATCCCCCACTGCCCGTCGGCTGTCGTGGGGTCGGCCGAGATCCTCTTGACCGCCTCGATGTAGTCGCCGTCGTGGACGGTCCTCAGCACGTCGTCGCTCGCCGGCTCGACGTCGACGACGTCCATGTCGTCGAAGATCCCGAGCTCTCGGCACAGCCGGGCCGTGAGATCGAGGCGGATCGGTGACATCGGGTGACCCACCCCGAAGTCGTAACGCGTGAAGTCCTCGCCCCAGATGGCGCACGCCTGTGTGCTCATGATCCGGAACGCTACCCCGGCTAGTGTCGTATCCCACGACCCCCTGATGATCGGAGGACCGCGTGCCGCGCATGCGTCTGCACAACGAGGACGTCCTCGTCCTCGGCCTCGGCCGCTTCGGCGGCGCGGTGGCCACCGAGCTGCACCGTCTGGGCAACCGGGTGACCGCGCTCGAGCTCGACCCCTCGCTGGCCGAGGCCTACCTGGGCCGCGTCGGGCGGATCGTCCAGGGCGACGCGACCTCGGTGACGACGATCGAGGAGCTGAAGCCGCACGCCTTCTCCGCCAGCGTCCTGGCCATCGGGTCCTCGATCGAGGCGAGCGTGCTCGCCGCGGTCAACCTCATCGACGGTGAGGCCCCCAAGGTGTGGGCCAAGGCGGTCAGCCCCGAGCACGCCCGCATCCTCAACCGGATCGGCGTCCACCACGTCCTCTCCCCCGAGATCGAGTCGGGCAAGCGCCTGGCGCACCTCATCGGCAGCCGCCTGATGGACTACATCGAGTTCGACGACGGCTTCGCGATCGTCAAGATGACGCCGCCCCAGGAGGCCGTGGGCTTCACGCTCGAGCAGTCCTCGATCCGCAGCAAGTACGGCGTGACCGTGGTCGGGGTGAAGTCACCCGGTCAGGACTTCACCTATGCGCGCCCGGAGACCAAGGTGCGCAACGGCGACCTGATCATCGTCAGTGGCCCCACGGCGCTCATCGAGCGGATGGCCGCTCGCCCCTGAGGTCGACCCCACCGAGCACGGTGGCCCGCCCCCTTCGAGCGAAGGGAGCGGGCCACCGGTCGTCGTGCGGGCTGGGTCAGCCGCGGTCCTCGCCCAGGGCGAGGACGAGCGCGATCTCCTGCTCGTCCTGGCCGTCGGCGGTGGCCACGCGCATGGGACGGCGGTCGTCGGTGGGGCGGAAGCCAAAGCTCGAGGCGAAGGCGACCGCGCGGCCGTTGTCGGACCCGACCCAGTAGAAGAGCTGGCGCAGGCCCTTGCGCTCGGCGAGCCTGGCGCTCTGCCCCACGAGCTCCGCGGCGACGCCGCGTCCCCGCCACTCGGGGTGGACCCACAGGCCGAAGAGCTGACCGGCGTCCTCGGAGTCGTTGTCCTCGGCGGCCCCCAGGCTGACGACCCCCAGCCGCTTGCCCTCGGCCTCGGCCACGAGCCGGTCACTGCGGCCCATCCGGGCCCGCCAGAAGTCCTCGGCCTCGGCGGCCTCGGCGGCGTGGTCGGCCACGAAGGCCTCCGGAGATTCCTGCAGGGCTTCCAGACGAAGGCTGCGGTAGGTCTCCCACTCATCCTCGGTCAGTGCGCGCACGGTGATCTCACTCATGGCGTGAGTCTCTCATCCTCGCGAGCGGATTGACCTGCCGGGTCATGAACTGTTCACCTCACCCGGGGAGGTGACGGCTCATCCGGTCGCACCCCTCGACGTCACCGGCTGACCCGTCGAAGGCGAACCCGGCCCGCTCGTAGAAGGCCACGGCCCGCGGGTTGTCGCGCATGACGTGGAGCCGCACGACCGCGTCGCCGCGATCGCCGGCGAGGTCGACGCAGGCCTGCACGAGGGCATCCGCGATGCCCTGTCCCCGCGCGTGCCCGGCGACCCACATGGCGACGATCTCGGGGTCGTGGGACTCGTCGGGGCGGTAGAGGGTGGCCGCACCCAGCGGCAGTCCCGCGTCGCGCTCGGCGAGGAAGACGGGGTGCTCGAGCCGCTGACGCCACGTGGTCTCGTCGAAGGCCTCCTCACGGGCGAAGGTGCTCCCGTAGGCGTCCGGCTGGTCGAGGAGCATCGCGAGCCGGACGGCCCGGTGGCGCTGCCAGTCGTCGCCGGAGAGCCGGCGCACTGCCCACCCGTGGTCCATCAGCTCGCTCGGTCGGTGCAGGCGTCCACGGCGTCCGCGAAGGCGTGCCGGACCGCGTGGGCCTCGAGCCGCGCCAGGGCTGCGGCCGTCGAACCCCCGGGTGAGGTGACCGCTGCGCGCAGCAGAGCGGCCTCCTCGCCCGTCTCGACGAGCATGGCGCCGGCGCCGCGGGCGGCCTGCCCCGCGAGCGCGAGCGCGTCGGAGCGGGTGAGCCCCCGGGCGACGCCCGCGTCGACCATGGCCTCGACGACGAGGTAGAAGTAGGCCGGGGCCGAGCCCGACAGTGCCGTCGCCACGCCCTGCTGGGACTCCGGCAGGACGATGGTCTCGCCGGTGGGCGCGAGCAGGTCACGCACCTGCTGCAGCTGCTCGTCGGTGACGTCGTCGGCGGGGCTGAGCACCGTCATCCCCTGACCGACGCGGGCCGGGGTGTTGGGCATGCCGCGGATCGCGGCCACGCCGTCGGGCAGCGCCTCGGCCAGGTCGGCGAGCGAGACGCCGAGGGCCAGGCAGAGGACGATCGACCCCGGGCGAAGGGAGGGAGCCAGCTGCGCGAGCAGGCCCGCCACGGAGTAGGGCTTGACGACGACGAGGTGCACGTCCGCGCGTGACGCCGCGGTCGTGGCGTCGACGACCTCGACGCCCGCCCGGTCGGCGTACTGCCGACGCAGGCTCTCGGCCCGCTCCGCCGCCCCCTCGACGGCGAGGACCTCCCCTTCGCCATCGGCCGTGAGTGCCTCGAGGATCGCGCCGCCCATGGCGCCGACTCCGTAGATCGCGGTCGTCATCTCTGCTCCTGCTCGTGGGTGGTGGGGGGTCGTCATGCCCTGCCGCTCAGCGTCTCGACGAGACGGCGCACCCCGGAGGGGCGGCGGGCGAGGTCGTGGAGGTGCTCGAGCCAACCGGGACCGTAGGGGACGAGCACGCGGACGCGGTGCCCGGCGTCCGCGGTGCGCAGCTGCAGGTCGGAGTCGGCGCCGAGGAAGAACTGGTACTCGAGCCCTTCCGGGCCTCGGCCGGACTGGTCGGCGAGGCCGTCAGCCAGGTCGAGGAGGGTCGGCTCGTGCGTCGCCACCACCGTGTGCACGCCGCTGCCGAGGAGCGTCGCGAGGCATCGGGCAAAGGCCAGGTCCACCTCGTGCGGGTCCTCCCACGCGATAGAGCGGGGCTCACCCGCGCCACCGCGGACCAGCCGCACCCGGGCACCCGAGGACGCGAGCGCGAGGGCATCGGCCTCGCTGCGGTGGCGGCGGGCGACGAGAGAGGTCGTGAGGCGGGGGTGCTCCTGACGCGCCCCTCGGACGAGATCCAGCAGAGCGTCGATATCGTCGTGCGGGCCGGATCGGAGGGTCACGTCGACCCGGTGATCGTCACCGGCGACGCAGACCCGGTGCAGGGCATCGGCAGCCAGGCCCGGGTCGACCCCCAGGGCCAGCTGCTCGGGAGCGAGGTAGATCTCCGACCGGTAGTCACCTCCGGAGGTCACCGGCGCGACCCGCTCGATCGCGGTCACCGCCTCGGACACGGTGACCTCGACGCCCGCGGCGTCAGTGGCCTCGGGCAGGAGCGGGTGAATGGCAGCGAGCCGGTTGGTGCGCCGCAGCCAGGCGGCGGTGACGACGGCCTCGTCGATCGAGTCGCCGGAGACGAACCGCTCGCGCGCCGCCCTGGCGACACGCGACCGGGCGACTGCGTCGCTGCGCTGCGGCGCGACGAGCGCGTCGAGCACACGCGTGCGCAACCGGTCGGGGTGCCACCGAAGGCTCATCGCGTCGTCTCCGGCGTGTGCAACCGGTAGGCCTCGGGCACGACGCGCCAGGTGCGCTCCCGAGCCGGGCTGAGCTCCTCGCCGTCGGAGTTGGCGGCGACGTCGTGGTGGCGCCCGCGGACGGTGACGGTGCGCGCCCGGGTGGTGACGACGTCGTCGAGCTCGGTGTGGGTGCCCCGGCTCAGACGCAGGGCGTAGCGGGCGCGGCGGGCGGGGGCCACGGCGTAGGACACCACGACCTCGGCGAGCCCGTCTCCGGGTCGGGCGTCAGGCGCCAGCTCGGTGCCGCCACCGACGCTCGTGCCGATCGTGATGGCGACCTGCAGCACTCGGCGGCTGCCGTCGCTGACCACCTCGTCGTCCGCGATGATCTCGAGGTGGCGTCCCTGCTGGCCGAAGCCCGCAGCGATCCCCCCGATGGCGTAGCCGATGATCCCCAGGTGCACCTTGCCCAGGCGCTCCTTCCACGGGGCCGCGATGCGTCCGGCCTCCTCACCGACGCCGATGTGCACGGCGTTGGCGACGAGGTTGTCGTCGTCGTCGATGAGGACGTCGACGGGCTGGACCGGGCTGGCCAGGACGACCCGCGCGGCCTCGGCGGGGTCCGTGGGCAGGTCGACCGACCGGGCGAAGTCGTTGCCGGTGCCCATGGGCAGCAGGCCCACGGTCGGCGGGTCCTCGCCCAGGTCACCGGTGCGGCACAGGGCCGTGACGAAGGCGTGGAGCGATCCGTCGCCGCCTGCGATGACGACCTCGCGGCCGTCGCGTCCGGCGACGGCCTCGGTGAGCTCGTCGATCGACTCGGTCTCGACGACCTCGACCTCGGCATCGGCTCGCAGCACTGCCAGCGCGGCGTCCTGGCTCTCGCGGTCCGACGTGCCCGCTGAGGCGTTGGCGATGAAGAGGAGTCGTCTCACGGGCGCCAGCCTACGGTCAGCGGGTCACGGGGTCCGGCGGCGCAGCGTGAGGCTCCCGAGGACGAGGGCGACGACGACCCAGCCGGCGATGACGAGCAGGGGGCTGGCGAGGTCGCTGCCCGGCTGCACCTGTCGCGTGACCGCGGACGCGGCGTCGACGACATGGGAGAGCGGCAGCACGTCCGACAGCAGCTCGAGGGCCCGCGGCAGCTGGTCCCGCGGGACGAGCAGCCCGCACAGGAGGAACTGCGGCAGCACCGTCGCAGGCATGAGCTGCACCGCCTGGAACTCCGTGGCGGCGAAGGCCGAGGCGAGCAGGCCGAGCGAGGTGCCGAGCACACCGCTCGCGACCACGACGAGCACGAGCCATGCTGCGGAGGCCGCGGTGTCGAGGCCGAGCAACCCCACGGAGACCGCCGTGACGACCGCGCCCTGGACGACGGCGAGGAGGCCGAAGGCGAGCGCGTACCCGAGGACGAGGTCGCCCTTGCCCATCGGCGTCGTGAGCAGTCGCTCGAGGGTGCCACTGGTGCGCTCCCGCAGGGTCGCGACGCTCGTGACGACGAACATGACCACGAAGGGGAAGACCGTCAGCAGCGCCGGTCCGACCCGCTCGAAGAGCGGTCCGTCGGCGTAGATCCACGCGAGCAGGCACATCAGGACCACGGGGACGACGAGCATCAGCGCCAGGGTCCGGTGGTCGCGCAGCACCTGCCGCAGGACGCGGCCCGAGGTGACCAGGGTCAGCCGGGGGTTCATGTCGCGGCCTCGTCGACGAGCGAGAGGAAGGCTCCCTCTGCGTCGGCGGCCCCGGTCCGCTCGAGCAGCCCGGCCGGGGTGTCGTCGGCGAGGACCTCCCCTTCGCGCAGCAGGACGAGGCGGTCGCAGCGGGAGGCCTCGTCCATGACGTGGCTGGAGACCAGCAGCGTCACGCCGTCGTCGGCGAGCCGGCGGAAGAGGCCCCAGAGGTCGCGGCGCAGCACCGGGTCGAGCCCGACCGTCGGCTCGTCGAGGACGAGCACCTCGGGGCGACCGACGAGCGCCGCCGCGAGGCTGGCTCGGCTGCGCTGACCGCCGGACAGCGCGTCGGTGCGCGAGCGCGCGTGGCTGGTCAGGTCGACCCGCTCGACGGCCTCGCGGGCGGCGGAGTCGGGGTCGGGCACGCCGAGCAACCGGGCGAAGTGGACGACATTTTCGGCGACGGTGAGGTCGCCGTAGACGCTCGGCGCCTGGGTGACGTAGCCGACCCGGTGGCGCAGGTCCGGGTGGCCTGCAGGCAGCCCGAGGACCTCGACCCGGCCCGCCTCGACCCGCTGGACGCCCACGACCGCCCGCATCACCGTCGACTTGCCGCCCCCGCTCGGCCCGAGGAGCCCGACGACCTGGCCGGTGGGGACCCGCAGGTCGAGGCCGGGCAGGACGAGCCGGCCACCGCGGGTGACCCGGAGCCCCTCGATCTCGATCGCGTCGTCCGTCATGCGATCACGTGCTCTCGCCTGGGTCGTCCGCGACCTGGCCAAGGTGTCGCCGGGCGAACTCGAGCGACTCCCTCAGGTCGTCCTCACGCTCACGGGGTCGCCGACGGGTCCCGACCTCGAGCACGACCGCGCCGGAGAACCCGCTCGTGGAGATGTGCTGGAGGACCTCGGCGCACGGTTGGGTCCCGCGGCCGGGGACGAGGTGGTCGTCCTTGAGGGTCGTCAGGTGACCGTCGGCGAGGTGGATGTGCGAGAGGCGATCCCCGAGGTCGAGCACCATCTGCATCGCGTCGCTGCGCGCGGTCGCCGTGTGCGACAGGTCGATCGTCACGTGGTCGTAGGGCTGGGGCACCGGGTCCCAGTGCGGCAGGTAGGCCTGCACCTGCCGGCCGCGGGCCGCCCACGGAAACATGTTCTCGACGGCCAGCACGATGCCGCTCTCGTCCTCGCGCTCGGCGACCCCGTCGGCGAAGGTGCGGGCGTACTCCTTCTGCCAGCGGAAGGGCGGGTGGAGGACCACCGTCGGGGCCCCCACCTCCTGCGCGAGCTCGATCGACCGGTCGACCTTGCCCCACGGGTCAGGGCTCATCACCCGCTGGGTCAGCAGCAGCGTCGGCGCGTGGATCGAGACGATGTCGATGCCGTGGTGGTCGGCGAGCGCACGCAGGGCCCCGGCGTTCTGCGAGATCGGGTCGGTCCAGACCATGATCTCGACACCGTCGTAGCCGAGCCGGGCAGCGGTCTCGAAGGCCGCCGCCGCCCCCTCGGGGTAGACCGAGGCGGTGGACAGCCCCACCGGCAGGTGGCGCGCTGGATCTGGCATGCATCGAGAGTAGTCCCGCCGGGGCGGGGACCAGGAGGGCCTCAGGCCAGCACGTCGAGGTAGCGCAGGAGCACACCCTCGCGCAGCGCCCACGGGCAGATCGTCAGCTCCTCGACACCGAGCAGGTCCATCGCAGCCTCGGCGACGATGCCGCCGGCGAGGATCTGGTGGGCCCTGGACGCCGACACGCCGGGCAGCTCGACCCGCTGCTCGGCGGTCATCGGGGTGATCCGGGCGATCGTCGCGGTCACGTCGTCGCGGCGCAGCCGACGCTCGACGTACGGCCCGTCGGCACTCGGGGCCGCACCGGCGATGCGGGCCAGCGAGCGCATCGTCTTGCTCGTACCCAGCACCGTGTCGGGCGAGCTGGCCCTGGCATAGGGGCGGATCTCCTTGGCCAGCGTCGCCCGCACGTGGCGACGCGCCTGCTTGATCTGCTGCGCGGTCGGCGGGTCCGCGGCCAGCAGCTCACGGGTGGTGCGGCCGGCTCCGAGGAGCAGGGACTTGGCGATGTCGGGGTCCTCGTCGTCACCGAGGGTCAGCTCCAGCGAGCCGCCACCGATGTCGATGACGAGCAGCTTGCCGGCCGACCAGCCCGCCCACCGGCGGGCGGCGAGGAAGGTCAGGCGCGCCTCGTCCTCACCGCTGAGCACCTGCAGGTCGACGCCGGTCTCCGCGCGCACCCTGGCCAGCACCTCGTCACCGTTGGGTGCCTCACGGACCGCGCTGGTGGCGAAGGCGAAGACCTCCTCGGCACCCTGGTCCTCGGCGACCTCGAGGCACTCGGCGACGAAGCGGGAGAGGTCAGCAGCGCCCCCTTCGTCGATCCGACCCTCGTCGTCGACGTGCTCGGAGAGCCGCAGCAGGATCTTGTGGGACGTCGCAGGGATCGGCGCCGCACCGTGGTGGGCGTCGACGATGAGCAGATGGACGGTGTTGGAACCGATATCGATGACACCAAGGCGCACGGGGGCAACAGTAGACGCAGCAGGAGCGGGCACCGCCACGCCGGGCCGTGTGGTCTCGCGGCATAGGGTGACGGCCGTGAGCGATGACACTCCCCAGCACCCCGGCGAGACCGACCTGACGACGGCGCGCACCTGGGTCGAGTTCGAGGACCCGGGCGAGGACGACCAGCGCTTCCGCTGCGACCTCACGTGGCTCACCTCGTCGTGGACCTGCGTCTTCGGCAGCGGGTGCCACGGCATCGACGCGGACAAGCCCGACTTCGGCTGCTGCGTCCTCGGCGCGCACTTCACCGACAAGGACGACATCGCTCGGGTCAAGGCCGTCGCGGACGAGCTCGGCGAGGACGAGTGGCAGCTGCACCCCGGCTCCACCCGCAGGTCCGCGTGGACGGAGAAGGAGGACGGTGACCTCAAGACCAAGGTCGTCGACGGCGCCTGCATCTTCCTCAACCGGCCGGGGTTCCCCGCAGGGGCGGGCTGCGCCCTCCACCAGCACGCCGTGCTCACCGGCGTCGAGCCGCACACGGTCAAGCCCGACGTGTGCTGGCAGCTGCCGATCCGGCGCACCTACCGCACCGTCGAGCTGCCCGACGGCAGCAGCTATCTCGAGGTGAGCATCGGAGAGTACGACCGCCGCGGCTGGGGTGCGGGCGGGCACGACCTGGACTGGTACTGCTCCGGCAGCCCTGATGCCCACGTCGCCGTCGACCCCGTCTACGTCACCGAGCGAGCCGGGCTCGTCGAGCTGATGGGCGCGGCCGGCTACGAGGAGCTCGCCGCGCGCTGCGAGGCCCACCTCGAGCTCGTGGCCGCCATCACCACGACGAAGGGGGGGTCCCGCCCTTCGCCCTCCGGCCGGGCCCTGCTCCCCCTGCTCGTGCATCCCGCAACCCTTGCCGCACAGGAGAAGTGACCATGGAGCCCAGCGACCTCATCAGCTCGATCCGCACCGAGCTCGGCGCGGTGCTCAGCGACGGTGCGCTCGTCACCGACCCCGACGTCGTCGGCTCCCACTCGCGCGACCAGGCACTCTGGTGCCCTGACGACGGGGCACTCGCGCTCGTGCGGGCGCGCACGATCGAGGACGTCCAGGAGACGATGCGCTTCGCCACCCGTCACCGGGTCCCGGTCGTGCCACAGGGAGCGCGCACCGGGCTGTCCGGCGGGGCCAACGCAGTGCCCGGCTGCCTGCTGCTGTCGCTGGAGCGGATGACCCGGGTCCTGGGCATCGACGCCGGCGAGCGCACGGTGACCGTCGAGCCGGGGATCATCAACCAGGACCTCAAGGACGCACTCGTCGAGCACGGGCTGTCCTACCCACCGGACCCCGGGTCGGTGGCGATCTCCTCCATCGGTGGCAATGTGGCGACCAACGCCGGCGGGCTGTGCTGCGTCAAGTACGGCGTGACCCGTGACTACGTCCGGCAGCTGCGGGTGGTCCTCGCCGACGGGACCCTGACGACGATCGGCACGACGACGGCGAAGGGGGTCGCCGGGCTCGACCTGCGCGGCCTCTTCGTCGGGTCCGAGGGCACCCTCGGTGTCGTCGTCGAGGTCACCCTGCGCCTCGTCCCCACCCTGCCGCAGCCCCTGACCGCGGTCGCGACCTTCGCCGACCTGCGCCACGCTGCGGCCGCCGTGGCCGACCTGATGACGTCGGGGGCCCAGCCCTCCTTGCTGGAGTCGATGGACGGCACGACCCTGCGGATGATCAACGCCTACCGCGACATGGGGCTCGACGACGAGGCGGGCGCCATGCTGCTCATGCAGTCGGACGGCAGCGGTGACCCGCAGACTGCACGCGTGGAGGTCGAGGCCTTCGCGGCCTTCGCCGAGGCCAACGAGGCGATCGACGTCGTCTTCTCGGAGGACCCGGCCGACAGTGCGGCGCTGGTCGCGGCACGGCGCCTGGCGCAGACGGCTTACGAGCACCACGCCCAGTCGCACGGTGGCGGCCAGCTCCTCGACGACGTCTGCCTCCCGCGGCACCGGCTGCCGGAGTTCTACGACCGGCTCGACGAGATCGCGGCGGAGACCGGCCTGACCCTCGCGGTCGTCGCCCACGCCGGTGACGGCAACACCCACCCGTCGATCTTCTTCGACGCGTCCGACCCGCAGGACGTGGCGCGGGCGGACGCTGCCTTCGACCGGATCATGGAGGTCGGGCTCGAGCTCGGCGGCACGATCACCGGCGAGCACGGCGTCGGCTACCTCAAGAGGAGCTGGCTGGCGCGCGAGCTCGACGAGGGCAGCCGCCAGGTGCACCGGGCGGTCAAGGCGGCGCTCGACCCGCTGGGGATCCTCAACCCCGGCAAGATGTTCGCCGACCTCTGAGCGCACGGGGGCTCGCTGTCGGGGTGGGCACGTAGGTTCTGACCATGGCATCGAAGAAGGGCGGACCGACGTACCGCTGCAGTGAATGTGGCTGGACCAGCGTCAAGTGGGTCGGGCGCTGCGGCGAGTGCCAGGCCTGGGGCTCGGTCGACGAGGTCGGCGGTCCGACGGTCCGCACGCTGGCCGCCGCACGGGTGGAGCGCCCTGCCGTGCCGATCCGCGACGTCGACGCCGAGGCAGCGACCCACCGCAGCTCCGGGGTGCCGGAGTTCGACCGGGTGCTCGGCGGCGGGCTCGTGCCCGGGTCCGTCGTGCTGGTGGCTGGCGAGCCCGGCATCGGCAAGTCGACGCTGCTGCTCGACGTGGCCGCCCGCGTGGGTGAGCAGCGGCGGGTCCTCTACATCAGCGGCGAGGAGTCGGCCGCCCAGGTGCGCGGCCGCGCCGAGCGCATCGACGCCGTCACCGACGGGCTCTACCTCGCGTCCGAGACCGACCTGGCGACCGTCCTCGCGCAGATCGACCAGGTGCGGCCCGACCTCGTCGTCATCGACTCGGTGCAGACCATCTCCTCGACCGAGGTCGACGGCGCTCCGGGCAATGTCGGGCAGGTCCGCGAGGTCGCCGGCTCGCTGATCCAGGCCGCCAAGTCCGCTGGCTTCGCCATGCTCCTCGTGGGGCACGTGACCAAGGACGGGTCGATCGCCGGGCCACGGGTGCTCGAGCACCTCGTCGACGTCGTCGTCCAGTTCGACGGCGACCGGCACTCCCGGCTGCGGCTCGTGCGCGCGGTCAAGAACCGCTTCGGCCCGACCGACGAGGTCGGCTGCTTCGACCTGTCCGACAGCGGGATCATCGGCCTCGACGACCCCAGCGGGCTCTTTCTGTCCAGCCGGCACATCAATGTCCCGGGGACCTGCGCGACCGTGACCCTCGAGGGCCGTCGGCCACTCGTCGTCGAGGTCCAGTCGCTCGTCAGCCCGTCGCAGATCCCGACCCCTCGTCGGGCCAATGTCGGCCTCGACAGCGGTCGGCTGGCGATGATCATCGCCGTCCTCGACAAGCGGGCGGGCGCCCCCATCGGCAACCAGGACACCTATGTCTCCAGCGTCGGCGGGGTCAAGATCACCGAGCCGTCGAGCGACCTGGCCGTCGCGGTCTCGATCGCGAGCGCAGTCCTCGACGAGCCCATCGCGCACGACCTGCTGGCGCTGGGCGAGGTCGGTCTGAGCGGTGAGGTTCGCCCCGCCGCCGGGGTCGCGCGGCGGCTGACCGAGGCGGCCCGCCTGGGCTTCCGCACGGCCCTGGTGCCCAAGGGCGCGCTCGGCGACACCCCCGCCCCTCCCGGCATGGAGGTCATCGAGGTGGTCGACGTGGCCACCGCGATCACACAGGCCAGAGGACGCCGCGCCCGACCACACCTCGTGCCCAGCCGCACACCATAGACTCGCGGCGTGCCCGACACCGATGATGAGCTCTTCCGGTCGACCCTTGCCGCGGTCGCGCCGGGCTCCGTGCTGCGCGATGGCCTCGAGCGGATCCTGAGAGGCAACACCGGCGCCCTCATCGTGCTCGGGCACGACAAGCTGGTCGAGTCCCTGTGCACCGGCGGATTCGACCTCAACATCGAGTTCTCCGCGACCCGGCTGCGCGAGCTGGCCAAGATGGACGGCGCGGTCGTCGTCGACTCGGGCGTCTCGCGCATCCTCAAGGCAGCGGTCCAGCTCGTCCCCGACTCGAGCATCGAGACCATCGAGAGCGGGACCCGGCACCGCACGGCCGAGCGGGTCGCCAAGCAGACCGGCCACCCGGTCGTCTCCGTGAGCCAGTCGATGCACATCATCGCGTTGTACGTCGACGGGCGACGGCACGTCCTGCGCACGACGACCGAGCTGATCTCCCAGGCCAACCAGGCCATGCAGACGCTCGAGCGCTACACCAACCGCCTCAACGAGGTCACCGGCACCCTGTCCGCCCTCGAGATCGAGGACCTCGTCACCGTGCGTGACATCGCCGTCGTCCTCCAGCGACTCGAGATGGTCCGTCGCATCCACGCCGAGATCGCCGAGTACGTCCTCGAGCTCGGCGTCGACGGGCGCCTGCTCACGCTGCAGCTCGAGGAGCTCACCGCCGGGCTCGACGAGACGCTCGACGCGGTGATCCTGGACTACCTCGACCCCGAGGGCGCCGTGGCCTCCAGCGCGCAGGTGCTCGACAACCTCGCCGCCCTCGACGCCACCGAGCTGCTCGACCTGGGGCACGTGGCCAAGTCGATGGGCTTCCCCATCGTCGGTGAGTCCATCGACGCCTCGGTCAGCCCGCGCGGGCTGCGCATCCTCGGCAAGATCCCTCGCCTGCCGGGCGCGATCGTCGAGCGCCTCGTCGAGCACTTCGGGTCGCTGCAGCGCCTGCTGGCCGCGGGCATCGACGACCTGATGACCGTCGACGGGGTCGGCGAGCTGCGCGCCAGGACCGTCCGTGAGGGGCTCTCGCGACTGGCCGAGTCCTCGATCCTCGAGCGGTACGTCTGATCGACCGGTGGGTCGCTTCCTGGTCTCGCTGACCGCCGGGATCCTCGTCATCCTCGGTGGCTGGGTCGGATGGTCCCGAGCCGACTCCGTCGACGACCTCCTGGCCGACGCCAGCTCGGTGGTGGCCCCCTCGACCGACCCGACCTCGTCCACTCACGGCGCGGCCTCCTCGCTGCCCACGGACGCCGACGGGTCCATCTCGCTGCTGGACAGCCCGGCCAGCCCACCCTGCAGCCGGCCCCGACCGATCGGCGCGGGCGGGATGAACCGACTCATGGAGCAGCTCGACGGCGAGCCGCGCCTGCAGGGAGGCGACCACGGCGGCAGCGTCGCGCTGGCCGACGGGCGGCGGCTCTTCGTCTACGGCGACACCATCCGCGACCCGGTGAGCGTCTCCCCCTTCATGGTCCGCAACTCGGCCCTCGTGACCAACCGGGGGTGCGTGACGGCGTTGGCCGGTCCGTCCGGCGATGCCTTCATCCCCGACGACGCCGACAACACCGGGTACTGGCCGCTGTCGCTGCGGTCGGTCGCGGTCACCGGTGGTACCCGCGTGCAGATCATCACCAACCGGGTCCGCCAGACCGGCGACGACGCCGTCTTCCAGACCCTCGGGTCCTCGCTCGTGACCCTCGAGGCACCGACCGGCCGCCTGCCGCAGGTCGTCGACCAGCAGCCGCTCGCCGAGGACACGACCGACCCCCGGGTGCCCACCTGGGGCGCCGCGATGTGGGACCACGACGGCCGCGTCTACGTCTTCGGCACGGCCAGCAACGCGACCAAGACCACGGCCGGGTGGTCCCTGCACGTCGCCCGCACGATGCCCGACGACCTCGGCGACATGGACCGCTGGGAGTACTGGGACGGCACCCGGTGGGCGGGGCGGGACGAGGTGCCGGCGCGGGGCAGCGCCGCCCTGATCCCCGCGGAGCAGGGTGTGTCGCACGTGCTGTCGGTCTTCGAGCGCGGCGGCTCCTGGTACGCGGTGAGCAAGGAGGGCGACTACCTGGGCCGATCGCTCGCGGTGTGGAAGGCTCCCTCCGTCACGGGCCCGTGGACCAAGCACGTCATCGAGCCGCTGGACAACTCCGACGGCATCCTGCGCTACACGCCCCTGGCCCATCCCGACTTCGTGACCCCTGCGGGGACGCTGCTCATCTCGTGGAGCGAGTCACCCGTGGACCACGGTCTCTACCGCACCAACCCGCAACTGTACCGGCCCCGCTTCCAGGAGATCATCCTCCCGTGACGACTCCAACCCCGTCGGCCGCCGCCGGTCCCGCGCTGCACTCCGCAGTCCTGGACTGGTACTCCCAGCACGGCCGCGACCTGCCCTGGCGGGACCCGGACTGCACGCCCTGGGGCATCTATCTCTCCGAGGTGATGTCCCAGCAGACGCCGGTCGCCCGGGTCCAGCCCGTCTGGGAGCGGTGGCTGCAGCGGTGGCCGACCCCCGCGGCGCTGGCAGCGGACTCCCCCGGCGAGGCCGTGCGCATGTGGGACGGGCTCGGCTACCCCCGGCGGGCGCTGCGGCTGTGGGAGTCGGCGCGGGTCATGGTCGAGCAGCACGGCGGCCAGGTCCCGCGCGATCACGAGGACCTGCTCGCGCTGCCGGGCGTGGGCGCCTACACGGCGGCGGCCGTCGCGTCCTTCGCGTACGAGGATCCGCGCACGGTCGTGGACACCAATGTGCGTCGCGTGCTGGCGCGGACAGTCACGGGGACACAGCACGCGGCCCCGGCGCTCACCGCTGCCGAGATGCGCCTGGCGCAGGCATCGATGCCGGCCGACCGCGACGACGCCAACGCGTGGAATGCCGCGTCCATGGAGCTCGGGGCGCTCATCTGCACCGCCCGCTCCCCCAAGTGCCTCGAGTGTCCCGTCGTGCACCTGTGCGCGTGGCAGCTCGCCGGACGACCCGAGCACGAGGGGCCCGCCCGTCGCGGACAGGCCTGGCACGGCACCGATCGGCAGGTCCGCGGCCGCATCGTCCAGCTGCTGCGCGAGAGTCCAGACCCGGTCTCGCGCGGTGCCCTGGGCACGGCCTGGCCTGACGACGAGAGCAAGCTCGAGCGCTGCCTCGCAGCCCTCGTCGACGACGGACTGGTCGAGCCACGCGGGGGCGACCGCTACTCCCTACCCAGCTGAGCGGTCCTCCCCCTTCGCCCCACCGCACGACCTTAAGGGGCTCTCCGTGGTTCGTGGTGAAGGAGAGGTCCGCGTCGTAGCGGCGTAGGAGCTCGTGGCCCTGCTGTGATGGGTGTTGTCGAGACATCCAAGAACAGAGGACCACGAGCCTGTGCACGAGCCTACGGTCTCGCGGCGTGATGCTGCGAGCACGATCTTCAACCTGCCCGGCTACCGCGTCATCGACGCCGTCGACCTGCCCGATGTTGGCCGGCGGGTGACGGTGGCCTCGACCGACCCGCCGGGGTGCCCTGGGTGTGGAGTGATCGCGACGAAGGTCCACTCTCGTCGTCTGCAGCGAGTCCGGGACGTCCCGGTCGCCGGCGCTGTGGAGGTGGTGTGGGCCAAGCGGCGCTGGTTCTGCTCCGAGCCGCGGTGTGGCAGAGGCACGTTCGCCGAGGCCACCAGGCAGGTTCCGCGGTTCGCGCGCTCGACCAGGCGGTTGAAGGACCAGGTCGTGGCCGCGGTCATCGTCTCCGGTCGCGCTGCCGCGGAGGTCGCCCGCGCCCACCAGATCTCGTGGTGGCTGGTCCAGAGCGCGCTGACGAGCGCGGCGGTCATGCTGCCGGACGTGGACGACGTCGTGGTCACCCGGTTGGGGATCGATGAGCATCGCTACCGCTCGGTGCGCTTCTTCCGCGACCAGAGCGGCGCCTGGCGTCGCTACGAGCCGTGGATGACCACGCTCGTCGACCTGACCACCGGGCAGGTCCTCGGTGTGGTCCAGGGGCGCGACTCGACCGCCGTGGTGGCCTGGCTGGCCGAGCGTTCCCCTGCGTGGCGCGAGCGGGTTCAGGTCGTCGCGATCGACCCCTCGGCGGCGTTCCGCAAGGCGCTGCGCGAGCACCTGCCCCTCGCGGCGATCTCGGTGGACAAGTTCCACCTGGTCAAGCTCGGCCATGACATGGTCACTCGGGTGCGGCAGCGCCTGGCCCGTCAGCAGCACGAGCGACGAGGCCGCAAGAATGACCCGGCATGGGCGCACCGCTTGCTGCTGCTACGCGGCGCGGACACTCTCTCCGAGCGGGCCTGGGCCCGGCTGGACCGGGTCTTCGCCACCGACGACCCGACCGACGAGCTGTCGGCGGCGTGGGCGATCAAGGAACAGCTCCGTCGCCTGCTGACCGTCGATTCGCTCGCCGACGCCTGGGAAGAGCGGATGCGCCTGGGCTACTACGTGATGGTCGCCGACATGCCAGAGACCACCGCGCTGTACGAGACGGTCGTGGCGTGGTGGGACGCCATCGAAGTCCTCGTCGTCACCGGCGCCACCACTGCGAAGGTCGAGGCCGCGAACACCGGCATCAAGCAGATCAAACGCACCGGCCGAGGCTTCCGCAACCCGCAGAATTACCGCACCCGTATTCTGCTGACCAGCGCCGCCAGATCAGCAGCGTGAACACCGATCACAGCAGGCCGTTCACCACGAACCGCGAAGAGCCCCTTAAGGAGATGCGGCCCCAGGTGCGCACGACCTTAAGGAAATGCGGCCCCAGGTGCGCACGACCTCAAGGAAATGCGGGGTCAGAGCTGGCGGAGCATCCGGGTGTTGCCGAGGGTGTTGGGCTTGACCCGCTCGAGGTCGAGGAACTCGGCGACACCTTCGTCATAGGAGCGCAGCAGCTCGACGTAGACGTCAGGGTCGACGGCCTGGCCCTCGATCTCGGTGAACCCGTGGCGGGTGAAGAAGTCGGTCTCGAAGGTCAGGCAGAAGAGCCGCTCCACGCCCAGCTCGATCGCGTCCTGGGCGAGGGACTCCAGGAGGGCGCCGCCGACGCCGTGGCCGAGCTGGTCCGCCGCGACGGCGAGGGTGCGGATCTCGGCAAGGTCGTCCCACATGACGTGCAGCGCACCGCAGCCGACGACGCGACCGTCGATCTCCGCGACGCGGAACTCCTGCAGCCCCTCGAAGTAGGCGACCGTGTCCTTGCTGACGAGTACCCGACGCTCGGCCAGCGGCGCCACGAGGGAACGGATCTCGCGCACGTCGCTGGTGCGCGCGCGGCGGATGGTCAGGGTCACCCGGACAAACCTACGCCCCCGCCGGGAGGGCGGGGGCGCAAGTCGGTTACGGCCACTGTCGGCAGCTTCAGCTGGCGGCCTTCAATGCGACAGCACGCCATCGAGTCTGGGATCCGGTGACCACTTTGATTTTCCCAGTCGATGGATCCACGAAGAACTGTCCGAAATTGCGCAATCCGTCGCAGGGAACAGAGTGAACCTCTCCCCCCCCCAAGAACAACGTCAATTTGGCGCCACCCTCGCAGACGAACACCCACTCAATGGTCGCTTGCTTCGAGCCATGCGCATTCGGAAGGGTCTTCGGGCCAGTAGCTTCGAGGGGAACCCCGATCTGACGCGACTTCAATGCTGCCTCTGGGAGAAGTTCGCCTTTGAGATAGTCGACCTTGCTCTCGACAGGCGTCGCTCCGCCGCTGCGAGAATCAGATTTACTTGGTGCCACCGGCGCCTCTGCGTCACAGGCCGCCAAGCTCGCCAACGAGATCACAAACGCTAATAAGGCGATGCTCGGACGAGTGAGCTTGTTAATAGTACAGCCTCCATCCCTTCCGGTACGGCGCATAGAAGTTGAAGTAGGTGCTAGAACCCGTGTTGCAATTGCTATACACGTAGTACCTGCGCATTTCCACATTCTCTTTGTAGACACCGTAGTCACCCTCGAGAGTCGAGTAGGGCTTGACAGAGGAGCTAGCAGTGACACCGATACTGGACGTCATCGACTTGGAGATTCCGGCATTGACCGTGCCTGAAACCTTGGCGAAGATTGCGGCCTTCGCCTCGGCCGTCACGGAGATTGAAGCCGCATAAGTCACTGTGCCTGATGAGTCGGAACGGAATGTGCCGTTAATCGTTCGGGATGTCCCGTTGGTCACGAAAGCTCGGTCGTGGACTTTCATGGAGTTGGCTGTGTTTCGGTACACCCGATACTGCGTCCCGGGAGGGCAGTAAACACCGCACAATCGAGCGCTTGAGGAGCGCTCGGCTTCGGCGCCAACCAGGGCACCGCACGCGTCCTCTGGATCGACGTCTGGCTCAGGCGCGGGCGGCGCTGTCCCTTCGTCAAGAACGACGTCATCACTGGGAACTGGCTGGTCGATCGCATCGCCTGCGTACGCAGGCGCAGCGCTAAACGCTACAAAGAGGGCAGCCGACAATGCCACGGGTACACGCATGTTTCCCCCACTTATTATGATCGGCCATATTGGCCGAAGTGAGGAAAATGTATAGGCCTGGCCCAGCGTCCGCAATCGCTAGCGCGCCCGCTCGGATCTCGAAGTGGTAACAGAACCGGGGCGTACGCCCCGACCACCCCACGGGCGGACGCGCAACCCGCCGATCGACCCTTGACGCCAGGCAACAGTCGGGCCAATATCGCATTCAACGCATCAGTTGATAAGGAGCAGCGTGACAGACCCACCAGACGAATGGCTCTCCCGGGCCTTCGCCGCGCTCTCCGACCCCGTCCGGCGGGACATCATCGCCCGCCTCACCGTCGGTGACGCCACCGTCTCCGACCTCGCCGCCCCCTACGACATGAGCCTCCAGGCCGTCAGCAAGCACGTGAAGGTCCTGGCCGATGCCGGGCTCGTCAGCCAGCGCAAGGAGGCCCAACGCCGCCCGGTCCACCTCGAGAGCCGAGCGCTGGCCGAGATGACCGGCTGGATCGAGCGGCACCAGCAGCGGGCCGAGCAGCGCATGACCCGCCTCGAGGAGGTCCTGGCGGACCTCCCTTCGTCCGACACCACAGGCACGTCCGACACCCACGGAGCAGGACAATGAATCAGACCACCGACCACATCACCACGGCCACCATCGAGGCCGACCCCGAGCTGCCCGTCATCCGCATCACCCGGGACTTCCGGGCAACGCCGGCACAGCTCTTCACCGCCCACACCGACCCGGACGTCTACGCGAGGTGGGTCGGGCCCGACTCGGTCGGCACCGTCATCGACCACTGGGACGCGCGCACCGGGGGCAGCTACCGCTTCCTCAACACGCGCGGCGACGAGGAGTACGGCTTCCACGGCAGCTTCCACGAGGTCTCCCCCGAGCGCATCGTGCAGACCTTCACCTTCGAGGGCCACCCCGAGGGCGTCTCGCTGGAGACGATGACCTTCGAGGAGCTCGGCGACGGGTGGACGCGCGTGCATGGCCACTCGCTCGTCGGCACCTTCGAGGCACGGGAGATGATGCTCGCCTCCGGCATGGAGGTCGGCATCAACGAGGGCTACGCAGCCCTCGACCGGATGCTCGCCGCCGGGGAGCTCGCGTGACCTCGCTGACCGAGATGTCCGTCGTGGACCGCTACCGGTCCGCTGCCAGCTCCTTCTCCGACAAGGTGGCGGGGACCCATGACTGGGACGCACCCACACCGGTCGCCGAGTGGCGGGCCCGCGACGTGGTCGGTCACCTGACGACCTGGCTGCCGGCACTCGTCTCGTCGGGCAGCCCGGTCACCTTCGAGCCGGTGCCCTCCGCCGACGAGGACCCCGTCAGCGCCTGGGCGCAGACCGACGCCCAGGTGCTGGCCCTCCTGGAGGACCCGGCGAGCCAGGAGATCACCTTCGCCCACGAGCACATCGGCGAGCTGCCGCTGCCGGCCATGCTCGACCGGTTCTTCGCCAGCGACGTCGTCTTCCACACCTGGGACCTCGCCCGGGCCACGGGCCAGGACGACCAGCTCGACGAGGGCTTCATCGCCGGCGCGCTCGAGGGGATGTCCGCGCAGGGCGAGATGATCCGCGGGTCCGGGCAGTTCGGCCAGGCCCAGCCGGTGCCTGAGGACGCCACCGTGCAGGAGCGCTTCTTCGCCTTCATCGGGCGCGACCCGAGGTGGACGCCGTCGGCGTGAGGCGTCGCCGCGCATGACGAAGGGAGGGCCCCACCGTGTGGTGGGACCCTCCCTTCGATGTTGAATCCTTGCCCCTTCGCCCCCTTCGAGACGCTCGCTGCGCGAGCTCCTCAGGGAGCGTGGCGGACGCTCAGGAAGCGTGGCGGACGCTCAGGAAGCGTGGCGGACGCTCAGGGGGCGTGGCGGATGCTCGGGGGGCGTGGCGGGCGGGATCAGCTCCCGGCGCCACCGTCACCGGCTCCGAGGAGCGGGACGTCGAGCTCGCCCATCTTGGGTGCACCTTTGAAGGTGAAGACCGCTGCCTTGCCCTCGCCCTCGACGTCCACCGCGACGATCTCGCCGGCAGAGAGGTCGCCGAAGAGGATCTTCTCGGACAGCACGTCCTCGATCTCGCGCTGGATGGTCCGCTTGAGCGGACGCGCACCGAGCACCGGGTCGTAGCCGCGCTTGGCGAGCAGCTCCTTGGCCGCGGGCATGAGCTCGATGCCCATGTCCTTGTCCTTGAGCCGCAGGTCGAGCTTGGCGACCTCGAGGTCGACGATCTGCACGATCTCCTCGGGGCTCAGCTGCGGGAAGACGATCGTGTCGTCCACGCGGTTGAGGAACTCGGGGCGGAAGTGCTGCTTCAGCTCGTCGGTGACCTTGTCCTTCATCCGCTCGTAGCTCGACTGCTTGTCGGAGCCGGAGGTGAAGCCCAAGGACCCCTTGGAGATGTCCCGGGTACCGAGGTTGGTCGTCATGATGATGATCGTGTTCTTGAAGTCGACCATCCGGCCCTGGGAGTCGGTCAGACGCCCGTCCTCGAGGACCTGCAGCAGCGAGTTGAAGATCTCCGGGTGCGCCTTCTCGACCTCGTCGAAGAGGACCACCGAGAAGGGCTTGCGGCGCACCTTCTCCGTCAGCTGGCCACCCTCGTCGTAACCGACGTAGCCGGGGGGCGAGCCGAAGAGACGGCTGACCGTGTGCTTCTCGGAGTACTCCGACATGTCGAGCGTGATGAGGCTGTCCTCGTCGCCGAAGAGGAACTCCGACAGCGCCTTGGCCAGCTCGGTCTTGCCGACACCGGTCGGACCGGCGAAGATGAACGAGCCACCCGGACGACGCGGGTCCTTCAGACCAGCGCGCGTGCGACGGATCGCCTGCGAGATGCCCTTGATGGCCTCGTCGTTGCCGACGACCCGCTTGTGCAGCTCGGCCTCCATGTTGAGCAGTCGGCTCGACTCCTCCTCGGAGAGCTTGAAGACGGGGATACCGGTCGAGGCAGCGAGCACCTCGGCGATCAGCTCCTCGTCGACCTCGGCGACGACATCCATGTCGCCGGCCTTCCACTCCGCCTCGCGCTTGGCCTTCTCCGCGAGCAGGTTCTTCTCGTCATCGCGCAGGCTCGCCGCCTTCTCGAAGTCCTGGCCGTCGATGGCCGACTCCTTCTCGAGGCGGACCTTGGCGACCTTGTCGTCGAACTCCTTCAGCTCCGGCGGAGCCGTCATCCGGCGGATGCGCAGCCGCGCGCCCGCCTCGTCGATGAGGTCGATCGCCTTGTCCGGGAGGAAGCGATCGTTGATGTAGCGGTCGGCCATCGTGACCGCGGCGACGATCGCCGGGTCGGTGATGGTCACCTTGTGGTGCGCCTCGTAGCGGTCGCGCAGGCCCTTGAGCATCTCGATGGCGTGCGGCAGCGACGGCTCCGCGACCTGGATCGGCTGGAAGCGACGCTCCAGGGCCGAGTCCTTCTCGATGTGCTTGCGGTACTCGTCGAGCGTCGTCGCACCGATGGTCTGCAGCTCACCACGGGCGAGCATCGGCTTCAGGATGCTCGCGGCGTCGATCGCGCCCTCGGCGGCCCCCGCCCCGACGAGGGTGTGGATCTCGTCGATGAAGAGGATGATGTCGCCGCGGGTCTTGATCTCCTTGAGCACCTTCTTCAGGCGCTCCTCGAAGTCACCGCGGTAGCGGCTGCCGGCCACGAGCGAGCCGAGGTCGAGCGTGTAGAGCTGCTTGTCCTTCAGCGTCTCGGGCACGTTGTCGTCGACGATGTCCTGGGCCAGCCCCTCGACGACGGCCGACTTGCCGACGCCGGGCTCACCGATGAGGACAGGGTTGTTCTTGGTGCGTCGCGAGAGCACCTGCATGACGCGCTCGATCTCCTGCTCACGCCCGATGACCGGGTCGAGCTGGCCCTCACGAGCAGCCTGCGTCAGGTTGCGACCGAACTGGTCGAGCACCAGGGAGCCCGCGGGCTGACCCTCGGCGGGGCCTGCACCGGCGCCGACACCCGCGGCCTGTCCCTCCTTGCCACCCTGGTAGCCCGAGATGAGCTGGATGACGGTCTGGCGCACGCGCCCGAGGTCGGCCCCGAGCTTGACGAGGACCTGGGTGGCGACACCCTCGCCCTCGCGGATCAGGCCGAGCAGGATGTGCTCGGTCCCGATGTAGTTGTGGCCGAGCTGCAGCGCCTCACGGAGGGAGAGCTCGAGGACCTTCTTGGCACGGGGGGTGAAGGGAATGTGCCCCGACGGTGCCTGCTGGCCGGGACCGATGATGTCCTGGACCTGCTCACGGACGGCATCCAGGGAGATGCCGAGCGACTCGAGTGCCTTGCTGGCCACCCCTTCGCCCTCGTGGATCAGGCCGAGCAGGATGTGCTCGGTCCCGATGTAGTTGTGGTTGAGGAGGCGCGCCTCCTCCTGGGCGAGGACGACGACCCGGCGGGCCCGGTCGGTGAACCGTTCGAACATGGGATCTCCCCTTCACGTGGTGCTCTGACCTCGATGCTAACCGTGCCCGCTGCCTGAGCCGGGCGGCGAGCCTCTCACGGGGTCACAACGCAGGTACCCCCAACCCTGTTCCATGACACGGCGGGGTGCACCCCGTGTTCGCTCTCAGCGGATCGCGCTCACTCCGCCGTGGGGGCCGGGACGTCGATGACGACGTCGAAGCCGAGCAGCTCGGCGCCCGTCGCCACCGGCTTCTTGGCCTCACCGGAGTGGGCTGCGCGCGCGTCCCCGTCACGCCAGGCGGCGAAGGACTCCTCGTCGGCCCAGCGGGTGACGACGAAGTAGCGGTCACCACCCTCGGTCGGGCGCAGCAGCTGGAAGCCCTCGAAGCCGGGCGCCTTGTCGACAGTCCCCTGCCGGGCAGCGAAGCGACGCTCCATCTCCTCGCGGGCCTGCTCGGGGACGCTGATGGCGTTGATCTTGACGATGCTCATGGCCCCCATCCTCCCCCCAGGTGCATCGTCACGAGCCACGAAATCACCAGAGCCAGCAACGTCAGCGTGCTGACGTGGCCGGCGGCGTCTGGGCTGCCGAGGGGGTCGGGGTGTGCACAGCCCGGTGCGCATCGCGGCTGACGCGCGCCACGACCGCCCACCATGTCGGCAGGGCCACGAGCAGGAGCAACGCCGCGATGCAGGTGCCGAGCACCCAGCTGCCGATCTGGTCGGGCGTCATGAGGTCACCGCCCATGCGGGAGCTGGCGTTGCCGAGGACGATCGCCACGAGCCAGGCCGTCCACCAGACCGTCAGGAGTCGTCGGGGTGACGCTCCGCGCATGGCGGACAACGAGTCGCTGACCACCTGGAGCGGGAACCAGAGGTTGACGATCGGGACGACCCAGCCGAGGACGGCCCACACGTCCGAGCGTCGGTAGGGGTACCGGGGATCGACCGCGCGTGCGACACCACGCACGCCGAGCAGCCAGATCGACCCGGCCAGCCAGGCGCAGATCATGAGCACGATCTGGGCGCCGCCCAGCACCGTGAGGATGACGAAGCCGCGTGACGCGTCGCCTGTGCCCTCGACGTAGGCCTGCATCTCCCCCTTCGTCACGACGGCGACGACCGCGGTGACGAGCGCGACCACCGTCCAGCCCACGGCGGTTCCCACCGCCAGCCGGGCGGAGAGGACCGGTGCCGTGACGGGCAGTGGCGGGTTCGACGTGGTGGCAGGGGCGCTGGCGATCTGGCTCATGCCGTCGAAACTAGGCTCGGCCGACGATCGTCGCTCGCCGTCAGGTCGATGCCTGTGGACAACCGTCGAACCTAGGCTGTCCCCATGCGCACGGTCTTCGACGTCAGCGACCCCGACACCAACGCCTACGCGTTGCTCACGTCCGTGGTCGTGCCCCGGCCGATCGCGTGGATCACGAGCATCGGGTCGGACGGTGTCGGCAACCTCGCGCCCCACTCCTTCTTCAACGTCGCGTGCGCACGCCCCCCGATCGTCAGCTTCACCTCGGTGGGTCGCAAGGACACGCTGCGCAATGTCCTGCAGACGCAGCACTTCGTGATCAACCTCGTGAGCGAGGAGCTCGCGGACCTCGCCAACGCGAGCAGCGCTCCCTTCGACCCGTCGGTGGACGAGGCGGACACGCTCGGGATCACCCTCGAGCCGAGCGAGCTCGTCCCCGTGCCGCGCGTGGCGGACTCACCGGTGTCCATCGAGTGCCGCCTGCACTCGAGCATCAAGCTGGGCAACAGCCACCTCGTCCTCGGCGACGTCCTGGCGATCACCGTCCGCGACGACGCCCTCGTCGATGGTCACCCGAGCATGGCGGCGCTGCGCCCGATGTCCCGGCTCGGCCGCGACGAGTGGGGGCGACCGCCCGAGGTGGTCCACCTGACTCGACCCGAGCGAGCCTGATCAGCTGCGCCGCTGGCAGTTCCCGCACCAGTACAACGTGCGACCGGCGACGTCCTTGGCCTTGACCTGCGACCCGCAGCGGTCGCACTCCTGACCGGTCCGCTTGTAGACGTAGCTGGTCCGCTCGGTGAGGTGCACGTCCTCCCCCTTCGCCAGGGCGGACTCGACCTGCTCGACCTGCTCGTCGACGGTCACGATGCGACTCGTGGCGACACCGAGCGGGAGCAGGCGACGCAGGTCCGCCCAGATGAGGTCCCAGGAGGCGCGCTTGAGACGCTCCCCCGGTGTCGCCGGGTTGATCTGGTGCCGGTGCAGCACCTCGCACCGGTAGACATTGCCGACGCCGGCGAGCACGTCCTGCTCCATGAGCAGCGCCGCGATCGACTTGCGTGAGCGGTGGATCCGCTCCCACGCCGGCCCCCCGTCGGTGTCCCGCAACGGATCCGGGCCGAGCTTGGCGTGGACCGCGTCCTCCTGCTCGGGCGTGATCACGGCACAGGTCATCGGTCCGCGCAGGTTCGCGACGTGCTCGTCCGTCGCGATCCGGCAGCGGACCTGCCCGACGACCGGCTGCTCCCCCACGTACGCCGCGGAGTCGATGGTGAAGGTGCCGATGAGCCCGAGGTGCACGTGCAGGATCCGCTCGCCGGCAAATTCCACGAAGAGGTGCTTGCCGTGCGCCCGCGCCTCCACCAGCTGGTGGTCGGTCAGCAGCGCCGCGCCAGCGCCGAATCGGCCCTGCGGTGAGGACACCTCGACGACCTGCCCGGCAAAGGTGCCGTGCAGGTCGCGAGCGAGACGATGGAGGGTGTGGCCTTCAGGCATGACGAAGGGAGTCTCAGCTCGCCTTCTTCTTCGGGGCCGACTTCTTCGCCGTCGACTTCTTGGCAGGGGCCTTCTTCGCGGCCGCCTTCTTCGTGGTCGACTTCTTGGCCGCGCTCTTCTTGGCCGGGGCCTTCTTCGCCGGAGCCTTCGTGGCCGGAGCGCTCGACGTGCTCTCTCCCCGCGACGCCTTCGCCTTCTCCACCGACCGGGCGAGTGCGGCGAGTAGGTCGACGACCTCGCCGGACTCCTCCTCCTCGACCTCGGGCTGCTGGACCTCGCCCCCTTCGAGCTTGGCCTTGACGAGCGCCTCGACGGCGAGCGCGTAGTCGTCCTCGTACTCGTCCGGGTCGTAGTCGCCAGCGAGCTCGTCGATCAGCATGCGGGCCATCGACATCTCCTTGTCGCTGACCTCCTGGTCCTCGACCGTCGCGAAGTCCGCCGCCCGGATCTCGTCGGGCCAGAGCATCGTCTGCATGACGATGACGCCATCGCGGACACGCAGGACGGCCATCGTCATCCGGGTGCGGATCGAGACGGTGACGATCGCCATGCGGCCCTGGACCTCGAGCGCCTCGCGCAGCAGCACATAGGGCTTGGTCGCGGACTTGTCCGGCTCGAGGTAGTAGCTCTTGTCCAGGAGCATCGGATCGATCTGGTCCTCGGGGACGAACTTCTCGACGCTGATCTCCTTGCTGGAGCGCGTCGGGAGATCAGCCATGTCCTCGTCCGTCAGGACGATCATGCTGCCGTCCTCGGTCTCGTACCCCTTGGCGATGTCGTCGTAGGCGACCTCCTCGCCGTCCTTGCTGCAAAACCGCTTGTACTTGATCCGGCCCCCGTCGGTGCGGTGCACCTGACGGAACTGGACGTCGTGGTTCTCCGTCGCCGAGTACAGGCGGACCGGGACGTTGACGAGGCCGAAGGAGACCGCACCCTTCCAGATTGCACGCATGGGTCCAGCATGCCTGCTCGCGCCGACGACGTCACGGCCGAAGGGGGCCGCGCCCCGACCCGACCGTGGTTCAGCGCCCCGCGCGTCCTTCAGCGCCCCGAGCGTCGTTCAGCGCCTCGAGCGTCGGGCCATGGCCTCGGCCACGACGTGCTCGGCGATCGCCAGTGCAGAGGTCGCGCCGGGCGAGGGCGCGTTGCGCACGAGCACCACCCGGTCGGTGCCGGTGATGACGAAGTCGTCGACGAGACGCCCGTCCTCGCCCATCGCCTGCGCCCGCACGCCCCTCGTCCCGCGGACGGCACCGGAGGTGTCGAGCCCGGGCACGTACTTGCGGGCCTCGGCGACGAACTGCCTCGAGCTGAGCGCGGTGCGCGACTCCCTCACTGCCGCAGGCAGGTTCGCGGCAGCGAAGCGCCAGAACCCCGAGAAGCCCACGACGTCGAGGACGTCCGCGGGAACCGGCGCACGACGGCCGTAGGACTCGCGCCCGAGCGAGAGGAAGGCATTGGGGCCGAGCGTCAGCACACCGTCGACGCGCGGCGTGACGTGCACGCCGAGGAAGGGGTAGCGCGGGTCCGGCACCGGGTAGACCATCCCCCGCACCGCCGCGCGCTGCTCGCGCGGCAGCACGAAGTAGTCCCCGTAGAAGGGCACGATCCGCGGGCTGCGCGACTCACCGACCATGGCCGCGAGCCGATCGCTCTGCAGACCACCGCACGCGATGACGAGGTCGTACTCACCCCCGTCGGAGGCCCCCTTCGCCATCGTCTCGACGCACACCCCGGTGCCACGGTCGGCGATGCCGGTCACCTCGTGGCCGAGCCGCACCTCTCCCCCGGCGTCGGTGAGCTGGGCGCCGAGCGCCCGCGTCACGGCGGGGTAGTCGACGATCGCCGTCGTCGGCGAGTGCAGCGCGCGCACCCCCGTGGCACCGGGCTCGATGTCGTGGAGACCGTCACGGTCGACGAGCCGCGCACCGGGCACGCCGTTGGCGACCGCCCGCGCGTGGAGCGCGTCGAGGCGCCCGGCCTGGACCTCGTCGAGGGCGACGACGACCTTGCCGCACTCGTCGTAGGCGATGTCGTGCTCGTCGACGAACTCCCGCAGCAGGCCGACTCCCCTGCGGCACAACGTCGCCTTCATGCTGCCGGGCTCGTAGTACAGGCCGGCGTGGACGACCCCGCTGTTGTGCCCGGTCTGGTGCCCGGCGAGGTGGCCCTCCTTGTCGAGCAGGGTCACGGTGGCGTCGTGCTCACGGGCGAGCAGGCGCGCCACGGCCGTACCGATGATGCCGCCGCCGATGACGGCCACGCGGAGGGTCATGGTCGGTCTCCTCTCGGTCGTCGCCTACGCGTCAGGATCGGGGCGCAGGGCGTAGATCCGCGCGGGTGCGCCACTCTCCGACGCCACGATCAGCCCCAGCCCCTTGCCGGTCACCGCGACGGGGACGCCGTCTGGGTCGACGACGGGCGTGGGGAGCGGCTCGGTGCTCGCTCCCTTCCTCGTCGCGAGGGAGCTGCGGGACCACGCCCGGTCGTCGAGGATCCGGATGGTCGACCAGTCCTGGCCCAGCTGGCTCTTCTTGCCGCTCGCCAGGTCGATGGCCTCGGTCCCGGCCGTGGCCCAGGACCCGTCCGGGGAGATGCTGAAGTCCTCCTGCGCGACCCGTCCGGGCACGGTCATCTTCCACGCCACGCTCATCTGGTCCGAGACGTCGTACCCGACCAGGTGGGTCGTCTGGTTGCTGCGGGTCCAGTTGACCACGAGGGTCGTACCCCCGACGCCGAGCACCGTGCCCGGCAAGGACCCGTAGGCCGGCGGGGTGAGCAGCGTGCCCGTGGTGACGTCGCCACCATCGCCGGAGGACCACCAGTGGCCCGCCGAGCCGACGGACAGCACCCGCCCCTCCTCGTCTGCAGCGACAGGGCGACCGCTCGACGGCAGGGTGCGCTTGCGCAGGTCGCCGTCGTGCAGGACGAGTGCGGTGAGGGTGTCCTCGTTGGCGAGCAGCGGCACCGGGCTGCCGGCGACGAGCACGAGGTCCGCCTCGGTGAAGCTCCACGTCTGCGGCGTCGGCGCCCCGCCGGTCGCGTCGAGGTCGGTCCAGAGCAAGAGGTCGTTGGCCGTGGCCGCGATGACGGCCGGCTCGTCCTTCCAGGTGATCAGCTGGGGCGGGCCGGTGAGTGCAGCGCCGACCGGGCTCGACCAGATCTCGGTACCGTCCGAGCCACGCAGCGCGGTGATGTCCGGCGAGGCCGGGTCACCGGTGGTGGTGATCGCCGTCCCCTCGGCAAAGAGCACCGTGGGCGCCTGGTCGCCCGACGCGATGGGCGGCGAGGTCCACGCCGTCTGGCTCGTCCACCCGTGCACCGGGCCCACCGGCGAGAGTCCCGGGGTCGAGGTCGTGGAGTCGTCGCCCCACGGCACGCCCCCCGCGAGGACGAAGGGGGTGACCCCCAGCGCCACGACCACGGCCACCGCGGCAGCGAGCAGCGCCCAGCGACCTCGGCGCGGCGACGAAGTGGGAGCGGGTGCCCCCCAGGTGCTCGGCGGGCCGGCCCAGGTCCCTGCCGGCGCCGTGCCGGGTCCAGCGGCTGGTCCGCCACCGGCTGGCCCCCCCGCGAAGAGGTCCCGCACGTCGATGCGGGGCTGGGTGTCCATCTCGTCCTCGGGCACCTCGTCCTCACCGACGACCTGCATCACCCCGTCCCACGCGAGGCGGGAGGCCTGCGGGAGCGCGGCCTGCTGGAGCGGGTCGGCCAGCGGGGTGGGGTCGTGGGGCACGACCAGGGTGGCGCGAGCCAGTCCGACAAATCTCGCGGTGACCTCGCTCGGCGCGGGGTGCCCGGCATCCGCCCGGGAGAGGACGACGACTGCCCCGGCGGCCAGAGCCGCTCCGGGGCCACCCCAGCCGTGGAGGGCACGCAACTTGGCCGCTGCGGAGTCGACATCGGCGGTGATCGCGGCGACGACGACCTGGTCGGCCCGGTCGACGACCGCGGCCCAGTGCAGCGGGTGGCTGGCCGTCGCGATGACCAGGCTCCGCGCGCCCCGGGCCAGGCGGTGCGCCACGGTGACCCCGGGGCCTGCGGTGGGCTGCTCGGGTCCTCGGGACAGCAACGAGTAGCCCTCACGGCGGATGGCGGCCGCCGCGAGCATCGACGCAGCAGCGGCAGCGAGCGGCCCCTCGCCGATGACCACGACGGTGCGTTCGTCGCTCTGGTCCTGGTGCACGAGGTCCCCTCCCTGACGTGACTGCTGGCTCGGCGGGGTCCCCACGGTCCCTTTCGCCCCGCGCCACGATATCCCGGTCCGGGCGTGACGGCGGCAGGATGGACCCATGCGCCCGATGCTCGCCACCCTCACCGAGACGGTCCCGGCAGGGCCGGAGTGGGTGCACGAGGTCAAGTGGGACGGCATGCGCATCCTCGCCGAGGCGAAGGGAGGCGGCCTGACCCTGACCAGCCGCTCCGGCCGTGACGTCACCGTCGCCTTCCCCGAGTTGGTCCCGCTGGCCGGCCTAGTATCGATGCCATGAGGCGCCCTCAGTCCGATGCGTTGGAGATCGACGGGTTGACCTTGGCGTATGGGGGCACGAATGTTTTGGAGCAGGCCACGGCGCGATTCGCGGCCGAGATCACCTGTGTCGTTGGCACGAACGGCGCGGGCAAGTCGACGCTGCTGCGCGCACTCGCCACGCTGATCAGACCCGGCGCGGGATCGATTCGATATGGGGAGGTGGACGTGTGGGGTTCCGCGGCGGCGCTGCGGGACTATCGCGCTCAGGTCGGCTGGGTGCCGCAGGAGATCGACATGCCCGGCTCGGCGAGCGTGATTCAGGTCCTGCGGTACGCGGCGTGGTTGAAGGAGCTGCCGAGGCAGGCTTGGCCACACGCAGAGGAGCGTGTCCTAAGCATTACCGGATTGGGTGAGCTCGCTGGTCGGCCGGTCGGCCGACTGTCGGGAGGGCAACGGCGACGAGTGATGCTCGCGGCCGCGCTGATATCCACTCCCCGGATCGTCCTTTTGGACGAACCAACCGTCGGGCTCGACTCCGAACACCGAACTGCGCTGTACGACGCCCTACGGCTAGTCGCGCAAGAGTCGATCGTCGTGCTGTCGACACACCTCCTCGAGGACTTGGCGAGCATCGCCGACGTAGCGATTGAAGCCGTCGGCGGCGGGCTGCGACCGATCGATGCACCCAACTCGGACGTGGATGTCGCTGACCGAGCCGCGTTCTACCTGCGGCGGATGAGCTCGCCACTCACCTCGTGAGTATCGACTTTCGCCCAGCGGCGGGTCGGCGAGGCGGTCAGCCACGCGGGCTCGCCCCTGTGCTGCGTCGGCGGGTGTCCGCGCTCTGGTTGGGGGTCACCATTGTGTGCACCGCAGCCGGCTTGATCATGGTCTGGGCAACCCGGGGCAAATGGTTGGGCTGGCTGCCGGGAACGGTGAGCGCTTCCCAAGATCCGACATTCGTGTGGACCTGCGTCGTGGCCGGCTTCGGCTGTTGGCTGGCCTTGCCCTTGCGCGCGGGCTTCCTGCGTGAGCTGGCAGTCGGGTCAGCGCGTCCAGCGCAGGCTCGTTACCGCGCGAGCGTGGTGGTCAGTGCCACCAGCGGCATGGTCAGCTACCTCACGCTGCTGGCCGCGATGGTGTGGCTGAGCTACTCCAAGGCATCGGACGTCGGGCCGGTGCTGGGCTGGGCATCGGCCGGTCTCATCGCGGTGCAGGTGTGCTCCGCCGTGTGCTGGGCAAGCGTCGGCGTCGCTACAGCTCGGTTCTTACCGGGATTTCTCGCTCTGCCAGTCGCGGTGGCGATCCCTTACGCCTGGAACGCGCTCTTGGTCACCCGAGGCGACGGGGCTACTTGGGCAGCCTTGGCGTCCAACGACGCATCCGGTTGGGATTTCGATTCACCAACGGCCTCGTCCTCGATCGTTCGGGTGGCGTGGTGGCTGGCACTGGCGATGACAGCATTGGCCGTGGCGTGTCTCGGCCGCGCGTGGCTGAGGCCGACCTTGGTGTGCCTGAGTGTCGCGCTGGCAGCCACCATGCTGCTACCGCCGAGTTGGTCCCCGATCGCCGGCAGCACTGACGTGACGTGCGCCGGTGAGGCGCCCCGCATGTGCACACTTGGGAGCTACGCCAACCGTGTGGCCGACTACCAGCGCGCAGCCAAACTGTCGCTGACCCCCCTTCCGTCTCAACTGCGCCCGACAACCATCGGTCCGGATCGGGCCTCGACGGGACCAGCCGGCGCCAGACACGTTGAACAGCCGCCCGAGCCGGTTTATCCAGGAATCGCACACGACGGCTATCTCGTGTGGCAACCGAGCGATGGGCGGTATTCCCCGACCCGACGGGTCGACGTCCAGCGGTGGGAGGCCGAGCTGGCGGTGAGCCTGCTCGTGGGGCCGTGCCTCGATAACAGTGCCAATATCGCGCTGTTGCGGTGGTGGGGGCAGCAACGCTCGATTGACGTCTTCGCCACTGCCGGGTCGGGGCAACAGCCCATGATCGCTCAGGTCCTCGAACCAACGGCGTGGGACAACGCGATCCGCCTCGGTGACCGGCTAGCCGATCTCCCCGACGAACAGGTGCGGGACTGGCTTGCCGGACAGGAACGTCCCCCGACGGATTGCGAGCTTGATGTGGACGACCTGCCGTCGTGAACCCGCCTCTCATGACAGGACTCGGTCCGGGTAGTGCACCGCGGCTAGCGCTGGGCTGGCTGCTCTGGTTCGCCGCGACGTGGGTCGTGGTGGTGACCGCGACGCACTTCGAGCTTCCGGACCTGGCCCAACGGGTGGACCTTCCGCCCACGCTGCTGACTCAATGGGGCGGGGTGGCGCTGGCGTTCGTGCCGCTGCCGCATGCCTACCTGCTCACCCGGGACGTGCCGTGGTTGGTCGCGGTCACTCCCCGCCGCCGCACCACCCTTCATGCGATCCGCATCGCCATGCATCTGTGCCTGAGTGCGCTGGGGATGACCACCGTGCTGACGATCCTTGGACCGACGGTCGCCAGTGGGCAACTCGCTGCCCTCTGGCTTGCGTATTGGGGGTTGACCCTGGTGGGGCTCGCGGCCCGTGGGCGCCCGGGGGGGGTGACGCCGACCGTCGTCGCGATCTTCATGTCCGTCCCGGGTCTGGTTCCTTGGGACTACAACATCGCGTACAACGACACTCTCAGTGCGCCCCGCACAGCAACCGGCCTGATGTTGATGGGGATTGGCCTGATCGCCGCCGTTACGCGTCCACGCAGCCTCTAGCCGGTCAGTTCCCCACGGCGTCCAATGTTGCAGGATTGGCCTCATGCGCCCGATGCTCGCCACCCTCACCGAGACGGTCCCGGCCGGGCCGGAGTGGGTGCACGAGGTCAAGTGGGACGGCATGCGCATCCTCGCCGAGGCGAAGGGAGGCGGCCTGACCCTGACGAGCCGCTCCGGCCGTGACGTCACCGTCGCCTTCCCCGAGCTGGTCCCGCTGGCCGACCTCTACGACGACATGCTCCTCGACGGCGAGGTGGTCTCCTTCGCCGACGGGCGCCCGTCCTTCGCCGCGCTCGCCGACCGGATGCACGTGGCCGACGCGCGCAAGGCGGCCCGGGCCGCCGTCGCCCGTCCGGTGACCTTCGTCGTCTTCGACGTGGTGCGGCTGCTCGGCCAGGACCTGACGGCCCAGCCGTGGTCGGCCCGACGCGCCCTGCTCGAGCAGCTCGACCTCGAGGGCCCTCGCTGGCAGGTCCCTGCGACCCATGACGACGGCGAGGGCCTGCTGGCCGCCACGGCCGAGCAGGGGCTCGAGGGCATCGTCTCCAAGCGACGCTCCTCGCCCTACTCCCCCGGACGGCGCTCCCCCGACTGGCTCAAGCGCCCGCACCGCGACACCCTCTCGGTCGTCGTCGGCGGCTGGCGCCCCGAGACCGGGGGCAACCGGCTCGGCGCCGTGCTCGTCGGCCGCCCGGGCGACGGCGGCTGGGAGTTCGTGGGTCGCGTCGGCGCCGGTCTCGCCGGACGTGCCGGCGCGAGTCTCCTCACGCGGCTGCGTCCGCTGGAGCGAGCGGACTCTCCCTTCGTCAGTCCGGTGCCGCGCGAGGACGCCGTCGGGACCATCTGGGTCGAGCCAGAGGTCGTCCTCGACGTCGCCAGCCTGGGCCGTGGTGGTGGCGGTCGGCTGCGGCAGCCCTCCCACCAGAGGGTGCGCACCGACCTGACCGCCGCCGACCTGATGGAGACGAGCGATGGCTGACCCCCAGGGCAGGACCACCCGGGTCCAGGTGGCCGGGCGCACGATGCGCCTGACCTCGCTCGACAAGGTCATGTACCCCGCGACCGAGACGACCAAGGGCGAGGTCCTCTCCTACTACGCCCGGGCCGGCGAGACGGTGCTCGCGCACCTGGCGGGGCGACCCGTGACGCGGGTGCGCTTCCCGCACGGGGTGGAGGACATGAGCTTTTTCGAGAAGAACCTGCCCTCCGGCGCGCCGAGCTGGCTGCCCAGGGTCGAGATCTCCGACGTCACCTATCCCCTCGTCGAGGACCTCGCGCAGCTGACCTACCTGGTCAACCTCAACAGCATCGAGCTGCACGTGCCCCAGTGGCGGGTCGAGGACGGCGAGCGGCTCAACCCCGACCGGCTCGTCATCGACCTCGACCCCGGCAAGCCCGCCGGCCTGCACGAGTGCGCCCGCGTCGCGCTGCTGCTGCGCGAGCGGCTCGGCGGACTCGGGCTCGACCTGCACCCGGTGACGTCGGGCAGCAAGGGGATGCAGCTCTACGCCCGCCTCGGGGGTGACCTCACGAGCGACCAGGTCCGTGACCTGGCGCAGCAGCTCGCGCAGGAGATGACCCAGAAGCATCCCGACCTCGTGCTGTGGAAGATGACCAAGACGCTGCGCCCGGGCAAGGTCTTCATCGACTGGAGCCAAAATGTCGCGGCCAAGACCACGGTCTGCCCCTACTCGATGCGCGGCCGTGAGGACCCGTGGGTCGCCGCTCCTCGGACCTGGGACGAGGTCGAGGCGGGCGCGCAGGACGCGGACGCCCTGACCCAGCTGGACTTCGAGCAGGTGCTGGATCGGCTCGAGAGCGACGGCGACCTGCTCGCGCCCCTGCTCCCCTGACGCATCCCCTCCAGTCGCGCCCGTCCCCGTCAGGTCTGGCGAGGACAGCCCGCGCACGGCTGGCAGTCCGGCAGCGAATAGATGAGGCAGCACGAGAGCCGCTCGGGCGGTGGCGCGCCGGCCAGCCGGGCGAGGGACATCTCCCACATGTCCTCGACCATGCCGAGGCGCTGGCGAGAGCTCATCCTCGTCGGCGACGGCAGCGCGGTCGCGATCTGGTCGGCCGTGGCGCGATATCCCTCGTAGGCGAGGTCGAGCCGCTCGATGTCGTCGTCGACCCGTCGATGGTCGCCCGCGCGCACCTGCGCCGCGACGGGATAGAGGTAGGTCGGCTCGAGGCCGATCGACCAGAGCGAGGGGTCCGCCGACAGCGCGAAGGGGGTCCGGGTCGCGGCCGCGGAGATGACCGTGGCCAGCGGGTCGACGAGGTACTGCAGGACGAAGGCGGAGGGCATGCCGGGTGGGGCGGTCCCCCACTGCTCGATCGTCAGCTCGCGATAGGTGTCGATCCACCCCGGGGCGATCTCGTGCGCCCTGGCCAGGGGTATGCCGAGGTCCGGGTCGCCGTCATCGGCGACCCGGACCTGCAGCACGGCAAGAGAGCGGCCGAGCTGGGTGATGACATCGCGCAGCTCGGCGCTCACGGGTGGGTGACTCAGCCGTTGGCCTTGGCGTAGGCGTCGCGCACCTTCTGGCTGATGCGTCCGCGGTCGGAGACGTCGTGGCCGTTGCTGCGGGCCCACTCACGGATCTTGCTCAGCTCGCCGCTGCTGGAGCGGGCACTCGATGCGGTGCCGGTGCTCTTGCGTCCGGAGACCCGACGACCCGCGCCGACATATCCGGCGAGCGAGTCGCGCAGGGCGGCGGCATTCTTGTCGTTGAGGTCGATCTCGTAGGTCACACCATCAAGACCGAAGGTGACGGTCTCGGTGGCGTCGCCGCCGTCAAGGTCGTCCTCGAGGATGATCTGGACTCGCTGCGCCATGTGAATTCCAATCGTGGGGTGAATGATTGGACTCCACAATAGTCATGAACTCGCAGAATCTCCTGAGTTATCCCCAGAAGCGTTCTCGGAATCGGCCTTTGTGTGATCTGCATTCCACTTCGCGAGGGCCTTTCGTTCACTCCGGTCGGCCTCGATCATGTATCGGATGATCCAGTAGAAGAGAAAGGCGACACCGAGCGTGGGCAGCAATGCCGCCACATAGGGCCAGTATTCATTGATGAAGTCCATCTCAGGCCTCCGGCTTCAGGTGCGGGAAGAGAATGGTCTCTCGGATGCCCACACTGGTGAAGAGCATGATGAGCCGGTCGATCCCCAGGCCCAGACCGCCCATGGGCGGGGCACCGAACTCCAAGGCGCGCAGGAAGTCCTCGTCCAGCGCCATCGCCTCGTCATCACCCGCGGCCGCGCGCCGCGACTGGTCCTCGAGGACCTCCCGCTGGATGACGGGGTCGATGAGCTCGGAGAAGGCGGTACCACGCTCGACCCCGCCGATGAAGAGGTCCCAGGCCTCGATCTGCCCCGGCCTGTCGCGGTGCGGACGGGCGAGCGGCTGGGCGATGGCGGGATAGTCGCAGATGAAGGTCGGCTGCACGCAGGTCGGCTCGACGAGCTCGGCGACCAGCTCCATGGCGGCCTTGCCGGCGTCCCAGGCGGGGTCGAGCTGGACCCCCTTCGCGTCGGCGATCTCGCGCAGACGCTGCACCGATGTAAAGACGTCGACATTCTCGCCGACGGCCTGGCTCAGTCCGTCGTAGAAGGACAACCAGCGCCATTCGCCACCGAGGTCGACCTCACCGGCTGCCGTGCTCACGATCTGGGTGCCGGCAACCTCTGCGGCGGCCAGGTGCAATTCCTTGATGAGCTCGGCCATCGTGAACTGGTCACCCCAGGCCTCGTAGGCCTCGAGCGAGGTGAATTCGGGTGAGTGCGTCGAATCCACGCCTTCGTTGCGGAATAGGCGACCCATCTCGTAGACCTTGTCGACACCCCCGACGACCGCCTTCTTCAGCGGCAGCTCCAAGGCGATGCGCAGCGACATCTTCTGGTCGAAGGCATTCATGTGCGTGTCGAAGGGGCGCGCGGCGGCGCCACCATGCACCAGCTGCAGCACGGGCGTCTCGATCTCGATGAAGGAGCGCGCGTGCAGGGTCTCTCGGATCGCGCGCACGATGCCGGCGCGCAGGCGCACCATGTCGCGCGCCTCCTGGCGCACGACGAGGTCGGCGTAGCGCTGACGCACGCGTGCCTCCTCCGACAGCTCCTTGTGCAGGACCGGCAGGGGGCGCAGTGCCTTGGACGCCATGGTCCAGGCGGTCGCCATGACGGAGAGCTCACCGCGGCGGGAGCGGATGACCCGACCGGTGACCGCGACGTGGTCGCCCAGGTCGACGTCGGCCTTCCACTGCGCGAGGGACTCCTCGCCGACCTCGGCGAGGGAGAGCATCACCTGCAGCCTGGTCCCGACGCCCTCCTGGAGGGCAGCGAAGGCGAGCTTGCCCGTGTTGCGCACGAACATCACCCGGCCGGCGACGGTGACGACGTCCTGGGTCTCCTCGCCGGTCTCGAGGTGCTGCCAGCTCTCGGTGACCTCGGCGAGGGAGTGGGTACGGCCCACCGTGACCGGGTAGGCCTCCTTGCCGTCGGCGAGCAGGCGGTCTCGCTTGGCGCGACGGATGCGCATCTGCTCGGGCAGCTCGTCGTCGACGGGGGTATCGGTGGGGTGGTCGCTCACGGGGCACCACGATATCCGCGCGCCCCTCAACCCCCGAATCCGCACGCTGTCGCGCTCACCACGGGCGCGGTGCGGGGGCCGGTCGATGCTCGCCCGTCAGTCCCGTGGACGCAGGAGCTGCCAGGCCGCGAGGCCGGCGCAGGTGAGCAGTGCGAGCGGCCCCTGGTCGACAGCTGCGCCGATGAGCACCACCGCGGCGCCCGCGAGCACGATGTCCGGCCCGAGGACGAGACGCTGGACCAGCCCGACGTGGACGGCTCCGGCAGGAGTGGCGAGGGCGGCCCCGAGCTCGGGCGGCGGGTCGCAGGAACGCATCGCGCCGGCCATCGCGGCGAGGGCGAAGGCCACCGGGGCCCACCACGGCAGACCGAGGGCACCCACCGCGACGAGCGCCCCGATGACCGCCATGACGAAGGGGGGTACCGCCAGGACCGCAGCGACAGCCGCCGGGTGCTCCGGCAGGGCACGACGAAGGCCGGGGGTGGTCAGCCACGTCGACAGCCCTCCGGCGCTGGTGCGGGCGACGGCGAAGACGACGAGCGCGGCGACCACTGCTCCGGCGAGGCGCCCGAGGAGGAGACCCACGACGAGCGCACCCACGCACGACAGCAGTGCGGTGAGGAGCTGCCGGGAGCGGCGGGTGAGGGCGTGGACCTCGTGGACGAGCATGCTCGGCAGGGGGCCCCCGGCACCGGGACGGCTCGCGTACCTCCCACGGCGGGCGAGGCGCCGACGGGCGGCCAGCACCTCCAGGGCGACGGTGTCGAGCATGAGCGTCGCGGCCGTGACCGCCTGCACGACCTGACCGGCCCTGCCCAGCTCGACGTCGGGGACGGCGCGCGCGGCGGACGACAGCCCGAAGGACCCGCCCTGCCGGCGCAGCGTCAGCGGCACGATCACGAGGCAGGCGAGCAGCCCGACCACCGCGCACCCGACGACGGAGACGACGGGATCAGTCGCCGCACCGGACCCGCTGGCGAGGGAGAAGCCGATGAGGACACCCCAGGCGGCGCCGGCCACCGCGGCCACGAGCAGCACGCGCAGGACCCGGCCGCGCAGCAGCAGGCCCCGGTCCGCCGGTGTCGACAGCAGCCAGCTCATCTGCCCCGGGTCCGCGGACACCGGCCCGACGGCGCGCAGCCCGACGACGGCCGCGAGCAGACCGAGCATCGCCGCGACGAGCGCCACGACGTCATGGCCTCCGGTGCCGAGGCAGACCGCGGTGTCGCAGTCGGGGCGCAGGATGGCCGGCCCGGTGGCGGCGAAGAGCATCGTGAGCAGGGTCGCGGCGATGAAGAGGCCCACGTACCAGTCCTGGAGGACCTGCAGCGCGCTGGGCGCGTGCGTCGCGCGGCGGCGGGTGCGCAGCACCTCCCGCGCGGCCTGCCGGTCACCGGTGAGCGGCTCGGCGCTCACCTCAGACATCACCCTCGAGGGTCACGATGCGGGCACCGCTGCGCCGCACCACCTCCGGGTCGTGGCAGGCGACGAGCACGGCTCGACCGGCGGCGGCATGGCCGGCCAGCCAGTCACCGAGCCACCCTCGACCTGCGTCGTCGAGACGCTGCTCCGGCTCGTCGGCCAGGAGCAGCGTCCACGGCCGCACCATCGCGGTCGCGAGCGCGAAGCGCTGCGCCTGCCCGGACGACAGGGTCCCCGGCAGCTGGTCGCAGACGTGCTCGATCTGCGCCTCGTCGAGCGCTCCCGCGACGATCGCTGCGGGGTCCTCCACGGCATGCCCACGGGCGAGCAGGTCGAGGTGCTCCGCGACCGTGAGGTCGGGCAGGATGCCGAGGTCGCCCAGCACGGCGCATACGGCCCGCCGGGTCTGCGGTTGGCGGGTGTCGAGCCGGTGCTCGCCGAGGAGGACCTCCCCTTCGTCGGGGGTGTCGGCCCCCACGATGCACCGCAGCGCGGTGGACTTGCCGACGCCGTTGGGGCCGACGAGGGCCACGACCTCACCGGCGGCGACCTCGAGGTCGAGACCCTGGAGCACCGGGCGCCCACCGAAGCCCTTGGCCAGGCCCGTGACGCTCAGCAGGCTCATGCGAGGTCGAGGGCGAGGTCGATGATCGGCGAGGAGTGCGTCAGCGCGCCGACGCTCATGTAGTCGATGCCGGTCGCTCCGTACTCGGCGGCGACGTCGAGGGTCAGTCCACCCGTCGCCTCGATCTCGACCCCCTCGCCCCGCTCGCCCGCCCACGCCCGCGCGGCGGCCACGGTCGCGCGCAGCAGGTCGGTGGACATGTTGTCGCACATGAGGAACCGGGAGCCGGCCTCGAGCGCCTCGAGCGCCTGCTCGGTCGTCTCGACCTCGACCTCGACGGTGATGTCGGGGTACCGCGCGCGGATGGCGGTGTAGGCGGCGCCCACTCCCCCGGCGGCGAGCACGTGGTTGTCCTTGACCATCGCGACGTCGAAGAGGCCCATCCGCTTGTTGGTCCCGCCGCCGGCCCGCACGGCGTACTTCTCGAGCGCGCGCAGCGCCGGCGTCGTCTTGCGGGTGTCGAGGACGGTGCAGCCGGTCCCCTCGAGCGCGTCGGCCCAGCGGCGCGTGTGGGTGGCCACGCCGGAGAGCCGCGACATGACGTTGAGCAGGGTCCGCTCGGCCATGAGCACCTGCTGGGCCGGTCCGTCGAGCACCGCGATGACGTCCCCGGGGACCAGTCGGGTGCCGTCCGCGATCCGCACCTCGAGCGAAGGGGGGATCCCCCCGGTCCTCGTGGCGACCCCTTCCAGCACGAGGGCGATGACCGGCGCACCGGCGAGGACCCCGGCCTCTCGGGCGACGACGTGCCCGGTCGCGGCCTGGTCGGCGGGGATCGTCGAGGTGCTCGTGACGTCGAGCGCGTCGGGTCCGAGGTCCTCGTCGAGCGCGATGTCGACGAGCCGGCGGGCGTCGTCGAGCGGGAAGTCGAGCGTGGTCACTGCGTCCCCTCCAGCGGGTCCTCGTCGGCGTCGTCGTCGGCCTCGGGCCAGGCGAGGTCGACGTCGAGCTTGATGACGGCGAGCTCGCCGTCGTCGGGGTCACGAACGTGCAGCAGGTGGGCGGCCCAGCCCGTGTCGTCGTGCTCGGGGTGGTCGCGGCGTACGTGCCCACCGCGGGTCTCCTCGCGCAGGTGAGCGGCCGTGGCCAGCGCCTGACCGAGGTGGAGCAGGTTGGTCGTCTCCCACGAGAGCGGACCGGGCTCGGCCGTGCCCGGGGGCAGCGCGGCCAGGGTGGCCAGGTCGGCGAGCGCGCCGCTGGTGGACTCGGCGGAGCGGAGCGGACCCACCCCCCGCGTCATCGTGCGCTGCACCTCGGTGCGGTGACGGGCGTCGAGGAGGCCGTGACTCCCTTCGTCCTGCATTGCCATGGGGGAGTGCAGGTCGACGGCGGGCAGCTCACCGGCCGCGAGCCGCTGGGTGAGGTCATCGGCGATGCGGTGGGCGAAGACGAGGCCTTCGAGCAGCGAGTTGCTCGCGAGCCGGTTGGCGCCGTGGACCCCGGTGCACGACGTCTCACCGCACGCGTAGAGCCCGGGGAGGTTGGTCCGGCCCCGCAGGTCGGTGCGCACCCCGCCGGAGGCGTAGTGCTGCGCCGGGGCGACGGGGATCGGCTGGGTCGCCGGGTCGATCCCGAGCTCGCGGCAGCGCGCGACGATCGTCGGGAAGCGCTGCTCGAGGAAGTCGCCGCCGAGGTGACGCGCATCGAGGTAGACGTGGTCGGTGCCGGTCGTCTCCATGCGCTCGAGGATGGCCCGCGCGACCACGTCGCGCGGCGCGAGATCGGCCATCGGGTGCACGCCGGTCATGAAGGCCTCACCCGCCTCGTCGACGAGCACGGCGCCCTCACCCCGCACCGCCTCGGAGACCAACGGCTGCTGACCCGTCGCGCCCTCGCCCAGGTGCATGACCGTGGGGTGGAACTGGACGAACTCGAGGTCCGCGAGCGTGGCCCCCGCCCGCAGGGCAGCGGCCATCCCGTCACCGGTGGCGACGGGTGGGTTGGTCGTCGCGGAGTAGATCTGACCCAGGCCACCGGTCGCCAGCACGACGGCACGGGCGTGGGCGGCCCCGATGCCGTCGATCTCGCCCTCACCGATGACGTGCACGGTGGCTCCCCCGACGGTCCCGTCGGCAGTGGTGAGCAGGTCGAGGACCAGCGCGTGCTCGATGATCTCGATGCCCGGGTCGGCGCGCACCGCCTCGAGCTGGGCGATGAGGGCCCGCGAGATCTCGGCGCCGGTCGCGTCGCCGCCCGCGTGGGCGATGCGGTCGCGGTGGTGCCCGCCCTCCCGGGTGAGGGTGATCTCGCCGGCCGCGTCGGTGTCGAACCGCGCCCCGAGCCCGATGAGCTCGCGCACCCGGGCCGGACCCTCGGTGACGAGCACCTCGACGGCCAACTCGTCGCACAGCCCGACGCCCGCGACGAGGGTGTCGTCGAGGTGCTCCTCGGGCGAGTCCTCGGGGGCGAGCGCCGCGGCGATGCCGCCCTGCGCCCACCGGGTCGAGCCGGCAGACAGCTCGGTCTTGGTGACCAGGAGGACCCGGTCGACGTGCTCGCGCAGTCGCAACGCGCAGGTCAGTCCCGCGATGCCGGACCCGACGACGAGGACGTCCGCACGGGTGGTCCACCCCGGTGACGGGGAGGTCAGGTACCGCGGCAGGACGACCGGCGCGGGATCATGCACCTGCTGCGCCCTCCGGGTGCTCACGGTGGGTGACGGCCGAGGTCTTCAGCCCGTAGCCCTCGGGCACGTCACCGGGGTCGTGGTACTGCTCGACGATCGTGTTGTCCCCGTCGACGAAGACGACATTGGGCTCGAAGGTCCGCGCCTCCTGATCGTCCATCGCGGCGTAGGCGATGATGATGACGATGTCGCCGGGCGAGACGAGCCGGGCGGCCGCACCGTTGATGCACACGATGCCGGTGCCGCGCTCGCCCTCGATGGCATAGGTGGTCAACCGGCTGCCGTTGTCCACGTCGACCACGTCGACCTGCTGGCCGGGGAGCATCCCGGCAGCGTCCATGAGGTCCATGTCGATGGTGAGCGACCCGACATAGTGCAGGTCGGCCTGCGTGACCGTGGCCCGGTGGATCTTGCTGTGGAGCATGAAGCGCTGCACGGGGAGTGTCCTTCTGATCGGCGGATGACCGAGGCTCAGTCTCTCAGAACCTCGCGACTCACCCGCGCGGCGCCGCCTCGGGGCTGTCCGAGAAGACCTCCCGCGCTCCCCCACCGGGGCCGACGAGCACGGGCGTGTTGTCGATGAGGCGGGTGGTGCCGACCTTGGCCGCGACCGCGAGCAGGGCCTCGCCCTTGTACCACTCGGGTACGTGGTCCAGCGTCGTCGGATGGACGAGCACGAGGTAGTCGACGAGCGCGAGGGGCTCCTCGATGAGCACCTCTCGGGCAGCGCGACGGATGGCCGAGGGTCCCTCCTCGGCCCGGGCCGCTCCGGCCTGCAGCGCGCGGGAGAGCGAGAGCGCGGTCTGCCGGTCGCTGTCGGAGAGGTACATGTTGCGACTGCTGAGGGCCAGCCCGTCCTCCTCGCGGACCGTCGGCACGGCCACGACGCTGGCGGGGAAGTCGATGTCGCGCGCCATCCTGCGGATGAGCAGCAGCTGCTGGGCGTCCTTCTGCCCGTAGTAGAAGAGGTCACCGCCCGTCAGGTGCATGAGCTTGCCGACGACGGTGAGCATCCCGTCGAAGTGGCCCGGCCGGGACTGCCCCTCGAGGACGTCGCCGAGCGGTCCCGCGGAGATGCGCACGCCGGGGTCGCCGTCGGGGTAGATGACGTCGGGGGTCGGGGCGAAGACGAGGTCGACCCCTTCGCGGGTGCAGATCGCCAGGTCGGAGTCGAAGGTGCGCGGGTAGCGCGACAGGTCCTCCTTGGGCCCGAACTGGAGCGGGTTGAGGAAGATCGTCACGATGACGTGCTCGGCCCGCTCGCGGGCCGTGCGGATGAGCCGGGCGTGCCCCTCGTGAAGGGCGCCCATCGTCATGACGACCGCGGTGTCGCCGCCGGTGAGGGCGGCGCGGGCGGTGGCCAGCTCGTCGCGTGTACGGGCGACGACGGGGGCGGCGGTCATCGGGTCTCCTCGTCGAGGGTGGTCAGGATGGTCTGGGCAGCATCCTCGCGCAGCCGGCCGCTGCGCGTGGCGCGCAGCGCGGTCGCCCGCGCCTGCGCCCGGTAGGCGGGGGCGATGTCCTCCGAGAGGGTGGACAGCTCACTCAGGTGCGCGGCCACGGTACCCGCGTCACCCCGTGCGACGGGACCGGTGAGCGCGCCGTCGCCGGAGGAGAGCGCGTTGTCCAGACTCGCCTGGAGCAGCGGGCGCAGGACGCGGTCCGCGGGCTCGATGCCGGCCGAGCGCAGGATCTCCATCGCCTGGGCGACGAGTGTGACCAGGTGGTTGCTCCCGTGGGCCAGGGCGGCGTGGTAGCGACCACGCGACTCCTCGGGCACCCAGACGGGCTCACCGCCCATCTCGACGACGAGCGCCTCGGCGACCGGGCGCAGCTCCTGCGGGGTGGTGATGCCGAAGCAGCACTCGGTGAGCCGGTGCAGGTCGAGGCTGGTCCCGGTGAAGGTCATGGCGGGGTGGATGGCCATCGGGAGCAGCCGGTCGGCCACCGGGGCGAAGGGGGCCAGCCCGTGCCTGCCCGAGGTGTGGGCCACGAGCTGCCCGGTCACCCAGGTGCCCGTCGCGTGCAGTCCCGCGACGAGGTCAGTCAGGGCGTCGTCGGGGACGGCGAGGATGACGAGCTGGGCGGACCGGACCACCTCGGGGACGGGCAGCACCGGCACGCCCGGCAGGAGCAGCTCGGCGCGCTCGCGCGACTCCTCGGAGACGGCAGAGACCGCGACGACCTCGTGGCCGGTGGAGCGCAGGGCCGCGCCGAGGACGGCGCCGACGCGGCCGGCTCCGACGACCCCGATCCGCAGGGTCGGGCGCGCGGGGACCGGTGGCGGGGCGGGGATGCTCACCGGCCAGACGGTACCCGCCCGGCCACTCCTCCCCCCTTCCGCATCTCCTTGAGGTCGTGCGCATTTCTGGCCGCATCTCCTTGAGGTCGTGCGCATTCCAGGCCGCATCTCCCTAAGGTCGTGCGCATTCCGGGCCGCATCTCCTTAAGGTCGTGCGCATTCCGGGCCACATCTCCTTAAGGTCGTGCACAGTTCAGGCCGCATCTCCTTAAGGTCGTGCGCATTTCTGGCCGCATCTCCTTGAGGTCGTGCACAGTTCAGCCCGGATCCACCGATGAGGTGTCGATGACGTAGGCAGTTGTGCGGGTCGGAACATGCGAATGCCCCTGCGAGCGAGGAGAATTGGGACTTACGACAGTTCCAGTTCACCAAGCAAAGAAGGGGCATCCGGTAGATGCAATCCTCTCACAACCTCACCGCCGTTTTCGATGACCCGAACCTGGTCTCCTGCGCCGGGCTGGCCCCGACCATGGCGCTGGCCCAGCGCGCCGGCCTGGCCCGGCTGGTCACCAAGCACCTGACACTCGAGGGGGACGGCAGCGCCAACGCGCACCTGAAGATCCCCGCCCTGGTCGCGGGGATGGTCGCCGGCGCGGACTCCATCGATGACATGGACCTGCTGCGCCACGGCGGGATGGACCGCCTGTTCACCGGGGTACGCGCTCCCTCCACGCTGGGCACGTTCTTGCGCACCTTCACCTTCGGGCACGTGCGGCAGCTGGACGCGATCGCCTCCCGGTTCCTGACCGGCCTGACCAAACAGTCTCCGGTCCTGCCCGGCGCGCACCGAATCGCCTACCTGGACGTCGACGACACGATCAAGGCCACCCACGGCTACGCCAAGCAAGGCGTCGGCTACGGCTACAACCACGTCAAGGGCGTCAACGCGTTGATCGCCACCCTGTCCACCCCGCTGGCCGCGCCGGTCATCGTGGGCACCCGACTGCGCAAGGGCAACACCAACTCCGCCCGCGGCGCGGGCAAGTTCGTCGCCGACGCACTGGCCACCAGCCGCGCCGCCGGCGCGACCGGCGAGCTGATCGTGCGCGCCGACTCCGCCTATTACGGCCACGACGTGGCCGCCGCCGCCCACCGGTCCGGTGCCAGGTTCTCCGTCACCGCCCGGATGAACACAGCTGTCACAGCGGCGATCTCGACCATCAGCGAGGAATCGTGGGTCCCGATCCGCTACCCCAACGCGATCTGGGACGAGGACGAACAGCGTCTGGTTTCTGACGCCGAGGTCGCCGAGATTCCCTTCACCGCGTTCACCTCCCGCCGCAAGAGTGAGCACATCACCGCCCGGCTGATCGTGCGCCGCGTCAAGCGCCTCAACCCCACCAGCGTGCCCGCCGGGCAAGGCGAGCTGTTCCCCACCTACCGCCACCACGGCGTGTTCACCGACACCCCGCTGCCCATGCTCGACGCGGAGGTCGCGCACCGCGCCCACGCCATCATCGAGCAGGTCCACGCCGACCTGCGCTCCGGTCCCCTGGCCCACGCACCCTCTGGCTCGTTCGCGGCGAACAGTGCCTGGCTGGTGCTGGCCGCGATCGCGTTCAACCTCACCCGCGCCGCCGGGGCCCTGGCCTCCCTCTTCCACGCCAAGGCCACCACCGCCACCATCCGCGACCAACTGATCAGCGTCCCGGCCCGGCTGGCCCGCTCCGCCCGCCGCCTGCGCCTGCATCTGCCCGAGGGCTGGCCCTGGCAGTACGCCTGGGAAGTCCTGTTCGCCGCCACCTGCGCACCACCAGGCACCGCGAGGAACTGACCACCAGCCCCGCCGGGGCACGACCAAGGACCTGCAGTGGAAGAGCCGGACAGACCGGCGACTACCTCACGCCCTCACACGCGACCACCCGAAAATCGTGAATCACGCCGTCACGAGAACCCGGACGGTGGATCCGGGTTCAGGCCGCATCTCCTTAAGGTCGTGCGCATTTCTGGCCGCATCTCCTTAAGGTCGTGCGCATGGTGCGGACGTGGGAGCAGGCATGGCACGACGCCTTGTACGGCGACGTGGGCTTCTACCGGCGGCCGGAGGGACCGGCCGGCCACTTCGCCACCTCCGCCCAGGGACCGGCCGCCGACGTGCTGGCCGACGCCCTCCTCGAGCTGGCGCGAAGGGAGTCACTCACGACGATCGTCGACGTCGCCTGCGGTCGGGGCGAGCTGCTGGGCAGCCTTGCCGCACAGGCCGACTCGGCGATGCGTCTGGTCGGCGTCGACGTGGTCGACCGCCCCATCGACCTGCCCGAGCGCGTCGAGTGGGTGCGCTCTCCCGGCGGCACCGACCTGCCGGACCTCGGCTCCCCCGAGCGCGCGCTCGTCCTCGCGCACGAGTGGCTCGACGTCGTGCCGTGCCCGGTCGCGCAGGCCGACCGGCATGGCGTGCTGCGGACCGTCCTCGTCGACGAGGACGGCACCGAGAGCCTCGGTGAGCCGCTCGCCACAGAGGATCTGCGATGGGCCCAGAGCCACTGGCCCGGCCCCCACGCGTGCGGTGACCGGGTCGAGGTGGGCCGCCCCCGCGACGCCGCCTTCGCCACCCTCGTCGCCCGCACCGGCTCCGGGCTCGTCGTGGCCGTCGACTACGGCCACACCGTGGCCGCTCGCCCCCGCGCGGGCACCCTCACCGGCTTCGCCGATGGCAGTGCCTGCCTACCGGTCCCCGACGGGAGCTGCGACGTGACCGCCCACGTGGCGATGGACACCCTCGGGGCGGACGGGCTGCACACCCAGCAGGACCTGCTGCGAGGGCTGGGGGTCGACGGCACGCGGCCGCCCGTGGCGCTGGCCCGCAGGGACCCGGCCGGCTACCTCGCAGCCCTCGCTGCGGCCTCGCACGCCTCCGCACTCACCGGTCCGGGTGCCGGGGACTTCCTGTGGGCGCTACGACGCGTCGGGTGAGGAGCCCACCGTGCTGCTCAGCTCGCCCGGCGGCGCGAGGATCTCGGTCAGGCTCGCGGCGATGAGCGGCTGCCCCGCTGCCGAGGGGTGCAGCCCGTCGATGAAGTACCGCGACCTCGGGTCGGCCCGCGGCAGCACTGCCGACAGGTCGACGAAGCTCACCCGCTCGTGGGCCGTCCTCGCCCGCATCTGCTGCAGGTAGGCCGACCAGGCCGGCCGACCCGGCTCCGTCTGCGGGGTGAACCAGCCGACGAGCAGGATGGGGCCCTCGTAGCCCATGCCGCGCGCCTGCTGGACGAGCGAGTCGAGACTGCGACCGAACTGCGCGGCGGGGACGTCCGCGCGCTGGTCGTTGAAGCCCAGGGGCACCAGGAGCAGGTCGGGGTCGAGCGAGAGCGAGTCCTTGAGATAGGTGGGCGTCTGGGCGATCGTCTGCACCGACACCCCCGACCGGGAGGCGTCGAGCACGTGCACGCAGCGATCTCGATCCCCGCGGAAGGGGGTGAGGTCCGTGACCGTGGCGGCCGTCGAGCTCGTCGTCGGCAGGGCATTGCGCACCGTCACGGTGTGCTGCCCGGGACCCAGGTCACCGGAGGACCACACCGCGCGCTCGGCCCGCGGGTCGGTGTCGGTGGGCACCGCCCGCCCGTGCGCGGGCACCACCCCGTCGACCTCGATCTGCAGCGGGCCACCGGCGAAGCGCGTGCGATAGCCGACGTCGACCGAGTCGGCCGTGACCGTCCAGGTGACCGCCCCGCCGGGCTTGAGCGTGAGTCCCCGGCCACCGGGCCCGAGCGTGGGTGCAAGGACCGTGGGGCCCGTGACGAGAGGGTCGGGCAGCGTCGGCGCCCGGTAGTCCGCGGGCACCAGTGAGGTCGTGCCGTGCCATCCGCCCGCCGTCGTCGGGCACGCGGGTGTCCCCAACCGCGTCCGCAGCGCCGCCTGCAGCCGGTCCAGCCAGCGCCTCTCCAGGTGATCGCCCAAGCCGTAGCCCTCGCTGACGGAGTCGCCGAGGACCACGATGCGGGCCGCGTCACGGTCGTCGCGCCGCACGGCGTCGAACCACGGGTCCAGCACCGTCGGGGACTCGACCGCCGCGACCCCGGTGGCGCTCTCCCCTTCGCCCGAGTCGTCGGAGCAGCCGGCGAGCAGACCGAGACCAAGGGTCAGTGCCACCAGCCCCGCCCCTGCTCGTCGCGTCGCGCGTGCCATCCGGTCATCGTGCCAAACCGCCCTGCGTTCCCGGGGCTGACGCATACTGGCGGTCATGACGAGCGCACCGGGCCCCGACGGCACCCGGACCCTCGACGTCGGGGTGGGTGACGGCTCCCTCGCGAGCGCCGACATGGTGCTCAACATCGGCCCCCAGCACCCCGCGACCCATGGGGTCCTGCGGCTGCGGGTCGTCCTGGACGGCGAGCGGATCGTCTCCGCGGACCCGATCGTCGGGTACATGCACCGTGGCGCGGAGAAGCTCTTCGAGGTCCGCGACTACCGGCAGATCACCGTCCTGGCCAACCGGCACGACTGGCTCTCAGCCTTCGCCAACGAGCTCGGTGTCGTGCTGGGGGTCGAGGCGATGCTCGGCATGGAGGTGCCCGAGCGGGCCATCTGGGCACGGACCCTGCTCGCCGAGCTCAACCGCGTGCTCAACCACCTGATGTTCCTGGGCTCGTACCCCCTCGAGCTGGGTGCGATGACGCCGATCTTCTACTCCTTCCGTGAGCGCGAGGAGATCCAGGCCGTCATGGAGGAGATCTCCGGCGGTCGCATGCACTTCATGTTCAACCGCGTCGGTGGCCTCAAGGAGGACCTCCCGGCCGGGTGGCTCGACCGGGTGACCGCGGCGGTCGCCGCGGTGCGCGCCCGCATGCCGCAGCTCGAGTCGCTCATCGTCGACAACGAGATCCTCGACGGACGGACCCGAGGCATCGGCGTGCTCTCTCGTGAGCTCGCCTGCGCCTACGGCGTCTCCGGGCCCATCGCCCGGGCGAGCGGTGTGGACATGGACCTGCGCCGCGATGCTCCTTACCTGGCCTATGGCGAGCTCTTCGGCGAAGGGGGTCCCGGTCGGGTCGTCACCCGCACTGGTGGCGACTCCCTGGCCCGGCTGGAGGTCCTGCTGGAGCAGACCCACGTGAGCCTCGACCTCGCCGACGCGTGCGTCGAGCGGCTGCGCTCCCTTGACCGGGGGCCGATCAACCAACGCCTGCCCAAGGTGCTCAAGGTCCCCGAGGGCGAGCGGTACACCTCGACCGAGGGTCCCCTCGGCCTCAACGGCTACCACCTCGTCTCCCGCGGGGAGAAGACGCCGTGGCGGCTGAAGCTGCGCTCGGCCTCCTTCAACAACGTGCAGGTCCTGCGTGAGCTGCTGCCCGGCTGCCTCGTCGCCGACATGGTGTCCGTGCTGGGCTCGATGTTCTTCGTCGTCGGGGACGTCGACAAGTAGTCACCGGCGTCGGCGGGTCGGTGAGGCAGGGGTCACCCGGCTGCCCGGTTGAGAGGCTACCGACGGGTAGGTACGGTGCGGGAGACCGCGCCGCTCTCGAGCGGACGACCGATCTACCTGATGGAGCGTCATGTCCCACCGCTTGAAGACCAACCTCTCCGCCGGAGCCGCTCTCGTCGCCGGCTGCGGGATGCTCGGCCTCGCCACTGCCGCCCCGGCCCAGGCCCAGGTCTCCGGAAGCCTCGACTACACCTGCTCCGAGACGGGCCAGAACATCAAGTTCACCGACCCGTGGAAGGTCGCGCTGACGCTCGACATCCCCGAGACCGTCGCCCAGGGCGAGACGATCCCGGCCGGCGCCGTCACGGCGAAGGTCACTCCCGGCGCCGACGCCACCCAGACCATGCAGGGGCTGGGGGTCAAGACCCTCAAGGGCACCGGCAGCACCACCTACACGCTGGGTGACGGCGAGGCGCGCGACATCGCCCTCGAGGTCCCGCAGACCGACGTCCCGGCGACGGGCGAGGTCTCGGTGGAGGCCACCGGTCAGACCACCGAGGAGACGGCGCCCGCCGAGGACACCAACCTCCCCATCACTGCGGGTGACTTCACGGCCGACCTGGAGAACCAGGACGGCTTCATCTTCAAGATCTCGTGCACGGCCCCGGCCGACGCGACCGTGGGCACCATCGCGGTCGGCGACGCCACGCCGCCCGCGGAGGAGCCTGACGACGAGCCCACTGCTCCGGCGGACGAGCCCACGGCCCCGACGGAGGACCCGAGCGCGCCGGCGGAGGACACCCCCGCCCCGGCCGAGGACCCGGCGAGCGGCGACGCGGGCCAGCCCGAGGTCCCGGGCGTCGTCCAGACGGACGGTGTGCGGGGCGAGGGCTCCGCGGCGCCGCTCGCGCTCGGCGGCCTGCTGCTCGCCGGCGCCGGAGCGGGCGCTGTCGTCGTGGCTCGTCGCAAGGCAGCTCAGCACTGAGCCGGACGACGAAGGGCCGCGGCTCGGGCAGGTGCCCGTCCGCGGCCCTTTGTCGTGCGTGTCGACAGCACCACATGCACGACGCCTGACAAAAGTCTGAGAAAACCTTGAGTACTTACCCAGCAGTCGGTAAGTTTCACTGCGACGGCACCTGCCAAGGGGGCCGCAGGGACAGCTTCAAGGGGAAAGACACATGGCCAAGCGCCTCAAGACCCGCCTCTCGGCGGGCGCAGCACTCGTCACCGGACTCGGCATGATGGGCCTCGCCACGGCCGTGCCGGCCCACGCCGCCGCCACGATGCAGTACTCGTGCACCACCCCGCTCGGGCCGCAGGTCCTGGACGTCAAGCTCGACACCGACGCCCCGGAGACCGCCACCACCGGCGAGGCCCTGACGATCACGCCGAGCGGCACGGTCACGCTCAACGAGAGCATCTCCAACGCCATGGCGGGTGCTCTGGGCTGGGAGGACGTCTCCGCGGACATCCCGGGCGTCGTCGCCACAATCAGCAACGGCACGGACAGCGCCGACTTCACCACTGACCTGAGCATCCCGCGCACCACGATCCGCACCAACGGTGCCTGGGTCACGGACTCCACGCCCGACCTGCCGATCACGGGCACGGCCCAGTCGACGACGATCGAGCAGGCCGGCAGCTACACCCTGAGCGCTCCGGACACCTTCAACACGACCTTCCACGGTTACGACGCCGCGGGCGAGACCGGGACCCTGAGCCCGATCGCGTCGGTCTGCACCTATGTCCCTGACTCCGGTAGCAAGGTCATCGACACGATCACCGTCACGGAGGCTCCCACGACGCCTCCGCCCACCACGGACGAGCCGACCACGCCTCCGCCCACCACGGACGAGCCCACGACGCCTCCGCCCACCACGGACGAGCCGACCACGCCTCCGCCCACCACGGACGAGCCCACGACGCCTCCGCCCACCACGGACGAGCCGACCACGTCGGTTCCCACCGTCGAGGCCAACGACTGGTTCGACGAGCCGAGCAGCCTGCCGATCACGTCGGACCAGAAGCACTTCTCGATCACCGGAACGGCCGACCGGGCCGGCACGATCGACGTCGTCCTGCTCGACGCGGACAAGAAGGTCCTGCGCACCATCAACTGGGACGTCACCCAGGGCTCCAACACCAAGGAGTTCGCGTTTGCCGAGGGCACCGGCTACGTGCGCATCGTGTCGCAGGACTGCGTCGATGCTGACGGCAACGACGGCTCCGTCGCCGACAGCGGCTGCAATGTCGAGTACTACGCCCCGTGGATCAACCCCGACGACAGCGAGACCGGCACCGACGACGGTGACGACAACGCTCCGACTGGTCCCGAGACCCCGGGCGTCGTCCAGACCGACGGCTTCACCCGCGTCCAGGAGCCGGCCGGCAACAACACGGCCGCCTTCCTCCTCGGCGGTGCCCTGCTCGCCGGTGCGGGCGCAGGCTCGATCGTCCTGGCTCGCCGCCGCCAGAGCGCCCAGCACTGAGGTCGCGCACTGACCCTCGTCAGTGACTGACGGAACGGGCCGTCGGGTCGGGATCACTCCCGCACCCGGCGGCCCGTACCGTTGAGACAGGGGGAACTTCACACCCCCTTCGCGCGTTCCACCCGTGAGCCGCTCGTGAGCACCAGGAGGACAGCTGTGACGACCCCACCGACGCGCCGTCAGCGGTGGCGGGACCGCAAGCGGTACCGCCGCACGACGGCGGTCCTCGCTGCGGCGGCCGCCGTGCTCCTCGGCGGCGGCGTCGCCGCAGGCACCTGGTGGACCACGCAGCAGGACGACGAGGCCACCGTCTCACCCGGCACCTATGTGCCTCCCAGCAGCATCATGCCGACCTCGCAGACCCCGTCGACGCCGACTGCGACGACTGCGAAGAAGACCTCGAAGAAGAAGACGTCGTCCTCGACGAGTGCTCCGACGTCCACGAGCAGCTCCTCGAGCGCGAGTGCTCTCGCTCCCGCGGTGCAGGCGCCCCAGGGCAGCCCCACCCGAGTCCAGGTGACCTCGGGCGGTCGCGAGCTCGTCAACGCCAGCCTCGAGGCGACGAAGCTCGACGCGCAGAAGGTGCTGGCTCCTCCCTATGGCACCGCCGGCTGGTACGCCGAGCCGGGCTGGCCCAAGCCGGGCCACAAGGGTGCCAGCATCCTCGTCGGGCACATCAACAGTGGCGGCAACCCCGACGTCTTCTGGAACCTGCCGAGCGTCAAGCTCGGCGACCTCGTCACCGTCACCTACGGCTCCGGCGAGCAGGTGAAGTTCAAGATCACCCGCTCCGAGGCCGCTCCCAAGACGGGCGTGCCCAAGGACGACACGATCTGGGACTGGGACAACCCCAAGCCGGTCCTGCGCCTGATCACCTGCGACCCCGAGACCCCGCTCAAAGGCGGTCACTACGAGGGCAACTGGGTCGTCTGGGCCGACCAGATGGTCAGCTGAGGCGCGAGCTCGAGGTCGGGTCCTCGTCGTCATCGTCGTCGAGGCGGCACCACGACTGCACCAGCAGTCCCGCTGCGACGAGCGCCAGGGCGCCGAGCGCACCGACCGCCCACTTCACGGCGAGCTCACCGCGCCCGGCGAAGCCGACGTCGGGCAGCAGGGCGAGCGCCTGACCGAGGTCCAACCCGGCGATGACCGCGCCGGTGAGTGCGCTGGCCTGGGCCAGCCCCAGGATGCGCGCAGCGACCAGCGGCTCGACATGGCCCTGGCCACGGCGCATCCGCCACATCCGTCGGCCCGTCGCGACCACGACGAGGCCCATGCCCAGCAGCAGCACACCGGCCAGCCAGCCGACCCGCATCGGCGCGTGCCCGCCGGCGACCCACCATCGCCCGCCGGCCCAGCTGAGCACGCCTACCGCGACGAGCACGATCGCCACCGTCGAGGAGCGCAGTCCCCGCTCCAGCATCAGATGTCCTCGACGTCGCTCGCGTCGACGCCCGCGAGCAGCTCGGTCACGGGCACCACCCGGTCCCCGACCCGCAGGACCGCGTCGGGATCGACGCGGGACCACGGCTGGAGGACGAATCCGCGCTCGTGGGCCCGGGGGTGCGGCAGGGTGAGGACCAGGTCATCACACCTGACGTCGGTGCCCGATGCCGGGTCGCCGTACTGGATCAGGTCGAGGTCGAGCGTGCGGGCACCCCACCGCACCTCGCGGACGCGACCGTGACGCGCCTCGACGGCGTGCAGTCGGGCCAGCAGCTCGTGCGGGGCCAAGGCGGTCGTCGCGAGGACGACGGTGTTGGTGTAGCGCGGCTGGTCGGGTCCGCCGACCGGGTCCGTGCTGACGAAGGGAGCCCGACGCACCGACTGCACGGCGTCACCGAGGTCGTCGATGGCGCTCTGGAGGGTGCGGGGCGCGTCACCGAGGTTGGCCCCGAGGGCGATGACGACCGGGACGGCGCGAGTGCGCTCGATGGTGACCGCGACATCGCCGAAGGGCACGCCGACCGGCGCTGACGGCTTGTGCACGGTGACCTCGACGGCGCGCACACCGGGTCGGACCAGCGCGTCGGCGGCGACCTGCTCGGCGAGGGACTCGATGAGGTCGAGCGAGGGGCCCTCGATGCGGCGGACGACGTCGGCGCCGACCTCGGCGTAGTTGATCGTCAGGGCCAGGTCGTCGGTGGTCCCGGCCGGCGCGAGGTCGACGTGGAGGACGACGTCGACGACGAAGTCCTGGCCGTCCCGCTTCTCGTCGGCGAGCACGCCGTGGAACCCTCGAGCACGCACGCCGAGCAGGCTGATCCGGTCACTCACAGCGCGACCTCTCCCAGGGCTGCGACGACGTCGATCGCGTCGACCGTGGCGGTCACGTCGTGCACGCGCACGCACCACACGCCGGCGCGGGCCGCGCGGGCGCTCGTGGCGGCCGTGACGACGGCCCGGGCATCGAGGGGACGCTCCTCACCCGGCGCACGCCCGACGCTGCCCAGGAAGCCTTTGCGCGAGGTACCCAGGAGCACCGGGTGGCCGAGGTCGACGACCTGCTCGAGGCCGGCGAGCAGGCGCCAGTTGTGCTCGGCCGTCTTGGCGAAGCCGATGCCCGGGTCGAGGATGAGCTGATCCCGAGAGGCCCCTGCTGCCAGCAGCACGTCGACCCTCGCGGTCATCTCGGCACAGACCTCGGCGACGACGTCGGCGTACTCGGCCTTCGTCTGCATGTCGTGCGCGTGACCTCGCCAGTGCATGACGACGAAGGGAGCCCCGCTCGACGCGACGAGGGCGGGCATCTGCGGGTCGGCCAGGCCGCCGCTCACGTCGTTGATGATCGCGCCGCCTGCCGCGAGCGCGACCTCGGCCACGCTGGCGCGCATGGTGTCGACGGACACGGCGATCCCGTCGGCCGCGAGTGCCTCGACGACCGGTACGACGCGACGCAGCTCCTCGGCCTCGGAGGGCCGCTCGGCACCGGGTCGGGTGGACTCGCCCCCGACGTCGACGATCGACGCGCCGGCGGCGACGAGCTCACGACCGTGGGCGATGGCGGAGTCGGTCTCGATCCACCGGCCCCCGTCGCTGAAGGAGTCGGGAGTGACGTTGACGATCCCCATGACGACCGGGCCCGGCCGGTCGTGACCGGCCGCGATCCGCTCGAGGACCGCGTGGGTCACCGAGCGGCCCCGGCGAGCAGTGCCATCGCCTCGGCGCGGGTGGTGGAGTCCCGCAGCTGGCCGCGGACGGCGGAGGTGATCGTCTTGGCCCCCGGCTTGCGCACCCCGCGCATCGACATGCACAGGTGCTCGGCCTCGACGACGACAATGACACCGGCGACGTCGAGGTGCTCGACGAGCGCGTCGGCGATCTGGCTCGTCAGCCGCTCCTGCACCTGCGGTCGCTTGGCAAACATGTCGACCAGGCGGGCCAGCTTGGACAGCCCGGTCACCTTGCCGCTCGGCCCCGGGGTGTAGCCGACGTGCGCGACACCGTGGAAGGGGACGAGGTGGTGCTCGCAGGTGGAGTAGAGCTCGATGTCGCGCACGATGACGAGCTCGTCGTGATCGATGTCGAAGGTCGTCGACAGCAGCTGCGCAGGGTCGGACCGCAGCCCGGCGAAGACCTCGGCGTAGGAGCGCGCCACCCGCGCCGGGGTCTCGACGAGGCCGTCACGGTCGGGGTCCTCCCCCACCGCGATCAGGATCTCGCGCACGGCCGCCTCGATGCGGTCCAGGTCGACATCGGCCATCGGTCAGCCGCGTCCCTGGTCGTCGCCGTCGACGGCCTCGCCCGGTGCGACCTGACGGATCTCGGTGGCGGGACGCTCATTCGCCTCGTCCGTGGGGATCGTCGCGCCCTCTTCGGCGGCGCGGTCGATGGCCGCGGTGACGCGGGGATCGCTCTGCGGCGCGTCGGTCCGGCCCGGCTCGGTGTCGCGGGCGCGCATGGCGGCCTGCTCGGCGGGCGTGAGGACCGGCGGGATGTCGGAGATCGTGCGGGACTCGCTGCTCAGCCACGTGGGGCGGCGAGGGCGCTTGCGCACGCTGGCGAAGACGACCTCGAGGTCCTTGGTGTTGAGCGTCTCGTGCTCGAGCAGCTCGAGGACGAGCTGGTCGAGGACGTCGCGGTTGTCGTTGAGCGCGTGCCAGGCCTCGTCGTGGGCGGCCTCGATGAAGCGACGGACCTCGTGGTCGACGATCCCGGCGACCTCCTCGGAGTAGTCGCGCTGGTGGCCCATGTCCTTGCCGAGGAAGACCTCGCCGGTGGACTGGCCGAGCTTGACCGCACCGATCTTCTCGCTCATGCCGAACTCGGTGACCATCTTGCGGGCCATGCCCGTGGCCTTCTCGATGTCGTTGGAGGCACCGGTCGACGGGTCGTGGAAGATCATCTCCTCCGCGACGCGACCGCCGAGGGCGTAGGCGAGCTGGTCGAGGATCTCGTTGCGCGTGGTCGAGTACTTGTCGTCCAGCGGCATGACCATCGTGTAGCCGAGTGCTCGGCCACGCGGGAGGATCGTGATCTTGGTGACCGGCGCGGTGTGGTTCATCGCCGCTGCCACGAGCGCGTGACCGCCCTCGTGGTAGGCCGTGATCTTGCGCTCCTGGGCGCTCATGATCCGGGTGCGCTTCTGCGGGCCGGCGATGACGCGGTCGATGGCCTCGTCGAGGATCTCGTCGTCGATGAACTGCTTGTCGAGACGGGCCGTGAGGAGCGCTGCCTCGTTGAGGACATTGGCCAGGTCGGCACCGGTCATGCCGGGGGTGCGACGGGCGACGGTGAGCAGGTCGACGCCGGGGGCCATCGGCTTGCCGGCCGCGTGCACCTCGAGGATGCGGTGGCGACCGATCATGTCGGGGTTCTCGATGGCGATCTGCCGGTCGAAGCGGCCCGGACGCAGCAGGGCCGGGTCGAGGATGTCGGGACGGTTGGTCGCCGCGATGAGGATGACATTGGTCTTGACGTCGAAGCCGTCCATCTCGACGAGCAGCTGGTTGAGCGTCTGCTCGCGCTCGTCGTGACCGCCACCCATGCCGGCGCCGCGGTGACGTCCCACGGCGTCGATCTCGTCGACGAAGATGATCGCCGGGGCGTTGGTCTTGGCCTGCTCGAAGAGGTCGCGCACCCGGCTGGCACCGACACCGACGAACATCTCGACGAAGTCCGAGCCGGAGATGGAGTAGAAGGGCACGCCCGCCTCGCCGGCGACCGCACGGGCCAGGAGGGTCTTGCCGGTACCGGGCTGGCCGTAGAGCAGCACGCCCTTGGGGATCTTGGCGCCCACGGCGAGGAACTTGCTCGGCTCGCGCAGGAACTCGACGATCTCGTGCAGCTCCTCGACCGCCTCGTCGGCGCCGGCCACGTCGACGAAGGTCACCTTGGGGGTGTCCTTGCTGGCGAGCTTGGCCTTGGACTTGCCGAACTGCATGACCTTGGAGCCGCCGCCCTGGGCCTGGCTGAGGATGAACCAGAAGAGGCCCACGAGCAGCACGAGGGGCAGCAGCGAGAAGAGCAGGCTGGACCAGACGCTCGGCGTCTCGACCGTGTCGTTCTGCACCCCGTCGACGTTGTCCTCGACAAGCTTGAGCATCTGGCCCGCGCGGGCGTCGATGAACTCGGTCTCGACCTTGCTGGCGTCCTTGACCGACTCGCCGTCGGAGTAGGTCTGCCCGTCCTTGAGGTCGAGCTGCAGCAGGTTGTCGGTCGTGAAGTGGGCGTCCTTGACCTTGCCCTCGGTCACGAGCTTTTCGGCCGCGGACGTGTCCACGCGTGAGTACTCGTTGCTGTTTCGCGTCGTGAACATCAGGACGAAGACTGCGATGAGCAGCAGTGCCCAGAATGCGGGTGCGCGGAAGATCTTCTTGGCGTTCATACGGGTACGGGGACTCCCCGGACTTCCTGGCTCGACGACGTGGCGACCCCCAACGACAGCGGGGACATCAGGACGAAACTACCTGAACGCCGGCATCGAGCGGTCACCAGACCAACGCCCACCTGTGCGGGGGTGTTCCCGAATGCCCCCCGATCCCTGAGGAGGTTGCGCAGCAACCGTCTCGAAGGGCCCGATCCCTGAGGAGGTTGCGCAGCAACCGTCGGGTCAGGAGTAGACGTGCGGCGCCAGCGTCGCGACGTCGCGCAGGTTGCGGTAGCCCTCGGCGTAGTCGAGGCCGTAGCCGACGACGAACTCGTTGGCGATGTCGAAGCCGACCCAGCGGGTGTCGATCTCGACCTTGGCGGCCTCGGGCTTGCGCAGCAGCGTGAGGATCTCGACGGACGCGGGCGAGCGCGAGTCGAGGTTGGCGCGGATCCACGACAAGGTCAGACCGGAGTCGATGATGTCCTCGACGATCAGCACGTGCTTGCCGCTGATGTCGGTGTCGAGGTCCTTGAGGATCCGCACGACACCGGAGGACTTGGTGCCGGAGCCGTAGGAGCTGACGGCCATCCAGTCCATGGGGGCCGATCCGGGCAGGTGGCGCATGAAGTCGGCCATCACCATGACGGCGCCCTTGAGCACGCCGACGAGCAGCACGTCCTTGCCCTGGTAGTGCTCCCAGACCTCGGTGGCGAGCTCGGCGAGCCTCGCCTGGATCTGGTCCTCGGTGATGAGGACCTCGACGAGGTCGTCCTGGATGTCCTTGGAGTCCACAGCTCTCCTTTGTCGGGTCGGGCCGGTCTCATTGTCCACCAGGTGCACGCCCGATGTGCACCCGGTGGTCGGCTCGGCGCACCCTCAGGTCGCCGGGCAGGTGGAGGGCGCCCTGGCCGTGCCAGTCCGTGACGAGGCGGTCGCAGGCGGCGACGTGCGCAGCACCCAGGGCGCCTGCGGGCGCACCGGCGGCGACGAGCAACCGTCGCCACACCCGTGAGCGAAGGGCGGGGGCCAGGTCCGCGAGGTCCGTCACCGGGATGCCGGCCGGGTCGTCGTCGGGGACGGCCTGCTCGGCGAGGTCGTCGAGCAGGTCGGCGTCGTCACGCAGCAGGTCGGCGCTGCGCGCCAGCGCCTCGGCCAGGCCCGGCCCGAGGTCCGCCTCGAGGGCCGCGAGCGCCTGCCGGACCCGCACGCGGGCGTAGGCCCGGTCGGAGTTCATCGGGTCCTCCCACGCCACGAGGCCCCATGCGGCACACGCCTTCTCGGTCGTCGTGCGGGGCAGGTGCAGCAGCGGCCGGACGAAGGGAGTCCCCGCCCGGACCACGAGGTCGGCCATCCCCGCGAGCGACCGCGCACCGGAGCCGCGGGCGAGGCCGAGGAGCACCTGCTCGGCCTGGTCGTCGCGGGTGTGGCCGAGCAGGACGACGTGCGCGGGGTGCTCCTCCCCCATCGCGGCGGCCGTCTCCGCGAGGGCGGTGTAGCGCGCCTCGCGGGCATCGGCCTCGAGCCCGTCGCCGGAGGAGGTGATGACGGCCTGCACGACCGCGACCGGGGCGAGCCCGAGGTCAGCGCACTGCTGGGCGGCGAGCACCGCCGTGTCCGCCGACTCCTCCTGCAGCCCGTGGTCGACGACGATCGCCCCGACGGTCACGTCGTGGGCGGCACCCTCCGCTGCCAAGGCCCCCGCGAGGGCCAGCGAGTCCGTGCCCCCGCTGACCGCGGCGAGCACCAGCGAGCCTGCCGGGAGCCCGTCGAGGACCGCGCGGACCCCCCTTCGGCAGTCGGCCTGGGAGGGGTGGCCGGCACCCACCTCAGCCGTGGACCCGCCGCACCCAGGCGGCGGGGTCGGTGATCTCGAGGGCGGTCGGCAGCGTCTCGGGAGAGGTCCAGACGGCGTTGAAGCCGTCGACGCCGACCTTGTCCTGCACCTCGCGGACGAAGACGGCACCGTCGCGGTACTGGCGCATCTTGGCCTCGAGGCCGAGGAGCCGGCGCAGCAGGCGGTCGGCGGCTCCGGCGCCCTTGCGGCGCTTGGTGAAGCGCACACGGATGGTCGCCACGGTCGGTACGTGCTCGGGGCCGACGTCGTCCATGACGACGTCGGCGTGGCCTTCGAGGAGGGACATGACGGCGGTGACCTCGGCCATGCGCTCGCGCTGCTCGGGCGTGATGACCAGCTCGGCGAGGCCCTGGCCGTCGCCGCTGAGGGCGCGGGGCACCTGGGTGGCGATCTGCTCCAGGCGTGACTTCAGGGACTCGGCGTCGGGCATGAGGTCACCGGCGAGGCCCCGGGCGCTGTCGATGAGGTGCTCGCGCAGCCACGGCACGGCGGTGAACTGCACCCGGTGAGTCTCCTCGTGCAGGCAGACCCAGAAGCGGAAGTCTCGCGGCACGACGGACAGGTCACGCTCGGTCGTCATGATGTTGGGCGCGACGAGCAGGAGCGCCGGGGTGCCGTCGGGTGCGATGTCGTACTGCCCCAGGACCTTGGTGGAGAGGAAGGCGAGCATGCCGCCGGCCTCGGCGCCGGTGAGCTTGGACCCGATGGCCTGGGCCGGGGCCCACGGCTCCTTGCCCTTGCGGCTGGCCATGGCCTGCATCGCGGGGTCGAGCAGCGCTGCCATGGAGTCGGCGTTGACCTCGATCCACGTGGGCCGGTCGACGACGAGCGGGGCGGGCGCGTCACCGGGCGCGGTCAGCCGTGAGGTGGCCGCGACGGGGGCGACTGCTGCGGCTGCCAGCTCGCGGATCTCGGCGACCGTCTCGGCTGCCTCGTCGTGGCTCACGTCGGGCCCGGGCGGGACGAGCCGCGCGCCGGCGGTCTTGGCGAACTTCCAGTCCACGTATTGGGTCACGGGCCCACCCTACGGAGCAGACCCCCTTCGCCCAACCCGCGATGTCGGGGCCGCTGCGCGGACGGACTACTCAGCGGCAGCCGCAGGCGGTCAGGTCGGCCACGATCTTGTCGAGGGCCGCCCGAGCGCCCAGGGTGCCCGTTGTCGAAGGGACGCGATCGGCGACGAGCACGAAGGACAGCAGTCGCCCCTCCTGCGTCGTCGTCGTCCCCGCCAGCGCCGAGGTACCCGTGAGGGTGCCGGTCTTGGCCCGGGCGATGCCCGCGGCGGCGTGCGAGGCGCTGGTCTGGAAGCGCTCGTGCAGGGTCCCGGTCAGCCCGGCGATCGGCAGCTCCGACAGGACCAGGCTCATCGTCTGCGCCGACCCGGTGATGCCCAGCTGCATCACGTCGGAGGTCACCCGCGCGGGCACGACCTGGCCGGAGCTGAGGCCGCTGTTGTCCTTGAGCCGCACGCCGGTGAGGTCGATCCCGGCCCCCTCGAGGGTGGAGCGCACCCAGGCGGTCACCTCGGCGAAGGACGAGCCGGCGCCGTCGGCCACGGCGGCCTGCCGGGCGACGTTCTCGGTCAGGGCGTTGTCGCTGTGGTCGAGCGCGAGGGCGAGCACGTCGCCCAGGGGCGCCGACTCCACGGCCCCGAGCTGCTCGGCACCCTGCGGGGCCGCCTGCTTCCACGACGCGGCCGAGTCGTCGACGGAGACCGTGACGCCCGCCTTCTTCAGCTGGGCCGCGAAGGCCTTGAGGACGGCCTTCTCCGGGAAGCGTGGCGAAGGTTTGAAGGGCTCGGGTCGGTCGCCGGCGAGGCCCACCATCGACACGCCCTGGGTGTAGCCGGCGGCGACGTCGGCCATGTCCCACGTCGGCGCGTAGCGCTCGCCGGCCGCGTACGTGGCGTCGAGGCGAAGGGAGTGGCGGGCTCCCCCCTTCGTCCCCAGGGAGGCGGCGACCTGCTTGGCCAGGTCGGCCAGGCCGGCCCGGCCCTCGACCGTGGTCGGGTCGCCCGCGCCCTTGGCGAGCATCGTGTCCCCGGAGGCGACGAGGACGAGCTCGTCGCCCTCGCCGCGCACCACCGTGGTGGTCATGGTCGTGCTCAGGTCGGCGCGCTCGGCGACCGCGGCAGCCGTGAGGAGCTTGGCCGTCGAGGCGGGCGTCTGGGGGCGGTCCTCGCCGAGGGAGTAGAGGGTCTCGCCGGTCAGTGCGTCGCGCACGACGACACCGACGCGGGGCCCGAGCTGCTTGTCGCGGACGTCGTCGCGCAGGGCCCGGGTGATGCCGGCGTCGGTCGGTGCAGGCGCGCTCTTGGACGCGGGCGGCAGGACCACGGCCGGCTCGACCGGCCGGGGGACCTGCTCGGAGACGGCCTCGTCGATCGTCAGGACGCCCGGGACCCGGTCGTTGGCGTCGGCCACGCCGTAGCCCACGACGAGGGCTGCGACAGAGGTCAGTGCGATCAGTGCGCGGCGCACGCGTGGCCCCCTGCGGTGTTTCGGCGGTGGTGGTGGAACACTGGCCCCGAGAGTAGTTCACCCATCACGGACAAGAGGTACACCTGTGGAGTTCGACGTCACCATCGAGATCCCGAAGGGCCAGAAGAACAAGTACGAGGTCGACCACGCCACCGGGCGCATCCGCCTCGACCGCATGCTCTTCACCTCCATGGCCTACCCGAGCGACTACGGCTATGTCGAGGACAGCCTCGGTGAGGACGGCGACCCGCTGGATGCCCTCGTGCTCCTGGACGAGCCGACCTGGCCCGGCTGCCTCGTGCGCGCCCGGCCGATCGGCATGTTCCACATGCGCGACGAGGCCGGCGGCGACGACAAGGTCCTGTGCGTCCCCGCGGGCGACCCGCGCAAGGAGGGCATCAAGGACCTCGAGGACATCAGCGAGTTCGACCGCCTCGAGATACAGCACTTCTTCGAGACCTACAAGGACCTCGAGCCCGGCAAGTCCGTCGAGGGTGCCCACTGGGTCGGTCGCGAGGAGGCCGAGCAGACCGTCCGCGAGGCCGTCGAGCGCGCCAAGGCCAACGGCATGAGCACCGCCCGCTGGAACATGCCGGCCGGGCACACCACGCAGCCCGACGTCACGCACTCGGAGGACGACATCAAGGCCGCCGCCGCACGGGCCCGCGAGGAGCTCGCGACCAAGGAGAACCCGCTCAGCGACGACTGACCAGGTCACCAGCCAACCCGCGGCGGCCCTGCCGCATCATCCACGCGTGGTTGGCTCGCAGCACCGCAGGCGCGAGGGTCGCCGCCCGGGACAACCGGGCGGCGACCCTCACGTCTTGGTCGAAGACCGCGGTCGTCGCACCCCCGCTCGATGCGATCGACCACTGGGCCCACCCGCTGAGGTCACCGTCGAGGACGACGCGCAGGCGGCCCCCTTCGTGGTCCTCGATGTCACGGGTGAGGACGAGCTGCAGCGTGATCGGCAGCAGGCTGCGGATCTGCACCTGCCCGGACCGGTCGTCCAGCTGCTCCACCGACCGGACCTGGGGCCACCAGCGCGGGTAGTGCTCGATGTCGGCGAGCGCGGCGACGACCGGCTCGGCGGGACCGGGGAGCGACCACTCGTGGTGGAAGACGAAGCGCTGGGTGCTCACACTCCCATCCAACCGCACACATGAACTACGGTTCGGATCGTGCGCTACTACTCCCGTGACGGCCTGACCTTCGACGTCGACGACTCCGGCCCCGAGGGCGCGGATCTCGTTGTCCTGCTGCATGGTTGGCCGCAGGACCGCACGGCGTGGGACAAGGTGACGCCCCTGCTCACCACGACCGGTGTGCGGGTCATCGCGCCCGACCTGCGCGGATACTCCCCCGGCGCCCGCCCCGGCAACCACCTCGACTACGAGATCACCGAGATGGTCGCCGACGTCGTCGCGCTGCTCGACGAGGTCGGTGCCGAGCAGGCGCACATCGTCGGGCACGACTGGGGCGGAGCGCTGGCCTGGGCCATCGCTGCCCGCGCGCCCGAGCGCGTCGCGACCCTCACCGTGCTGTCCACGCCGAGCCCGTCCGCGATGGCCAAGGGCGTGCGCTCGGGTGACCAGCTGAAGCACAGCTGGTACATGGCGCTCTTCGCGCTGCCGGTGCTCCCGGTCCTGTTCTTCCGGCTCTTCGCCCAGCAGATCCTCGAGAAGATCGGGATGCCTCGCGAGCGCGCCGCCCACGACGCCCGCCGGCTGAAGTCTCCCGGCGCCGCCGAGGGCACCTTCGCCTGGTACCGGGCAGCCCTCTCCCCCACCCTGATCTGGCGCAAGCGCAGGGCGAAGGGGGGTCCCCGCCGCAGCGTGCACCGCCGGGTCATCCCCACCGCCTTCGTCTGGGGCAGCAAGGACCCGGCCTTTGCCAAGGTGTCGACGGACCACACGGTCGAGCAGCTGCGTCGGCGAGCCGGCGACCGGCCCGAGCTGGCGATCACCCGCGAGCTGCACACCGGGCACTGGCTGATGGAGACCCACCCCGAGGTCATCGCCGAGGTCGTCCTGGAGCGGATCAACACCCCGACGGCCCTCGCTGGCTGAGGTGCGAGGCCGCCCGCGGCCGAGCCTCGAAGCCACGCGCGGCCCCGATTACGTCGCACGGGCCCGGATCCGTATACTCGTGCCTCGCGTCCTCGGGCGCACGCCGCCTTAGCTCAGTCGGCTAGAGCGTCTCACTCGTAATGAGAAGGTCGTCGGTTCGATTCCGACAGGCGGCTCCACGCAAGCCCCCCGGTAACTCGGGGGGCTTCGTCGGTTCTGCGGGCTGCACGTTTTCGGCCACTCCCCCTTCGCCCTGACGTTGGTACCCCCTTGGTACCCCCACTCGACATGCAGCCGGCCCGGCCCGGCGTCGTTATGAGCACTTGGCCGACCCTCTCCGGGCAACCAGGCGCCGTCAACGACGCCAGGCTCTCGCGGGCCTTGCTGGTCCTAGCGTGCGCTCCACATCTGCTGGGCATGGCCGATCTCGTCACGGATGGCGGTCATGATGACGTCCGTGACCTCCCGCGCGGCCGCGTCGTCGGTGCGCTCTGCCCAGACCGACAGGTCAAGGCGGGGGCCCACCGACAGGCAGGCGGTGTGGCGGTGCCAGATGTGGTGGTGGCCCTGCTGCGGCCCCCACGTGCCGATCGGGATGACGACTGCCTCGGGATGACGCAGCGCAAGCCGAGCAGCACCGGTCCGCGCCGGCCCCGGCATCCGGTCGACCTCGGTCGTGAGCCGGCCCTCGGGGTAGAGCGCGACGAGCTGTCCCTGATCCAGCCGCTCGGAGGCGCTGTCGAGAGCGTCACCCGCAGCCGCCGACCCTCGTGCGACCGGGATCTGACCGGTGACCCGAGCCAGCGCGCCGACACCCGGCCAGCCGAAGACCTCCTGCATCGCGAGGAAGTGGGGGAAACGTCGGTGCCCGATGACCACCCGGGCCACCGCCAGCGGGTCGGTCATCGTGAGGTGGTTGGCCACGAGGATCACGGGCCCGGTGCGTGGGATCTCTCCGGCCCGGAAGCGCACCCGGTGGGCCACCTTGGCGACGAGCCACACCAGGACGAAGCCTGCGGCGTTCTTCACGTGCTGACGAGGTGTGGTCACGCCTGCATTCTGGTCCACGGGCCACCTCGACCGAAGGGGTAGAAGTCCTCAGCCCGCGGGGTCACTCCGAGCAGGTGAGCTCGCCTCCCTCGGGCGTCTTGCCGGTGAGCCAGTACTGGTCCACTGCCTTGTCCACGCAGTCGTTCTGCCGCATGTACGCGGTGTGGCCGTCGCCTTCGTGGGTGACGAGGGCCGAGTCCGCGAGCTGCTCGTGCAGGCGCACGGCCCACTCGTACGGCGTGGCCGGGTCGCGGGTGGTGCCGACGACGAGGATCGGGTCGGCCCCCTTCGCGGCGATCTTGTGGGGGGTGTTGGTGGCGTCGATCGGCCACTGGGGGCACGGGGACTCCGAGGCGAGCGCGCGGCCCCAGATCGGCGCAGCCGCGACGGCCTTGTCGATGAGCGCCTGCTGGTCATCGCCCTCCTCGGGGCGGTCCAGGCAGTTGACGGCAGGGAGCGCTTCCAAGAGGTTCGTCGCGTAGCGGCCGTTCGCGTCGCGGCCCGCGTAGGCGCGTCCGAGCTGGGCGAGCGGACTGCCGTCGCCGTCCTGCGCACTGACGAGGGCATCGGTCAGCTGCGACCACATCCCCTGGTCGTAGAGAGCCTGCGCGATGCCGTAGGTCGCCCACCCCTCCGTCAGCTCGATGCCTGCCGACGCCGGCAGCGGGTTCTGGTCGAGCTGCACCAGCTGGTCCTGCACGTTCCCCACGACCTCGTCCACGCTGTTGCCGAGCGGGCAGTCGTTGTCGACGCAGCTGCGGGCCCAGGCCTTGGTCGCGGTGTCGAAGCCTGTGGCCTGGCCGATGACGGACTCCTCCGCCGACAGGTCGGGGGGCATGACCCCGTCGAGCACGAGACGGCCAGCGCGGTCGGGGAAGAGGTCGGCGTAGGTCGCGCCGAGATAGGTTCCGTAGGACTTCCCGAGATAGGTCAGCTTGCCGTCGCCGAGTGCCGCCCGGAGCACGTCCATGTCCCGAGCGGCCTCCGCCGTCGAGACATGCCCCAGGAGGTCGCCGCTCTTGGCCTTGCACCCCTGGCCGAAGGACTTCTGCTGCGCGTTGTCCGTCGCCCACTCCTCGGTGGTGTCCGGCGTCGGGTCCTTGGCCAGGTAGGCGTCCAGGTCGGAGTCGCTCAGGCAGTCGATGGGGGCCGAACGTCCCACACCCCGCGGGTCGAAGCCGACGACGTCGAAGTACCTGCGGATCTGTGGGCTGACGATGTTGTCGGCGGCCGCCGCGTAGTCCACGCCCGAGCCTCCCGGCCCGCCGGGGTTGACGACCAGGGATCCCGCAGCCTGCTTCTTCGCCGGCATCCGCAGCACGGCGATCTCGATCGTCGTGCCGCCGGGGTCGTCGTAGTCCACCGGGACCGTGAGCTTCGCGCACTCCCCCGAGCCCGTGTCGCAGTCACCCCACTGCAGGGCCTGCTCGTAGAAGGGCTCCAGGCCCGTCGTCCCCTCGGGCGGGCGCTTGTCCCCCGTGGACAGTCCCGTCGGCGCGATGTCCGGCTCGAGCAGTGAGCACCCCGACAGCGGCAGGAGGAGTGCCACAGCCGCCGCCAGGACACGAAGGGGGCGGTGCGTGCGACGGATCATGGCCCAGACGCTACCTGCCGCCTGTCCCGCTCCGGATCAGCGCTCACCGGCCGACGCCACCGAGCGGTCTAACGAGCAGCAGGCAGCTGCAGCGACACGGCCATGGCCTCGAGCGCCAGCAGCGGCGCGACATTGGCCGCGATGCGCTCGCGCGCAGTGGCGATCGCCTCCATGCTCAGGAGCAGGCCCTCGCCGCTGAACGAGCGAGCGACCTCCTCGACGACGGGCCGGGCGTCCTCGTTGACCAGGGCCACAGGTGACCCGGCGTGCAGGACGAGCGCGTCGCGGTAGACCGAGAGCAGGTCGACGAGGGCGCGGTCGATCATGTCGCGGGTGAAGCGAGTGGCCCGCGTCTTCTGCTCCTTCTCCAGCGCGCTGACCTGGGCCCGCACGTGCGGGGGCTGGGTCCGGGCGCTCGGGTCGGCGCCGAGCGTCTCGAGGAGACGCTGCTTCTCCGCGGCGCCTCGGGTCTCGAGGGTGCGGTCACGCTCCTGCTCGGCGATCTGGAGCAGGTCGGCGGCGGCGCCGACGGCGTCGGAGACGCCGCGGATGCGCGCGGACATGGCGATCGTGTCGCGCCGCCGGATGCGCGCGCCCTCGTCGGTGGCCAGTCGCTTGGCCAGCCCGATGTGGCTCTGGGCGGCTCGTGCGGCATAGGTCGCCATGCCGGGGTCGATGCCGTCGCGGCGCTGCAGCAGCCGGGAGACCTCGGCGACCGGGGGGGTGCGCAGCCGCACGTGCCGCGAGCGCGAGCGCACCGTGATGAGCACGTCCTCGAGGCTCGGGGCGCACAGCAGCCACACGGTCCGGGGCGTCGGCTCCTCGAGGGCCTTGAGCAGGGCGTTGCCGGACTGCTCGGTCAGGCGGTCGGCGTCCTCGATGAGGATGATCCGGTACCGGCCGACGCTCGGCGAGCGACCCGCCAGCTGGACGAGGTCGCGGGTGGCGGCGACACCGATCGACAGTGCCTCGGTGGCCAGCACGTCGACATCGGCGTGCGTGCCGTCGAGCGCCGTCCGGCACTCGCGGCACTCGCCGCAGCCACCGGCAGGGCACAGCAGCGCCCCGGCGAAGGCCCGCGCCGCAGTCGATCGGCCGGACCCGGGCGGCCCGGTGAAGAGCCACGCGTGGGTCATCGCGGCCGCGTCGCTGACGGCGCGCTGGAGGGTCTGGATCGTCTGGGTCTGGCCGACGACATCGCGCCAGATCGGGGGCTGCTGATCGGCGACCGGGGCGCTCACAGCACACCCTCCCGGACCAGTCGCTGCCGGACCTGCGCGGCGATCTCGAGCGCCGGGGCGGAGCCGTCGACGACGAGATAACGCTCGGGGGCTCCCTTCGCCATCGCCAGGAAGTGCTCACGAACCGCAGCGTGGAAGGCGTCGGCCTCCGACTCCATCCGGTCGTGCGTGCCACCGCGACGACGCCTCCCTTCGCCCGGGTCGACGTCGACGAGCACGGTGAGGTGCGGGGTCAGCCCACCGACGGCCCATGACTGCAGGTGGGCCACCTCGTCCGCGCCCAGCGAGCGCCCGGCGCCCTGGTAGGCGACGGAGGAGTCGGTGTAGCGATCGGTGACGACCACCGCTGCGCGGGCGAGCGAAGGGAGGATCACCTCCTGGACGTGCTGGGCCTTGTCCGCGGCGAAGATCAGTGCCTCGGCGCGTGGGGTGATGTGCTCACCGTGCAGCACGAGGTCGCGCAGCGCGGAGCCCAGCGTCGTGCCGCCCGGCTGGCGGGTCACGACGACCTCGCGACCGGCCTCCTCGAGCGCCGCCACGAGGTGACGCACCTGCGTCGACTTGCCCGCGCCGTCGCCGCCCTCGAAGGCGATGAAGTAGCCACTGTCCGTCACGTCGTCGACCCTATGGCACCGGTCGGACACCCGGGACCAGCCGGCGATACGTTGGGGATCATGAGTTTCAGCGACGAGACCGGCCGAGCCCTCACCATCCGCGCCCTGACCGCCCAGACCGATGGGCGGGTCCCTGGCCTCGCGGCCGGGGTGGCCCGCGCGGGCGCCCTGGAGTGGTCCACCGGGGTCGGGACGATCGACCTCGCCTCCCCCGGGGACGCACCCGACGCCGACACCCAGTACGCCGTCGCGAGCAACTCCAAGACCTTCACCGCCGTGGCCGTCATGGCACTGCGCGACGAGGGCCGCCTCGACCTCGACGACACCGTCGAGACCCACCTGTCCGACAGCTCGCACGCCCGCGTGACGATCCGCCAGCTGCTCTCGCACACCTCCGGGATGCAGCGCGAGCCGGTCGGCGACGTCTTCGACACCATGGTCATGCCCAGCCGCGAGGAGCTGCTGACGGGATGGCCCGGGGCGGAGCGCGTGGGCCGACCGCACGACCGCTGGCACTACTCCAACCTCGCCTTCTCCGTCCTCGGCGAGATCATCTCCCGCCTCGACGGGTGCTCGTGGGAGGACTCGATCCGCCGTCGGATCCTCGACCCGCTCGAGATGACGCGCACCGGGACGCTCCCGTCCGGGCGCCGGGCAAAGGGGTACTACGTGCCCCCCTTCGCCGATGTGCCGCTCGAGGAGCCGGTCTTCGAGGCGCGCGCCATGGACCCGGCCGGTGGGCTGCGCTCGACCCTGACCGACATGGCGCGGTGGGGCGGCTTCATCGCGGCCCCGGTGGACGAGATCCTCTCCCCCGACACCCTCGAGGAGATGTGCCAGCCGCAGGTCATGTCGGACCCGATCGGCTGGACCTCCGCGTGGGGTCTGGGGTTGCAGCTCGTCCGCCACGAGGGGCGCACCTGGGTCGGCCACACCGGCGGCTGGCCCGGCTCGATCACGGGCGTCTTCACCGAGCGCTCCTCGGCGACGACCGGCCTGATCTTCATGAACAACTCCGCGCCCGTGGCGCCGGGTGCCGCCGCGATCGAGCTCGCCACCATCGCGATCGAGCGCGAACCCGTCGTCCCCGAGCCGTGGCAGCCCGGCACCACGGTCCCCGAGGACCTCGTCCCGCTGCTCGGGCACTGGTACTCGGAGGGGACCCACTTCGTGCTGTCGGTGCGGGAGGGCAAGCTCGAGGCGCGCGTGGCCGGTCAGCCCAAGGAGCAGCCGCCGTCGATCCTGGAGCCCGACGGCACCGACCGCTATCGCACGGTCTCCGGCCGCGAGAGCGGCGAGCTGCTGCGGGTGCAGCGCGACGAGTCGGGAGCGGTGAGCCACTTCAACTGGGCGACCTACCGATTCACCCGCGAGCCGCTGGCCTTCGGCGCCTGGCTCTGAGTCAGGCTCGAGGCCGGGCTCGGGTCCGGCTCGAGGCCGGGCTCAGGGCAGGACGGCCCGCTCCCACGAGGCGACCGGGCCCTCGACGACCTCGAAGACCGGGTGCGGTCGGGCCGGCTCCGTCCTCAGCCGTGCCGCCCACTCGGGCGCACGCTGGTCGCACTTGGCGAGCAGGTGCTGGTACTCCAGCGCGAGCTGCCCGTCGGTGACGGTCATGCGCAGGGTCTCGTCGGCGACCCCGGCCAGACGGGTGCGGTCGAAGCGGTAGCCGCGCCGGTCGGCCTCGTCGGCCAGCCCGGCCAGCCAGGTGATGACACCCGTCGCCGGCTCGTCGAGCTCACGGAAGCGCTCGAGCTGCGGGTGGCGCGTGTACCCCTTCGTCCGTCCGAGCAGCACGGCCTGCGCGAGCAGCCCCTCGCGCCAGCCCGAGACGAGCGCCGCCCGGTCCAGCTGGGCAGGATCCAGGCTCCACAACCGCATCGCCGCTCCGATCCCTAGTAGCTACTTGCGGGTACGACGTGCACCTCTCGTCGCCTCGCGCCGACGACTCCCGCAATTCCGGGGGACTTCATCGCGGTCACCTGACAAGTGCACGTCGTACCCGCAAGTAGCCCGATGGAACCGGAGAAGCGGGTGAAGGCAAGGGGATGGCCCGACTCATGACGCAGTCCGTCCACGGCCGGAGTCTTGGGGCCATCCCTTGCCCTTCACCCGCACCCAGCTGGACCGAGGGCAGGCAGGGCCCATCAAGCGAAGTGCTTGCGCAGCTCCCGGTTGAGGATCTTGCCCGTCGCGTTGCGCGGCAGCTCGTCCATGAAGACGACCTCGCGCGGGACGCAGTGGCGGGCCCGGTGGGCGCGCACGTGGTCCTTGAGCTCGTCGGCCGAGAGCTCGTGACCCTCGTTGAGCGCGACGAAGACCGCGAGCCGCTGACCGAAGTCGGGGTCCGGCACACCGATGACCGAGATCTCGCGCACGGCCGGGTGCTCGGCGAGCAGGCCCTCGACCTCGATGGGGTACACGTTTTCGCCGCCGCTGACGATCATGTCGTCGTCACGCCCGTCGACGAAGTACAGGTCGCCCTCGACGTGGCCCATGTCGCCGGTCGAGACGAGCCCGTCGATGAAGTCCTTGGTGTTGCCGTTGGTGTACCCGTCGAAGACGAGCTCGTTGCCGCAGAAGATCCGGCCCTTCTCGCCCGGGGCGACCTCGCGGCCGTCCTCGTCGAGGATCTTGACGACGGTGCCCAGGGGCGGGGTGCCAGCGGTGTTGGCGTCGCGCCGCATGTGCTCCGGGGTCGCGATGCAGACCCAGGAGGCCTCGGTGGACCCGTAGAGGTTGTAGAGGACGTCGCCGTACTCGTCCATGAACTTCGTCGTGAAGCCGGACGGGTAGGCCGATCCGGAGGTCGCGACGACGCGCAGCCTGCGTCGCGATCGGGCGGCCGGGTCGCTCGGCAGCTCCATCATCCGCTGCAGCATGACGGGGATGGCGAACATCGCGTCGGGCTGCAGCTCGTCGAGGGCCGCGCGGGCGGACTCGGGCTTGAAGCGGCGCTGCAGGATGATCGTGGCGCGCAGTGCCATCGACAGCTGCATCGCGGCGTAGCCCCACGTGTGGAAGATCGGCGCGGAGATCAGGATCCGGTCGTGCGCGCGGAGCGGGATCCGGTCGATGATCGAGATCAGCGGACCGAAGCCACCCGGGGTCTTGCGGGCGGCGCCCTTCGGCGTACCGGTGGTGCCGGACGTCAGGATGACCGTGCGGCCCCCCTTCGCCGGGACCGGGAGGGAGTCGGGCCGCGCGGTCTGCGCCACCCGGCTGGCCAGCTCGGTCTCGGTGACCTTGGGCATCGACTCGGGCAGGTGGGCGACGACCTCGGCGAACTCGTCGTCGTGGATGAGCGCCTTGACGCCCTGCTGCTCCAGGACGACCGCGAGCTGCGGCCCGGCCAGGCCGGTGTTGCCCAGGACGAGGTCGATCCCGACGGCCGAGGTGGCGGTCATGACCTCGATGGCCTGCACGTGGTTGCGGGCCAGCAGGCCGATCCGGTCACCGGGACCGAAGCCCATCTCCCGCAGGATGACGGCGATCTTCTCGGAGTTGGCGAGCAGCTGCGCATAGGTCGTCTCGCCGCGGGTCTCGTCGATGACGGCGACCGTCTCCGGGGAGCGGTTGGCGGCCTGGCGCAGCTCGCCGGCGAGGCCGAAGCCCCACTTCTTCAGTGCGGTCAGCTGCTTGACCTGGGCGACGGGCGGCCCGGGGTTGAGCATGCCGCGCTTGGCCATGGTCTTGGCGATGATCAGGGGATTCATTGCGGTGTCACGCCTTCGGGATGTCGAAGAGTGTCGGGAACTTGGCGGCCACGGCGATGTCGCCCTTGACCTTGATCTTGCCCCGCATCACGAGCATCGTCGGGTTGCCTCGACCGGTGGCGATCTTGGTGAACTCCGGCGGCGCCATCATCAGCGACGCGTCGAACTGCTCGCCGGGGGCGTCCGAGATCGAGCAGGCACCGTCGTCGATGACGACCTCGTAGGTGTCGTGGGGGTGGTCGTCGGGTCCACCGGTGATGCGGAACTGGATGACGGCGCTCAGTGCCCCCGCCTTGTCCGCGCGGAAGAGCTCGGGGAATCGTCCGAAGATCGCGTCCAGGATCGGCACCCGGTGCTCGCCGCGCATCACCTCGGCGATCTCGTTGTCGGACATCGCCTTGACGGTCCGGGCGAACTCCTGCGGGGTCATCGACTCGAATGTCGACGGGTCCAGGTCCATGTGCAGCTCCTCTGGTGCGCGGTCGAGGCGACCATACCCACGGGTATTGGACCCGGCAACGGCTCGCGCTGCCGGACCCACCCTCGTGATCAGGACTTCTTGGCCGCCGTCTTCTTGGCGGTCTTCTTCGCCGCGGCCTTCTTCACGGTCTTCTTCGCGGCCTTCTTGGTCGCCTTCTTCGCCGACTTCTTGCGGGTGCTGGGCCCCTTGGCCCGCTTCTCCGCGATCAGCTCGTAGGCCCGCTCGGCAGTGAGCGTCTCGGGCTCGTCGTCACGGCGCAGCGTGGCATTTGTCTCACCGTCGGTGACGTAGGGACCGAAGCGACCGTCCTTGACGACGACCTTCTTGCCGCTCACCGGGTCCTCGCCGAACTCGGCCAGGGGCGGCTTGGCGGCGGCCCGCCCACGCTGCTTGGGCTGGGCATAGATCGCGAGCGCCTCCTCGAGGGTCATCGCGAAGATCTGCTCCTCGGTCTCGATCGAGCGCGAGTCGGTCCCCTTCTTCAGGTACGGGCCGTAGCGGCCGTTCTGCGCCGTGATCGGCACCTCGACCTGCGTCTCGGTGCCGTCCTCCGCGGTCGTGGTCTCGGTGACCGTGCCGAGGGTGCGAGGAAGGGAGAGCAGGCGCAGCGCCTGCTCCAGGTCGACGGTGGCCGGGTCCATGCTCTTGAAGAGCGAGGCCGTGCGCGGCTTGGCCTTCGCCTTGCCACGCTTGGGCTTGTCGTCCGCGGCCTCCTCGAGCACCTCGGTGACGAAGGGCCCGTAGCGGCCGTTCTTGACGATGACCTCGCGACCGGTCTCGGGGTCCTGCCCGAGCACCCGCCCGTCGTCGGCAGCGGCCGCGAGGAACTCGCGGGCCATCGCCGGCGTCAGCTCGTCGGGGGCCACGTCGTCGTTGATCGTCGCCCGCTTGGGCGCCGGCGTCGTCTTGGTCTCGTCGGTGACCTCACCGGTGGCAGGGTCAACCCCCTTCGGCACGACCTCCTCGACGTACGGGCCGTACCGACCGACGCGGACGACGATGCCGTCGCCGATGTCGATCGTCGAGATCGCGCGGGCGTCGATGTCGCCCAGGTCCGAGACGAGGCTGGCGAGCCCCTCGCTGCCCTGGCCGTCGCCGTAGTAGAAGCGCTGCAGCCACGCCACCCGCTCGGCCGAGCCGGAGGCGATCTCGTCGAGGTCCTCCTCCATCGAGGCGGTGAAGCGGTAGTCGACGAGGCGGCTGAAGTGGACCTCCATGAGCCGGGTCACGGCGAAGGCGAGCCACGTCGGAGCCAGGGCACTCCCCTTCTTGCGGACGTACCCACGGTCCTGGATGGTGCTGATCGTCGAGGCATAGGTGGAGGGTCGGCCGATGCCGAGCTCTTCCATCTTCTTCACGAGGGAGGCCTCGGTGTAGCGCGCGGGCGGCGAGGTCTCGTGCCCCGAGGCGTTGGCGTCGACGACGTCGACCGCTGCGCCCTCGGAGAGCTTCGGCAGACGTGCCTCGCCGTCCTTCTTGGACTCTCGCGGCTCGTCGGTGCCCTCCTCGTAGGCGGCCAGGAAGCCCTTGAAGGTGATGACCGTGCCCGAGGCCGAGTACTCGGCCGTCGTGGCGACCTCGCACCCGCCGAGGTCGGCGCCCAGCTTGATCGTCGCGGTCGAGCCCTTGGCGTCGGCCATCTGCGAGGCGACGGTCCGCTTCCAGATCAGCTCGTAGAGCTTGAACTGGTCACCGCGCAGCTCGCCGGCCACCTGGGCGGGGGTGCGGAAGCGGTCCCCGGCGGGGCGGATCGCCTCGTGCGCCTCCTGGGCGTTCTTCGACTTCTTGCCGTAGACACGCGGCGACTCCGGGACGAAGTCGGCGCCGTACATGTCCCTGGCCTGGCCGCGGGCGGCAGCGATCGCGGAGCCCGACAGGTTGGTGCTGTCGGTACGCATGTAGGTGATGTAGCCGTTCTCGTACAGCTTCTGCGCCACGCCCATGGCCGCCTTGGCGCCCAGGCCGAGCTTGCGACCGGCCTCCTGCTGCAGCGTCGAGGTGGTGAAGGGGGCGTACGGCCGGCGGGTGTAGGGCTTCTCCGTGACGGACGAGACCGTGACCGCGGCGGCGATCGTGGCCTCGGCGACCGCGGTCGCGGCCCGCTCGTCCAGCTGCCGGGCGGTGCCCTTGAGCGATCCGGTGTCGTCGAAGTCGCTTCCGGTGGCGACCTTGGTCCCGTCGAGGGAGGCAAGCCGTGCGGCGAAGGGAGCGGACGTCGAGCTGAAGGTGCCCTCGACGCTCCAGTACGAGGCGACCTTGAAGGCCATCCGCTCGCGCTCACGCTCGACGACGATGCGGGTCGCGACCGACTGGACGCGACCGGCGGACAGGCCTGCCTTGACCTTGCGCCACAGGACCGGCGAGACCTCGTAGCCGTAGAGACGGTCGAGGATGCGGCGGGTCTCCTGGGCGTTGACCAGGTCGATGTCCAGCTCGCGGGTCTCCTCGACCGCGCGCTGGATGGCCTCCTTGGTGATCTCGTGGAAGACCATCCGCTTCACGGGGACCTTGGGCTTGAGTGTCTCGAGGAGGTGCCAGGCGATGGCCTCGCCCTCACGGTCCTCATCTGTGGCGAGGTAGAGGGTGTCGGCGTCCTTGAGCAGGCGCTTGAGCTCGGCGACCTTCTTCTTCTTGTCCGGGTCGACGACGTAGAAGGGCTCGAAGCCCTCCTCGATGTTGATCCCGAAGCGGCCGAAGGGGCCCTTCTTCATCTCCGCCGGCATCTCGGAGGGGGTCGGGATGTCGCGGATGTGGCCCACCGACGCCTCGACGACGTAGTCCGAGCCGAGGTACCCACCAATGGTCTTGGCCTTGGCGGGTGACTCCACGATGACGAGCTTGGTGGCCATGTGCGCCTCATTCCTGACCCCACGTGCAGCGGATTCGTCGCTGCTTCGACGTCGGGGTGCATCTGGCGCCGACCGTACTACGGGCCGTCAACCCCCTTCGCACGGCGGGGTGGTGGTGAGATCGCTCCTCTTGATTTTAATTGTAGGTACAAGTATTGTGAGGGCCATGACGACCCCACCCGTGCTCTTCCTGTCCCACGGCGCTCCCCCGCTGGCCGACGACGCCCGCTGGACCGCCGAGCTGGCCCGCTGGTCCGGATCCTTCGAGAAGCCGAAGAACATCCTGATGATCTCGGCCCACTGGGAGGACGCGCCCGTCACCGTCAGCCCCACGCAGCGCAAGGTCCCGCTGACCTACGACTTCTGGGGATTCCCCCAGCACTACTACGACGTCCGGTACGACGCCCCCCTGGCACCCGAGCTGGCCAGCGAGGTGTCCGGCCTCCTCGCGGCGAAGGGGGTCGACGTCCAGCACGACGAGACCCGCGGCCTGGACCACGGCGCCTACGTGCCTCTCGTCGAGATGTACCCGGAGGCCGACATCCCGGTGCTGCAGATGTCGATGCCCACCCTCGACCCGCACGCGCTCGTCGACCTCGGCCGTGCCCTCGCGCCGCTGCGGGACCAGGGCACGCTCATCGTCGGCTCCGGCTTCACCACCCACAACCTGCGGTGGTTCAACCCGCGCGCCGGCGCGGACGCCGCGCCCCCGGCGGCGTCCAGCGAGTTCGACCACTGGGCCGCCGAGACCGTCGGGTCCGGTGACCTCGATGCCCTCGAGCGCATGCTCGAGGTCGCACCCGCAGCCCACGAGGCGCACCCGCGCACGGAGCACTGGGCTCCCCTGTATGTCGCGGCGGGCGCCGCAGAGGCCTCCGGCGCGAGCGAGCGGGCCGTGGCCGTCGACGGGTTCTGGTTCGGCTTGTCCAAGCGGTCCTGGCAGTTCAGCTGATCGTCGGCCGCTCGCACCAGCCGATCGCGTCGGCCGCTCGCGGCGGCCGATCGCGACGTGAGGAGCGACACGGGCGTGGGTAGTCCTCCCCATCGCTGACCGGCCCCGTGGTCGTTAGGGTCGTCCCCAGGACACCGTCCGACGCCACGTCGGGCACCGACAGGGAGGACCACCCACATGAAGAAGCTCGCCACCATCGTCGCTGCCAGCGCACTGACCCTCGGCCTCGCCGGCTGCGGCGGCGGCAACGACGCCGAGAAGACCGTCGAGTCCTTCGGTCAGGCGCTCAAGGACAAGGACTTCAAGACCGTCTGCGACACGATCGACCCCGAGCTGGTCAAGACCATCGAGGCGGGCTCGCCCGACGGCCAGTCCTGCGCCGACGCGATGAAGGCCAGCGAGGACGAGCTGACCGGCGACATCGGCGAGGACGACGAGATCAACATCGTCAAGTCCGAGATCGCCGAGGACGAGAAGACCGCCACGGTCACCGTCAAGAACAAGGACGACAAGGAGCAGGACATCAAGCTGAAGAAGGTCGACGACGACTGGAAGATCACCTTCTGATGACCTGACCGGCTCGAGCACCTCGAGCCAGCTGACCAAGGGCGGCCGGACTCCGGCCGCCCTTCGTCATGTCATCCCGGCAGCAGCAGACCGTCCGCCGCCAACCGCCGCACGAGAGCGGCTCCGGCCCCGAGCGACTCCCCGGTCGGCAGGTCGAGCAGCGCCGAGATGGCGATGAGCGACTGGCGTGCGGTGAGCTCGCCGTCGCTCACCGACACGAGGGCGGCGTCGAGGGTGTCGAGCCTGATCGAGCGGGCGAGCCCGCCGCCCTGCCGCAGCACGATGACATTGGGGTCGCTCGCACCCGGGGCCGCGTGGGTCTCGGTCGTCACGTCCGCTGCGCAGGTCCAGGCGGTGTCCAGGACCTGGTCGTCGTCCATGCCGGCGAGCCGGTCGCGCGCCGCGAGCCCGGCCACGATGGTCGGCCCCATCGGGGAGGCCACCGGTCCGGTGAGCTCGACGAGGTCGACGAAGGGCGCCCGCTGGGTCGTCGGTCGGTGCAGCGTGATGATGCCGAAGCCGATCTGCTCGACCCCACGCGCGGCGAAGTCGTCGAGCCAGGCGCCGACGAGCGCCTCGTACTCGCTGGTCCCGGGCAGGTGGCCGCCGTCGCGGGACCACAGCTCGGCGTACTCCGCCGGGTCCTGCACGTCGCGCTGCACCACCCAGGCGTCGAGCCCGCTGGCCGCGACCCACTCCCCCAACCTCTCGCGCCAGTCCTGCCCCGCCGCGGTCTCCCAGTTGCCGAGGAGCTGGGCGACCCCGCCCGGCGCGAGGTGGGCGCCCACGCCCTTGGTCAGCGCCTCGACGACCGCGTCGCCGGCGGCGCCGCCGTCGCGGTACTCGTAGAGCGGCACCCCTGCGGACCGGGGCGTGATGACGAAGGGGGGATTGCTCACGACGAGGTCGAAGGCCTCTCCGGCGACCGGCTCGAGGAAGGATCCCTCGCGCAGGTCCCAGTCGGCCTGGTTGAGTGCGGCGTTGAAGGCGGCGTACCCCAGGGCCCGACGCGACAGGTCGGTGGCGACGACCGCGTCGGCGTGCCCGGAGAGGTGCAGGGCCTGGACCCCGCAGCCGGTGCCGACGTCGAGCGCCCGGGCGACCCGGGTGCGGGGGGTCCACGAGGCGAGGGTCGAGGACGCCCCGCCGATGCCGAGGACGTGGTCGACGGGCAACGGCCCGGTCCGGGTGTGGTCGGTCGGGTCGGACGCCACCCACCAGGAGCGTCCCTCGTCGTCCCCGTAGGGCCGCAGGTCGCAGGTCGCGACGACGTGCGCGCCGTGGGGCTCGACGATGCCGAGCGTCACCGCACCGGTGACCCCCGTGCGGGGCAGCGCCCTGGCGAGGTCGTCCGCGGCCGTGGGCAGCCCGAGCCCGAAGCACCCGACGAGCACCCCGAGCGCGTCCCGCGCGCCGGCGACCGCGCGTCGGGCCGGCAGCGTCTGCTCACGGCCCAGTGCGTTGGCGGCGAGGTCGCCGAGCCTGGCCCGGACCTCGTCGACGCCGAAGGGGGCGTCGGCGAGGTCCTGCCGGAGCGAGTCGAGCAGGGCCGGGTCGGTGCGCGGGGTCGCCGTGGAGGTCACGACGCCGAGCCTAGTGCGGGGTGCACCTCCCGGGCCCTCCCCCCTTCGTCACCCGCCCACCGCATCTCCTTGAGGTCGTGCGCTCCCGGCTGCGCATCTCCTTAAGGTCGTGCGCTCCCGGCTGCGCATCTCCTTAAGGTCGTGCGCTCCCGGCTGCGCATCTCCTTAAGGTCGTGCGCTCCCGGCTGCGCATCTCCTTAAGGTCGTGCCCTCCCGGCCGCGCATCTCCTTGAGGTCGTGCGGATCTCAGGCCCGGTCTACCGCCGGCTCCGCCTCGGTGCTGCTCATCGCCACGTCGTCGCGCTTGGTGATGACGAGGGCCACGACGATGATCAGCAGTGCCACGAGCGCGATCCCCCAGCGGACGATCTGGTCGGTGCTGTCCCCGAGGTAAAGGGTGATGATGGCCGGCGCGATGAGGACCGCGACGAGGTTCATCACCTTGATGAGCGGGTTGATCGCCGGGCCGGCCGTGTCCTTGAAGGGATCGCCGACCGTGTCGCCGATGATCGCGGCCTCGTGACCGGGTGAGCCCTTGCCACCGTGGTTGCCGTCCTCGACGATCTTCTTCGCGTTGTCCCAGGCGCCACCGGAGTTGGCGAGGAAGACGGCCATGAGCGCACCGCAGGCGATGGCACCGGCGAGGAAGCCGGCCAGCGCCCCGATGCCGAGCCCGAAGCCGACGATGATCGGCGTCAGCGCAGCGAGCAGGCCCGGGGTCGCGAGCTTGCTCAGCGAGTCCCGGGTGCAGATGTCGACGACGCGGGCGTACTCGGGCTTCTCGGTCCCCGCCATGATCCCGGGGTGCTCGCGGAACTGTCGCCGCACCTCGTGCACGATGGACCCCGCCGCCACGGTGACGGCGTTGATGGCGAGGCCGGAGAAGAGGAAGACGACCGCGCCTCCGATGAGCACGCCCACGAGGACGCTCGGCGAGACGATCTGGGTGTTGACCATGAGCTCGAGGTCGGCGATGCGCTCGGGGCTGACGCTCCCCTGCGCGACCCCGGACAGTGCCGAGCGCCACGCATCCGTGTAGCTGCCGAAGAGCGCGGTGGCGGCGAGCACCGCGGTGGCGATGGCGATGCCCTTGGTGATGGCCTTGGTCGTGTTGCCGACCGCGTCGAGCTCGGTGAGGATCTGCGCGGCCTCCTCGTCGACGTCACCGGACATCTCGGCGATGCCCTGCGCGTTGTCCGAGACGGGGCCGAAGGTGTCCATGGCGACGATGACGCCGACCGTGGTCAGCAACCCGCACCCGGCGAGCGCGATGAAGAACAGTCCCAGGACCACGGACGAGCCACCGAGGAGGAAGGCGAGGTAGATGACGACCGCGATCGTCACGACCTTGTAGACGGCCGACTCGAGGCCGAGGCTGATGCCGGAGAGGATCACCGTGGCGGCACCGGTCTCGGTGGTGCGGGCCACGTCCATCGTCGGCCGCTTGTCGGTGCCGGTGTAGTAGCCGGTCATCCGCAGGATGACCGCCGCCAGGACGATGCCCAGGACCACTGCGAGGAGGGCTGCGCGGCGCGGGTCGCCCACGAGCTGGGAGACCGTCTCGTCGGTGGAGCCGAGGTCGGCGTAGGCGCCCGGCAGGTAGAGGTAGGCAGCGGCAGCGCAGAGCACGGCGGAGATGACCGCCGAGATGTAGAAGCCCCGGTTGATGGCGTCGAGGGCGGACTCGCCTGCCCTGGCCCGGGTGATGAAGATCCCGATCATCGCGGTCACCGCACCGATGGCGGGGATGAGGAGTGGGAAGACGAGCCCGTAGGCGCCGAAGGCCGCGGAGCCGAGGATGAGGGCGGCGACGAGCATGACGGCGTAGGACTCGAAGAGGTCTGCGGCCATCCCCGCGCAGTCACCGACGTTGTCGCCCACGTTGTCGGCGATGGTCGCGGCATTGCGGGGGTCGTCCTCGGGGATCCCGGCCTCGACCTTGCCCACGAGGTCGGCGCCGACGTCGGCGGCCTTGGTGAAGATGCCACCCCCGACGCGCATGAACATCGCGAGCAGCGCTGCGCCGAAGCCGAATCCCTCGAGGACCTTGGGCGCGTCACCCCGGTAGACGAGGACGACGACGGCGGCGCCGAGCAGCCCGAGACCGACGGTGAACATGCCGACGGTCCCTCCGGTGCGGAAGGCGATGCGCATCCCGTCGTCGCGTCCCGTCGATCGGGCCGCCTGGGCCACCCGGACATTGGCCTTCACGGCGAGGGACATGCCGAGGTAGCCGATCGCCGCGGAGAAGGCCGCGCCCAGGATGAAGAACCCGGAGCGACCCCAACGCACGGCCTGCGAGTCGGCCGGGAGGAAGAGGAGCAGGACGAAGACGAGTGCGACGAAGACGACCAAGGTGCGGAACTGCCGCCGCAGGTAGGCGTGCGCGCCCTCCTCGACCGCTCCGGCGATCTCCTGCATGCGCTCGGTGCCGGCTTCGGCGGCGAGAACCTGCCCCCGCAGGACCACCCCCAGCACGAGGGCGACCAGGCCGATGACGGCCACGCCGCCGACCAGGCCCAAGTTGGTGCCGCCGAGCTCGATCGCCGAAGCGCTGACCACGGTCGAATACGTGCCTGCCATGCCATCCTCCTTGATGGACGCGGGTCACGGCCGGACCGTCGTCGTGGCGGCACGACCGTTGCCTCACACTACTGCTCAGTCGCCCGCGTGGGGAGGACTCAGCGCACGGACTCCTCCGCGGGCGCCCCCGAGCCACCCGTCGCCCCGGCCGCATCCTCCGACGGGGTCGGGTTCGCGCTGCCAGCCGGGTTCGCAGTGGCGGCCCTCCCTTCCCGCGGGGCCGGGTCCGCGATGCCGGCCGGGGTGACGTGCTCGGTCACCAGCGACATCAGGCGCAGGGTGACCGCCCCGAGGTAGGACAACCCCGCCCACAGCTCGATGCACTCCTCGAGGGACTGCTGCACCCGCTCGGCCCCGACCGACCAGCTGCCCGGGTCGATCGAGTCGGTGCCGACCGCGACCAACGACAAGGCGACCCCGATGCCGAAGAGGGTCCGGGCCCATCGGTCGACCCGGATCGTGCGCAGCACCAGTGGCAGCAGGAGCAACCCGCAGGCCGCGACGAGCACGAGCAGGAAGTCCCCGGGAGCGATCCAGGTCAGCAGCGGCAGCCGCACCCCACGAGGTGCCAGGACCCCGTCGCGGACGCGCTCGTGCACGGCGAAGCGCTCGTCGAAGGCGAGCGCGGCGAATCCCACGGCCAGCAGGGCGAAGCCGCTCCTCGGTGTCACGTCCGCCGTGCGGCTCACGAACCACGCGAGCAGGCTGACCGCCCCGGCGAGCACGAGGGCGACCGACTGGAACCAGGTCATCGGGACCTGCTCCTGGGCGATCCACACCCACCAGCGGGGGTACTGCGCGACGAAGAGCAGGGCGGGCACGACCAGCCCGGTGACGGTGAGTGCGGCGACCACGGCGCCGCGGGCCCGAGTCGTCATGCCGCTCGCTCCTCGGCGACCTCGGTCAGGCAGTCGAGGATCGCCTGACCGAACTGCGTGGCCCCCCGCTCGAGGGCCTCGTCGCGCCACCACGCACTGTGCCCTGTCTGCAGGGCCCGCCCCTCCATCAGGAGATCGGCATGGCCCCCGGGGTCGAGCACGACCTCGTCGACGCCGTAGCCCCTCAGCCGTCGTGACCGCAGGGCGGCGACGACGGCCCCGGTGTCGACGAGGACCGGACGACCGACGTTGACGAGGAAGGCCCCCTCCCGCAGCAGCCCCACCCGGCGCGCGTCGACGATCGTCGAGTGCGCGCGGTCCGTCGATGCGCACACGGCGACGACGTCGGACCGCGTGAGCAGCTGGTCCGTCGAGGTCATCTCGAGTCCGGCTGCCCCGGCGACCGTGCACGCATCCGCGTCGATGTCGCTGCCGATGACCTGCATGCCGATCCCGTGGGAGATCCGGGCGAGGTGGGTGCCGATGCGCCCCACGCCGATGATCCCGAGCGTCCGGCCGCCCAGCTCGATGCCGCGCAGCGAGGTGTCCGTCGGGACCAGGCCGCGCGACCGGTCGTTGGCCAGGTGCGCGCGGGTCGCCAGCGTGAGCACGAGACCCAGGGCGTGCTCGGCCACGGCAGTCGTGGCATACGCGGGAAGTGTCACTAGGTCCACCCCGTGACGAGCGAGCAGCTCGTCGTCGACGTGCTCGTGGCCGGTGGCCAGGAGCACGACCCGACGCAGGTCGGGCAGGCGCCGCAGCACTTCGTCGTCGAGCGCGGGCAGGGTGACATTGGTCGTCGCGAGCACGGTGGCCCGGCTCAGCAGTCGAGCAGTCTCCTGCGGCCCCGGCGCGTGCTGCCGCACGACGAAGTCGATGGCGGCCCTCTCGCGGACCTGCCTGACCAGCTCCGCGGGCAGCGACCGCTCCCCGGCCCGGCTGATCACCACGACGTTGTCTTCCATTCCGACCATCCCCTGTCGTCGACCTGTTGTTGTCAGGTCCAGACGCGCATGGGGCCGGTTGGGTTGCGTCAGGCGCTGACGGCTCCTGCCGCCCGGACGGCGCCCTCGAGATCGGGGTGGATGTCGATGAGTCGATCGAGCCCGGTGATGGTGAAGACGCGCAGCACCCGCTCGTGGGAGACGACGACGGTGAGGGTCCCGCCGTGGCGGGTCAGCTTCTTGAGCCGACCGACGACGATGCCCAGACCGGTGGAGTCCATGAAGGTCACTCCACCGAGGTCGAGGGTCAGGCGGCGGCGTCCATCGGCGATGAGCGCCTCGAGGGCATCGCGCAGCACGGCGGCGGAGGTCACATCGATCTCACCACTGACGTGGACGATGTTGACCTCTCCGGCTTCGCTGGTCGTGACGGAGATCGGCATCCGCCTACCGTAGATCACATGTCCCACCACCGTCCGCAGGCTCCCGAGCTGCTCGCCGCCCTGTCGGCGGGTCGCGAGGACCGCGTGCGCCACGTGGAGCACATCGCGGCACGTCCCGCGGAGCACGCCGAGCTCCCCGACTGGGTCGCGCCGCCGCTGCGCCAGTCGCTGGCCGGGGCGGGGATCGACCGGCTGTGGTCGCACCAGGCGCAGGCCGCGCAGGCCGCGCGCGAGGGGCAGCACGTCGTGCTCTCCACGGGGACGGCCTCGGGCAAGTCGCTCGGCTACCTCCTCCCTTCGCTCACCGCGGTGCTCGACGGGAGGTCGAGCGCCAACGGGCGCGGCGCCACCGCCCTCTATCTCTCGCCGACCAAGGCGCTGGCGGCCGACCAGCTGGCGCGCATCCAGTCGTGGGCCGTGCCCGGGATCCGCGCGGCGACCTACGACGGGGACACGCCCACCGATGAGCGGCGTTGGATCCGCGACCACGCCGACGTGATCCTCACCAACCCCGATCTCGTCCACCACTCCCTGCTGCCCGGGCACGAGCACTGGGCGCACGTCCTGCGGCGGCTGCGCTATGTCGTCATCGACGAGTGCCACGTCTACCGGGGCGTCTTCGGGTCGCACGTCGCCCTCCTCCTGCGCCGGCTGCGGCGGGTGGCGCGCCGCTACGGGGCGGACCCGGTCTTCGTCCTCGCGTCGGCGACGGTCGGCGACCCCGGCGGGCACGCCTCGCGCCTCATCGGCGACGACGTGCTCGCGGTGACCCACGACGGGTCCCCGCGTGGCGCGCTCACCTTCGCCCTGTGGCAGCCCCCCGAGGACGACGAAGGGAGCCGCCGCTCCCCCACGACCGAGGCCGCCGAGCTGATGGCGCAGCTCGTGGGACGGGATGTGCAGACGCTCGCCTTCGCCCGCTCCCGCGCGGGCGTCGAGGCGCTCGCCTCCTCCGCGTCGCGTCAGGTGAGCATCGTGGACGAAGGGAGGATCGCGGCCTATCGCGGCGGCTACCTCCCGGAGGAACGGCGCGTCATCGAGCGGCGCCTGCGTGATCGCGACCTGCTCGGGCTCGCGGCCACCAACGCCCTCGAGCTCGGCATCGACATCGCCGGTCTCGACGTCGTGCTCATGGCGGGGTGGCCGGGTCGCCTGGCCTCGGTCTGGCAGCAGGCCGGGCGGGCCGGTCGTGACGGGCAGGACGCTCTCGCAGTGCTGCTCGCGGCCGACGACCCGCTCGACACGTGGGTGGTCGAGCACCCGGAGACGATCTTCGACGCTCCGGTGGAGACCAGCGTGCTCGACCCGCGCAACATCCACGTCCTCGTCCCGCACGTGGCCTGCGCCGCGGCGGAGATCCCGGTGACGATGGACGACACCCGGTGGTTCGGCGACGGCCTCGCGGGGGTCCTCGAGGTCCTGGTGGAGCGCGGGATCCTGCGGGCCCGGCCGGGCGGATGGTTCTGGACCCGTCCCGACCGACCGGGTGAGCACGTCTCCCTCCGCGGCATCGGTGACGTGGTGAGCATCGTCGAAGGGAGGTCCGGTCGCGTCCTCGGGACGATCGACGAGGGCTCGGCGCACGCCCAGGTCCACACCGGGGCGGTCCACGTGCACCAGGGCCGCACCTTCGTCGTCACCGACCTCGACCTGGAGCAGGCGACGGCGACCGTGACGCAGGGCGACCCCGGCTGGTCGACGCACGCCCAGTCGGTCTCCTCCTTCGACATCGTCGCGGAGGAGTCGGGCATCGACCACGGCCCCGTGCGGGTCAGCTTCGGTCGGGTCGACGTCCGGCGGCAGGTGACCGGCTTCCTCCGGCGTCTGCCCAGCGGCGAGGTCATCGGTCGGCACGAGCTCGACCTGCCCGAGCAGACCCTGTCGACCCGGGCCGTGTGGTGGACGATGACGCCCGAGTCGCTGACTGCCGCCGGTGTGGCCGAGGCCGACGTGCCGGGCGCCACCCACGCGGCCGAGCATGCTGCCATCGGCATGCTGCCGCTGCTCGCCACCTGCGACCGCTGGGACATCGGCGGGGTCTCGACGGCCCAGCACCCGCAGACGGGCCTGCCGACGATCATGGTCTACGACGGGCATCCCGGTGGTGCCGGATTCGCGGCGCGTGCCCACGAGCAGATCGGCACATGGCTGGCGATGACCCGTGAGACGATCGCCTCGTGCCGGTGCGCGCAGAGCGGCTGCCCGGCCTGTGTCGTCTCGCCCAAGTGCGGCAACGGCAACGAGCCCCTCGACGCGCCCAGCGCCGTTGCGCTGCTTGACCTGCTGCTGGACTCCCTCGGTCATACAGTGAGTGCAGAAGCTCCGCCGGCGACCGCCGGCTGACGTACCGGAAGGACTGACATGGTCATCCTCGGCCTCATCCTCGTGCTCGTCGCCCTGGCCCTCGGGGCAGCGCTGCTCATGGGCACCTCGGCGCCGGAGGTGTCCGGACAGGACGTCGACATCCGGCTCTTCGACACCGTCACGATCAACCTCAACCCCCTCACCCTGGTCATCGTCGGCATGCTGACGATGCTCCTGCTGTGGCTGGGACTCGTGCTGATCAAGTGGGCCCTGACCCGCAAGGCGCGGGCCCGCCGCCTGCGCAAGGAGCAGGCGGCCGAGGCCCGCGAGCGCCAGGCCCGGCTCGATGCCGAGCACCAGGAGGAGATCGCTCGCCGTGAGCGCGACCTGGAGGACCAGCGCACCTCGACCCAGATCGCCCGTGAGCGAGCCGAGGCCGCCGAGCGCCACGACCCGACCCTCGCCGAGCAGCGGACCCAGCGCATCGACACCAGCGCTGGCGGCGCCACCCGACCCGTGCGTCGCGAGGGTGTCGCCGACGACGCCACCCGCCCGATCCGCCGTGAGGGCGACACCCGTCTCTGACGGGTCAAGACCATGGTCATCGCGGGGCTCGTCTTCGCCGGTCTCGCCGCCCTGCTGCACGTCTTCATCTTCTACCTGGAGTCGATGGCCTGGACGACCCGAGCGCGGGCCGTCTTCGGCACCACCGCGCAGGAGGCCGAGGCGACGCGGGAGATGGCCTTCAACCAGGGCTTCTACAACCTCTTCCTCGCCATCACGGTGGGACTCGGCATCGTCCTCCACGCGGCAGGACAGCACGCCGTCGCCGCCACGCTGGTGCTCACCGGCGCCGGCTCGATGGTGGCCGCCAGCCTCGTCCTGCTCCTGTCGAGCCCTGACAAGGCAGGCGCTGCGATCAAGCAGGGCGCGCTCCCCGCGGTCGGGGTTGCCCTGCTGGTCGTCGGTCTGCTCTGACCCGGCCGCGCCCTCCCCGGTGAGGCACGCGCCGGACGCGGCCCGGCTCATCGTGGTGTCTCCGCCAGCGGCGCCGGCCCGGCTCGCGCCGTCCCCTCCGCGTGATCCGGCCCGAGCCCCCCGAGACGAAGGGGGATCGCCGCGGACGTCGTCACCGTCACCTCTCCCCCGCCACCGATGCGGCAGGTGATGACCTGGACATCATGACGAGCAGCGATGCGCGTCGCCTCGGCACAGGCCGCCCCTGCATCGGGTGACTGCTGGTACTCGATCGCTCCAGCGAGGGCGGCCAGGTCGGAGACCGAGCGCGCCACGTGCGCTGCTCGCACCGCACTGAGGACCGCCAGGGCGGCCAGCGTGACGGTCAGCAGGACCGCGATCAGCCCCACCGCCAGCACGGTCGACGACCCGCGCTCGCTCGCGATGTCACGACAGATCATCAGTCGACTCCACCCGAGCCGTGGACGAGCACGAGGTCTCCTGCACGGCGAAGGCCAAGGCCGGCGGCGGCGGGTTCGTCACGGTGACCGTCACGTCCCCACCACTGCGACTGACCGTGACTCGGGCCCCCTCCGGCGCGGCCCGCTGCGCATCGGCCAGCGCGCGTCCTGACGGCTCACCACGCGCCAGCTCGCGCACCGTCACCCGGGCCGCATCGACGCACTGCACGCGCTCAACACCCCAGGACAGGGCAGAGAGGCAGATGACCAGGACGAGGACGACTGCGGGGAGGGTGAGGGCCAGCTCGGCCGTCACCATCCCCGCCTCGTCGCCGGCCCTAGCGGATGCCGAGCGCCTCGAGGATGACACCCGACAGTCCCGTCTCGACCGTTCCCGACTTCACGACTGCCAGGAGCACGATCGCGAAGGTGCAGGCCGCCAGGGTGCCGACTGCGTACTCCGCGGTCGTCATCCCTGCGTCGCACGCCAACCGAGCCCGGTGGCCACACCGGACGATGGACCTCTTCATGGGAAGCTCCTCCCCTTGGGCGGCACCCGATGTGCCGCGGTGAGACCCACCCTTCGCTCCCCGACGCCCTCCGGTGGGTCAGCACCCGCACCTGTGCACGAGCGGGTCTCATGCCACGACTGCTGTGGACAACCACCCCTCGGGCAAGCGGCGGCCTCACCCTCCCGGCCAGGTCCCATCACCGCCGAGGGCGCAGGCCCCACCTCGGGTGTGACGTCCACCGGACGAGCTCACCCCAGCTGCGTCCCCACGAGGACCGCGACGACAGGGACGACAGCCGTGGCGATGAAGGCAGGCAGGAAGCACAGCCCCAGCGGGAGCACGAGCATCACCGCGGCCCGACCCCCCGCCTCCTCCAGACGACGAGCCTCCGCGTCGCGCAGGCTCGCTGCGGCGTCGAGCAGCACCGACGCCGACGGCGCACCCACAGCATCCGCGACGACGAAGGCCGTGGCCGTCGGTCCCCACACCCTGCGGGCGTAGGACCATGCCTGGCTCATGGAGCGGCCCCAGCGCAGAGCGGCCGCCACCCGCCGCAGGTCCTCCCCTGCGCCCGCCGCCGAGACGCCGGCGACCTCCTCCAACGCCTGGACCATGCCGCGGCCGGACTGCAACGCCAGGGCCAGCAGCACGCTCGCGTCAGCCACCTCGTCGACGGTGAGGGCAGACACCGGCGGGTCGCCCTGCGCCTCCACCTCACGGCGCAGCCACCGCACGCGGGAGTCGTGTCCGGGCCACAAGGCCACCGCCGCGACCACGAGGGTGACGAGCAGCAGACTCACCGGTGCACCGTGGGCGCGACCGCCCTGGCCAGCACCCAACGACAGATGCCCCACCCGATCGCGGTGAGCACCAGACCGAGCACGGCGCAGGCCATCGTCACCGCGCTGTGCCCGTACACCTCCCACGGGGTGAGGCCGAAGGCGAAGCCGGCGAGCAGCCCCACCAGGGGCAGCAGCGTGAGCATCCGCATCGTCGCCCTCGCGCCCGCGGTGGAGGCCTCCAGCCGTCGCCGGGCCTGCACCCTGGCCCGCAGGACCTGGGCGCTCGTCGCCATCGACGGCGCCAGGGCCACGCCGAGGCCCTCGCTGAGCGCCCAGGCGCCTGCGACCGCGCCGAGCTCGGGATGCTCCTGCACGTGCCTGCGCCACACCTGCCCGGCGACGCCACCCGACGACAGCTCCTCGTGCACCTCCTCGAGGACCGGCTGCCACGGTCGTGGCGCCTCGGCAGCGACCACGCTGACCGCGGCGACCGGCGTGGCTCCCGAGCGCAGGGCCATCGCGAGCAGGTCAGCCACCCCGGCGAGCGACTCGAGGTCCTGCAACCGGCCGCCCTCCGTGCGGCGCCACGGCCGCCAGGCCGGCGTGCCCTGACCCCCCAGCCCGACCCCGGCCCACCGCCCCGGCCACACCAGCGCGGCCGCCAGGACCAGACCCACGACCCAGGGCGTCACGATCGCGCCCCCGGCAGCGGGCCGATCGAGTCGATCACCCGTCGACCACCCGCCCGACGCAGGTGCACGACCACTTCCAGGGCGCTGGCCACCTGCGCCCGCACCGCCTCCGGGCTCATCCCCGCCAGCGCCCCCAGGGCCTCGAGCCGGCTGGGCACGTCGGCGGCACGGTTGGCGTGCAGGGTGCCGCAGCCTCCTTCGTGTCCCGTGTTGAGCGCGAGGAGCAGGTCCCTGACCTCGGCGCCCCGCACCTCACCGACCACCAACCGGTCCGGTCGCATGCGCAGGGCCTGGCGGACGAGCTGGACCATGGTCACCTCGCCTGCCCCCTCCGTGTTGGCCGATCGAGCCTGCAGCCGCACGACGTGCGGGTGACCGACCTGGATCTCGCCGACGTCCTCGACCACGACGAGCCGCTCGTCCGCCGGAACCTCGGCGAGCAGTGCCGCCAGGAGGGTCGTCTTGCCCGTCCCGGTGCCACCGGTCACCACATAGGCCTGCCGATCGCGCACGACCTCCCGCAGCTGGTCCGCCTGCCGAGGTGTCGCCATCTGCAGGTCCACCAGGGCGGACAGCCCACCAGCCCGGTGGCGGGGTACGCGCAGGCTGATGTGCGCCCCGCCGGCGACGAGGGGCGGCAGGACCGCGTGCAGCCTGATGCCCCTCGGCAGCAGCCCGTCCACCCACGGCTGGGCGTCGTCGAGCCGACGACCGGCGAGCGCGGACAGGCGGGTCGCCAGCCGACGCACCGCGCCCTCGTCACCCACCTCGACATCGGCGCGGGTGACCCCGCGACCTCGGTCGACCCACACGGTCCCGTCGCCGTTGACGAGCACGTCGGTGACCCGCTCGTCGCCGACGAAGGACTCCAGGACGCCCAGGCCCATCAGGTCGGCCCTCAGCTCGCCCGACCTGCGCACTGCGCCGGAGCCCCCCAGCCGCACCTCCTCCGAGCGGGCCACCTCCTCGATGACCTGCTCGTCGGGAGCGCGCCCGGCCTGCACGTGCGCGTCGATTGCGCTCGACCACCTCACGAGGCCAGTCCCAGCACGTGCTCGGCCAGGGGGCCGGTCGCCGACGGCAGTGCCGCGGCGAGGGCGCGGGCCACCTCTCCGACGGACCCCCTGGGGCGGGGCGAGCGCCCGTGCGCCTCGTCACGCAGCACCCCGGGATCATCGGCGAGATGGTCGAGGAGTGGGATGCCGAGGTGCTCCGCAGCCCGGTCGCAGACCCGCTGCGCCCGTCGCGGGCCACGGGTGACCAGCAGCGCGGACTCCCGTCGCTCCCCCAGCGTCGAGGCCCAGGCCTCCCCGTCGCGCAACCAGCGCGGCCGCAGGCCGACGAGGACCACCACGACGTCGGCGAGCTCGGCCCACACCGGCGGGACCCGGCCCGAGCACGGCAGGTCCACGACCACCGGCCCGAGGTCCGCGAGCCCGGCGACGACATCGCGCACGACGGCCGGCGTCGGGCGCGGGCCCCGGGCCGCGAGCGTGGGGACCGCTGCCCGGGGAAGCGCGCCCCGCAGACGCGCTGCATCGACCGTGCCCTCGTGCGCCGAGAGATCTCCCCACCGCAGTCCGTCGACGTGCTCCGCCGCGATCGTCGCGTCCAGGCCGCCGGCGCCGAAGGCCGCGTCGACGAGGGTCGGCGAGGAGTCCCGGGCGAGCACGGTGGCGGTGACGGCCGCGAGGGTGGAGACGCCCAACCCACCCGAGGCTGCGGTGATGACGACGACTGGGTGCATGACCGCGACCCTGCCGCGCCGCCCCACCCTGCGGCCGGCTCGCCGCACGACTGGGGACAACCCCCTTCGTCAGGCAGAGCCTGTGGACGAGTCCCCGCCGACCCAGATGTCGTGGCAAAAAAGGGGACGGCCCCGGCGGGGGAGCGCCGGGGCCGTCAACGCGCGGACTCCGGGGGGGAGGGAGCCGTGCGTTGGTTGCTCGACCCGAAGGGAGCAACTGAGAAGAACTGTAATCGTGATTTCTGTGAGCGCAATTCGACGCGCCTTCAGGTTTTTCCCAGTTCTGGCCCAGCCTCTAGCCCAGCCGCCCGGCGCGCACCGACTCGGCCACCCGCCAGCCCTCCTCCGCACCCGCCACGAGCGAGTCGCCGCAGTGCTTGAGCCACAGCGACACCCCCGGAGCACCGCCGTGGACGTAGCCGTTGAGCGAGCCGAGGTAGGCCGGTCCCCCTTCGTGCCCGTGGCCGGCCTCCGGCACCGCGACACCGGTCGGGTCCAGCCCCGTGGCAGCGATGAGAGCGCGCTCGACGGCGCGGGCGACGAGGCCGTTGCCGACGACGAAGGGACGCACTGTCGCGATCTCGGCGTGGACGATCGACGCGACCACGAGTGCCGGGGCCTCGCTGGCCGAGCGCATCAGCTCGATGATCCCGTCGAGGCGTCGCCGCAGCTCTTCCCCCGTCGGCGCGGGACCGAGGTCGGCGAACTCGTCGCACCCCTCCCCCTCGACCCGCGGCCGGCCGAGCTGGTCGCGGTCGTCCACGAGCTGGGCCGCAGCGGCCGTGTGCAGGCGCGCCAGCGCCTGACCCGGGGAGTGCGTCACGAGGTCGCGCAGGTGCTCGGTCTCGGCGGTGGCGGCGATCGCTCCGTGGATCACGCGCTCTGCCGGGTCCGGCTCGGCGCTGCGCCCCCGGGCGCCCATCATGATCTCGCGCACGATCGACGCGGTCGAGCGGGCGCCGTCGAGCTCCGCGCTCGCCCAGGCGCCACGCACCCGCGACTCGGCCGAGGCCTCGGGGATGCGACGTCGCAGCGCCTCGTGCCAGCGCAGCTGCGTACACACCTCACGGGCATGGTCGGAGGCCGCCGCCACCTCGGGCAGGGCGGCGAGCTGGGTCAGGGCGGCAACGAGAGGGCTGGTGTCAGGCACCGTGCCAGCCTAGGCCGCACTAGGGTTCCGCCATGACTGCCGGCCTGCACCTCCCCACTGTGGTGGTGGTCACGGGCGCCTTCCTCGCGCTCTGGCTGGTCGTCACCCTCGTGCGGTGGCGCCGGGCACGTCCCGGCTTCATCTCGGTCACCGACCAGGCGACCTACGAGACCCTGCACACCGCCTCCGAGGCCGCCCGGCACCTGGCCGACGGGTTCACCGACGACGGGTGCGAGCGCGCGGCCCCCTACCTCAAGGCGATGCTCGCGACCCCCGGCCTGGCGGTCTGCGATGCCTCCAGCGTCATCGTCTGGGAGGGCGAAGGGAGGCACCACCTGCCCGCAGTCATGGACCAGGCAGCGCAGGTCCTCGCCTCGGGTCAGCCCGTGGTCCTCGGCCCGGACGTCGTGACCTGCACCAGCACCGACTGCTCGATCCGGGCCGCGGTCATCGCACCGGTGGTCGTGGACGACCGGGTCATCGGGGCCATCGCCGGGTACGGCCCGGCCGTGTCGGCCGGCCTGGCCCGGGCCGCGGAGGAGGTCGCGTCCTGGGTGGCCACCCAGGTCGAGCTCGCCGATCTCGGCTACGAGCGGACACGCGCGATGGAGGCCGAGCTGCGAGCCCTGAGGGCCCAGATCTCCCCGCACTTCATCTACAACTCGCTCGCCGCGATCGCCTCCTTCGTGCGCACCGACCCGGCCCGGGCCCGCGAGCTGCTGCTCGAGTTCGCGGACTTCACCCGCTATGCGCTGCGTCGCGGTGGGGCCTTCACGACCGTCAGCGAGGAGCTGCGCAATGTCGAGCGCTACCTCGTGCTGGAGCAGGCCCGATTCGGCGACCGGCTGGCCATCACGCTCAAGATCGCCCCGGAGGTGCTGCCGGTCCGGGTGCCCTATCTCGCCATCCAGCCCCTCGTGGAGAACGCCGTGCGCCACGGACTCGCGCCCAAGGAGGGGCCGGGTCACGTCACGTTGAGCGCGACCGACCACGGCAGCGAGGCGGAGATCAGCGTCGACGACGACGGTGTCGGGGCCAGCCCCGACGCCATCCGCAAGATCCTCGACGGCCAGTCACGCTCCGACTCCGTGGGGCTGGGCAATGTCGACGCCCGGCTGCGGCAGGTCTACGGCGAAGAGTTCGGTCTGGTCGTCGACACCGCGCCCGGCGCCGGGATGAGGGTCTCCTTCCGAGTACCCAAGTACTCCCCGGCGCTCGAGGAACCGGCCTAGTCTGGTGGCCATGCCGCGTCCGCCACAGCCCGCAGCGCTCACCGTGCTCGTCGTCGACGACGAGGCGCCAGCACGCAACGAGGTCGCCTGGCTGCTCGACCAGGACGATCGGGTCGGGCGGGTGCTCACCGCGTCCAGCGGCACGGCCGCCCTGGCTGCGCTCGAGCGCGAGAGCATCGACGTGGTCTTCAGCGACATCTCGATGCCCGGCCTCGACGGCATGCAGCTGGCCCGGGTGATCCGGCGCTTCACCGAGCGGCCGCAGGTCGTCTTCGTCACCGCGCACGACACCCACGCGGTCGACGCCTTCGACCTCGACGCCGTCGACTACATCATGAAGCCGGTCCGCCCCGAGCGGATCGGCGAGGCCGTCCGCCGGTGCCTGGCCGCTGGCGATCGGGACGCACCTGCCTCCGCCACCCCCGAGGACGACGAGACGATCCCGGTCGAGCTGGGCGGCGTCACGCGGTTCATCCCCCGCAGCGACATCCGCTGGGTCCAGGCCCAGGGCGACTACGCCCGCCTGCACACCCCGACGGGCTCGCACCTCGTCCGCATCCCGCTGGCGACCCTCGAGGAGCAGTGGGCCGACGCGGGCTTCGTCCGCATCCACCGCTCGACGCTCGTCTCGACCCGGCACATCAGCGAGATCCACAACGACGGCGGTCGCTGCACCGTGATCGTCGACGACATCGAGCTGCAGGTGAGCCGTCGGCACACCCGGCACCTGCGCGGCACCCTGCTGCGGCCTCGCACGACCACCGACGACGGATGAGCACCCCACCGGTCCGCGTGCGCGTGACCCGCACGCGTCGCCCCAGCCGTCACACCCGCCCGCGCACCGTCCGGGACGAGATCGCCGGCAACTCACAGCTCGGCACCGCCTATGTCAGCTCACTCGTGCGGGCGCAGCTGCAGCTGTCACTGGGCACGCTGGCCTTCGGCGCGGTGACCCTCGGCGCACTCCCCCTCCTCTTCGCGCTGGTCCCAGCGACCCGGCGACTGAGCATCCTCGACCTCCCCGTGCCGTGGATCGTCCTGGGCGCCCTCGTCTACCCCGGGGTCGTCCTCACCGCGTGGTGGTACACCCGCTCCAGCGAGCGGATCGAGGCCGAGTTCGGCGACCTCGTGGGCCGCCGGTGAGCGAGCCGCTCAGCGTCCTGGCGATCGCCCTCGTCTGCCTCACCACGCTCACCCTCGGCGCCCTCGGCCTGCGGCTGGCTAAGGGGACGAGTGACTTCTACGTCGCGGGTCGGGCCGTCTCGCCGTGGCGCAACGCCAGCGCCATCAGCGGCGAGTACCTCTCGGCCGCAAGCTATCTGGGCGTGGCCGGCCTGGTCTACGACCGGGGCGTCGACATGCTCTGGATGCCGATCGGCTACACCGTCGGCTACCTCGTGCTGCTCATCCTCATCGCCGCTCCCCTGCGGCGCTCCGGCGCCTACACCCTCCCCGACTTCGCGGAGTCACGACTGGAGTCGCGCACCCTGCGGCGGGGCTGCGCCCTGCTCGTGGTCGGGATCGGCTGGCTCTACCTGCTGCCCCAGATGCAAGGCGCCGGGCTCGCCCTTCGCCACGTCAGCGGTCTGCCCACCTGGGTCGGGGCCACCGTCCTGACCGTGATCGTCGTCCTCAACGTCGCCGCCGGCGGCATGCGCTCGGTGACCCTCGTCCAGTCCGTGCAGTACTGGATCAAGCTCACGGCGATCGCCGTCCCCGCCTTCGTCCTGCTCCTGGTCTGGCAGCGCGACGGGGGGCCGATACCGCAGGCGGCCACCTCGTGGTGGGAGCCGCTCACGAGCGACGAGCCCACGAGCCGCACGCTCTTCACGACCTACAGCACCCTCGCGGCCCTGTGCCTGGGGACGATGGGCCTGCCCCACATCGCCGTGCGCTTCTACACCAACCCCGACGGCGTCGCCGCCCGTCGCACGACCGTGTCGGTGCTGGCCCTGCTGAGCATCTTCTACGTCTTCCCGCCGATCTACGGCTACCTCGGGCGGGCCTACCTCGACCACGGCGACGTCGGGGGCGACGCCAGCCGCACCGTCGTCCTCGCCCTCCCGGGAGCCGTGCTCCCCGGGCTCGACGGCCAGCTGCTCACAGCGCTCGTCGCCGGCGGCGCCTTCGCCGCGTTCCTGGCCACGGCCTCCGGTGTGGCGATGTCGGTCGCCGGCGCCATCGACCAGGACGTGATGCGGCCGCTCACCGCTCGGCTGTCCCGGGGGGACGTCCCGCCCGCCTCCTCCTTCCGCCTCGCTGCTCTCGTCGGGGTGCTGGCCCCCTTCGTCGCCGCCATCACCGCCGAGCCCGTCGGCATCTCCTCCGCCGTCGGTCACGCCTTCGCCATCGCGGCCGCCACCTTTGCGCCGCTGCTCATCCTCGGCGTCTGGTGGACCCGGCTGACGGCGAAGGGAGCCGCCGCCGGGGTGACGGTGGGCGGGCTGACCACGGTCATCGCCGCGATCGTGTCCGTGATGGGCCTCGCCCCGGCCGGCTGGCCGGGAGCACTGGTGGCGGCGCCGACCGCCTGGGCGACGCCCCTCGCCTTCGTCGTGACGATCGTCGTCTCGCTGCTCACGCCGGCCTCCCGGCCACGGCGCTGGGCCCGCACGATGACGAGACTGCACACCCCCGAGGACGTGCTGGTCGAGGGCAGCTGACCGCAACGCCGGAGCGCGACCACCGCTCGACGCCGACCGCTCGTCCCGCACAACCTGCCGTTCGTCGCGTCCGGGCCGCCCGCACGGCGACGGCAGCACCCGCCGGCCGCCTGCCCCGCGGCGGTCCCGGACGTGGGTGCGTGATCCGGGCCACTCTGTAGCTCGTTCGGTCAACGCTGTCCGGACCCACTCACAACCGGAGGTGAGCCATGAGCAACGACGCTCAACCGCTCGGCGAGCGCTACATCGCCGTCCAGGAGTCCGAGGAGTTCGGCGACCTGCGCCGCACCTTCCGCGGCTTCGTCTTCCCCGTCACCGCGTTCTTCCTTGCGTGGTACTTCCTCTACGTGCTGCTGTCGATGTTCGCCCACGACTTCATGAGCACCAAGGTCTTCGGCAACATCAACATCGGGGTCATCCTCGGGCTGGGTCAGTTCGTCACGACCTTCGCCATCACCATCATCTACGTCCGCTGGGCCAGCCGGGTCCTCGACCCCAAGGCCGAGGCGGTCTTCGACCAGGTCGGGGCCATCGTCCCCGAGGAGGACTGATCATGAGCTCTCTCGTCGCCCTCGCCGCAGAGGCCAAGACCGGGTCCCCCGCTCTCAACATCACCATCTTCGTCGTCTTCGTCGTCGTGACGCTGGCGATCGTCATCAAGGTCGCCTCCGGCACCAAGACCGCCAGCCAGATGTACACCGGCGGCGCGTCCTTCTCCGGCCGGCAAAATGGACTGGCCATCGCCGGCGACTACCTCTCCGCCGCGAGCTTCCTCGGTATCGCGGGCGCCATCGCCCTGCAGGGCTATGACGGCTTCCTCTACTCGATCGGGTTCCTCGTCGCCTGGCTCGTCGCGCTGCTCCTCGTCGCGGAGCTCTTCCGCAACACGGGCCGCTTCACGCTCGCCGACGTGCTCACCTACCGCCTCAAGCAGCGCCCGATGCGCATCGCGACGGCCAGCTCGGTCCTCGCGGTCTCCTTCTTCTACCTGCTGGCGCAGATGGCCGGCGCCGGTGGCCTGGTCTCCCTGCTGCTCGGCGTCGACGGCTCCATGGCGCAGAACCTCGTCATCGCGGTGGTCGGCATCGTCATGGTCGCCTACGTGATGATCGGCGGGATGAAGGGCACGACCTGGGTCCAGATGATCAAGGCCGTCATGCTGATCTTCGCCGTCGCGATCATGACCTTCTGGGTCCTGGGCAAGTTCGGCATGAACCTCTCCGGCGTCATGCAGGCCGCCGTCGACAAGAACCCCGAGGCCGGGGAGAAGCTCCTCGAGCCGGGCCTGAAGTACGGCAAGTCCCTGACGACCAAGATCGACTTCATCTCGCTGTCGCTCGCCCTCGTCCTCGGTACGGCCGGACTGCCCCACGTGCTGCAGCGCTTCTACACCGTCCCCACGAGCCAGCAGGCCCGCAAGTCGGTCGAGTGGGCCATCTGGCTCATCGGTGGCTTCTACCTCCTGACGCTCGTCATCGGCTACGGCGCCGGCGCCCTCGTCGGCCCGGACGTCATCGCCAACGCGCCCGGCAAGGCCAATGCCGCTGCCCCGCTGCTCGCCTTCGAGCTCGGTGGTTCTTGGCTGCTCGGCATCGTCTCCGGCATCGCCTTCGCGACGATCCTCGCGGTGGTCGCCGGACTGACGATCACGGCCAGCGCCAGCGTCGCGCACGACCTGTACAACCAGGTCTTCAAGAACGGCACGGCCACCCAGGAGCAGGAGGTCAAGGTCTCGCGGTACGCGGCCCTGGGCACCGGCATCGTGGCGATCCTCGGCGGCATGCTCGCCAAGGACCAGAACATCGCCTTCCTCGTGGCCCTGGCCTTCGCCGTCGCGGCGAGCGCCAACCTGCCGACCATCCTCTACAGCCTCTTCTGGAAGCGCTTCAACACCCGCGGCGCGCTGTGGTCGATGTACGGCGGTCTCGCCTCGGCGCTCGTCCTCATCGCCTTCTCGCCGGTCGTCTCCGGATCCGAGACCGCGATGATCCCGGGCGCGGACTTCGCCGTCTTCCCGCTGGCCAACCCCGGCCTGATCTCCATCCCGCTCGGCTTCATCCTCGGCTGGGTCGGATCGATCACGAGCAAGGAGTTCAACCGCGCAAAGTACGCCGAGATGGAGGTGCGCAGCCTCACCGGTCACGGTGTGGCCGAGGTGATCGACCACTGATCGTCCGCACGACAGGGCGAAGGGAGGAGAGCCGCGGCTCTCCTCCCTTCGTCGTGTCGTCAGGCGTTTGCCGGGGTCTGCGTGCCCGCTCCCCTGCGACGGATGACGGGGTGGTCCTCCCGGGGCCCGGACTCGTCGTCGGGCGACCCGAGGACGACGAAGCCGTTGTCCGCCAGGAGCGCCAGGTCGTCGTCGGCAGCCTGCCCCTCAGCGGTGAGGTAGTCCCCGAGGAAGATCGAGTTGGCCAGGTGCAGCCCAGTGGCCTGCAGGCTGCGCAGGTGCATCTCGCGACCGGCGGCGATCCGGATCTCGGCGGCCGGGGCGAGCAGCCGCGCGGCCGCGAGGATCTTGATGCACCGCAGGGGCGACAGCTCCCAGGTCTGCTGCTTGGGGGTCCCGTCGAAGGGGATGAGGAAGTTGATCGGGATCGACTCCGAGCCCAGCTCGCGCAGTGCGACGAGCGCCTCGACGAGCTGCTCGTCGCTCTCCCCCAGCCCGGCGATGAGGCCGCTGCAGGCGGACAGCCCGGCGCCCTGCGCCTTGGCCACCGTGCGCACCCGGTCCTCGTAGGTGTGCGTGGTGACGATCGAGTCGTGGTGGGACTCCGCCGTGTTGATGTTGTGGTTGTAGGCGTCGACGCCCGCCTCGCGCAACCGCTCGGCCTGCCCGTCCTTCAGCAGCCCGAGGCAGGCGCAGACCTCGACCTGGGGGTGCTCGCTCTTGATCGCGTCCACCATCCCGGCGACGCGGTCGATGTCACGCTCGCTCGGGCCACGACCGCTGGCGACCATGCAGACACGGGTCGCGCCACCGCGAAGCCCTGCCTGCGCCTGGGCCAGCGCCTCGTCCTCGCTGAGCCAGGTGTAGCGAAGGATCTCGCTCGTCGAGCCCAGTGCCTGCGAGCAGTACCCGCAGTCCTCGGGGCACAGACCAGACCTGAGGTTGACGAGGTAGTTGACCTTGACCGTCATGCCGAAGTGCTCGCGGCGCAGCCGGGAGATCGCCGCGACGAGCCCCATCACCTCGTCGTCGGGTGTGCGCAGGACGGCGAGCGCGTCCTGCGCGGTGGCATCGGCGCTGGCGAGGACACGGTCGACGAGCTGGTCGTACGAGGTCATGGCTTCCTCCGGTGGGCTGGTCGTGACCGGACCGGCTGCCGGCCACGAATCTACTGAACGACGTTCAGTTGGTGAACGAGGTTCAGGCTAGATGCGGTGACGGGTAGGGTCAAACCGCTCCGCCCACCACCTCGAAGGGAGCCCGTGTTGCCACCCCCGCGCCACCCCCGCTCCCCCCTCACGCACGCGCAGGTCGTCGACACGGCGCTGACGATCCTCGCCCGGGTCGGCCTGCCGGACCTGACGATGCGGGCCATCGGGTCCGAGCTGGGCGTGCAGCAGAGCGCGCTCTACCACCACTACGCCAACAAGCAGGCCCTGCTCGGCTCGGTCGCCGACGAGATCCTCGCCCGCGGGTCACGCACGCCGAGCCACGACGCGACGTGGCAGGAGCGGGTCCGACTGCGCTGCCAGGACCTCCATGCGGCAGTGACCGGCTATCCGGACGGGGCCGACCTCGTCATGAGCATGTGGGCCTTCGGGATGGGCGCGCAGGCTCCCTTCGACGAGCTGCGCGGCCTGCTGGCCGACGCGGGGCTGCCCGACGACGTCGCACCGACCGCGGCCCGCACCCTCCTGCACTTCGTCTACGGCCACGCCTACGACGAGCAGTCGCACGCCCACGCGACCCGCTCGGGGATCGTCACCGCCCACCGCACCCCGAGCGACTTCGAGACCGGCCTGGACATCGTCGTCACCGGCATCGCGGCCCGACTCCCGGACTGACCCCGACGGCCCGTCAGTGCCGGGCCAGAGGCAGCAGCCCCCGACGTCCCGCCTCCACCCGCAGGGCAGCTGCGGCGTCGTCGTCGACGGTTGCGAAGAAGTCTCCGACGACGTCCTCGAGGTGGGTCATCGACCGGGCGGCGAAGAGCACCGGCTGGTAGGCGGTGATGTCGTAGTTGAGCGTGCCCATGTCGGCCAGGTCGAGGTCGCGGATCTCCATGTCGGCGAACTCCTGGATCTCGCCGTAGCTCGACAGGATCCCCGCGCCGTAGGCCTTGAGGTCGTCGCCGTCGTACATGACGCCGAACTCGATGGAGAACCAGAAGACGTCAGCGACCAGCTTCATCGCCTCGTCGGTCTCGAGCCGGAGCGACGCCCGCCCCGCGGCCTCGGTGATCGCCGCGAGGCGCGGGCTCGCCAGCTGGTTGGCGTGCCCGATGACCTCGTGGATGATGTCCGGCTCGGGTGTGTAAAGGGGCTCAGCCCCGTGGCGCAGGTACTGGGTGGAGTTGAAGGTGCGGCCGCCGAGGTCGGCGTAGAAGTCGCGAAGGGGGACCAGCCCCGGTGCGCACACGTAGCTCCAGCCGGTGAGCGGCAGGAGTCGCTCGCTCACCTCGGCGAGCTGGGGGACGTGCCCTGTCGGAAGCCCGAGCCGCTCCTTGGCCTCCAGGTACTCACGGTGGGCGAACCTGGCGTGCAGCGGCGCGAGCTCGTGGCTGACCCGGCTCCAGACGGCGTGCTCCTGCGGCGTGTACACGATGGTGGGCACAGGCACGTTGCCCCGGTCCCATGCGAGAGCTGCGCCGGCGATCTCACCACGGCGCTGCAGGTACTGCGCATCGTCACGGCCCGGGTGCGTGTCGGCGAGGTGCACCTCGACGGTGCCGTCCTCGTGGGTGGTCACGGGTGAGTACAACTGTCCCTCGGTGAACACGACAACCACCTCCTTGTGGTCATCCAACGGTCGCAGAAGTCGGGGATCCGCACCACGGACCCGCTGGTCACTGATCAGAGTGCTCAGCGGCGGAGCGAGCCGGGTGCCGCATCGCTGTGCACTGTGCCCACGCCCGGCGGCTACCGCTCGTCGCCCCGCGTCCCTCGCCCGGCGACGAAACGAGACCCCGCCGTTGTGCTCGTGCCGTCATGGGTGAAAGGTGGAGGGTGACACAGGCTCGCGCGACGACGCGCGACCACTCGATGAGGAGGACATGTGACGGACTACGCGCCCAGCCCCGCGTTCACCGAGCAGGCGATCGGCAAGGCCGAGCTCTACGACGAGGCCGCTGCCGACCACGAGGCCTTCTGGGCCGCTCGGGCCAGGGAGTATGTCACCTGGAGCACCGACTTCGACACCACGCTCGACTGGAGCGATGCTCCCTTCGCCACGTGGTTCGGCGGTGGACAGCTCAACGCTGCCTACAACTGCGTCGACCGGCACGTCGAGGCCGGCAACGGTGACCGGGTGGCGATCCACGCGGTCGCCGCCAACGGCGACGACCGCTCCATCACCTACTCCGACCTGCTCAGCGAGGTCTGCAAGGCGGCCAACGCCATCGAGGCACTCGGCGTGGCCAAGGGCGACCGCGTGGCCATCTACATGCCGATGATCCCCGAGGCCGTCGTCGCGATGCTCGCCTGTGCGCGCATCGGCGCGCCTCACTCCGTCGTCTTCGGCGGCTTCTCCTCCGACGCGCTCAAGGCGCGGATCGAGGACGGCGAGGCCAAGCTCGTCATCACGAGTGACGGCCAGTTCCGCAAGGGCAAGGCGATGCCGCTCAAGACCGCCGTCGACCAGGCCGTGGAAGGCACGACCGCGAGCAAGGTCCTCGTCGTGCAGCGCACGGGCATCGACGTGGCGTGGGACGACGAGCGTGACGTGTGGTGGCACGACGTCGTCGACTCGGCATCGGATCAGCACGAGGCACAGCCACACGACAGCGAGCACCCGCTCTTCATCCTCTACACGTCAGGGACCACCGGCAAGCCCAAGGGCATCCTGCACACGACGGGCGGCTACCTGGTCCAGACCGCCTACACCAACGCCGTCGTGCACGACCTGCACCCGGAGAGCGACGTCTACTGGTGCACCGCCGACATCGGCTGGGTGACGGGCCACAGCTACATCGTCTACGGGCCGCTCGCCAACGGCGCGACCCAGGTGCTCTTCGAGGGGACTCCCGACAGCCCGCACCAGGGGATCTTCTGGGAGATCGTCGAGAAGTACAAGGTCTCCATCCTCTACACCGCACCGACGGCGATCCGCACCTTCATGAAGTGGGGAGCCGACATCCCGGCCAAGTTCGACCTCAGCTCGCTGAGGGTCCTCGGCTCGGTGGGTGAGCCGATCAACCCGGAGGCCTGGCGCTGGTACCGCGAGCACATCGGTGGCGGGAGCGCTCCCATCGTCGACACGTGGTGGCAGACCGAGACGGGAGCCATCATGAACTCCCCCCTGCCCGGCGTCACCGACCTCGAGCCCGGCAGCTCGCAGAAGCCGATCCCCGGCATCGCCGCCGAGATCCTCGACGACGAGGGCCAGCCGCTCACCGAGCCCGAGCAGGTGGGCTATCTCGTGCTCACCAAGCCCTGGCCAGCCATGCTCCGCGGTATCTGGGGCGATCCGGAGCGGTACAAGGAGACCTACTGGAGCCGCTTCGGTCCCGAGTACTACTTCGCCGGTGACGGCGCCAAGTACGACGACAAGGGCAACATCTGGATCCTCGGCCGCGTCGACGACGTCATGAACGTCTCCGGTCACCGGCTGTCCACAGCCGAGATCGAGTCGGCCCTGGTCTCCCACCCCCGGGTGGCCGAGGCAGCCGTGGTGGGCGCCTCCGACGAGACGACCGGTCAGGCTGTCGTCGCCTTCGTGATCCTTCGTCAGGACGGCGAGGCCGGCGGCACGACGGGCGATGACCTGGTCCAGGAGCTGCGCAACCACGTGGGACAGCAGATCGGCCCGATCGCCAAGCCTCGCTCGATCATGGTCGTCGACGAGCTGCCCAAGACCCGCTCGGGCAAGATCATGCGCCGTCTGCTCAAGGACGTCGCGGAGAACAGGGAGATCGGCGACGTCACCACCCTCGCCGACTCGTCGGTCATGTCCCTCATCCAGGACGGGATGAACACGCCGGCCGAGGACTGACCTCACGACGACGCACGAACAGGGGCCCACCGGATATCCGGTGGGCCCCTCTTCGTGTGCATTCCAGATGACCAGGCGTTGCATTCCCATACGTGCTGGAACGCGCGAGAGCCCCCAACGACTCGTTGGGGGCTCTCGGCTCAATGGTTGTCCGGCTGCGTCCTACTCTCCCACACCGTTCCCAGTGCAGTACCATCGGCGCTGAGGGGCTTAGCTTCCGGGTTCGAAATGGGACCGGGCGTTTCCCCCTCGCTATGACAGCCGAAACTCTATGGAGTTACGTGGGTGTTCCCGACCGTATCTCGGGAACTGCACAGTGGACGCGAGTCATTCTTTTGTTACGCAACAAAGTTGTGTGTGTATCAAGTTATCGGCTTATTAGTACCAGTCAGCTCCATGCATTACTGCACTTCCACATCTGGCCTATCAACCCAGTAGTCTACTGGGAGCCTCTCGGAGCAAAGCTCCATGGAAACCTCATCTTGAGACATGCTTCCCGCTTAGATGCTTTCAGCGGTTATCACTTCCGAACGTAGCTAATGAGCGGTGCCCTTGGCAGAACAACTCACACACCAGAGGTTCGTCCAACCCGGTCCTCTCGTACTAGGGTCAGCCTCTCTCAAGTTTCCTACGCGCACAGCGGATAGGGACCGAACTGTCTCACGACGTTCTAAACCCAGCTCGCGTGCCGCTTTAATGGGCGAACAGCCCAACCCTTGGGAGATACTCCACCCCCAGGATGCGACGAGCCGACATCGAGGTGCCAAACCATCCCGTCGATATGGACTCTTGGGGAAGATCAGCCTGTTATCCCCGGGGTACCTTTTATCCGTTGAGCGACGGCGCTTCCACAAGCCACCGTCGGGTCACTAGTTCCGACTTTCGTCCCTGCTCGACGTGTCAGTCTCGCAGTCAAGCTCCCTTGTACACTTGCACTCGCCACCTGATTGCCAACCAGGCTGAGGGAACCTTTGAGCGCCTCCGTTACATTTTAGGAGGCAACCGCCCCAGTTAAACTACCCACCAGGCAATGTCCCTGATCCGGATCACGGACCGAGGTTAGATAACCAGAACGACCAGAGTGGTATTTCAACGTTGACTCCACACACACTGGCGTGCATGCTTCACAGTCTCCCACCTATCCTACACAAGCCGTCCCGATCACCACTACCAAGCTATAGTGAAGGTCCCGGGGTCTTTCCGTCCTGCTGCGCGTAACGAGCATCTTTACTCGTAATGCAATTTCGCCGAGTTCGCGGTTGAGACAGTGGAGAAGTCGTTACGCCATTCGTGCAGGTCGGAACTTACCCGACAAGGAATTTCGCTACCTTAGGATGGTTATAGTTACCACCGCCGTTTACTGGGGCTTAAATTCTCAGCTTCGCTCAAAGAGCTAACCGGTCCTCTTAACCTTCCAGCACCGGGCAGGCGTCAGTCCGTATACATCGTCTTGCGACTTCGCACGGACCTGTGTTTTTAGTAAACAGTCGCTTCTCCCTGGTCTCTGCGGCCCATCTTCCTATCCCGTAAAGGGCTTCAGAATCCGGGCCCCCCTTCTCCCGAAGTTACGGGGGCATTTTGCCGAGTTCCTTAACCACGATTCACTCGATCGCCTTAGTATTCTCTACTTATCCACCTGAGTCGGTTTGGGGTACGGGCGGCTAGAACCTCGCTAGAGGATTTTCTCGGCAGCATAGGATCACCCTGCTTCCCGCTAAAAGCGGTCACTATCAGGTCTCAGGATATGTGCCAGGCGGATTTGCCTACCTGACTCCCTACACCCTTGGACGTGGACAACCATCGCCACGCGGAGGCTACCTTCCTGCGTCTCCCCATTGCTTGACTACTACCAGATCGGGTCACGCGTTCCACTCACCAGCGAAACCCCGAAGGGTCTCTACGGCAAGATTCAGGCGTTTAGCATCACTGGATTCATCATGGGCGGTTCTTCGCCGGTTCCGGAATATCAACCGGATGTCCATCGACTACGCCTGTCGGCCTCGCCTTAGGTCCCGACTTACCCAGGGCAGATTAGCTTGACCCTGGAACCCTTGGATATTCGGCGGACGGGTTTCTCACCCGTCTTTCGCTACTCATGCCTGCATTCTCACTCGTGTGGCATCCACGACTGGATCACTCCGCCGCTTCACTCGCCACACGACGCTCCCCTACCCATCAACACGCCTGGACACCAAAAGATGCCGAGCAGTGTGTCAATGCCATAGCTTCGGTGGTGTGCTTGAGCCCCGCTACATTGTCGGCGCGGAATCACTTGACCAGTGAGCTATTACGCACTCTTTAAAGGGTGGCTGCTTCTAAGCCAACCTCCTGGTTGTCACGGCAACTCCACATCCTTTTCCACTTAGCACACGCTTAGGGACCTTAGCTGATGATCTGGGCTGTTTCCCTCTCGACTACGGAGCTTATCCCCCGCAGTCTCACTGCCACGCTCTCACTTACCGGCATTCGGAGTTTGGCTAACGTCAGTAACCTGGTGAGGCCCATTAGCTATCCAGTAGCTCTACCTCCGGTAAGAAACACGTGACGCTGCACCTAAATGCATTTCGGGGAGAACCAGCTATCACGGAGTTTGATTGGCCTTTCACCCCTACCCACAGCTCATCCCCTCAGTTTTCAACCTAAGTGGGTTCGGTCCTCCACGACGTCTTACCGTCGCTTCAACCTGGCCATGGGTAGATCACTCCGCTTCGGGTCTAGACCCAGCGACTCAATCGCCCTGTTCGGACTCGCTTTCGCTACGGCTTCCCCACACGGGTTAACCTTGCCACTGAGCACTAACTCGCAGGCTCATTCTTCAAAAGGCACGCCGTCACCCCACAAGGAGGCTCCGACGGATTGTAAGCGCACGGTTTCAGGATCTATTTCACTCCCCTCTCGGGGTACTTTTCACCTTTCCCTCACGGTACTTGTCCGCTATCGGTCACCAGGGAATATTTAGGCTTAGCGGGTGGTCCCGCCAGATTCACACGGGATTTCTCGAGCCCCGTGCTACTTGGGAAATCTTCCATGGAGTCCACACCATTTCGTCTACGGGGGTTCCACCCTCTGTGCCGGGCCATTCAAGACCCTTCGACTATGACATGAATTTCTTACTCCACCACGAAATGTCAGTCCCGTGAAAAAGCTCCCACAACCCCGAACATGCAACGCCTGACAGCTATCACACACATCCGGTTTGGCCTCATCCGCTTTCTCTCGCCAATACTCACGGAATCACTGTTGTTTTCTCTTCCTGCGGGTACTGAGATGTTTCACTTCCCCGCGTTCCCTCTACCTGCCCTATATATTCAGGCAGGAGTGACTGGACTTGCCTCCAGCCGGGTTTCCCCATTCGGAAATCCACGGATCACAGTCTGGTTATCGACTCCCCGTGGCTTATCGCAGATTCCTACGTCCTTCTTCGGTTCCTGGTGCCAAGGCATCCACCGTGCGCCCTTAAAAACTTGAGCCACAAAGATGCTCGCGTCCACTGTGTAGTTCTCAAAATACGGGAGGCACCTCACCACACGATGACGCCAACACCACAACAGTGATGCGGTACGCCACCAGGCAAGGCCCACAACCAACCCTTACGGGCCGGCCTTGAAGCTTCACTCGCGTGAACCCTCAGGACCCAACAACGTGTCAGACACCCCCAACCCAATCGATCAACGTTCCACCACACCCAGAAGGTGCAGGTACTTGCCTCACGAACAGTTGAGAGCGTCAAATAATCGATGTTCCACCCGAGCACCTGGTGTCCCTCGAACGGAGACAAACCAGGCTCTGGACCACAATCGCGGCCAGTGCTCCTTAGAAAGGAGGTGATCCAGCCGCACCTTCCGGTACGGCTACCTTGTTACGACTTAGTCCCAATCGCCAGTCCCACCTTCGACGGCTCCCCCCACAAGGGTTGGGCCACCGGCTTCGGGTGTTACCGACTTTCGTGACTTGACGGGCGGTGTGTACAAGGCCCGGGAACGTATTCACCGCAGCGTTGCTGATCTGCGATTACTAGCGACTCCGACTTCATGGGGTCGAGTTGCAGACCCCAATCCGAACTGAGACCGGTTTTTTGGGATTCGCTCCACCTTGCGGTATCGCAGCCCTTTGTACCGGCCATTGTAGCATGCGTGAAGCCCAAGACATAAGGGGCATGATGATTTGACGTCATCCCCACCTTCCTCCGAGTTGACCCCGGCAGTCTTCCATGAGTCCCCACCATTACGTGCTGGCAACATAGAACGAGGGTTGCGCTCGTTGCGGGACTTAACCCAACATCTCACGACACGAGCTGACGACAACCATGCACCACCTGTATACCGACCTAAAAGGGGCAACCATCTCTGGAAGTTTCCGGTATATGTCAAGCCTTGGTAAGGTTCTTCGCGTTGCATCGAATTAATCCGCATGCTCCGCCGCTTGTGCGGGCCCCCGTCAATTCCTTTGAGTTTTAGCCTTGCGGCCGTACTCCCCAGGCGGGGAACTTAATGCGTTAGCTGCGGCACGGATCTCGTGGAATGAGACCCACACCTAGTTCCCAACGTTTACGGCATGGACTACCAGGGTATCTAATCCTGTTCGCTCCCCATGCTTTCGCTTCTCAGCGTCAGTAGTGGCCCAGAGACCTGCCTTCGCCATCGGTGTTCCTCCTGATATCTGCGCATTTCACCGCTACACCAGGAATTCCAGTCTCCCCTACCACACTCTAGTCTGCCCGTACCCACTGCAAGTCCGGGGTTGAGCCCCGGATTTTCACAGCAGACGCGACAAACCGCCTACAAGCTCTTTACGCCCAATAATTCCGGACAACGCTCGCACCCTACGTATTACCGCGGCTGCTGGCACGTAGTTAGCCGGTGCTTCTTCTGCAGGTACCGTCACTTTCGCTTCTTCCCTGCTGAAAGAGGTTTACAACCCGAAGGCCGTCATCCCTCACGCGGCGTCGCTGCATCAGGCTTTCGCCCATTGTGCAATATTCCCCACTGCTGCCTCCCGTAGGAGTCTGGGCCGTGTCTCAGTCCCAGTGTGGCCGGTCGCCCTCTCAGGCCGGCTACCCGTCGTCGCCTTGGTGAGCCATTACCTCACCAACAAGCTGATAGGCCGCGAGCCCATCCCAAACCGAAAAACTTTCCAAACCATACCCATGCAGGTTGGTCTCGTATCCAGTATTAGACGCCGTTTCCAGCGCTTATTCCAGAGTTTGGGGCAGGTTGCTCACGTGTTACTCACCCGTTCGCCACTGATCCACTCCAGCAAGCTGGAGCTTCACCGTTCGACTTGCATGTGTTAAGCACGCCGCCAGCGTTCGTCCTGAGCCAGGATCAAACTCTCCGTTGATGATCAACACCCCCAAGACCCGCAAGGGCCTCGAAGGGGCAATCCATTACCCAACAAAGGGCTGTATCCATGACCGAGTAAGAACAACCAGCAAAAACTGCTGTTTGATTCTCGTTCAACCAAAGGAAAAAAATTTCACTTCAACCAACCACACCCAACCCCGAACGGGACCAGGCACAATCAGCCAAAACGAGGTATTGGCATCGATTTTTGACACGCTGTTGAGTTCTCAAGATTCACACGCACACCCACCACGACCACCGTCAAGCTCTCGGTGACCCGCTTCAGGGGCAACTTCTCCAACTTACTACCGTGATCGCTACAGAGTCAAACTCGCTTCCCAACCTGGCGAGGCCAAGAAACGCATCAACACCCTGCGGCGATCTCCCACACTAGCAGCCAAGCCGCAGTGCCCCAAAACCCGCTCCAGCGGCACCGAAATGCCAAGAACGAACTCTCAGAAGGGAATCAACTCGGCGGGACCGGCCTACTTGGTGCAACCCAGCAAGGGCTGCCACTTGGTGTCCGTTCCTCCCTCTCGGGCTGACATCGAGAACATTAGGTCACGTCAGTCCCGGACGCCAAATCGCCTCCTCAACCACCCGTGGATGAGGAGGGTCCGGCCCGGGTTCTCGGGCCTCGTGGCCGGCTCAGCGCCTGATGGCTCCGCCCCCGACGTCCCCCGGCACGAGGCCACCGCCCCCCATGGGTGTCCATATCCCGCGGCTGATCAACACCGACCGAAGACGATCCGGCCGGTCGGTGATGATCCCGTCCACCCCCATGTCGAGCAGCTCGTGCATCTGCAGGGGGTCATCCACCGTCCACACGATCACGCGGACCCCGAGTCGATGGGCCCTGCGCACGAGCGCCGGTGAGTGGGTGCGCAGCCGGCCGAGCTGGATGGGCACATGGGCGAATCGACCCCGCACCACCGAGGCCGGCGGTGGCACCCCTGCCTTGGCGGCGGAGATCAGGGCCACCAAGGAACGCCAGCCGAGGGCCGTGCGCACGTGTGGGACCTGGGAGGCCAGGTGCTGCAGCCAGCCGTCCCACGCGCCAGCGACACACACTCGCTCGGCGTAGTCGCGACGCTGCAGCAGCCGAGCCATCGGTGCTATCGCTGCCCGGTCCTTCAGGTCCACGGTGAAGCAGGCATCCGGGAAGGTGGCGAGCGCCTCCTCCAGCGTGGGGATCGGCTCGACCCCACCGACCCGGACCTTCTGTCGCAGCTGCGCGAGGGTGTGCTCCCCCAGCCGCCCTGTCCCGGTCGTGCAACGGTCGAGGAGCTCGTCGTGGAAGCAGACCAGCTGACCGTCGGCAGTGAGCTTCACATCGCTCTCGAGGTACCTCAGGCCGAGTGCGGTCGACAGCGAGAAGGCCGCCAAGGTGTTCTCGGGGGCCAACCCCGCGCCACCTCGATGGCCGATCGCCAGAGGAGTCGTCTCCTCGCCATAGCTCATACCCTGATGGTGGCGCCCACGACGGCCGCGCGCAGTCCACATGGGTGCGATCCGAGGAAGGTTCACGGTCTCTTCTGCCCGGGTTCACCCTCCCTTGGCCATCCCGGCGGCACCGCCTCCGCAGGCCCGGCGTACCCGCAGACGGGGGGACTCGTGGGTAGGGTGACGACGAGAACCGCGCGCCATCACGTGGGGCGCACGACACACGCATCGACCAGGAGCAGCATGAGCAACGATCACGCCCGCACCGCCAGCACCGACCCCGCCGCCCGGCGTCTCGTCGGTCAGCCCGCTCCGGGCGAGACCGAGCGCTCTGTCGGCCAGCTCGTCGCCGACGCGTCGCACGACATCTCGGCCCTGGTCCAGAGCGAGATCCAGCTCGCCAAGTCCGAGGTCACCAAGGGCCTGTCCTTCGGTGGCAAGGGCGCGGGCCTCCTCGGCGCCGCCGGCTTCGTCGCCCTGCTCGGGCTGATCTTCCTCTTCCACACCCTGGCCCAGGTCATCGCGATCTGGCTTCCCATGTGGGCGGGCTACCTCATCATCACGGTGCTGCTCTTCGTCATCGCAGCCATCGCCGGTCTCCTCGGCCTCAAGGCGCTGAAGAAGGCCAAGGCCAACACCGTCCCGCAGAAGGCGATCCGCAACGCGCAGGAGACGGTCGCCGCCATCAAGCCGCGCAGCTGAACCCGCCCGACGCCGCGGCCGCTCTCGTCGAGGGCCCGTGGGAGCACCGATTCGTCTCGGCGAACGGCGCCCGCTTCCACGTGGCACTCGCCGGCAGCGGTCCGCTGGTGGTCCTCGTCCACGGCTACCCGCAGTTCTGGTGGGCCTGGCGCCACCAGATCCCCGCGCTGGCGTCTGCGGGCTATCGAGTTGCCGCCGTCGACCTGAGAGGCTTCGGCGCGAGCGACAAGCCCCCAACCGGGTACGACGCACCGACGGCCTGCGACGACCTCGCGGCCATCATCCGCAGCCTGGGCGCCGACGACGCCGCGATCGTCGGTCTGGGCCTCGGCGCGTGGATCACGTGGAGCATGCCGACCCACCAGCCGGCGGTCACCACCGCCATCGCCCCGATCGGGATGCCGCACCCCGCGATCTTCCACCGGGCGATGTGGCGCCACCCCCTGCAGTGGCGCGCCAACCAGTACCTCCGGGCTATGCAGGCCCCCTTCGCCTCCGAACGCCAGGCGCTGACCGTCACCCGACGCCTGCGGGCCTGGTCGGGACCGGATCACGGCTGGATCACCGCCGAGACCGCCGACCGCTACACCGAGGCGATGGCCGTCCCCTTCGCCGGGCAGGCTGCCGCGGAGTACCACCGGTGGTTCTACCGGTGCCGGCTCACCCCTACCGGGGTCCGCTACCTGCACCGGGTCGGCGCGAGCATCGACACCCCGGTCCTGCACCTGCAGGGCGAGCAGGACCCGACCTCGCTGCCGGTCATGGGTCAGGAGAGCCGTCGCTTCGTCGATGCAGCGATGACGTTGACCGACATCCCGGGTGTGGGCCACTTCCTCCCCGAGGAGGCCCCCGAGGCGGTCAGCTCGGCGCTCATCGCCTGGTTGGCCGTCGCCCACCCGTCCCGGTGAGGTACTGACGGACAAAGCGCCACGGCAGACGACGGCGCACTCCTTCGTCCCACGGCTGGCTCAGGCCAGCGGCGTCCAGCAGCACGCTGAGCAGCTGTGCCGTGAAGCCCCACACGAAGAGGTCGGCCACCTCGAAGCCCGGGCCGGTGAAGCCGCTGGGGCCCTTGACCATGAACCGGTTGGCGGGATCCACGAGGTCGGCGACCGGGATCCGCTCGACCCGGGCGACCTCCCCGGGGTCGACGACGCGCAAGGTCCCCGGCTCGCGCCACCACCCGAGGACCGGGGTCACGGCGTTCTCGCTCGGACCGAGCCAGAGGTCCGGGAAGGACCCGACGATGTCGATACCTGCCGGCTCCGCACCGACCTCCTCCCACGTCTCCCGCAGGGCCGCCTCGACTGCGGTCTCCCCCGGGTCGAGCCTGCCTCCGGGGAAGGAGACCTGGCTGGCGTGGCTGCGCAGGCTGCCGGAGCGCTCGGTGAGCACGATGTCGTGCCCCATCTCCCCCGCAGCGACGAGCATGAGCACCGCGGACCGACGTGGCGCACCAGCCGGTGGTGCGAACTGCGTGAACCATCCCGGCAGGTCGGCGCGCAGGGACGACTCCGCCGCGAGCAGCCACTCGGGCGGGACCTCTGGCGTGCTCACGAGTCCTCCGTCGCAGGCTGCGCAGCGGGGGTCAGGACACCGGGGGCCAGCTCGTACTTCAGCAGCTTCGCGGCCTTGTCCGGATCGGTCTCACCGATGCCGTAGGAGGGGCACCACTGCGCCACGGGGCAGGCGCCGCACGCCGGTCGCCGGGCATGGCAGGTGCGCCTGCCGTGGAAGATCAGCACGTGGCTGAGCATCGTCCAGTCCCGGCGCGGGACGAGCTCGCCGACGGCGTGCTCGACCTTGACCGGGTCCTCCTCCTCGGTCCACCCCATCCGGCGGGCCAGCCGACCGAAGTGGGTGTCCACCGTGATCCCCGGGACGCCGAAGGCATTGCCCAGCACCACATTCGCCGTCTTACGACCCACTCCCGGGAGCTTGACCAGATCCTTCAGCCGGGGCGGGACCTCCCCGTCGTGGTCCTCCACGAGGGCGATACCGAGCTTGATGACGGAGTTGGTCTTGGCCCGGAAGAAGCCGGTCGGACGCAGGACCTCCTCCATCTCGGTCCGGTCCGCGCCGGCGAGGTCGGCCGCCGTGGGCCACCTGGCGAAGAGGGTCGGCGTCACCTTGTTGACCGTCACGTCCGTGGTCTGCGCGGACAGGACCGTGGCGACCAGCAGCTGCAGCGGGCTGTCGAAGTCGAGCTCGCAGTGAGCGTAGGGATACCGCTCGTGCAGCGTGCGGTACATCCGCCGGGCACGACGGGTCAGGGCCAGCGGGGACTCCTCGCGCACGACAGACACCCCCGCAGCCTAGGCCCCCCTCGACTCGGGTCACGTGGCACACTGCCCACTGTGAACCTCGATGTCGTACGCCGCGCCCCGCTCTTCGCGACCCTTGACGACGCCGACGCCGCTGAGGTGATGGCGACGATGACCCCTGTGCGCATGGAGCGCGGGGACGTCCTCTTCAACGAGGGCGACCAAGGTGATCGCCTCTACGTGATCACGGAGGGCAAGATCAAGCTTGGTCGTTCCTCCACCGACGGCAGGGAGAACCTGCTGGCGATCCTCGGCCCCTCCGAGATGCTCGGCGAGCTGAGCCTCTTCGACCCGGGGGCGCGCACCGCCACCGCGACGGCTGTCGCCGAGACGCAGCTCATCGGCCTGGGCAACGAGCAGCTGAGCCAGCTGCTCGGAGCCCACCCGCGTATCGCCGGCACGCTCCTGTCGGCTCTCGCGCGCCGCCTGCGCCGTACCAACGAAAACCTGGCGGACCTCGTCTTCACCGATGTCCCGGGACGCGTCGCCAAGGCCCTGCTCGAGCTGAGCCAACGCTTCGGCCGCCCTGTCGAGGACGGGGTGATGGTCGCCCACGACCTCACCCAGGAGGAGCTCGCCCAGCTGGTCGGCGCCTCCCGCGAGACGGTCAACAAGGCCCTGGCCGACTTCGCCTCCCGCGGATGGCTTCGCCTCGAGGCCCGCGCGGTCCTGCTCACCGACGTCGAGCGCCTCCAGCGCCGCGCCCGCTGACACCAGACGCACCGAAGGCCCCGGACCACACGGTCCGGGGCCTTCGTCGTCCCCGGCGAAGGCAGGGGCAGCGATGGAGTGCCGGCGACAGTGCAGACCGGGTCAGGCGTCGAGGTACCGCATCTGAGCCAGCACGGACAGCTTCGCGGCCGGCCACACCGACCGGTCGACGTCTGCGTAGACGGTCGCGACCACGGCGTCGGCGTCAGCCGCGCCGTCAGCCATCGCCGCGCGGACCTGCTCGAGTCGCTCACGACGGTGCACCCGGTAGAAGTCGACCATGGCGCCAGCATCGGGGACGGTGGGCCCGTGGCCGGGCAGGATGGCGGCGACCTCGCCGTCACCGGTGAGCGCCTTGATGCGCTCGAGCGAGTCGAGGTAGGCCGCCAGCTCCCCGTCGGGGTGGGCGACCATCGTCGTGCCGCGACCGAGGACGGTGTCGCCGGTGAGGAGGGCGTGGTCTGCGGCGAGCGCGAAGGAGATGGAGTCCGAGGTGTGTCCCGGGGTGGCCACGACGCGCACGTCGAGCTCACCGGCGGTCAGGACGTCACCGTCGCCGAGGTCGTCGTGGCCGCGCCCCACGGCCTGCACCGGGGCCCCGGTCAGTCGCGCCAGTCGCGGTGCGCCCTCGCTGTGGTCGAGGTGCCCGTGGGTGAGCACGATCCGGGTGACCCGCGCCCCGAGCCCGGTCACGTGCTCGACGACCCGCTGCTGGTGCGCGGCCTCGTCCTCGCCCGGGTCGATCACGATCGCCTCGGTGCCCCCGGGCGTCATGAGGACCCAGGTGTTGGTCCCGTCGAGTGTCATGGGTCCCGGGTTGCCCTGGAGGAGGCAGTACGCGTGCTCGCTCGCCTGACCTCCCGCCCACTGCCCGAAGGGAGCCGACGGCTCGGGGGCGACCACCGCGCTCACGGCAGCTGTGCCCGCATGGCCGGGCCGGCCTCGGTCTGCACGAGCTGGGGCATGACCGGGACGATCGCGATGGCCTGGGCAAGTGCGGCGCTCACGGTGCTCACCTCGGCGAGCTGCTCGAGGCAGACGAGCGTCGGCGGCATGAGCATGAGGTCGCCGTCCTCGAAGGCGCCGACGGCGGCGTCGGGACGCAGCCACTCGCAGTGGTCGGCCTCGCTTGTGTCACCGTCGGGGTCCTGGCCCTCGGGAACCGCCGCGATGAAGAAGCGGGTGTCGTAGCGGCGCGGCTCGACCTCGGGAGTGATCCAGTGCGCCCGGTACCGCAGCAGGTCGCTGCGCAGGACGAGGTGATGCTCCAGGAGGACCTGGCCGAAGCCGATCTCGTGCGCGACGAGCCGAGCCCTCAGGTCGGCGGCGACGTCACGGTCGAGCTCGGGGGCCTGGCTCTCGTCGGAGACGGGAGAGGCGAGCAGGACACCGGTCTCCTCGAAGATCTCGCGCACCGCGGCCGCGACGAGCATCCGGGCGCTGGCCTCGTCGGTGTCCAAGGTCTCGGCCCACTCCTCGACGGATGGCCCGGCCCACGGCACCTCGTCCTCGGCGTCGCGCCGGTCCACGCCACCTCCGGGGAAGACGTGCATCGACGGCGCGAAGGCCATCGAGGAGACCCGCCGGAGCATGAAGACCTCGAGCGGGCCCTCGTCGTCACGCACGAGCATGACGGTCGAGGCCAGCTTGGTGGGTGCGGGCTCGGCCGAGGCCGGGCGCTCCCCGTCCAGTCCCAGGAGCGCCTCACGCATGGAGCCGAGGAGGAAGTCCCGCTGTGCCATCAGTCGCGGATCCGAACCGTGACCTCGACCTCGACGGGGGCGCCGAGCGGCAGGGCAGCGACGCCCACGGCAGAGCGCGCGTGCTCCCCGGCCGTGCCGAAGACCTCGCCGAGCAGCTCGCTCGCGCCGTTGATGACACCGGGCTGGCCGGTGAAGTCGGGTGCGCTGGAGACGAAGCCGACCACCTTGACGACCTGCTCGACCTTGTCGAGGTCGCCGATCGCGGACCGGATCGCGGCGAGCGCGTTGATCGCGCAGACCCGGGCCAGCGCCTTGGCCTGCTCGGGGTCCACCTCGGAACCGACGTGGCCGGTCGTGGGCAGGGCCCCGTCGACGATCGGCAGCTGGCCGGAGGTCAGGACGTGGTTGCCGTCGACGATCGCCGGGACGTATGCCCCTGCGGGGGCTGCCGGCTCGGTCAGGGTCATGGACAGCTCGACGAGCCGGTCGTCGATGCGCCCCATCAGGCGCCCTTGGGACGCTTGAGGTAGGCCACGAGGTTGCCTCCGTCGCCCTGCAGCACCTGGACGAGCTCCCAGCCGTCCTCTCCCCACTGGTCGAGGATCTGCTTGGTGGCGTGGACGATGAGCGGCACGGTGACGTATTCCCACTGGGTCATGTCGGCACCCTACTCGTAGGGTGGGGAGCGTGACCGGCCCCTCTGACTCCCCCGTCCGCCTGCACGTCGTCACCGGCAAGGGCGGCACGGGCAAGACCACTGTGGCCACGGCCATGGCCCTGGCCCTCGCTGCGCGCGGACAGCGAGTCCTGCTCGCCGAGGTCGAGGGGCGGCAAGGCCTAGCCCAGGTCCTCGACGTCGCCCCGCTCGGCACCGAGGAACGCACCCTCGTGACCGATCCGTCGGGCGGCGAGGTCGTCGGCCTGTCCGTCGACGCCAAGACGGCACTGCTGGAGTACCTCCAGAAGTTCTACAAGCTCGGCCGGGCCGGATCGATCCTCGAGAGGGTGGGGGCCGTCGACTTCGCGACGACAATCGCGCCGGGCGTCCGCGACGTCCTGCTCATCGGACGGGTCTACGAGGCTGTCGGGCGGGTGACGAAGGGGGCCAAGAAGCGCCCCGTCTTCGACTCCGTGGTCCTCGACGCACCTCCCACCGGCCGGATCGGCCGGTTCCTCAACGTCAACGCCGAGGTCTCGGACGTCGCCAAGGTGGGGCCGGTGCGCAACCAGGCCGACTCGATCACCCGCCTGCTGCAGAGCCCGGCGACCGCGATCCACCTCGTCACCCTCCTGGAGGAGATGCCGGTGCAGGAGACCCTCGATGCGATCGACGAGCTGGGGACCCTCTCCCTTCGTGTCGGGTCGGTCATCGCCAACGGTGTGCGCCAACCGATCCTGACCCACGACGACGCCGCAGCAGTGGCCGATCAGGACCCGCGGGTCCACGAGGCGCTCGAGGCAGCGCTGACGGCTGTCGGCATCAAGACCGGACCGGCGCTCGTCGGGGGGCTGCTGCAGGAGGGCGCCGACCACGTGGAGCGCGCCCGGCTCCAGGCCGAGCAGCACGCGATCCTGCAGGCTCTCGACGTCCCCGTCCACGCACTCCCCCACCTCAGCGACGGGGTGGAGTCCGGCGAGCTCGGACTCCTCGCTGACGTGCTCGCCGAGCAGGAAGGCCTGTGATGGTCCCCCAGCAGACCCCGGTCCTCGACCTGGACACCGTCGTCACCGACCACGAGCGACGGATCGTCGTCTGCTGTGGCTCCGGTGGAGTCGGCAAGACGACCACGGCCGCGGCCCTCGCAGTACGGGCCGCCGAGCACGGACGACGGGTGGTCGTGCTCACGATCGACCCGGCGCGCCGGCTGGCGCAGTCCCTCGGACTGGAGGAGCTCGACAACACACCGCGTCCCGTGACCGGCCTCGACACGTCGGCCGGAGGTTCCCTCGACGCGATGATGCTCGACATGAAGCGCACCTTCGACGAGGTCGTCGAGGCGCACGCTGCGCCGGACAAGGCCGCGCAGATCCTTGCCAACCCCTTCTACATCGCCGTCTCCAGCTCCTTCGCCGGGACGCAGGAGTACATGGCGATGGAAAAGCTCGGACAGCTGCGCGGGCTGATGGCCGACGGGTCCCGGGACTGGGACCTCATCGTCGTCGACACCCCGCCGTCGCGGTCAGCGCTGGACTTCCTCGACGCCCCGAAGCGCCTCGGTTCCTTCCTCGACGGCCGCTTCATCCGCCTCCTCACCGCCCCGGCGAAGGTCGGGGGCCGGGCCTCCCTCAAGGTCTTCAGCGCCGGGGTCTCCCTGGCGAGCGGCGTCATGACGAAGCTCCTCGGAGGCGACTTCCTGCGGGATGTCCAGACCTTCGTCGCCGCCATGGACACGATGTTCGGTGGCTTCCGTCAGCGCGCGGACCAGACCTACGCCCTGCTCTCCCGTCCCGAGACCGCCTTCGTCGTGGTCGCGGCTCCCGAACGAGACGCCATGCGCGAGGCCGGCTTCTTCATCGAGCGTCTGGCCAGCGACCGGATGCCCCTGGCCGGAGTCCTCATCAACAGGGTCCACGTGGCCGCCGCCAAGCAGATGGGACCGGGTCGGGCCGAGGACGCCGCGGCGCAGCTCGAGGAGATGGGTGGCCACGACCTCGCCGCCGCACTGCTCACGGTGCACGTCGAGGTCGCCGAGACCGCCGCTCGTCATCGCGGCGTCATCACCCGCTTCCGCACGTCCCACCCGGGCGTGCCGCTCGGTACGGTCCCCGCGCACGCAGTCGACATCCATGACCTCGAGGGCCTGCGCGAGATCGGCGAGGCCCTCGCAGGTCGCTGACCACACGTCCGCGCGGGCTGCCGTCCTTGCACAGGTTCCGCAGTTACCCTGTTGCGCATGTCTGACTCCCGGATGCCGCACCTCTTCCGACTGCTCGGAGCCTTCGTGGCCGTCGCCGTCGGGATCGGACTCGTGGGTGCCGGCATCGCCATCCCCCTCGCCGGCGCGACGGGCGGAGCCGCCCAGTCGACCGCGAAGAGCTTCAACGAGCTGGACGACGAGTTCACCGCCAACCCGCTCGCCCAGCAGTCGAAGATCTACTCCGCGGACGGCAAGCTGCTGGCGACGCCCTACGACGCCAACCGCATCGTCGTCCCGCTGAGCAAGGTCTCGCCGTGGATGCGCAAGGCGCAGATGGCCATCGAGGACAGCCGCTTCTACGAGCACGGTGGCATCGACGTCCGGGGCACCCTGCGGGCCCTCGTCTCCAACGCCTCCAGCGGCCAGACCCAGGGTGGATCCTCGATCACCCAGCAGTACGTCAAGCTCATGCTGCAGGAGAAGGCGGTGCGCGAGGACGACCAGGCAGCGGTCCGCGCGGCCACCGAGCAGACCTACAGCCGCAAGCTGCAGGAGCTGAAGTACGCGCTCAACGTCGAGAAGACGCACACCAAGGACCAGATCCTCGGTGGGTACCTCAACCTCGCGCTCTACGGCGACCAGGCGTACGGCGTCGAGGCCGCGGCCAACCACTTCTTCAGCAAGCCCGCCAAGGAGCTGACGATCGGCGAGTCGGCCACCCTCGCGGGCGTGGTGCAGTCGCCGAGCCGTCTGAACATGCGCACCAACCCCGAAGAGGTCCAGAAGCGCCGCGACGTCGTCCTCGACCGGATGCAGCAGCTGGGGATGATCACCCCTGAGCAGGCGGACGCCGCGAAGTCCAAGAGCGTCGAGAGCATGCTCAAGATCAAGAAGAACGAGGGCGGCACCTGCTCCAAGGCGGCCGACCCCTACTTCTGCAACTACGTCGTCCAGTACCTGCGTCAGATGCCGGAGCTGGGCCCCGACCCCGACGCCCGTATGCTCGCCGTCAACACGGGAGGCCTGCGGATCAAGACCACCCTGCGGCGTGACTGGCAGAAGGACCTCAAGGAGGAGCTCACCCAGCGGGTGCCCAGCGGCACCGAGAAGTTCGGCGCCGCGGGCGCTCTGGTCGAGCCCGGCACCGGCAAGGTGCGGGCCATCGCCCAGACCTCGACCTACAAGGTGGGGCTGAAGAAGGCCTCGACCAGTTACTCCGAGCAGGCATGGAGCGTGCCGGCCCAGTACGGCGGCACCAATGGCTTCGCCATCGGGTCGACGGCGAAGATGTACGCGCTCGTCGCTGCGCTCGAGAAGGGCAAGCCCCTCAAGTCGACGGTCAACGCACCCCCGGCAGGCGTGAAGAACCCCCACGCCTTCTCGTCGGACGAGTTCCAGTCCAAGTGCACCACCACCGGCCCGTGGCGCGTCTCCAACGACTACCAGGTCGGCGGCACGATGACCCTGGCCGAGATGACCAAGAAGTCCATCAACACCGCCTTCGCCCAGCTGGCCTCGGACGTGGGCTCGTGCAACATCCCCAAGGTCATGTCCAAGATGGGGCTCACGGACGGCTACGGGCTGCCGTACGGCCTCAGCTACGCCAACGGCAAGAAGGTCAAGGGCGACTACGCCATCTCCAACCTGGTCCTCGGCTCCGACTCGACCTCCCCCCTTCAGCTCGCGTCCTCGTACGCCACGCTCGCGGCCGACGGCAAGTTCTGCCCGCCCAACCCGATCGAGTCGATCACCACGGCCAACGGCAAGAAGATGAAGATCAAGACGCCGCCGTGCAAGCAGGTCATCGACAAGAACGTCGCCCGAGGCGTCACCCAGCTGCTCCTCGGCCCTCTTGAGTCGGGTGGCACCGCAGCCGGCAACGAGCTCGACGGTGGCCGCCAGGCCGCGGGCAAGACGGGAACCACCGACAACCACAAGCAGTCCTGGTTCGCCGGCTACACCCCGCAGCTCTCGACCGCGATCTGGGTCGGCTCCCCGATCCGTGAGTACGACATGGACGGGATCACCCTCGGTGGTCGCTACTACTCCCAGGTCTTCGGTGGCACCCTCGCCGCCCCGATCTGGAGCGACATCATGAACGACGCGTCCAAGGGCATGGCGAAGAAGAAGTTCACCAAGCCGAGCAGCAAGGTCGTCAACGGCGACCTGAGGAGCATCCCGGACGTCACCGGCATGGGCCCGACGCAGGCCAAGGAGAAGATCGAGAAGGCCGGCTTCAAGGCCACTGAGGGCAGCCAGGTCCCGAGCAACGCGCAGGCCGGCGCGGTCGCCTACACCGAGCCCAGCGGTCAGGCACTCAAGGGCAGCAGGGTGACGATGTACGTCTCCAGCGGAGTCCCGCCGTACACGCCACCGCCCTACACGCCTCCGCCGTACACGCCGCCGCCGGCGCCGACCACGACGCAGGCGCCGGTCCCCCAGCCGAGCACCACGTCGGCTCCGAAGACGACGTCCAAGACGTCCTCGAGGACGACGAGCCCCAAGCCGACGTCGAAGACGTCCAGTCCCAAGGCGACGAGGAAGACGGCAGACCCACCGAAACCGAAGAAGACCGACACGAAGAACTGACGTCGGACATGACTGAGGCGGTGCCCCTCCACGGAGGGGCACCGCCTCGGTCATGTCATCGGGCTCAGCCGGCCAGGCGTGCCTTGACCTTGGCCGCGAGCGCGCCGCCGTCAGCCCGACCGGCAGCCTCGGCCTGGGCCAGCTTCATCACCTGCCCCATCTGGGCCATCGAGGTGGCCCCGACCTGCGCCACCGCCCGGTCGACGATCGCGGTGAGCTCGTCATCGCCCAGCTGCTCGGGCAGGTAGGCCTGGAGCACCACGAGCTCGGCCTCCTCACGCTCGGCGAGCTCAGGACGGTTGGCCTCGCGGTAGGCGGTCGCCGACTCCTTGCGCTTCTTGGCCTCCTTGGCCAGCACCTTGAGGGTCTCCGCGTCGCTGAGCTCACGGGCGGAGGTCCCGGCCACCTCCTCGTTGCTGATCGCCGTCAGCGCCATGCGCAGCGTGCTGATCGTGACCGTCTCACGGGCGCGCATGGCGTCGTGGAGGTCGTGCTGGAGGGTGGACTTGAGGGTGTCGGTCATGGATCGATTGTGGCAGCGTCCACCCGCGCGCCCGTCCACTTTGCGAGGATGACCTCGTGAACCTCCCCCCTTCTGCCCGGCTGCTGGCCGGCACCGCCGCCGCTGGGGCCACCGCCCTGGCATGGGGCACCCTCGTCGAGCCGCGCCTCTTCGCGCTGCGCAGGTACACCCTGCCGGTGCTGCAGCCGGGGTCGCTCCCGGTGCGCGTGCTCCAGCTAAGCGACATCCACATGGTCCCCGGCCAACGTGCCAAGACCGAGTGGATCCGCGGTCTCGCCGCCCTCGAGCCTGACCTCGTCGTCAACACCGGTGACAACCTCAGCCATCTGCAGGCCGTGCCGGCGGTGCTCGAGGGTCTCGAGCCGTTGCTCGAGCGGCCCGGCGTCTTCGTCATGGGGTCCAACGACTACTACGCCCCTGCGCCCAAGAACCCTGCCCGGTACCTCACCAAGCACCACGCCAGGGTCTCGGGCCCTCGCATCGACCTGCCCACGGACGAGCTGCGGTCGGCGATGACCTCCCACGGGTGGAGCGACCTCGACAACGCCCGCACCCGCCTGACGCTGGCCGGACAGCCGATCGGCCTCGTCGGGGTGGACGACCCACACATCGGACGCGATGACTACGCCTCGGTCGGTGCAGCGGCCGATCCCGCCGTCACGACCATCGGCATCACCCACGCCCCCTACCAGCGGGTGCTCGATGCCATGACGGCTGATGGCGCCAGTCTGGTCATCGCCGGTCACACGCACGGCGGACAGCTGTGCATCCCCGGTTTCGGCGCGCTCGTCACCAACTGCGATCTCGACCGGGGCCGGGCCAAGGGGGCCTCCCGCTGGTGGCCCGGCGCCGGCAGCTCGACGGTGGCACCGGCCGATGCTGCCTGGCTGCACGTGTGCGCCGGGTTGGGCGCCTCGCGGTACGCTCCGATCCGGTTTGCCTGCCGGCCGGAGGCTGCCTTGCTGACGCTCGTCTCCCGGGAGGTTGCGTGATGAATGTCCGAGAGGTGGCTGCGCTCACGGCGGCCGTGATCTTCGCCGGTGGAGCCTCCACGTGGGCCGTCGCCAATGCCGCGCCCGCCGTCGACCTGCCTCCGGCGCCCACGCTGTCGACCAGCTCGTCGACGACGACGTCCGCGACGAAGGTCACGAAGAAGAGATCCAGCTCCTCGACCACGTCCGGGCCCACGAGCAGCTCCACGAGCTCGTGGACCCCGACGCAGACGTCCACGACCGCGGAGAGCGCCTCGGAGACGACGACGACGTCCGAGGCGCCCGAGCCCACCACGACGTCGACCTGGACGCCGGAGCCCACCACGACATCGACGTGGACCCCTGCCCCGACGACGTCGGCGTGGACGCCACCCTGGACGCCGCCGTCCACCCCCCAGACCTCGCCGGTCGACCCGGGGCCGACGACGACGCCGAGTCCGACCGAGCCGACGGGCACGTCCACCAGCAGCTCCCCACTGGACGACGTCGTGGGGACCCAGCTGCCGGGCTGATCCCCCGATTGTCACTCGGGCCGACGACTGGGTTATCCTTCCTTGTCGCTTCCTGATGCAGGGGGCGAACAGTTCGGGGTGTGGCGCAGCTTGGTAGCGCGCTACGTTCGGGACGTAGAGGCCGCAGGTTCAAATCCTGTCACCCCGACCCGCCAAAACCGGCTCTGGTCCACTGGACCGGAGCCGGTTTTTGCGTTTCCGCCACACCTCACACTTGTATACAAGTGCTGTTGATGCATACATTGGTCTCCCGACCGAGGAGGACCCATGACCGACCGCCCCTGCTTCCATCTCGCCATCCCCGTCGACGACATCGTCGCCGCCCGCGCCTTCTACGGCGGCGTGCTCGGCCTGAGCGAGGGCCGCTCGGACACCCTGTGGGTGGACTGGAACTTCTACGGCCATCAGGTCGTCACCCACCAGACCGCCGACGGCTCCCCCGGCCCCGCGGGCCACAACCCTGTCGATGACCACCAGGTCCCGGTGCCGCACTTCGGCGCCGTCCTCACCTACGACGACTTCCACGACCTCGCGGACAAGATGAAGGCCGCGCGCGCAGAGTTCGTCATCGCGCCCTACCTGCGCTTCGAGGGCCAGCCCGGCGAGCAGTGGACGATGTTCTTCCTCGACCCGGCCGGCAATGCCATGGAGTTCAAGGCCTTCGCCGACGAGTCGATGATCTTCGCGAAGTGACGGTGGCGACCTCCCCTTCGCCCGCCACCAAGGCAGGGCGCCTGCACACGGCCCTGCGTGATGACATCCTGACCGGGCGGCTGGCTGCCGGCGACCCGGTGGACGAGGCCACGACCGCGGCCCAGCACGACATCTCGAGGACGCCGGTGCGCGAGGCGCTGAAGGCCCTGACGAGCGAGGGGCTGCTCGTCCCCGGCCCGCGACGGCAGCTGCGGGTCGTCGACATCTCACCGGAGCACCGACGCGAGGTGACCTCCCTTCGCGTGGCACTGGAGGTCACCGCAGCGCCCACGGCCTGCGAGCGGCGCACCGACGAGGACCTCGACGATCTGCGCACCCTCGTGGACCGCCAACGCCGCCAGGCGAAGGGGGGCGACGTCACCGCCTTCCTCGAGGCCGACGAGGCCTTCCACCGGGCTCTCGCAGCCACCGCCGCGATGCCCACCCTCATGCTGCTCCTCGACCAGCTCGGCGCCTTCGTGCGGCTGGCCCGGCTGGGGGCGCCGACGCCGCAGCGGCACCTGCTGGCGCTCACCCGCGAGCACGACCACCTCGTCGACCTCCTCGAGGCCGGAGACGGTGCCGCGCTCTCGAGCGCGCTCGAGGAGCACATCCGCAGCACCGCCCTGCGCGGATGAGACCTACAGTTCGCCCATGAGCAGCGGTGGGTACCTCGACCGGATCGCCGGTCCCGAGCGGACGCCATCCCTCAACCATCAGCTCGCGAGCCTCCTCGCGCTGGTCGCGGGGATACTCAACAGCGTCGGCTTCATCGCCGTCGCCTTCTACACCTCCCACATGACCGGCGTCAGCGCCCAGGTCGCCGACCAGCTCGTCCTGGGCGACTACTACCTCGTGGGCGTGGGTCTGCTCTCGGTCGCCAGCTTCATCGCCGGCGCCATGGCCTGCGCGGTGATCTTCAACTGGGGTCGACGGCGCGGTCTGCGCGGGCGGTACGCCAATGTCCTGCTCCTCGAGGGCGTGCTCATGCTCGTCTTCGGCCTGCTGGCGGAGGAACTCACCGCCTCGTGGCGCGAACTCGTCTTCATCCCCGTGCTCTGCTTCACCATGGGCCTGCAGAACGCGATCATCACCAAGATCTCCGGGGCCCAGATCCGCACGACACACGTGACGGGGATGGTCACCGACATCGGCATCGAGCTGGGCAAGCTGGCCTATCGCAACCGAACGCCGGGCCTCGACCCCGTGCAGGGCAACACCCCCAAGCTCGCGATGCTCGCCTCCCTCGTCGTGCTCTTCGTGCTCGGTGGGGTCATCGGCGCGGCCGGATACCTGGCCATCGGCTTCGCCGTCCTCGTCCCGTGCGCCCTGCTCCTCGTCGTCGTCTCGCATCGGCCCCTCATGAGAGACCTCGGCGCCCGCGCCGAGGACCGTGCCTGACCTACCCTGCAGTCATGGACCCTGACCCCTGCCCGTGCGGCTCCGGCCGCGCCCTCGGCAGCTGCTGCGGACCGCTGCTGGCCGCTGAGCGCCAAGCCATGACGGCCGAGGAGCTCATGCGCAGCCGGTACACCGCGCACGTCTACGGCAACGCCGAGCACCTGTGGCGCACCTGGGACGGTCGGACCCGGCCGCCCGAGGTCCACCTCGACGACACCCGGTGGCTCGGCCTGGAGGTCCGCCAGACCATCGACGGAGGGCCCGAGGACACCACGGGCATCGTCGACTTCATCGCTCGGCACACCGATGGCGAGCTCGCCGAACGCAGCGAGTTCACCCGTCGCGGTGGCCGCTGGTTCTACACGAAGGAGATCTGATGACCGAGGTCCGATATGCCGTCACCGACCACATCGCGACGATCACGCTCGACGCCCACGAGCGCCGCAACGCGCTGTCCGTCGAGATGTCCCGCGAGCTGATCGACGCCGCCCGCACCGCAGAGGGAGACGACTCCGTGGGGGCCGTCATCGTCACCGGCGGACAGCACTTCTGCGCCGGCGCCGTGCGAGGCGTCCTCGCCGACGTCGGGAGCGACCCCGTCGAGGACGGTGCCTACCGCGACCTGGAGACGGTCTACCGGGCCTTCACGACGATCGGGACGATCGGCCTGCCGACGATCGCCGCCGTGCGCGGGGCTGCCGTCGGCGCCGGACTCAACCTGGCCATGGCGACCGACCTGCGCGTCATCTCCACGACGGCTCGTCTGCTGCCGGGCTTCGCCCAGATCGGGATCCACCCCGGTGGCGGCCACCTGTCCCTGCTCCACCGCACGGCCGGTCGTGAGACCGCAGCCGCCATGGGCCTCTTCGGGGAGGAGGTCCGCGGCGACCAGGCCGTCGCGCGAGGCCTCGCGTGGGCAGCCGTCGACGACGACGCGGTCGAGCAGACGGCTCGCGACGTGGCCGCGCGGGTCGCCGCCGACCCCCAGCTGGCGCGCCGGCTGGTGCAGAGCTTCCGCCGCGAGACCGCACCGGGCGGCCTGCCCTGGGAGGTCGCGGTCGAGGTCGAGCGCTCCCCCCAGATGTGGTCCCTGCGCCGCAAGCACGAGGGCTGAGCGCCGGGTCGGGCAGCGCTCAGCGCGTCTGGCCGATGTCCTTCAGCAGGTCGGCGAACCAGTCGACGGTCGGGTCGAAGGCGCGGCCGCCGGCGATCCGGTCGAACTCGATGAGGCGCAGCTCGTCGCCGCGCTCCGCGTCCTGCCCCACGACGCCTGACCCGGTCCCGAGCGCGGCCGACACGGCCAGGTCGGCGCAGCGGCCGATGAGCGCGAGGTCCTCGGCGTTGGGAGCGGCCGAGCGGGCGAAGTAGCCCGACTTCCACACCTTCGACTTCTCCGCGCCGATGCGCTCGGCGAAGGTCGAGGCGAGGTACTCCCCGGGGTTGACCTGGTCCAGCTGGACGTGGCCGAAGGCGTCTCTCGGGACCTCATGGCCGGAGGCCTCGAGGGAGGCGACGATGTCGTCGACACCCGCGCCCTCGGCGACGAAGACGTTGACGCACCCGATCTCGTCCATGATCGCGCCCAGTCGCCCCCCTTCGCCCTCGAGGTCGATGTCGACCTCCGGCACGTAGACGGCGTGCACGTCCCAGCGACGCGGGTCGTTGCCGAGGCCTGGGACGAAGGACCGCGTGGCCAGGTCCGACCGGTACCGGCGCGCGGTCTCTGCCGTGAGCCATCCGCTGTGCCGCCCCATGACCTCGTGGACGATGAGCATGCGGGGGTTGGAGGAGTGCTCGGCGATGATGTTGCGGGCGAAGAGCGCCCCCTGCTCCGCAGCCGTCCAGGCCCCCAGGCTCTGCCGGATGGGGACGATGTCGTTGTCGATCGTCTTGGGCAGCCCGACGACGCGCATGTGGTGGCCGTGCTCGGCGAGGTGGGCGGCCAGGTCGGCTGCCGTGGTGCTCGTGTCGTCGCCACCGATGGTGTGCAGCACGTCGACGCCGTCAGCGACCAGCTGCTCCGCCGCGACGCGAAGGGGGTCAGCCCCCGGCTCGACGAGCCCTCGCCGCTCCAGGTCGGCTGCGTTGGTCAGCTTGACCCGCGAGTTGCCCAGCGGCGAACCACCGAAGTCGTGCAGCCGCCCGGCCTGGGCCCGCACCTCCTGCGTGACCTCGATGCTGCGGCCGGTGAGCAGGCCGGCGTAACCGTCGAGGTAGCCGATGATCCGTACGTCGGGAGCCAGGCGGGTGTACCGCTCGATGAGGCCACCGACCGCGGACGAGAGGCAGGGTGCCAGCCCACCCGCGGTGAGGACCGCGACCGTGCGGACGCTCACTTCTTCGGCAGGGTGCACGGCTTCTGGATGGTCTCAGGCGGCCGGACGAAGGGCTTGACCTCGGGGACGGACGAGGCCGACTTGAGGCCGTCGTACTTGTTGCCCAGGACGAGCGAGACGGTCGCGTCGGTCCGGTCGTCCTTCTGCAGCTGCACCCCGGAGATCTGCTCTGCCAGTCGCTTGGCCGAACGCTGACCCTCGGGGCCGAAGCGGATGATGGCCACCTCGTCCTCGAGGAAGCTCATCTGGGGATCGTTGCCGGTCTTGCCGACCTTGAAGCCGCGGTCCTTGAGCTGCGTGGCCGTCTCGGAGGCCAAGCCGTCCTTCCACGTCGTGTTGTAGACGTTGACCTTGATCTCGGACGGTGCCGGGAGCGGCGGGTCGGGCTCGGTGACGAGCTTGTCGAAGCCGTACCCGAGGACGAGCTGCACGCTGTTGCCCGGCCGCGCATCGTTCCAGACCTGCGACCCCGGGATCTGCTTCTGCAGCAGCAGCGCATTGTCGCGGCCCTCGGCGCCGTAGTAGATCGTGGCCGCGCCCTTGACGTAGACCGAGCTGTCGGCGTTGCCCACGGTCGCGATCCTGAAGTCGCGGAGGGTCAGCTCGCGCGCCACGTCGGTGCCCAGGCCGTTGGTGTCGTTGCTGTTGAGGAGCGTGATCTCGAAGGAGTCGCGCGCGGGTGCCTTCTCGGAGATCGGCTCGCAGGTCACCGTCGGCGAGCCGATCAGACCGGTGCCGTAGGCGGTCGCCACGGTCGCGGTCCCCAGGAAGAGGCCCGGGAGGGTCACGAAGAGCAGCAGACGCCGTCGCCGCTGCCGGCGGTAGTGTGCCGCCGCCGCGCCCTCGAGCTCGTCGAACCCGACAACGCGGTACGAGACGGGTGCGTCGTCCGAGTGCTCATCCACGTGCTGACCCCTGTCCTTCACTGGTTCTATCCCCTCCCGAAGTGTACGTGGTCCACAGAGTCACTCCTGCACCACCAGTCACACAAGTCACATGAGTCGATCGTTCTCCGACCGAGACCGATCCACCCTCACCAGTGTTGACGCGCGGGATGACGAAGAGGTTGCCCTTGCATCACCATCACGAGTCGTTGTCGGACCCACGACGATCGACGCAGGTCGTCACGCACCCGTGATCTCGTCGCGGACCAGCTCGGCGATGAGCACCATGGCACTCGCCCCACGACGGATCGTGTCGGCGCTGACGAAGAGGTCCACGTGGTGGCCGGCGCCCTTGGGCTGGCGGATCCGGCCCACGAAGCGCGGGTCGATGCCGACGCTGTCGACCGGTGTCGGCACCTCCCCCGTCTCCTCGTCGAGATGGACGAGCGAGGGGGCCGCGACGCAGGCCTGGCGGACCTTGTCGATCGCGATCGGTCTCGCGCACCGCGCGTGCAGGGCCATCGAGTGGGCCAGGACCACCGGGACCTGGACGAGGGTGACGACGACGGGGACGCTCTCCTGCAGCCCCAGGACCTTGCGCACCTCGTCACTGACGGCCAGCTCCGAGGAGGTGAACCCCCCTTCGTCGGCCTGGCCGACCCACGGGATGACGTTGAGCGCCAGCGGCGCGGGGAAGGGGGACGCCACCGGGAGGTCGGAGACCGCGGCCCGCACATCGCCGGGGTGCAGCCCGATGGTCGGCTCGGAGGCAACGGTGTGCAGCTCTTCGCGCAGTCGGGCCACGCCTTGGTCCGACTTGGAGACCGCCGCGATCAGGCCGGTGACGACGAGGTGCTGCAGCTCCCACCCCTGGTGCAGGACGTGCGCCACGTCGATGAGGCCCCAGGTCACCGGGCCGGGCAGGGCCACGACCCCCTTGGGCCGGTGCGAGACCTGGTCGCTGTTGATCCCCGGGACGACGAGGGGGACGTCGGGGTCGGTGCGGTGGGCAGCGCTCGCGTCGACGACGACCGCCCCGGCCGTCACGGCACGGGCGGTCCACTCGTGGGTGATCTCCGGGGCGAGGTTGAAAAGCGCCACGTCCACCCCGTCGAAGGAGTCCTCGCGCAGCACCTCGATCGGCTGCTCACGTCCGCGAACGCTCAGGGTGCGCGTGCTCACGCCCGGCGCCAGCAGGCGGATCTCGCCCCAAGAGTCGTCCCGGAGCGCCAGCGAGGAGACGACCGCCTCCGCGAAGCGGCCCGTCGCCCCCACCAGGGCCAACGTGGGCCGGGTGACGGGCGACGGGTCGAAGCTCACCGGCCGGTGCCGCCGTAGACGATCGCTTCGCCGTCGGCGGAGTCCAGGCCGAAGGCCGTGTGCAGGGCGCGCAGCGCGTCATCGAGCTGGTCGGCGCGGGTGACGACCGAGATGCGGATCTCCGAGGTGGAGATCATCTCGATGTTGACGCCGGCCTCGGCCAGCGCCCGGAAGAAGGTCGCAGAGACCCCCGGGTTGGTCCGCATGCCAGCACCGACGAGCGAGAGCTTGCCGATCTGGTCGTCGTACTGGATCGACTCGAAGCCGACCTCGTCCTTGGTCCGCATGAGCGCCTCGACCGCGGTCTGGCCGTCGGTCATCGGCAGGGTGAAGGAGATGTCGGTCAGGCCGGTGTCGGCCTCCGACACGTTTTGCACGATCATGTCGATGTTGACCTGTGCCTCGGCGACGGTCGTGAAGATCTGGCCGGCGCGACCCGGCTGGTCCGGCACCCCGACGACGGTGATCTTGGCCTCGCTGTTGTCGTGGGCGACTCCGGCGATGATCGGTTCTTCCATGTCCTCGGCTCCTTCAGGGTCGGGGGGCAGGACCCACGTGCCCTCCTTCGACGAGAAGGACGAACGCACGTGGATGGGCATGTTGAAGCGGCGCGCGTACTCGACGCACCGCAGGTGCAGGATCTTGGCGCCGCTGGCGGCCATCTCGAGCATCTCGTCGTGCGAGATGCGGTCGATCTTGTGGGCCGTGGACACGATCCGCGGGTCAGCGGTGAAGATGCCGTCCACGTCGGTGTAGATCTCGCAGACGTCGGCCTCGAGGGCCGCGGCGAGCGCCACGGCCGTGGTGTCCGAGCCACCTCGCCCGAGGGTGGTGATCTCCTTGGTGCCCTGGCTGACGCCCTGGAACCCGGCGACGATGACGATGTGCTTCTTGCCCAAGGCCTCGGTGATCCGGCCCGGGGTCACGTCGATGATCTTGGCCTTGCCGTGCGCGGCATCGGTGATGACGCCGGCCTGGCTCCCGGTGAAGGACCGCACGCTGTGGCCCAGGTCTGCGATGGCCATGGCGACGAGGGCCATCGACATGCGCTCACCAGCGGTCAGGAGCATGTCCATCTCGCGGGGAGGGGGCACCGGGCTGACCTGCTCGGCGAGGTCGAGCAGGTCGTCGGTCGTGTCTCCCATGGCTGAGACCACGACGCAGACGTCGCTGCCGGCCTTCTTGGTCTCGACGATGCGGTGTGCGACGCGCTTGATGCTCTCGGCATCAGCGAGCGACGATCCGCCGTACTTCTGGACAACCAGGCTCAAGGAATGCTCCGTGAAATTGTTCGCGGGTCCGGCCCGGACTCGGACCGGCGCGGCCCCTTGAGGATAACGACCGCTCGCCGTCAGACCGATTCGAGTCCATCAGGCGGGTGCCGTTGAGACCCAGACGTGACGTCGCGAGGGCCGTCGTGGCGCAGCCTGTGGACCTCAGGCGTGACTCGTCACACGTCAGGAGTTGAGTGCGTCGAACTCCGCCTCGCCGACCAGCTCGTCGTCGGCGTCGAGCCGCAGGTGCGCCAGCAGCGTCTGCAGGACCCGCACGGCCATCGCCGCCCGGTCGCCCCAGTCCGCGAGGTAGCTGTACTGCCACCACCAGAGGGCCTCGGCCGCTCGGCCGGCCTCGTGGTGGGCCAGCCCGTGGGTCAGGGCGGCGGCGATGGCGGCGAGGTCGTTGCTCAGCGCCCCGGTGGTGGTCTCGACGGAGGTCACCGGGTCGACGACATCGGCGTAGTCGTCCACGCCCTCGAGGAGATGGGCCAGGCCCGCACGCAGGGGGTCGAGCTCGGTGTCGGGGCCGGTGTCGTGCTCGAAGCGCTCGTCGAGGACGACATCGGCGATCGCGCCGAGCCGGGCACCGACGAGCTGGATCTGGCTCGTCGTGAGCAGCAGCAGGGGGATGGCGCTCTCGGGGGCTGCGCCGGAGGCGATGTCTGCAACCGTCGCCAGCCATGTGCTGGCCTCGACTGCGCACTCGTCGGCGAGCAGCGTGGTCTCGTCAGGCATTGAGCAGCTTCCTCCCTTCGAAGGCCCGCCCGAGCGTGACCTCGTCGGCGTACTCGAGGTCACCACCGACCGGGAGGCCGGACGCCAGGCGGGTCACTCTGATGTCGAAGGGGGACAGCAGCCTCGCCGTGTAGGAAGCCGTCGCCTCCCCCTCGAGGTTGGGGTCCGTGGCGATGATGACCTCGACGACGCCCCCGTCGGACAGGCGCGCCATGAGCTCGGTGAAGCGCAGGTCGTCCGGGCCGACGCCGTCCATCGGGCTGATGGCACCGCCGAGCACGTGGTACCGACCGCGGAACTCGCGCGTCCGCTCGATGGCGACCACGTCCTTGGGCTCCTCGACCACGCAGATCGCGGTCGTGTCGCGTCGCGGATCTGCGCAGATGCGGCACAGGGCGCCCTCGGCGACATTGCCGCAGGTCTCGCAGAAGGTGACCTTGTCCTTGACCTCGCTGAGCGTCTGGACCAGCCGCTGCACGTCCTGCGGATCGGCTTGGAGCAGGTGGAAGGCGATCCTCTGGGCACTCTTGGGACCGATGCCGGGGAGTCTCCCGAGCTCGTCGATCAGGTCCTGGACCACGCCTTCGTACACGCCTTGACCCTACGCTGAACCACGGACGTCGTGGGACATCGAGGCGGCGCGCCGGGTCACTCCTCGCGGATGACGGTTCCGCCGAGGATCCGCTCGACGACAGCCGGTCCGGCGGCACCGGCGTCGATGATGTCCTCGTCGTCGGCACTGACCGACGAGTCGTCGGGCTCACGGGGGGTCGTCGGCTCCGGCGGTGAGGTCGGGGACTGCGGTGCCGGTGCGGGCGCGGCTGTCGCCCACGACGGTGCGGCCGACGCATCGGCGCCAGCGCTCCCCCAGTCGGCTCCGGACGGTCCCCCGACGGGTGCAGCGACCCCCACGTCGGTCGGCGGGGGGCTCTGGCGCGGCTCTGCGGTGGGGGCCGGAGCCCCGGCACCACCCCCGCCCGGAGCCGTGGCCGTGGCGGGTGCGCTCGTGGCCTGGGCCCCGCCACCGGTGGGCAGGGACCCGATGTCGTGGGGCACACCCTCGACCCGGGCGTCCACCCCCAGCGTGTCGATGAGCGCCTGCCGCACGACCTCCGCGTGGGAGCCGACGCGGAAGGCATTGGCCAGCCCCACCGTCGCGATACCGAGCACGAGGCGCTGGCCGTCATAGCTGATCACCTGCGCGTGCTCGGACAGGAAGGTCCAGGTGGCCCGGCGCATCTGGTAGATCCGACCGAGCACGTCGGGCCAGCTGCGGCGCAGCGCCTCGACGTCGAGGCCACCTGCCGAGGGGCGCGTGGGCTCCTCGGGTGCCTGCGGCTGGGGTGCCTGCTGCTCTGGTGCCCGCGGCTCGGGTGCGACGACCACCTCCGGCGTGGGCTCGACCGCCGGCTCTGGCACCGGCTCGACCGCGGTCTGGGGGTGGTGCGTCGGGCTCTCGGCCACCACCGGTGCGGGCCCCTCCGCCGGTGCGCGCGTCTGCGCTGCTCGCGCCGCGGGCTCCGTCGTCGCTGCGGGCGCTGGAGCCACCGTTCCGTGAGCGGGCGCCTGTGGCTGCGCAGGAGGCAGGTGTGCGACCGGATGGGCCGCGCCGCCGTCACCGGTGGGTACTCCCCCGACCTCGAGACGCCGCTCCAGGCGGTCCAGTCGTGCCGCGTACCCGGCCTCGCCGGCTGCGGCCGGCAGCAGGACCCGGGCGGCGATGATCTCCAGCTGCACACGAGGCGAGGTGGCACCGGTCATCTCGGTCAGACCGGCGTTGACGATGTCAGCCGCACGGGAGAGGGAGGCCGCACCGAAGACGGCGGACTGCTGACGCATCCGCTCGATCTGGTCGCCGGGCAGCCCACGCAGGATGGCCGCCGCGCCGTCGGGCGCTGCGGCGACGACGATGAGGTCGCGGAAGCGTTCGAGCAGGTCCTCGACGAAGCGTCGCGGGTCCAGCCCGGTCTCGATGACCGAGTCGATGACCTTGAAGACACCCGCGGCATCGCCCGCGCCGAAGGCCGTGACGGCCGAGTCGAGCAGCTCGGAGTCGGTGAAGCCGAGCAGCGCTGCCGCCCGCTCGTAGGTGAGCCCCTGCGCGTCGCTCCCGGCCATGAGCTGGTCGAGGACGGACAGCGAGTCACGGACCGACCCGCCGCCGGCTCGCACGACGAAGGAGAGCACGCCGGGCTCGACCTGCACCCCCTCGGCAGTGCAGAGCTCGGCCATGTAGTCCTGCAGTCGGGCGGGCGGGACGAGACGGAAGGGGTAGTGGTGGGTGCGTGATCGGATCGTGCCGATGACCTTCTCGGGCTCCGTGGTCGCGAAGATGAACTTCACGTGCTCGGGCGGCTCCTCGACGATCTTGAGCAGGGCGTTGAAGCCCTGCGGTGTCACCATGTGCGCCTCGTCGATGATGTAGATCTTGTAGCGGCTCTGGGCCGGGCCGAAGGAGGCCCGCTCACGCAGGTCCCGAGCGTCGTCGACACCACCGTGGCTGGCCGCGTCGATCTCGATGACGTCGACCGTGCCGGCCCCGCCGCGCGCCAGGGCGGTGCACGAGTCGCACTCGCCGCACGGGATCGGCGTGGGCCCCTGCTCGCAGTTGAGGCAGCGGGCCAGGATGCGCGCACTCGTCGTCTTGCCGCAGCCACGGGGACCGGAGAAGAGGTAGGCGTGGTTGACCCGCCCGGATCGCAGCGCCTGCATCAGGGGCTCGGTGACGTGCTCCTGCCCGATGACGTCGGCGAAGGACTCAGGACGGTAGCGGCGGTACAGGGCGGTGCTCACGGATGTGAGCCTACGTGCGGAGCACGACAGCGGCCTCCCCCGTGGGGAAGGCCGCTGTGGATGGTGCGGATCAGGGACCGGATTCGTCCGATCAGGAGCCCGATTCGTCTGATCAGGAGCCCGACTCGTCCGATCAGGAGCGAAGGGAGGAGGTCGCCTCGGTCAGCCGGGTCAGCTGCCGCAGGACATTGCCCAGCTCCTTGGCGCGCCGCTCCGCGGGAGCGAAGACCGCGCCGTCCTGCTCGACCTCGATCATCGTGCTGAAGGAGACCTGGCCCCGCACGACGTGCATCTGGGGGTTGGCGAGGATGGTCCGCCAGTGCTCGACGGCCCGGACACCACCGTCGGCCCCGTAGGACACGAGGGCAGCGCCCTTGTGCACCCACTCGGGGTACAGGACGTCAACGGCGTTCTTGAGGGCGGCCGGCACCCCGTGGTTGTACTCCGGGGTGACGAAGACGAAGCCGTCGAACTCGTCGATCTTGGTGCTCCACCGACGCGTCTTGGGGTTGTCGTACTGCCGTTTGGCAGCACCGGGGACAGTGGGCTCGTCGAGCAGGTCGAGGTCGTAGTCCGCGAGGTCGACGAGCTCGTACTCGGCGTCTTCACGCCCCTCCACCTGCTGCATGACCCACTCGGCGACCTGGGCGCCGAAGCGCCCTGGACGGGTGCTGCCGAGGATGATGGCGATCTTCACAAGACTCCTTGTGTGTCGTGGGCACGGAGGAGGGCCCGCCACCCGGAGGTGGCGGGCCCAACCGTCGTGAGGTCAGCTGCGGGGACGCTCGTCCCCGCGGATCTCCTCGACCTTACCGCGCACCTTGTCCATGAACCCCGGCTTCTTGTGGCCGCCGGGCTCCGGCCGCTCCTCCGGATCGAGGTAACTGGACCGCTGCGTCGTGGCCTCGGTGTCGGTGGACGAAGGGAGGTCCCCGTCGCCGCGGACGACGTCGGGCCGCGCGGGGTCGGAGGACTCCCACCCGCGAGCGGCATCAGGGGCCGGCTCCACCGGCGAGGCGGACTGCTCGGTCTCCCAGCCACGCGTGGAGTCACTCGTCCCCACCACGGGGGACGAATCGTTCGCACCAACCACAGGGGACGAGTCGTTCGCCCCCACCACAGGGGACGAACCAGCCGGTCCACCAGCCGGAGCGCCGGCCGAGGTCACGCCTGCACCCGGCTGATCCACGTCAGCCTGTGGGGCCGGGTCCACCGGCGAGGCGGACGGCTCGGCCTCCCAGCCACGCGTGGAGTCACTCGTCCCCACTGCAGGGGACGAGTCGTTCGCCCCCACCACGGGGGACGAACCAGCCGGCCCACCAGCCGGTCCACCAGCCGGAGCGCCGGCCGAGGTCACGCCCGCGCCCGGCTGATCCACGTCAGCGTTCGGGGCCGGCTCCACCGGCGTGCCGGCGAGGCCTCCCGTGGAGGTGGTCGTGCCGGGCTCGTCGACACGCGTGCCGGGCTCGTCGAACCGCTGCTGGCCCGCACCGCCGTACTGGGGCTGGGTCGTCGTGGCGCCGTCGGCGTAGGAGTCCTCGGACTCGATCACACCGTCACGGAAACCGTCCCGGTTGCCGTCGCCGAAGCCGCCATCGTTGCCCGCCCTGTCGGCGCGCAGTGGGTCGTCGTCCCGCGTGCCGCCACGCTGGTCACCAGCGAGCGCTCCCGCACCTGCCGCCGCGCCACCGGCACCGACGGCCGTCGCGCCACCACCGTGCTGGGCAGTGCGCTCGTCGTCGCGCAGACCGCGGTCGGAGCCCGGTCCACGACCGGAGCTCACGCCATCGTCAGCGCCCAGCCCGTCACCGTGACGCGGGCCCTGGTCTGCACCCAGCGTGTCGTCTTGCCGGACGGTGGAGTCGTCCCGCGCGTCGTCGGTCCGGTACTCGTCCCGGTCCGCAGCATGCGCACCCGCACCTGCGGCAGCACCGCCGGCGCCGGCCGCCGCCGCGCCAGCGGCTGCCCCGCCACCGGGGCGGTCACCGTCATCGAGCCGGTTGCCGTCGTCGTCCGTCCGTATGTCGGGGTCCTTGGCGTCGGCCTCGCGGAGCTTGTCGTCGTAGGCCCGCTGGTCCTGCGCTGCGACCTCGGACTTGGCCTGGGCCTCCTGCTGCAGACGCTCGGCCTCGACCCGACGCTGCTCGGCCTCCGCCGCCTGGCGGTCGGCCTCGGCAGACTGTCGCTGTGCGTCAGCCTGAGCCGCGCGCGCGTCCGCGTCGGTGGCCGCGGCAGCCGCCTGGCTCTCCCTGGTCGTGCGCTCACGCTCGGCGGCCTCGCGGCGGAGCTGCTCGGCCTCGACCCGCTCGCGCTCGATCCGCTTGGCCTTGGAACCTCGCGTCAACGCCGCGATGATCCCGATGATGATGAGCACCAGCACGATGCCGATGATGATCCAGATCCACGTGTCCATGATCCCCTCCTCGGGGTGGGCATGCGGTCGCGGTCACGACCGCTCTGCAACCCAAACTTACGGATTACTCGGCGATGCGCCACCCGAAACGGTGCGCGCGTCGAGGGAAATCATCACCTCGGGCGCACAGGGACACCCCGCGTACCTGGAAGAGCTCGCCTACCCTTGCTGCATTCCTGCCCTGGGGGAGTTTGGCGAGGTACCACCACGCGGGGTGCCGATCGCAGAGTCTACGTGCACGGCCGGCTGCGACCAAAGCCGGGGAGCCCCCCTTCGCCCCGGCGGCGCCCAAAGCCGTCCGCGCAGGAGAAAAGGCCCCGATCACGAGGATCGGGGCCTTGCTCTGGCGGAGGATAGGGGATTCGAACCCCTGAGAGCTTTCACTCAACGCGCTTTCCAAGCGCGCGCACTAGGCCACTATGCGAATCCTCCGCCGCAGAGATTACCCGAGCACCCCCCTACGTCGAAATCGGGTCGATTTCATCCCACGATCACCTGTCGGCAATCATGGTCGGCATGACCCTCCCTTCGCCCCGTCGCCTCTACATGATCGTCGCCACGGCCGAGGCGGTGACGTGGACGCTGCTGCTCATCGGCATGTTCCTCAAGTACGTCACCAAGACCACCGAGCTCGGGGTGCGCGTCGGAGGGATGCTCCACGGGATCGTCTTCATCGCCTACGTACTCGTGACGATCATCGTGTGGGTCGACCGCAAGTGGCCGGCGAAGCAGGGTCTCGTGGCGCTCGCCTCGGCCATCCCCCCGCTCCTCACCCTGTGGACCGAGCGCTGGCTGGATCGTGACGGCCACCTCCCCACCGCATGGCGCCTCCTGGCGAAGGGAGAAGCCGTCACCGTCCCCGAGAAGGTCGTCTCCGGCGCGCTGCGCCGTCCGGCCCTCGCGGCGCTCGTGCTCGTCGTCGCCGTGGCCGTCCTCACGGGGCTCGCCCTGCTCGTCGGGCCGCCCGTCGGCTGAGCGAGACAGATCACAATCCTTCGGGTCGCGCGACGAACTCCCCACTGACACAGTGACATTCGTCCGCACGCCGCGACCCGGAGGCCCGCTTGACCCCATGCACTCTGGCCCGCCAGACCCTCCTCGGCGGTGACGTCACCCGATGGGACCTCGACGCCACCAGCCTCGAGCGCTGGGACGCCTCCCCGCTCGACCAGCGCCCGCCCAGCCATGACCAGCTCGGCCGGCTCCACGAGGACCCCGACGGGTCCAACCGGTGGTCGGCCTGGATCGGTCTGTCGGTCCTGCTCCCCGACGCCACGACGGAGACCGTCGGGCGGACTCTCACCGAGTGGTTCCGTCAGCACGAGTCGCTGCGCAGCCACCTGACCCTCGACGACGAGCAGCCACACCGGCGCACCCTCGCGCCCGAGCACGTGGACTTCACTCCCATCGTCCTCGGCGGGCACGACCCAGAGGCACTGCGCGAGCTGCTCACCCGCGAGTTCCACACCCGGTGCCGGCCCACGCGGCGGCCCGCGTGCGCGCTCTTCACTGTCGAGGTGGAGCACGGGCACGTCCTGCACGCGGCCTTCGACCACATCACCTTCGACGGGCTGTCCGCCTATGCCGCCGTCGGCCACATCGCCGGGCTCCACACGGCGGTGGTCAACGAGGTGCACCGACCGCACACCTCCCCCAGCCACGTCGACCTGGCCGCGACCGAGATCGCGGTCTGCGACGACGTCGATCCGGCCGACGAGCGGCTCCTGCCCTGGCGGGACTTCCTGCGCGGCGGCCGGATCCCCGCAGCGCCGGCGGCATCCGGCATCGACCCCGAGGGCCACTACGACCACGACCTCGTGCGCCACGACGTGTGCTCCGGGGACGTCGCCGCCATGCTCGCGCTGCAGTACTCGGCGGAGGGCATCCCCACCGGGATGCTGTGGGCCGCGATCCTCATGCAGGCCCTCGGCGACGACGTGCACGTGCTGATGTCGACGCACGGACGCCCGTCCTCGCTGTGGAGCGACTCCGTCGGCTGGTTCGCCGGCGTCGCACCGCTGTCGATGTCGATGCCGGCCGGTTGCGACACGAGCGACTGGGTCCTCGAGTGCGTGCGGACCTGGCGTGAGGTCGCGTCGTCGTCAGCTCTGCCACTCGGCCTGGTCCACAGACTGCTCGACGTCCCCATCTCACCGCAGGTCGTGCTGTCGATCATCGACGGATCCCGCATCGAGGGCCACGAGTGGTGGCAACCGCTCGGCTCCAGCATCCAGCTGGGCGACGTGCCCTCGAGCAGCCAGACCCACATCTGGCTGACGGTCGTGCCCGAGGGCGTCACCCTCGCCACCAGGCTGCCGCTGGCCCCGGGCGCGCGCGACTGGCTCGACGCGGTCGCCGACCGCTTCGCCCGTCTCGTCGAGTCCGCAGCAGCCACCCCCTTCGCCCTCCAGCAGGAAGTCCCCGCATGATGCGCATGAGCCGGATCACCGATCGGTCGTCGATCCCCGGCACCTACGTGGCCTTCGAGCCGACCCCCACGATGGAGGCCGCCATCGCCGCGGCCACCCCGGGGAGCCGCCAGCCCTCCTTCATGCAGGCCGCCCACCTGGACCTGCGCAGCGAGACGAGCACCTCCGGCGAGCAGGACGACATCTGGCTCGGCTTCACCTACCGCATCCCCGGGCGCTTCGACGCCGAGGCGATGGCCCGCGCACTCACCCGCTGGGTCCGCCGGCACGGCGTCATGCGCGGTTGGTTCGTCACCGACGCGGACCGCGAGACGGGCTGGGCGCGGGTCGATCTCGCGGAGGACGCGATCGGCTTCGCCGCCCGGGACGAAGGGAGCATCGCCGCCGCCGAGGTCAACGACCGGGTCAGCGACGACTTCCGTGCCGGGTGCAACCCCCTCGGTCGGATCGGCTACTGCGTGCGCGCCGTCGTCGGCGAGGACGAGACGATCTTCTACCTCGGCCTCGACCACAGCTACACCGACGGCTTCTCCTTCTTCCTCGTGTACTTCGAGCTGGAGGCGCTCTACCGCGAGGAGAGCGGCGGCGACGCCGCCGAACTGCCCCCGGTGGGCGACTTCATGGACTTCGCCCAGACCGAGCGGGAGCGCTTCCGCGCCGTCGACCTCAGCCACCCGTCCCTCCAGGGCTGGGCCGAGTTCTGGAGTGCCGGCGACGAGGAGCTCGGACGCTTCCCGCTGCCCCTCGGAACCACCGTCGGCGAACCCGTCGAGCTCGAGCACCACCACCACGACCTGCTGACCGGCGAGGAGGCCCTTGCGCTCGACGCGGCGGCCGAGCGGCTGGGCACGCGCACCACACAGCTCGTCTACGCGGCCATCGGCCTCGCGGGCCGGGACCTCGACGGCACGACGAGTCTGCGCTTCCTCAACCCGGTGCACACCCGTGACGCGCCGGAGTGGCTGCTGTCCGCGGGGTGGTTCATCAACGTCATGCCCGTGCACGTCGACCTCGAGGGTGGGGACGTCGTCGAGGTCGCCGGCCGGGTGCGCCAAGCCTTCCGGACCGCCCGGGCGGCATCGCAGCTGCCGGCAGCGAGGATCTACGACGTCGTCGAGGACGCGCTCGGCGTCAAGCTCTCGCAGGTCGGCGAGCGCTTCATGCTGTCGTACATGGATCTGCGCCACCTGCCGGGCGCCACGACCTGGGGCGACGCCGACACGGTGCTCGTCTCCCGCGGAGCCCGCGACACCAACGTGACGTCGTGGATCATGCGCGAGGACCCGATGATGTACATCCTGTCGATCCGGCCCGAGACCCCCGAGGCGCGCGAGAGCATGACGCGCGTGTACACGCGGGCCGGTGAGATCCTGCGCTCGCTGATCTGAGGCCCCGCGGGTCGGGGCACCGGGGTCAGACCACGGAGGCGACGATCTCCTCGGCGATCGCCAGGGTGCGCCCAGTCGTCACGTCGCGGATTCGTGGCTCGCGACCTCACCCGTCGGCGTGGCCAACTCCCCTGTTGCGGTGTGGTGATCCAAGGACACGCCCTGCGAGACGCCCAGCGGGTCCTGCGCGATCACCCGCATGATCTCGGCATCGCTGCCGGCCCCCAGCAGGGCGCGGGTTCCGTTGGACTCGGCTCCGTCCGTCACGTCAAAGATGCCGGTGTCGGGGTCCGCCTCCACCGTGGCGATGACGTCCTCAGCCGTCATCCGTGTGCCCTCGGGGTAGTTGTAGCGCTCCGGGTCGGCGTTGATCATGGTGGCTTGGGTCTCTGCAGCCTGCATGCGCATCGTCTGCAAGTCGTCGTGGGTGTAGGTGAGCACGACGTTCTGCTCCGCATCGACCTGGGTCGACGAGCCTCGCACGTACTGGTTGAAGTCATTTGCTGCCTGGGGGTCGACGCCCTCGAGCCTCACGTAGTACGTGCCCTTCTCCGGCACAGGGTTCCCGGCCTCATCGAAGTAGGCGGTGCCCCCTGTCTGCACACCCTTGCTCTCGCCCGTCCAGTCCAGCGTCGTCGTCCCATCGTCGTGGGTGCGCTGAACCCCTCCGGCACTCCACTCGGAGAGGGTGCCGCCTGCGCTCCAGTCACCGGCTGTCCCCGAGATGTCGACGGACGCCTGCGCGTTCATCACGGTGAGGTCGGCGACGTCGACGACCCCAGCAGTGCCGACCGCAGGAACCGCGCCACCACCGAAGAGGAGCGACTCGTAGGTGGCCTGCCCCGCGGGGGTCGATCGGTCGATCACCACTTCCCGCGCCGAGCCGGACGAGATCCCGTTGTTTGCCCCCACCTTGGCGTTGAGCTCGTCGGTCCCGACGCCGAGCTGGGTGGTCGCTCTGCGGAACTCATCATTGCCGACGAGAACCGTGACCTCGTTGCCGTCGCCCTTGCTGACCTCGATGTACTGCCCGGTGCCGACCTCTTGGCCGATCCCGACGATGAGACCGCGGTAGTTGCCCTCCAAGCCGTAGCCGGCGTAGAAGCTCTCGTCGAAGCGGACGGACACGCCCTCAGGCCATGTCTCCGGTCTGAGCGGGTCGATCGAGAGCGGGTCGACGCCCGCGGGAGCCGTCACCGAGTAGCCGACCTCGGCCCCGGTGTAGCCCGTCCCCGTGACGCCGACGCCATCGATCTTCTTGCCGAGCTCGATCGCGCCCTCGCGCGACAACGTGACCTCCGTCGTCTGCACGCTGCGCCCCTCGGCGTCGACGGACTCGCCGCTCACCGAGGCCGTCGCGGTGTCAGTCACCTTCAGCGGGCCGGCCTCGACGGAGGTGGACTTCGAGACGCTTCCCGACTGGTCGATCTGCCCGGGGTCGCTGTCGGACGCTCCCCCATCGATGTCGCTCACGCCACCGCCCCCGCCGTCAGCCGAGTGCTGGTACGCGGTGGCCGAGTTGGCGAGGGGGTTCCCTCTCTGCCAGCCGGGCACGGCCGCGCCCGTGGGCGCACCACCCGGGGCAGAGAGCCCGCCGAACCGGCGAGCTCCCTCGCGCACTGCATCGCGGATGCCTTGCCCCGAGCCACCCGAGCCGCCGGACCCCACGGACCCTGAAGCCTGCTGGTCGGCCTGCGCGCTCAGGCCGTCGGCCCAGGCCACCAAGGTCGCACCCGCGCCCGCGAGGGAGGGACGCAGACCATTCGCCTGCACCAGCAGCGCCTCGGCGTCGGGACCTCCCCACGCCTCCTCGAGCATCGCGGACAGCGGACCCAGCTCGTCGCCGAGGTCCTGCACCCGCTCACCCTGGGTGCGGATGACCCCGGCGACCTCCCGCAAACGCTCAACATCCGCGCCGTGCGTCACATCCGTCATCGTCCGTCCTCCCCAGTCTGTGCATCAAGCACACATCCTGTCAGCCGGGCAGCAGCCCGATCAACGGGGGGCACTCCCCATCAGCGGCGGCGCCGCGAGGTACCGAAGAGCGAGCGGGTGATCTCCCGGCCGATGACGGTGCCGGCGGACCGCAGAGCGGACTTGAAGGCCGAGGAACCCACGACCTTCTCGACCATGCCCGGGTCCTCCTTGGCCGGCTTCGACGACGAAGGGGGTGTCTCCCCCTTCGTCTCCACCGGCGCCTGCTCGGCGGTGGGAGCCGCCTCGTGCTTGGCGGCGAGCTTCTCGTACGCGGACTCGCGGTCGAGCGCCTCCGAGTACTTCGGCGCGAGCGGGGACCCGGCGACGGTCTGCTCCAGCAGCTCCTTGGTCGACGGCGACATCAACGACTGCGGTGCCCGCATCATCGTGTGCGCGACCGGTGTGGGCGTGCCCTTCTCGGAGAGCACGGTGACCACCGCTTCGCCGGTGCCGAGCTGGGTGAGCAGCTCCTCGAGGTCGTAGTCGGTGTGCGGGTAGGTCGTCACGGCGGCCTTGATCGCCTTGGAGTCCTCAGGGGTGAAGGCGCGCAGCTGGTGCTGCACCCGGTTGCCCAGCTGCGCCAGGACGTCGCCCGGCACGTCCTTGGGGCTCTGCGTCACGAAGAAGACGCCCACCCCCTTGGAACGGATGAGCCGCACGGTCTGCTCGATGGCGTCCTGGAAGGCCTTGCTCGCCTCGTCGAAGAGCAGGTGCGCCTCGTCGAAGAAGAAGACGAGCTTGGGCTTGTCGACGTCGCCGACCTCGGGCAGGTCGTGGAAGAGGTCCGCGAGCATCCACATGAGGAAGGTCGAGAAGAGCTGCGGGCGCTCCTGGACGGCCGGCAGCTCGAGACAGGTGACGACGCCGCGACCGTCGTCGGTCGTGCGCAGGAGGTCCGCGGTGTCGAACTCCGGCTCGCCGAAGAAGACCTCCGCCCCCTGGTCCTCGAAGGCGATCAGCTGACGCAGGATGACTCCGGCGGTCGCGCTCGAGAGCCCACCGAGCCCCTTGAGCTCGGCCTTGCCCTCGTCGGAGACGAGGTACTGGATGACCGCGCGCAGGTCCTTGAGGTCCAGCAGCGCCAGGCCCTGCTTGTCGGCGAAGTGGAAGATCAGGCCCAGGCTCGACTCCTGGGTCGCGTTGAGGCCCAGGACCTTGCTCAGCAGGGTCGGACCGAAGCTCGTGATCGTCGTGCGGACCGGGACGCCGATGCCCTGGCCGCCGAGGGTGAGGAACTCCGTGGGGAAGGCCGTGGGCTGCCAGTTCTGACCGATGGAGGCCGTGCGCGAGGTGAGCTTGTCGCTCCCTTCGCCCGGGGACGCGATGCCGGACAGGTCACCCTTGATGTCCGCGAGGAAGACGGGGACACCCGCGGCGGAGAGCTGCTCGGCCATCAGCTGCAGGCTCTTGGTCTTGCCGGTACCCGTCGCGCCGGCCACGAGTCCGTGCTTGGTCAGGCTCGCCAGCGGCACGCGCACGGGCGTGTCCGCGTAGGGCTGCCCGTCGAGCACGGCAGCGCCGAGGTCGATCGCGGGCGTCTCGAAGGTGTAGCCCGCGCGGATGAGGTCAAGGTGTGAAGAGTCGGTCACGGACCCGAGACTAGTGCCAGCTTCGGGCGCCGTGCCTCCTATCGTGGCTGCGTGATCTTTCAGTCCGTCGGTGACACCCGCCCGTACCCCGAGCACGGGCGCACCACCCCCCGCGACTGGGCCGACGTGCCGCCCCGCCCCGTGCGTCTGGAGCAGCTGACGACGACCAAGAGCTCGCTGAACCTGCACGACCTGCTCGCCGAGGACTCGACCTTCTACGGCGACCTCTTCCCGCACGTCGTGCTCTGGCGCGGCAAGCACTACCTCGAGGACGGCCTGCACCGCGCCCTGCGCGCCGCCCTCCAGCAGCGAGGGACCCTGCACGCCCGGGTCCTCGAGGTGGCCGACTGACATGTCGCAGGACCCCTACGACGACCTCGACCCGGCCCGCTCGCGTCGCCGCCGGTCGATCATCACCTTCGCCATCGTGCTGCTGATGCTCTTCTTCGCGGCCTGGTACGCCCTGTCCTACATCCGCGCCGACGGCGCCCAGACCGGCCGGACCGGCTCGTCGACGACGCAGAGCTCACCCTCGACCTGCGGCATCTCGCCGAAGCAGGTCGAGGTCAACGTCTACAACGCGACCGACCGTGACGGGCTCGCCGGGCGGGTCGCGACGCAGCTGACCGCGCGCGGCTTCGCCGTCAAGACGGTTGCCAACGACCCCAAGAAGGTCAAGATCGACGGTGCCGGAGTGCTGCGCTACGGCAGTGGCGGCCGCAACGAGGCCAAGCTCGTCGGGCTGCACACCGGCAAGCTCGAGATGCTCCAGGACGCGCGCAAGCGGACCACCGTCGACGTGGTCCTCGGCCCGACCTTCAAGAAGCTTGTCCCCGAGGCGGACGTCCAGCCCTGCTGAGCGTCACTCACGGCAGCGCCTCACGGTCGGGTCGTCGTCAGCTCCACCGAGTCGTCCCCCACCACGTCGCAGGTGATCGTCGTGTCGACGATCTGGAAGCTGCTGCCCTGGGTGCAGGTGCTCTCCACGCCGCCTGCCTGGATGAGCGCCTCACCACCCTGCGTCGCCGAGACCAGCCGGATGCGGTCCGCCGACTCCAGCCCGTGGTCCTTGTCGTAGGGCCGCGGGAAGTCGTTGAACTGGTCGCCGGAGATCTTGATCGAGCAGGTGTTGTCGGTGTCGCACTTCGAGCTCCACGTGTCGCAGGCGCTCAGCGGCACGGCCACAGCGACGATGGCAGCAGCGGACAGGACGGCTCGGGTGGGACGACGCATGGGATCAGGCAACCAGATCTGCGGCTCGGGGGCGAAGTGGAACCCTCGGTCAGGGCTTCGTGGCCACGCTCTGCAGCTCCCCGACCGTGACCTTCTGCGTCGATGACATGTCCTGGGTCACGGACCCGGTCTCGTCCCCGGTCCACGCGACCTGCCAGACATAGGTCGCGGTAAGCGTGTAGGTCCCGGGCTTCTTCCAACCGTGCTCGAACCCGCACTCAGGGGCAGACTGCGAGGTGGTGCTGCTCGACGAGCTCACCGTGCCACTGTCGCTGTCGCCGCCACAGCCTGCCGACAGCGACGAGCGCGACAGCGCTGGCGACGACTGTGGTGGAGCGGTAACGCATGGATGCCTCTCGGTACGGCGCGACCGATGGAGTTCCCCGATCCAAGATCGCACGACAGGGCCCGTCACGCCACCGAAGATGACCGACCGCCCTTCCCTTCGGCGCGCCCCAACCCGGAGCGAACAGAAAAGAGCCCCGGGTGGTTTCCCGGGGCTCTTGACTGGCGGTGGCGGTGGGATTTGAACCCACGGTCGGCGTTAACCGACAAACGCTTTCGAGGCGTTCTCCTTAGGCCGCTCGGACACGCCACCGCGGAGCACCATACAAGGTCGAGGGCGTTGGCCCCGAATCGGGCGAAGAGGGACCCTCGCGATGTCATCCATCGGCACCCGGTCGATGGTCCGCGAAGAAGTCCACGAGCAGCTGCGCGGCCTCCCCTTCGCGCACCCCGCCGATGACCTCGGCACGGTGGATCGAGCGCCGGTCACGCACCACGTCCCACACCGACCCGCAGGCGCCCATCTTCGCGTCCCACGCGCCGAGCACCACGCGCGGCACGCGACTGGCTACGACGGCGCCCGCGCACATCGGGCAGGGCTCGAGGGTGACGACGAGAGTGCAGCCGGTCAGGCGCCACTCCCCCTTCGCCACCGCTGCGGCCCGCATCGCCACGACCTCGGCGTGGCCCGTCGGATCGCCGTCCCGCTCACGGGTGTTGCGCCCTTCGCCGATGATCACGCCGCCGGCGTCCACGACCACGGCGCCCACCGGGATGTCGCCGTCGGCGGCCGCCTCGGCCGCCAGCTCGAGGGCACGCCCCATCCACGCCTCTTCGGTGGGGCGGGCAGGACGGACGGGGTCGGGACTCACGGGACCAGTGTCGCGCACGGTAGTTTCGGGCACATGCGCGTCATCGTGGCGGACCACCCGCTCATTGCCCACAAGCTGACCTACCTGCGGCACAAGGACACGGACAGCCCGACCTTCCGCCGGCTGGCCGACGAGCTGGTGACCCTGCTCGCCTACGAGGCCACCCGGGAGGTGCGCACCGAGCCCTTCGACATCGAGACGCCGGTCGGCCCCACCACCGGGATCAAGCTGTCCACCCCCAAGCCGCTCGTCGTGCCGATCCTGCGCGCGGGTCTCGGCATGCTCGAGGGCATGGTCCGCCTGCTGCCGACGGCAGAGGTGGGCTTCCTCGGGATGCTGCGCAACGAGGAGACCCTCGAGGCGGTCACCTACGCCAACCGGCTGCCCGACGACCTGTCCGGACGCCAGTGCTACGTCATCGACCCGATGCTCGCCACCGGTGGCACCCTGGCGATGTCGATCCGCTACCTGGTCGATCGAGGGGCCGACGACATCACCGCCGTCACCCTCCTCGCGGCGCCGGAGGGCATCGACGCACTCGAGCGCGAGCTCGGGGGCCTCCACGTGCCGATCACGCTCGTGACCGCGGCCGTCGACGAGAAGCTCAACGGGCAGGGCTACATCGTCCCGGGTCTCGGCGACGCCGGCGACCGGCTCTACGGCGTGGTCTGACCCGTCCCACGCGTCACATCTGCCACACTGGACCCGATTCACGCCCATAGTGGGTGACCACCGCCCACAGACGACGGAGACCAACGAGCCATGAACACGCCGCCGATCAAGAAGATCGTCCTCTGGCTGCTCACGATCTTCCTCCTCTACGCGATCCTGACCTCCCCCGACGAGGCGGCCAACATCGTCGGGTCCGCCTGGGACGTCATCGCCAACGGCGTGAGCAACATCGGCAAGTTCTTCGACTCGCTGATCTCGAGGTAGTCATGGCGCAGGAGGTCGCCCACAAGGGACTGCGCAAGTACCTCCTCCCGGGCGAGCACCCGGTGGCGGAGATCCGCCACCACCGCATCGTGCTCGCCAAGCCGGCGCTGGTCCTCGTCGCCGTCACCGCACTCTTCCTGTGGCTGGACATCACGGTCAGCGACGCCAACAGCGGCATCCTCGGCTACCTGTGGTTCGTCTGGATCGGCGTGCTCGGCTGGGCCGCTTGGCAGTGGATCGAGTGGCGCCACACCCGCGTCGTGGCCACCGACAAGCGGATCGTGCTCTTCGAGGGGTGGATCAACCACAAGGTCTCGATGATGCCGCTGAAGAAGGTCACCGACATGGGCTACGAGCGCTCCCTGCTCGGCCGGGTGCTCGGCTACGGCACCTTCGTCCTCGAGAGCGCCGGCCAGGACCAGGCGTTGTCCAAGATCGAGTTCGTCCCCGACCCCGACGACAACTACCGCGCCATCTGCTCGGTGGTCTTCGGCATGAGCCTCGACGAGGACGACGAAGGGGGCCGGTCCGACGACCTCGACGACGACGAGCGCGCGTGGGAGACCTCGCAGGAGTACCAGACCCGGCTGGGCCTCGTCGACGGCGTCTTCAACGGCGGCGGCCCGGGCGACGACCCGGAGACCTATGGGCCGGCGCCACGTCGCGACAGCCTGATCTACCGCAGCCGGGACCGGGCCCAGCGAAAGCGCGACGCCGACACCGGCGAGCTGCCACCGTACGACCCCGACGCCTACTGAGCGTCCGACCGCTTGGCGTCGCGCATGCGACGCACCGCCGTCACGGCCTCCCACCCGCACACGAGGACGATGCCGACGGCCACGGCCGGGAGCGAGAGCGTCCAGTCCGCGCCTACACCGAGAGCCGCGGCGGCCTCCGTGGGCACGTCCGTGAGCAGCTGCTCGCCGAGGAGGAGCCAGACGAGTGCGGCGCCCGAGGTGACGGCGCTGACGAGGCTGATCGAGGCAAGGGCGACGCTCCACCCTCCGCGCGCCCAGGCCGCCACGGTGACCACGACGTCGAGCGCCAGCAGCCCGATGATCAGCACCTGCCAGCCGACGGCGAGGTCGGGGTCGAGGACCTGGACGGCACCCTCCCCCACGCCGCGCCATTGCCAGATGGCGACGGCGATGACGACGACGGTCCAGACGACCTCGAAGACCATCTCGCCGAGGCTGGCGCGCCTGGCCCGGTCTGCGGGGTCGGCGAGCTCGTCGGGGTTCCAGTCGGCGACGAGCCGATCGCGCCCCAGTGGGCCGGCACTGCGCTCGACGAGCGCGAAGATGAGGGCCGTCCAGAAGACGAGGTGCACGGCCGTCTGGAAGGCAAGGGCGGCGGCTCCGCCGATGACGGCGCCGAAGTCCGCGTCGCTGCCGAAGGACCGTGCGATCACGTTGCCGACCACGGCGAGCGGCACGATCACGACGAGCAGCAACTTGACCAGCCGCACCCAGGCCGGGAAGTAGGCCGGTCCGATGAGGTGGTTGGGGCGGCCCCCGTACTCCCGGGCCAGGACGTCGGGGTCGCCGAGCCCGAGGATCGTCTCGCGCTCGGCCGTCGCCGGCTCCTCACCGGCGGCGATCCTCCCTTCGACCGTCTCCTCGATGCTCCCCCGCAGCTCTTGCGCGACGTCGGGCCCGCTCTCGGGCGGGAGCTGGCGGGTCACGGTCCAGACGTAGCGGTCCGTGAGGCTGGTGCTGGCAGTCATGAGTTGTCCCCGTTCAGTGCCTCGACCGCCGAGTTCAGCGATCTCCATTGGGTCATCAGATGGGCGCGCAGCTCGGCGCCGGCCGGGCTGGTGCGGTAGAACTTCCGCGGCCGGGCCTCGTCGGTGTTCCACTCGCTCGTCAGCAGGCCCTGCTTCTCCAGGCGCCGCAGCAGCGGGTAGAGGGTGTTGCCGTCGACGGCGAAGCCTGCCGCGTCGAGCGTCTCGAGGAGGGCGTATCCGTAGCGCGGCCCCTCGAGGGTCGCCAGGCACGCGAGGACGACCGTCCCCCGCCTCAGCTCCTGGAGATGTCCCGCGAGCAGCTCTTCGTCCATGCGTCACACCATAGTGTGTGAGACACACTATTGTCCATCACCCTCCCCAGGCGCACGACCTTAAGGAGATGCGGAGGTGGGGACGCACGACCTTAAGGAGATGCGGAGGTGGGGACGCACGACCTTAAGGAGATGCGGCTTTTGGGGGCATGACCTTAAGGAGATGCGGAGGTGGGGACGTACGACCTTGAGGAGATGCGGTTTTGGGGCCATGACGAAGGGCGGCGCTCACCCGATCGGGTGAGCGCCGCCCTTCGCGGTGCGGGTCGGTGTCAGAGCGCGCGGAGGATGTCCTCCACGCGGTCCTTGGCGTCACCGAAGAGCATCTGCGTGTTGTCCCGGAAGAAGAGCGGGTTCTGCACGCCCGCGTACCCGGTGGCCATGGAGCGCTTGAAGACGACCACGTCCTTGGCGTTCCACACCTCGAGCACCGGCATGCCGGCGATCGGGCTGGTCGGGTCCTCGGCAGCGGCCGGGTTGACCGTGTCGTTGGCCCCGATGACAAGCACGACATCGGTCTCCGGGAGGTCGTCGTTGATCTCGTCCATCTCGAGGACGATGTCATAGGGGACCTTGGCCTCGGCCAGGAGCACGTTCATGTGACCGGGCAGGCGGCCGGCGACCGGGTGGATGCCGAACCGGACGTCCACTCCCTTCGCCCGCAGCTTGGCGGTGAGGTCGGCGACCGGGTACTGCGCCTGGGCGACCGCCATGCCGTAGCCGGGGGTGATGACGACCGACGAGGCGTCCGCGAGGAGCTCCGCGACCGACTCGGCGTTGGTCTCGCGGTGCTCGCCGTGGTCCACGTCGCCGCTGGAGGCCGGTGCAGCCGCACCGAAGCCACCGGCGATGACGGAGATGAAGGAGCGGTTCATCGCCTTGCACATGATGTAGGACAGGAAGGCACCGGAGGAGCCGACGAGCGCACCCACGACGATGAGCAGGTCGTTGGAGAGCATGAAGCCCGCCGCGGCCGCCGCCCAGCCCGAGTAGCTGTTGAGCATCGAGATGACGACCGGCATGTCGCCGCCGCCGATGGAGGCGACGAGGTGCCAGCCGAAGAGCAGCGCGATGACCGTCATGATCACCAGCGGGAGCAGCGACGGGGAGATGACGAACCAGACGCACAGGGCGATCGAGACGAGCACGGCCAGCAGGTTGAGCCAGTGGCGCATCGGCAGCACGAGCGGAGCCGACTTCATCTTCTCGCTGAGCTTGAGGTAGGCCACGATCGAGCCGGTGAAGGTCACGGCGCCGATGAAGACGCCGACGAAGACCTCGCCGTTGTGGATGCCGACCATGTCGCTGGCCTCGAGGGCCTTGTGCGCGGCGACGGCCTCGGCCGAGTCCCCGTGCGCGCCGAGGAAGGAGTTGAACCCGACGAGCACGGCGGCCATACCCACGAAGGAGTGCATCATCGCGATGAGCTGGGGCATGCCGGTCATCTCGACGCGGCGGGCGATGCGCACGCCGAGCGCCCCACCGAGGGCCATGGTGATCACGAGGACACCCAGGCCCCACTTGCCGGCGCCGGTGGCCTCGCCACCGGAGTAGACGCCGTCGATGACGAGGGCGATCGTGGCGAGGAGGGCGATGGCCATGCCGGCCATGCCGAACCAGTTGCCGTGCTTGGCCGTCTCGTGCTTGCTGAGGCCGGCCAGGGACAGGATGAAGAGGAGCGCCGCGACGATGTAGGCGGCGGTGACGACGGTGGAGAGCACGACTCAGCCCTTCCGGAACATGTTGAGCATCCGGTTCGTGACCGTGAAGCCACCGAAGACGTTGATGCTGGCGAAGAAGATGGCAGCTGCGGCGATGACCTGGATCGCGAGGTTGGACGAGGTCACCTGCAGCAGTGCGCCGACGACGATGATCCCGGAGATCGCATTGGTCACCGACATCAGCGGCGTGTGCAGCGCGTGCGCGACATTGCCGATGACGTAGAAGCCGATGACCACGGCCAGCGCGAAGACGATGAAGTGCGACAGGAAGGCCGCGGGCATGAAGGCGGCGGCGATCAGGAAGAGCAGCGCCGCACCCCCGATGAGCCAGAACTTGCGGTTGGGGTCGACCGGCTTGGCCGGCTCCGCCTCGACGGGGGCTGCGGCCGGGGCCGCGGGCGCCGCCGAGACCTGCACGGGCGGCGGGGGCCAGAGCGTCTCGTCGGCCTGGGTCACGGTCATGCCGCGCACGACCGTGTCCTCCATGTCGAGGACGGGCTGGCCGTCCTTGTCCGGGGTGACCAGCTTGAGCAGGTTGACGATGTTGGTGCCGAAGAGCTGGCTGGCCTGCGTGGGCAGGCGACCGGCCAGGTCGGTGTAGCCGATGATCCGCACACCGTTGTCGGTGACGATCCGCTCGTCGGCGACGGACCCGGCGACATTGCCACCGGAGCCAGCGGCCATGTCGACGATGACCGAGCCGGGCTTCATCGAGGCGACCATCTCCTCGGTGATCAGGCGCGGCGCCTGACGTCCCGGGATGAGGGCCGTGGTGATGATGATGTCGACGTCCTTGGCCTGCTCCGCGTAGAGCTCGGCCGCCTTGCGGTTGAAGTCCTCGCCGGTCTCCTTGGCGTAGCCATCGGTCGACACCTCCTGCTCCACATCGATCTGGAGGAAGTCCGCGCCCATCGACTCGACCTGCTCGGCCACCTCGGGCCGCACGTCGAAGGCCCGCACGATGGCACCGAGGGACCCGGCGGCTCCGATGGCCGCCAGACCTGCGACGCCTGCACCGCAGACGAGGACCTTGGCCGGCGGGACCTTGCCCGCGGCCGTGACCTGTCCGGTGAAGAGGCCGCCGAACTCGTGAGCCGACTCGACCACCGCGCGGTATCCCGCGATGTTGGCCATGGAGGACAGCACGTCGAGGGACTGCGCGCGGGAGATGCGCGGCACGGCGTCCATCGCGAGCGCGGTCACGCCCTGGGCGCGCAGCGCCTCCACCTTGTCGGGGTTGAGGGCCGGGGCCAGCAGCGAGGCGAGGATCGCCCCCTTCTGCAGGAGCGGGACCTCCTCGTCGGAGGGCGCGTTGATCTTCGCGACCACGTCACTGGCCCAGACCTGCTCGGCGGGCTCGAGGGTCGCGCCGGCGTCGACATAGGCCTGGTCCGGGTAGGCCGCAGCCTCACCGGCGCCGGCCTCGACGACGACGTCGTATCCGAGCTTGATCAGCTGCTCGACTGTTTTGGGGGTCGCCGCGACGCGGGTTTCTCCGCGCTTCGACTCCTTGGGCACGCCAAGTCGCATCGTCACTCCTGGTCAGGGGTGGTGGGTGTGGTTGCAGGGCAACCTACGACAGTGCGCGCGGCGGCTGCTCACTTTGTGACGGGGATGATCATCACACGCCACAAGATGAGACGAGGCGGCGTCGATCGGCCGCGGCCGCTAGGGCGGCCACTCAGGGCTGCTGCGCCTCGTCGTCCTGGTGCGCAGGGCCGTCGTCGTCCTCGGCGAGCTCGCCCGACGCGAGGGCGGCCTCGCGCTCGGCCTCCTCGTCGTCCCAGACGGTGTGCGAAGGATCAGTGCTCACCTGTCCAGACTACGGGCACCACCGGCGTCGCCGCCCCGCAATTCGCACCCGCTCGACCACGGAGAGGTGAGGCCCTGCTCGCTCACGAGCTCGGGCTGGGGGTCACCTCGTCGTCGTTCTCGAAGTGCAGGCTGGCCGAGCCGTCGACGATCTCGGTGACCGTCACGGTCATCCCGATCGAGCTGCCGTCGGGGACCGACCAGGTGCATCTCGTCGTGCCGTCGACCTTCGCGGCGAGCGTCTCGGGGCAGTCGAGCGTGGACCCCTCGGGCATCTTGGGACCGATGAGGCGCTCGGCCTGGGCGGTGACGTCCGCGGGCATCACGGTCTGCGTGCTGCCTGCGTCGGGCCGGTCAGCGTCGGAGCCGCACCCGGCGAGGAGCGCGGCACTGGCCAGGACGAGTGATGCTGCGGGGGCGACACGCACGGCAGCCCTTTCGAGATGGTGGCCCGGACGCCCACACCGTACTGCGAGACTGGACCTCATGCGTCAGATCCGACAGAGCCGCAAGTTGAGGGATGTCCGCTACGACGTGCGGGGTCCGATCCTCGTCGAGGCCCAGCGCCTCGAGGCCGAGGGCCACAAGATCCTCAAGCTCAACATCGGCAACACCGCCCCCTTCGGCTTCGAGGCGCCCGAGGCGATCATCGCCGACATGACGCGGCACCTTCCCGATGCCCAGGGATATGTCGACAGCAAGGGCATCTACTCGGCCCGCACGGCCGTGGCGCAGTACTACCAGTCCCGCGGCCTCACCGAGACGACCGTCGAGGACGTCTACATCGGCAACGGCGTGTCCGAGCTCATCACGATGGTGCTGCAGGCCTTCGTCGACAACGGCAACGAGATCCTCGTCCCGGCTCCGGACTACCCCCTGTGGACCGGCGCGGTCTCGCTCGCGGGCGGCACCCCCGTGCACTACCGGTGCGACGAGGACAACGGGTGGAACCCCGACCTCGAGGACATCGAGTCCAAGATCACCGACAACACGCACGCGCTGGTCATCATCAACCCCAACAACCCGACGGGCGCCGTCTACTCGCCGGAGATCGTGCGCGGGCTGATCGACATCGCCCGGCGCCACGACCTCGTGGTCATGGCCGACGAGATCTACGAGAAGATCGTCTTCGACGACGCGGTGCACCACCATGCGGCGGAGTACGCGGCCGACGACGTCCTGTGCCTCACCTTCTCCGGGCTGTCCAAGGCGTACCGGGTCTGCGGCTACCGCGCCGGCTGGGTGATGATCTCGGGCCCCAAGCACCAGGCCGCCGACTTCCTCGAGGGTCTGACCCTGCTGGCCAACATGCGCATGTGCTCCAACGTCCCCGCCCAGCACGCGATCCAGACCGCGCTCGGCGGCTACCAGTCGATCAACGAGCTCATCGTCCCCGGCGGTCGCTACTACGACCAGGTCAAGCTCGCCGCGCGCCTGCTGAACGACATCCCCGGCGTCAGCTGCGTCGAGCCCCGGGGGGCGCTCTACTGCTTCCCGCGCCTCGACCCCGAGGTGTACCCGATCGAGGACGACGAGGCCTTCGTCATCGACCTGCTGCGGGCGAAGAAGATCCTCGTCACCCACGGCTCCGGCTTCAACTGGCCCGAGCCCGACCACTTCCGTCTCGTGGCGCTCCCCGACGAGGACGTCCTCACCGAGGCGATCGGCCGGATCGCCGAGTTCCTCGAGACCAAGCGGGCATGAGCCCGACCCCTCCACACCCGGGCGAGGGGGGGGGCCTCGCCGCCATCGCGGCCGGCGGGGCCATCGGGTCGCTGGGTCGGTGGGTTGTCGGGTCCTTCGCGTCGGGTGCCGTGTGGTCGACCCTGCTCGTCAACCTCACCGGGGCCTTCGCGATGGGGCTGCTCGTCACCTGGCTCGCCCGGCGCGGCGCACACCCGCTCGTCCGGCCCTTCCTCGCGGTCGGGCTGCTCGGCGGATGGACGACCTACTCCAGCTTCGCCCTCGACACCCACGGCCTGGCCGGTGACGGGCTGATCGGGCTCCTCGGCTACCTCGTCACGACCCTCGGTCTCGGGGTGGGCGCCGCGCTGCTCGGACTGGTGGTCGGCGACCGGCTCTGGCGCAGCGACGAGGTGGCCGACGAGGTCGTCGCGGAGGGCGAGCTGTGACCGCGCTGCTCGTGGCCCTCGGCGCCGCGCTCGGCGCGCTGTCCCGCCATCTGGTGACGAGCTCCCTTCGCCAGCATGGTGCGACCGCTGCCGGCGGGGTCCTGACGGTCAACGCGACCGGGTCGCTGCTCCTGGGCCTCGTGGCCGGGCACGCCTCCGGCACGGGTCCGGGCTGGCTGCTGCCCCTCGTCGGGGTCGGCTTCTGCGGCGCCTACACGACCTTCGCCACGCACGCGGTGGAGGTCGCCTCGGCGGCCCGGACGGGGCGCACCCGCCACGCGCTCGCCGACCTCGGCCTCAACCTCGTGCTCGGGGTCGCGCTGGTGTCCCTCGGCTGGGCGATCACGGCCTAGCCGGTCCACCCGGTCCATGACGAAGGGAGGGACCCACCGTCGTGGTGGGACCCTCCCTTCGCTGCCGTGCTCAGGCCTTCTTGGCGGCCTCGAGGCGCGCGGAGACGTCGTTCCAGTTGACGATGTCCCAGAGCTTCTCGATGTAGTCCGGCTTCACGTTCTTGTACTGCAGGTAGTACGCGTGCTCCCAGGCGTCGAAGGCCAGGAGCGGCGTCATGCCCGTCGCCACGTTGCCGTGGTGGTCGTAGACCTGCGTGACGAGCAGTCGCTCGCCGACGGGCTCCCAAGCCAGAACGCCCCAGCCCGAGCCCTGCGTGGTCTGCGTCGCGGCGGTCAGCTGCGCGCGGAACTTGTCGAAGGTGCCGAAGTGCTCGTCGATCGCGGTGCCGAGGGCGCCGTCGGGCTTGTCGCCACCGTCCGGGGAGAGGTTCTCCCAGAAGATCGAGTGCAGGACGTGGCCGGAGACGTTGAAGGCCAAGGTCTTCTCGAGGCCGACGAGGCCACCGAGCTGGTCCTTGTCGCGGGCCTCGGCCAGCTTCTCCAGCGTGTCGTTGGCGCCCTTGACGTAGGCGGCGTGGTGCTTGTCGTGGTGCAGCTCGAGGATCTCGCCGCTCATGGCGGGCTCGAGGGCTCCGTAGTCGTAGGAGAGGTCGGGAAGGGTGTACATGAAACCTCCGTGATTGCGAGTGTTGTGCACCTCCTACCCTTCCACGACGCGACGACACGGTCCATGAAAGGTCACCCTCACAACGGACCCACCCCATTCCTAGGACGTCCTACAATCTCCTCATGACCGACCGCGACCCCATTGCCGCAGCTCATGCCCAGTGGATCTCGCACGGCTGGTCCGACGCTGCCGACGGCATGGCGCTCGTGACATCCGTCGTGCGCGCGCAGCAGCTTCTCCACGAGCGCGTCGAGGCGACCCTGCGTCCGCACGGGCTGACCTTCGCCCGCTACGAGATCCTGCGGCTGCTCGCCTTCAGCCGGCAGCGCTCGATGCCGATGAGCCGTCTCGGCTCCCTGCTGCAGGTCCACGCGACCAGCGTGACGAGCGCCGTGGCGCGGCTCGAGACCCAGGGTCTCGTCGAGCGGCTGCGCCGCGAGTCCGACCGTCGCGTGGTCCTCGCCTCGCTCACGGCTGCCGGGGAGGAGCTGGTCGAGCGCGCCACCCGCGACCTCAACGAGCAGGTCTTCTCCTCCCCCGGCCTGGACCCCACCCAGGTCCGCGACGCCACCCGACTCCTGTCGGCCCTGCGGGCAACCCATGGAGATGTCGTCGGGGTGACGTGACTGGCGCGCAAATACTTGGATGTCCTAGCATTGATGCAAGACCCCACCGCACTTCGACGACGAGGTAGGCCATGACCCAGGCTCCGCAGCTGCACTCCCCGACCCACCCGGTCCGATTCGTCACGGCCTCCGCGCTGTTCGACGGCCACGACGCCTCGATCAACATCATGCGGCGGATCATGCAGAGCCAGGGCGCCGAGGTCATCCACCTGGGCCACAACCGCTCCGTCCAGGAGGTCGTCGACGCGGCGATCGAGGAGGACGTCCAGGGCGTTGCCGTCTCCTCCTACCAGGGCGGGCACGTCGAGTACTTCGAGTACCTCACCCAGCTGCTGCGCGAGCAGGGCGCTGGGCACATCAAGGTCTTCGGCGGGGGCGGCGGCGTCATCGTGCCCGAGGAGATCTCGCGGCTGCGCGAGGCCGGGGTGCGGATCTTCTCCCCAGAGGACGGCCAGCGGCTCGGCCTGCCCGGCATGATCAACACCCTCATCGCCGAGTGCGACACCGACGTCTGGGAGACCGCGCCGGTCTCCCTCGACGCGGTCCTCGCGGGCGAGCGCGCCGCGATCGCCCGCGCCATCTCGGGTGCCGAGCTCGGCCACCTCGACGAGACCTTCCTCGCTGGCATCGCGCAGGCGGCCAAGGCCTCCCACGCCCCCGTCCTGGGCCTCACGGGCACCGGCGGCTCCGGCAAGTCCTCTCTGACCGACGAGCTCGTGCGCCGCTTCCGCGTCGACCAGCAGGACAAGCTGCGCATCGCGGTCATCGCCGTCGACCCCACGCGACGCAAGGGTGGTGGCGCCCTCCTCGGCGACCGCATCCGGATGAACTCCCTCGGCGAGAGCACCGGGGGCGTCTCCCCCGTCTTCTTCCGGTCCCTGGCCACCCGTGGTGACCGCGAGGTCCCCGAGGCGATGCAGACGGTCATCGACATCACCAAGGCCGCCGGCTACGACCTCGTCATCATCGAGACCCCCGGCATCGGCCAGGGCGACGCCGCGATCGTCCCCTACGTCGACGTGCCGATGTACGTCATGACGCCGGAGTTCGGCGCGGCCAGCCAGCTGGAGAAGATCGACATGCTCGACTTCGCCGAGGTCGTCGCGATCAACAAGTTCGAGCGCCGCGGTGCGGCCGACGCGCTGCGCGACGTCGCCCGTCAGCTCGTGCGCAACCAGGAGGCCTTCGGCAAGCGTCCCGAGGAGATGCCGGTCTACGGCACCTCGGCCGCGACCTTCAACGACGACGGCGTCACCGCGCTCTACCAGCACCTGCGCGACCTGCTCGCCGACAAGGGCCTCGTCGTCGACGAGGGGCAGATCCCGCGCGTCGACACCAAGTACTCCACCCGCTTCGGTCAGATCGTCCCCGCCACCCGGGTGCGCTACCTCGCGGAGATCACCGAGACCGTGCGCGGCTACCACTCCCGCACCCAGCAGCTCGCCGAGGGAGCCCGCCGCGTGCAGCGCCTGGCGGCCGTCGACGACGAGCTGACCGCAGCGGGCAAGGACGGCCACGGCGTCGACGAGCTGCTCGACGCGGCACGCAAGGAGCTGCCGACCGAGGTGTCCGAGCAGATCGAGCGCTGGCCCTCGGTCGTCGAGTCCTACGCCGGCGACGAGCAGGTCGTCACCATCCGCGGCAAGGAGCTGCACACCAAGCTCACCAAGCAGTCGCTGTCGGGCAACAAGATCCCGCGGGTCGCCCTGCCCAAGCACACCGACCACGGCGACCTCGTCACCTACTGGCGCTCGGAGAACCTTCCGGGCTCCTTCCCCTACACCGCCGGCGTCTTCCCCTTCAAGCGTGACAACGAGGACCCGGCGCGCATGTTCGCCGGGGAGGGCGACCCCTTCCGCACCAACCGTCGCTTCAAGCTGCTGTCCGAGGGCCAGCCGGCCACCCGCCTGTCCACGGCCTTCGACTCGGTGACCCTCTACGGCCGCGACCCGGGCGAGCGTCCCGACATCTACGGCAAGGTCGGCACCTCCGGGGTCTCCGTCGCGACCCTCGACGACATGAAGGCGCTGTACGCCGGCTTCGACCTGCTCTCGCCGACGACCAGCGTCTCGATGACGATCAACGGACCCGCGCCGACGGTCCTCGCCTTCTTCCTCAACACCGCGATCGACCAGCAGGTCGACGCCTTCCGCGAGCGCGAGGGCCGCGAGCCCTCCGGCGCCGAGGCCGAGGAGCTGCGCGGTCACGCCCTGCAGAACGTGCGCGGCACGGTCCAGGCGGACATCCTCAAGGAGGACCAGGGGCAGAACACCTGCCTCTTCTCCACCGAGTTCTCGCTGCGGATGATGGCCGACATCCAGGAGTGGTTCATCGAGCAGGGGGTGCGCAACTTCTACTCGGTGAGCATCTCCGGCTACCACATCGCCGAGGCGGGGGCCAACCCCATCAGCCAGCTCGCCTTCACCCTGGCCAACGGCTTCACCTATGTCGAGGCCTACCTGGCGCGCGGCATGGACATCAACGACTTCGCGCCCAACCTGTCCTTCTTCTTCTCCTCCGGCATGGACCCGGAGTACTCCGTGCTCGGCCGCGTCGCCCGGCGCATCTGGGCCGTCGCGATGAAGGAGAAGTACGGCGCCAACGACCGCAGCCAGAAGCTGAAGTACCACATCCAGACCTCGGGCCGGTCGCTGCACGCGCAGGAGATGGACTTCAACGACATCCGTACCACGCTGCAGGCGCTCAACGCGCTCTACGACAACGCCAACAGCCTGCACACCAATGCCTACGACGAGGCCGTCACCACGCCCTCGACGGAGTCGGTGCGACGCGCCCTCGCGATCCAGCTGATCATCACCCGCGAGTGGGGGCTGTCGATGAACGAGAACCCTCTCCAGGGCAGCTACATCATCGACGAGCTCACGGACCTCGTCGAGGAGGCCGTCCTCACCGAGTTCGACCGGATCAACGACCGCGGCGGGGTCCTCGGCGCGATGGAGACCGGCTACCAGCGCGGCAAGATCCAGGACGAGTCGATGCTCTACGAGCACGGCAAGCACGACGGCTCGGTACCGATCATCGGCGTCAACACCTTCCTGCGCGAGGACGGCGCGAAGGGCGAGCCTGACGAGATCGAGCTGGCCCGCGCCACCGAGGACGAGAAGGTCTCGCAGCTGCAGCGGGTGCGCTCCTACCAGCAGACCCACCGCGAGGAGGCCGAGCAGGCCATCGAGAGCCTCAAGGAGGCCGCGACCACCGACGCCAACGTCTTCGCGGTCCTCATGGACGCCGCTCGCGTGTGCAGCCTGCAGCAGGTGACCGATGCCTTCTTCGAGGTCGGTGGCCAGTACCGGCGCAATGTCTGACACCTCGCTAGCGTGGGCCCTGTGAGCGACGATCGTTGGCCCGCGCAGGTCTATGGCGAGGGGGAGGACCCGGACTACCGCTTCTCCCTCGCCAACGAGCGCACCTTCCTCGCGTGGCTGCGCACGACCCTGGCCCTGCTGGCCGCCGGTGTCGCCGTCGACGTCCTCGACCTGGGGGTGCCCGACGGCTTCACCCGGGCGCTGGCGGCCATGCTGCTCGTCCTCGGCGCCATCTGCCCGGCACTCGCCTTCCTCAGGTGGGCGATGGCCGAGCGGGCCATGCGTCGGGGCGAGTCGCTCCCTTCGCTCGGAGTGGCCGCGGCCGTGATCACGGGCGTCATCCTGGTGGCGGCCGCAGTCCTGGCCGTCGTCGTCACGGGGTCGTGAGCACCGGATGAGCGAGCTCGCCGCGTCCGCCCCCCACGGAGCCCAGCCGGAGCGCACGGCTCTGTCCTGGCAGCGCACTGCGCTGGCCAGCGCCGGGGGCGCCGCGATCATCGCCCGCCACTCCGGGGAGACGCTGGGCCCGGCGGCCGTGGTCATCCTGCTCGCCACCCTGGCCCTCGCGGCCACCGCCTTCGTCCTGGGCCGGCAGCGGTACGCGACAGCCCCGGTCGAGCCGTCGCGACGACGTGACGGCCGGGCTCCCTTCGCCCTCGCGCTGGCCGTGGCGGCCATGGCCCTGACCGAGCTCCTCGCGCTGGCGGTGACGGTGTCCTGATGCTCCTCGACGATCTCGGCGCCCCAGTCGACCTCCCCTTCTCGCCCCAGCGAGTGGTCTCGCTCGTCCCGAGCCTCACCGAGGCCATCGCCGCGAGCTGCCCCGACGTCCTCGTCGGGGCCACCGACTGGTGCACCCACCCGGCCGACCTCGACGTCGCCCGGGTCCGCGGGACCAAGAACCCGAACCTCACGGCCATCCGCGAGCTCTCCCCCGACCTCGTCGTGGCCAACAAGGAGGAGAACCGCGAGCTCGACGTGCGACGGCTGCGCGAGCAGGGGGTCGCGGTGTGGGTCACCGACATCGAGGACGTGCCGACGTCGCTGCTCGCGATGCGCCGGCTCTTCGGCGAGGCGCTCGGTGTCACGACTCCGGACTGGCTGGAGCGCGCCGACGAGCTGTGGTCCGCTCCCCCGCCGGAGTCCCGAGGCCGGGTCGTCGTCCCGATCTGGCGCGACCCGTGGATGGCCGTCGGGCCGCGCACCTACACGACCGACCTGCTCATCCGGCTGGGCTGGACCAATGTCCTGACGGGACCCGACGCCGACCCGAGCGACCGGTACCCGCACGTCGAGCTCGACCAGATCGACCGCGACGACATCGACCTGGTGCTCCTGCCCGACGAGCCCTACGAGTTCACGGCTGACGACGGCCCCGAGGCCTTCACCCACGTACCCACCCAGCTCGTCAGCGGCCGACTGCTCACGTGGTACGGCCCGGCCATGGTCGAGGCCCACCGCGTCTTAGCCCCGCGCTGACATGACGAAGGGGGTCGGCCACCTCCACGGTGACCGACCCCCTTCGCGCGTGCTGGGACTACCTCAGCGGCCGCTGACCGCAGCGAGGGCGTCGATGATGCCGTCGCCGTAGAAGCCGTTGAAGTCCTCGTCGCCGACGCACTGCGCGTTGTACGAGGCCGGGATCTCCGGGTAGTCGAACAGGCTCGGCGTCGGGCAGGCCTTGTCACGCGCGGAGTCCATGAGGATCTCCTTGGTGGTGTCCGCGTCGAGTCCGAACCCGGTGTGGCCGTTGTTCGAGCCGAACTGGGAGACGATCAGCGCGGCGACGCCGGCTGCGTGCGGCGAAGCCATGGACGTGCCCTGGTAGTACTCGTAGTACCCGCACTCCTGCTTGCCCTTGACCATGGCGCAGTCCTTGAAGACCCAGCCCTCACCAGCCTCGGTGATGTTGCCGTCCTCGTCGACCGAGCCCTCGGCCTTGACGACGTTCTCCGGGACGGAGGAGAGGATGAGGTTGCCGGCGGTCGCGAAGTCCTCGGTGCCGACCTTGTCGCGGTAGTCGCCACCGGGCGCGCTGATCTCGATCTCACCGGACTCGATGTCCGTCGTGTAGTTCGAGTAGTAGGCCTTGCGCTCGGTCGGACCGACGGAGGAGACACCGATGACGTGCTCGCCCTCGACCGGCAGGTCGAAGCAGCTCGCGTTGTCGATGGTGCGCGGGTGCTCGTTGCCCTCGGGGTAGTTCGGGCTGGAGGTGTCCGAACCCGGGTTGGCCAGGTCGGTCGCCGCGTTGCCGAGGGCACCGACGAGGGTGACGTCCTTGGAGTTGGCGTAACGCAGTGCGCGGGACATCGCCTCGATGGTCATGTCCTGCTGTGCGGCCTCCTCCGGGTTGTCCTCCGGTGCGCCACCGACGCAGTTGTAGGCCCACGGGTCGACGTAGAAGCTCATGTTGACCACGTCGAGACCCGCGTCCGCGGAGTAGGTCAGCGCGTTGACGGTCGAGCCGAGGAAGAAGTAGCCCGCGTCCTGACCGGCGCGCACGTTGACGATCGACACGTCCGGAGCGACACCGGAGACGCCGATTCCGTTCTTGGCCGCCGCGACGGTGCCGGCGACGTGGGTGCCGTGGCCGCCCTCGTCGACGCCTGCCGGGTCGACACACGACTCGACCTCGCACGGCCCATCGATGTCGGGGATGTCGGTGACGAAGTTGCGCGAAAGCTTGTGGTTGAAGTTCGGCGCGATGTCCGGGTGGCTCGCGTCGACACCGGTGTCCATGATGCCGACGGTGACGCGCTTGTCACCGGACTGGACCTTGTGCGCCTGGCCCGCCTTGATCATGTCCATGCCCCAGAGCTTGGAGTCCAGGGGGTCAGCGGCGCGGTTCTTGCTCTTGCCCTTGGGGCCCTTGACGACGTCCGGTGCGCCGGCGGTCTTGCCCTCCATGCGCGGACGCTCGACGCCGGCCTTGTCCTTGGCCTTGTCCGGGGTGCGTCCGACGATGCCTTCCTCAGCGGCGCCGAAGACGCCCTTCATCGAGCGCGCCTGCTTGACGAAGTCGCTCGACGTCGACGCGACGGTGACCATGCCGACCGCTTCGTTGACCGCGGTGACGGTCGCCCCCTTCGCCTCCAGGCGCTTGGCGAGCGCCTTGGCGCTGGAGCCGCGGTCGGCGAGCACGACGTACTGGGTGCTGCCGCCCGCCGAGGATGCGGTCTTGGTCGTGTCTGCGGTGTCTGCGGTCGGCGCGGCGGTGGCGTTGCTCGTCGCTGCGAGACCGGTCAGCCCGAGCGCCAGAGCGCCCAGTGCCGACACCATGCGAGTGTTGCGCATGTTTTTCCTCCCAGTTGTCGTCATCGACGGGTTGCCGACGACCCCATCGACACTATGACGTGGATCACTTTCTCGCTCGTCGAGAGGCGGCGGGCCCCGGACGCAGGCACGCCCCCTGCGTCCGCGATGGACGAAGGGGGCGTGTCACCGATCCCGGCCGGCGCGACCGGGTCAGGTCTGGACTACTTGAGCTCCTTGCTCGAGTAACCGAGGATCCGGCGGGCGACGACGAGGAGCTGGATCTGCTGGGTGCCCTCGAAGATGTCGAGGATCTTGGAGTCGCGGGCCCACTTCTCGAGCAGCTCGGTCTCGGCGTAGCCGGTGGCACCAGCCAGCTCGACGCAGGCCAGCGAGACATTGACGCAGGTGCGACCCGCCTTGGCCTTCGCCATGGATGCCTCCATGGAGTTGGGCTTGCCGTTGTCGGCCATCCAGGCGGCGCGGAGCGTCAGCAGGTAGGCGCTCTGGTAGTCCGCCTCCATCTCGATGAGCTTGGCGGCGGCAGCGGACTGCACGTGCGCGGGACGGTCCCAGTCGACCTCGACACCCGCGTCCTTGAGCAGCTCGGTGGTCTTGTCGAGCGAGGCGCGGGTCAGGCCCAGTGCCATCGACGCCACGAGCGGACGCGTGTTGTCGAAGGTCTGCATGGCGCCACCGAAGCCGCCCTCGATCTTGATCTCCGGGTCGCCCAGGAGGTCCTCGGCGGGCACGCGGCAGTCGTCGAGGACGAAGGCGGCGGTGTCGGAGGCGCGGATGCCGAGCTTGTGCTCCAGACGCACCAGCTGCAGGCCGGGGTTGTCGCGACGGACCACGAAGGACTTGATCGCGGTCTTGCCCAGGCTGCGGTCGAGGGTCGCCCAGACGACGACGAGCTCGGCGCGCTCACCCGAGGTGACGAAGATCTTCTCGCCGTTGAGGACGTACTCGTCCCCGTCCTTGATCGCCGTGGTGCGGATGGCGCCGGAGTCGGACCCCACGTCGGGCTCGGTGATGGCCATGGCGGCCCACTTGCCGGCGTAGCGCGCCTTCTGCTCGTCGTTGGCGACGGCGGCGATGGCCGCGTTGCCGAGGCCCTGGCGCGGGATCGACAGGGTCAGGCCGACGTCGCCGCGGCAGGTCTCCAGGATGGAGAGGACCGAGGAGAGGTTGGAGCCGTTCTTGTTCTCCTTCTCCCCCTTCTTGCTGGCCCGGCCGGAGCCGACGGCCGCGACGTCGCCCTCCTCGGCGCCGTCGTCCTTGGCGCGGGTCGAGGAGGAGGCGCCGGCACCCTGCCCGGCGCCACCGTCGGACATCCCGTCGATGACGGCCGACACCAGGTCGAGCTCGGCGGGGTACTCGTGCTCGGCGCGGTCGTACTTGCGCGAGATCGGCCAGAAGACCTCCTCGGCCATGCCACGTGCCTGGGAGATGAGCGGACGGAACTTCTTGGGAACCTCGAGGTCGATCATGATCGTGTCCTTCGTGTCAGGTAGGTAAGAGGAAGGGGGGCGCGGCTCAGACGAGCAGCGTGCCCTCGAGGACTCCGGCGCCCCGCAGGTCGCGGTACCAGCGCTCGTTGTCGAACTCCTTGACGAAGCCGTGGCCGCCGAGCAGCTGCACACCGCTCGAGCCGATCCACGTGGCGTGACGGGACACCAGGCTGCGGGCCTGGGCGATCTCGGCGCTGGCGTCCTCACCGCGGTCGAGGCGGGCGGCGGCCTTCCACACGACGAGGCGCAGGCCGGCCAGCTCGATGGCGATGTCGGAGACGGTGAAGGCGACGGCCTGGCGGTACCCGATGGGCTCACCGAAGGCCTTGCGCTCCTTGACGTACTCCTTGACGTGGTCGAGGACGGCCTGCGAGGTGCCGACGGCGGCAGCGGCCCAGGCCAGCCGGGCGCGGCGCACCGCGTCGGCGTGGTCCTCGGTGCTGCCGAGCAGGTCGCTCCTGGGGACGCGGACGCCCTCGAGGTGCAGGCGGGCGGTCTTGGCCGCACGCACACCCATGGCCGGGTCGTCCTCGACCTGCACACCGTCGGTGCCGGGCTTGACGATGACCAGCCGCGGCTGGCCGTCGATCGCAGCGGAGACGATGAAGAGGTCTGCCGTCTCGGCCCCGGGGACGATCGCCTTGGTGCCGTCGAGGATGATCTCGTCACCCTCGACGCGACCGGTGGTCCGCAGGGCGAAGGGGTCGAAGAGCACCTGGGGCTCCTGGATGGCCAGGGCCGCGGAGGGCGGGTTCTCGCTGGTGAACTCCGGCAGGTAGGTGGCCTGCTGGTCGGCGTCGCCGTAGGCAGCGATCGCGGTGGCGACGGCCGCGGGGGCCATGATCGCGGCGGCGATGCCCATGTCGCCGCGGGCGAGCTCCTCGAGGACGATGGCGCCGGTGACGGCGGAGCGCTCCTCGGCGATGCCCTCGAGCTCGGCCGGGACGCCCACGAGGTGCAGGCCCATGTCGGCGGCGGCGGAGCGGACCTCGTCGGGGACGCTGCGCGCAGCGTCGGCCGCGGCGGCCGCGGGCCGGATGACCTCGTCGGCCAGATCGCGCGCGACGCCCTGGATCATCTGCTGGTCCTCGGACGGGTTGAGGTCGAAGAGCGGCTTCGGCTTGGCCGTCGCCGCGCGGGCCGGGTCACCCGCCCCCTTCTTCTTGGCGAAGGCGCGACCCGCAGCGGTCTGCGCCTTGAAGCCGGTGACGGCGCCCTTGTAGAGGTAACGCTCGACCTTGGCCCGCACCTCCTTGTCCTTCAGGCCAGGCAGGCCGCCGGCCTTGGCGATCAGACGCAGGCCGAGGCGCTGCCCCTTGTCCGCCAGGGACATCGATTCACTGGAAGCCATGTGGGACTACCCCTTCGAGACAGTGCTGAGTGGAAGAAAAGTGTGCGATACCGACAGTACCCGCTACAGCACGTATCGGTAAACTGGTGAGTCACAACGGGTGGTCATGATCTGTCGCACACCCCTCGCGTGCGTCAGATCACGCGAGCCGCGCGACATCCTCCCCGCCACGGCTGGTCACAGGGCGGTAACCTGCCCGCAACCGGGAGAACCCGTGAGGGACCGCCCGCACACCAGCACGTGAGAGGGAAACTGAGCATGGTCGACGTCGACGCCGCGCTTGACGCGTCAGGTCTCACCAACGAGGCCGTCCGCGAGTACGTGAAGCACTGGGCCGAGATCACCCAGCCTGACCGGATCGAGGTGGTGGGCGCCCAGGACGACGATCGACTCATCGCGGAGGCCGTAGAGGCCGGGGAGCTGCTGCCTGCCGGGGAGGGTCGGTACTACTCCCGCTCCTACTCCAAGGACACCGCGCGCTCCGAGGAGCGCACCATCGTCGCCACCAACGACGAGAAGGACAAGGGCGTCTACAACAACTGGCGCCCCGCCTCGGAGATGAAGGACAAGCTGACCGAGCTGATGCGCGGCCAGTCCAAGGGCAAGACGATGTACGTCCTGCCCTACCTCATGTCTCCCAAGAACAACGAGCTCGCCCAGTGGGCCACCGGCGTCGAGCTGACCGACAGCCGCCCCGTCGTGCTGCACATGATCCGCATGTCCCGCGTGGGCATCGAGCACGTCAACGACCTGCCGCAGCAGGACAACTTCGTGCGCGCCGTGCACGTCACCGGTGACCTGGAGAACCTCGGCCAGGGGACCCCGGACGACAAGCGGTACTTCGTGACCGTCGCCGACGAGCGGATGATCCTGCACTTCGGCTCCTCCTACGGCGGCAACGCACTGCTGGGCAAGATCGCCCACGGCCTGCGCCAGGGCGCCTACGACGGCTGGGACACCAAGAAGTTCCTCGCTGAGCAGTACATGCTCATCGGCATCTCCGACAAGGAGACCGGCAAGCGCTACCACATCACCGGCGGCTTCCCGAGCGCCTCGGGCAAGACCAACCTCGCGATGATGCTGCCGCCGGACGCACTCGGCGACCGCTACCAGGTCGACTTCTACGGCGACGACATCGCGTGGCTGTGGGTCGACGAGGCCACCGGCAAGCTCATGGGCATGAACCCCGAGTTCGGCGTCTTCGGTGTCGCCAAGGACACCAACGAGAAGACCAACCCGACCGCGCTGCACTCGGTCGACCCGGGGACCAAGACGATCTTCACCAACATCGCCTACAACCCCAAGACCGAGGAGGTCTGGTGGGAGGGCCGCACGCCCGAGCCGCCGGCCGACGTCGACGGGTGGCTGGACTGGAAGGGCGAGCCGATCGCCGACCGCGAGGCGGGCGACACCTCCCCGTGGGCGCACCCCAACAGCCGCTTCACCACGACGCTGGCCAATGTCCCCAACGCCGCTCCCGACTTCGACGAGCCCGTCGGTGTCGAGGTCGACGCGATCATCTTCGGTGGCCGCACGCGTGACCGCGAGCCGCTGATCCGCGCGATCACCGACCAGGCCGAGGGCGTCTACGACGGCCTCACGCTGGGCGCCGAGGCGACCGCCGCAGCCGAGGGCGTCGAGGGCCAGCTGCGCTACGACCCCATGTCCAACCGGCCCTTCATGGCCTACGGCGAGGGCGACTACGCGCAGCACTACCTCAACATCCTCAGCCAGGTGAAGGACAAGCCGCTCTTCGCGCACGTCAACTGGTTCCAGAAGCACCCTGACGACGGTCACTACCTGTGGCCCGGGTACCGCGAGAACATCCGCCCGCTCCTGTGGCTGATGCGCCTCAAGGCCGGCGAGGTCACGGGTCGCCAGACCGCGGTCGGCATCATCCCGACGCAGGACGAGCTCGAGATGACCGGTCTCGACATCCCGCAGGAGGACCTCGACCGGATCCTGTCCATCGACGTGCCGCGCTGGCAGCAGGAGATGGGCTTCCGCGAGGAGCACCTCAAGCAGTTCGACCGGCTGCCGGAAGAGATCTGGGAGGCGCACCGCCGCGTGTCGGCCGCCCTCGACAACGAGGCCTGATCGACCGCACCACATGACGAAGGGGGCCGCCCGGGTTTGATCCCGGGTGGCCCCCTTCGTCATGTCCGGCTGAGTACGCTGGCGTCCATGGCCGACCTCACCGAGCCCTGCCCCAACTGCGACCGCCTGATGCGCTGGGAGACCTCCCACGAGCGCTGTGACGGGTGCGGGTACATCCGGCCGTGCTGCGAGGGTGCCCCCTGCCCCATCCCATGACCCGAGTGGGCTGGGCCAGGACCGGGCGGCGCGCGACATCGGAGTTTCCACCGCACCCGATCGAGATCGAGATGGCCCGGGATGGGCTGAGCAGCCATGGTTGTGTGTTGAACTGGTAGCCAGGCCTGCCGGCGAGGCTCCTATGGCGGCGCCGGCACCCAGAACTACCGGTTCAACACACAACCATCGGCCCGGGTGATCTTCCGCCCCGGGAACGAGTCAGGCCCCGCCGCGTTTCCGCTGGCAGGGCCTGTTCCGTCTGTCTCAACACAGAGTGCGCCCGAAGGGATTCGAACCCCTAACCTTCTGATCCGTAGGCGCGTCCAGGGGTGGAGTGGCGCACACCATGCACCGAGATCCCGGGGGTGGCAGTACCTATTGCCTCGACTGGAACGCACTGCGGAGGTCCCGGTTGCTGTCATGGCTGCTGTCAGGTCGGGCGGAGGTACCCGCCGACCCGATAGCGGAGCAGAGCCGGTCGGAGCGGGTTCGGGTCAAGCGGTCCGAGTTCGACGCCAGGTGCGGTTCGCAGGCGCGGAGCGCGTCCCGGATGTCCTGCGCGGTGGCCGCTTGAGCCGTGCCCGTGGAGGCCGGATGGTGTAGCGCCGGGTCGGCGGTTCGAAGGTGAGGGCACTCGATGAGGTGGTCATCGGGTGTCCTTGCTTGTGCTCGGTCGGCGACGAAGGGCGCGCAGGTGGGGGTGCGCGGAGGGCGGGGAACGAGCCCGGAGCGCGGGGGTCCCCACCGGAGCGGCCGTAGGCGACGGCCGCGGGCCGAAGGCCCGCCTTGAGTCAGTAGAGAAAGTCCTCACACCTTTGCCATCGAGCGGTCTGTCGCCGTCCATTCCGGCCGTCGCCCAGCTCGGGCGTCTAGACGTGTGAGGGAGCAACGTTGCGCCTGGTCTCGCTCAAGCGCTAGGCGGAGGGTCGATCAGCACGAAGTAGAGGATGAGGAGCACAATGAGGCTGACGAACAAGGTCCCCACCATGCCGAGGATTCTGCCCACGACGACAAAATCTCGACGGCTGTAGGCGCCAGGATTGGCATCAATCTGACGAAGGACCCAGCCGCCCATAACCCACGCCACAGGTGCGATGAAGGGGACGACAGTCACCCCGATGATCCCGAGGACAAGCACCGCGATGGCCTGCGGGTGCTCCCGCGGGCCATACATCATGTTTGGGTAGATGGGCATCGCCGGACCCGCTTCAGGCCGAGGTGCCGGTACGGCCGCCACCTCCCCGTGGAGCCCCGCCGAACCCGACTTCTGGTCCTGCTCGGCGTCCCTGCTCTCCTGCGTCATGCGCGAACCATACATGTCGCCGCTACCCGGCGTTTGACCCCTGCGGATAGCTTCAGGTTCCAGTCGGAGTCGAACGAGAGGGGACCGGGCCTCCGGTCGAAGTCCGCGGCGATTATTCGTCAGCCACGGCTTGCCTACGCAATCGCCCTACCGCTGGCCACAATCATTGATTGAGGGCATCGCTTCCACCCTGGGTGACGTCCTGTGGTGCTTTTGAGTCAGCGCTCGCCGGCGCAAAATCCTTCGACTCAGCGGCAACTTGCGAGCGGTGAGGGCACCCCCCAGCTACGACACCGAGGGCGGCAATCGCCCACCACACAAACCAGTAGGGAGCGCCATCAATCAAACCGGCGATAGCACTTCCCACCCAAGCCAACATCGACACGTTGAGGGCCACGGTGAGAACCCGACGGCAGCACAAGTCGCCGTGGGGGTGCAGGAACCACGAACTGAGCAAGTTCACTGCACCTCCCTGACACGGGCGCTCGATCAAGCGCCGGACCCCAGGTCGCACGCATAGGGACGGCAGCACGGATCAGCTGAATGACCCAATGGTCAGTGAAAGTCAGGGTTTCGTCAAGGAACGCGGCGAAAGTAGCGCGGGCTGTATTTGGGCAGCGTCCCTATGCTGACCCTTCCCGTGTGAGCCCACGCCGCAGACCCGCCAACGCCCCCTTCTCGTTCGCTGTCCGCGTAGCCCCCCCATGGGTCCTCCGCCCAGCCCTGCAGCCAAGCAAGCACGTCGGTAGGGTCCGCGTGGCTATCTACCCGGGACTCAGTCCTGGATGTGCTTTAGTAGCGAGCATGCCGCCGTACGTGCGCTGGTCGATTGCCAGCATCGTGTGTCTCATCGCCGGGCCATTGACCGGTCTCTGGCTCGAAGGTGACGTAGCGACCTGGGCTTCCTTCTTGTTCGGAACCGGACTCATCGTGACTTTGATCGTGGCGTTCTTCAGCTGGTTTCGCTGGACTCAACGAGAAAAGTGATGGGTTCCCCCTTCGACCCACCCGAGCCGACGGCAGCCGAGCGACGCCGCGCCCTTCTCCTGTCCGGGATGGTGGTGCTGCTGATTCTCCTCTCCTGCGCCTTGAGCGGGCTGGCTCACGATGCGCCATGGTTTCGGCCCGTGATGACGGTCGTTCTTCTGGCCCTAGGTGCAGTGCTGGTCGCCGGGTCCATCGACCGGGCGAAGTTGGCGCGTTCGCTCGAGGAACGAGAGAAGGGCTGAGGACTCTCAACCGGCGTCGTGGCTCTGGATTTGCAGATCGGCAGAAGGTTGGCACTTAGGGCTGGCATGATCGGTCCATGATCTCCGAGCCCGGCCGTGACTTGCTTGAGGAGGTACTCAGGCAGGTCGTCGGACAGGAAGCGCAGATCGAGTGGGTCGACGAGGGCAGGGAATGGTCCGCCCATGCACGGCTTGTAGGGGCAGGGGGCCTCGTCAGCCACGTGCTCACTTCCGGCGAGATTCAGATGGCTAGGTTTGAGGATCCTCCGTGCAGCACCGTCATCCTCACGAGCACCGATGAAGACGAGGTGCGCGAGGCGCTGGCCAAACTTGCTCGTGCCGTTGCCGAGTACTCAGCGGGAGGCGGTCACGTGGTGCAACGGAAGGGGCTCTTTGGAACTCGACCAGTCCTCGTTCTTCGCACTACTGAAGGAGAATGGCGGATCGGAAAGCGCTCCGGCACTATCCCGTATTGACTGATCCGCATCACCTCACCGAACAGGCGTCGCCGGCGGGTCCTGTGGGGAAGGGTCCAGGCCATCCGCAGGTGACCTCCGGCCAAGGATGCGCGGGACCTCACATTGGCCGTGCAGTCACGTCCCGCTCCGGTAATGGACACGCCAATTCGCGCAAGGTCCATGGGCTATGAGCCGCGGTCCGCCACGTCGATGATGAGTATCTATGCCCATGACCACGCGGGGCGACGCCCCCATAAAATCAACTATGCGGACGCACACGATAATGGCTTGGGCTGTCGCCGCCATAGTTCCCTTTCTGATGATTCAGCCCACCTTTGCTGGATTCGTCGCGGACCCCACCTTCATGGGCCAGCAATGGGACACCGAAGATGGCAATTGGTGGGCAATGATGAACGGGTCGCTGAGCCTCGCTTACCTGGCTTGGATAACGCGATGGGCGTGCGCTTCGCGAATCTCATGGGCACCTCGGGCCGCGGGAATTCTTTTGCTTTTGCCGGGCTCTCTATTTAGCACCTATTTAACAATAGTTGCGGTAGGCATGGCGCTCGGAAGTCCGGCCAGTTCCAACGGTTCAAGCAACGAATCGTTAAGGGATGGGGTTTTCATAGCCTCAGCCGTCTCGTTCGTGTGCGCAGCGCTCTTGACTGTCCTGGATCACCGACGATCCAATCGGACGGCGCCCGAATGAGGTTCTGATGCCACTTCAGTCGTTCCGAAAGACAACGACCGCACTTGCGGCATCGACAGCCCGCCACAACTCCGCTCGGTAAAGCAGCGCACCAGGTGCGTTCGCGGGCGGCTGCCAACCCTTAACGTCCTCGAAGTCCGACTGAACCCGGATCCACCGTCCGGGTTCTCTTGGCGGCATGAGGGCGGGATTTTCGTGTGGTCCTGGATGAGGGCGTGAGGGGGCCACCGGGCTGTCCGGTTCTTCCACTGCGGGTCCTTGGTCGCGCCCCGGTGGGGGCTGGGTGGTCAGGTCATCGCTGGGCTTGGTGGCCCGCAGGCGGTGGTGAACAGCGCTTCCCAGGCGTCCTGCCAGGGCCAGCCTTGGGGTAGGTGCATGCGTAGGCGTCGGGCGGAGCGGGCCAGCCGGGCCGGGACGGCGATCAGGTGGTTGCGGATGGTGGCGGTGGTGGCCTTGGCGTGGAAGAGCGAGGCCAAGGCTCCGGCGGCGCGCGTGAGGTTGAAAGCGATCGCGGCCAGCACCAGCCAGGCACTGTTGGCCGCGAACGACCCGGAGGGCGCGTGGGCCAGCGGGCCAGATCGTAGGTCGGCGTGGACCTGCTCGATGATGGCGTGAGCGCGGTGGGCGGCCTCCGCTTCGAGCATTCCCAGTGGGGTATCGGTGAACACGCCGTGGTGGCGATAGGTGGCGAACAGTTCGCCCTGCCCGGCGGGCACGGTCTTGGGGTTGAGCCGCTTGACCCGGCGCACGATCAGCCGGGCGGTGATGTGCTCGCTCTTGCGGCGGGAGGTGAACGCGGTGAAGGGAATCTCGGCGACCTCGGCGTCGGAGACCAGGCGTTGTTCCTCCTCGTCCCAGATCGCGTTCGGGTAGTGGATCGGGGTCCACGCCGACTCGGGAATGCTCGAGATCGCCGCGGTCACCGCGGTGTTGTTGCGGGCGGTGACGGAGAACCGGGCGCCGGCCCGGTGGGCTGCGGCGGCCACGTCGTGGCCGTAGTAGGCGCTGTCGGCGCGCACGACCAGCAGCCCGGTGGCCCCGGCGGCGCGGCTGGTGGCCAGCGCGTCGGCGACGAACTTGGCCGCGCCGCGGGCGGAGTTGGTGTTGCCCCGCCGCAGCCGGGTGCCCACGATCATCGGTGCGGCCAGCGGGGTGGAGAGCGTGGCGATCAACGCGTTCAGGCCCTTGACCTTGTTGTAGCCGTACCCGACGCCTTGCTTGGCGTAGCCGTGGGTGGCCTTGATCGTGTCGTCGACATCGAGGTAGGCGATCTGGTCGGCGCCGGCCAGGACCGGCGCGTGCCGGGTCAGGCCGCTCAGGAACCGGGAAGCGATCGCGTCCAGCTGCCGCACGTGCCCGAAGGAGAAGGTCCGCAAGAAGGTCCCCAGCGTCGAGGGAGCCCGTATCCCGGTGAACAGCCGGCCCATCCCGCCGTGGCGCAGCAGGTCCATGTCATCGATGGAGTCGGCGCCGGCGACCATCCCGGCCACCAGTGCCGGGACCTTCAGGTGCGCGTTGGCGCTACCGGGCTTGCTCAAACTCAGGTGCTCGGTGACCAGTGCCGCCAGGCCGGCGCGCTGCGCCAGCGCCATGGTCGGTGCCAGCCCGGCGCACGAGACCAAGTTGGGGTCATCGAAAACCGCGGACAGGTTGTGAGAGGATCGCATCTACCGGATGCCCCTTTTTTGCTCGGTGAACTGGAACCTTTGACAGTCCCAATTCTCCTCGCACGGAGGGGCATTCGCCTGTTCCGACCCGCACGATTCCCTACGTCACCGACACTTCATCGGTGGATCCGGGCTGAACTGCGGACCACCCGTCTCGTGCCTTATCTGCGATCCACCAGGTGACACCCTCACCGCAGTTGTGGACCGCGACCGGCAGCTCGCTGTCTTGGAGCACGCGCGTGAACTCTGCTCGGCGCAGCCCAACTCTGGAGAGTTCGTACTCCAAACCGGCCGGGTCAAAGAGCCGCTCGCCCCTGGCCCGCCACAACAAACGAGCAGACTGCTGACCTCGTGACCCACCCCGCCGTCTGCCCATGCCGAGATGATGACATGCGCTCACGGCGTCATCCACAGGGATCTTGCGTGAAAGATGCGCGGGCCCTTCGGGTGCGGCAAGGTAGTGGGTGCGGATCAACACACACACTGAACGGGATAAGTCCCTGGGGGTCGGCTCCCCACCTCGGGCCCAGTGCGCTCGCATCACAGATGGCCGTTACAACCACTCGACTGGATCCGCGCCTGCACCCCCTCTATGCGGCGGTGCGACCGGCGTTGAGCGGCCTTGCGACGTCCGACCTCCCTACTTCTTTGCCGCGCTCCCCCACAGACTGGGTGTGTCGCGTGAACCCCAAGGCCAGCACCACCGTTCACGCGGCACACCCTTCGTTCGGGAGGGACCGTGCACACCACAGACACATCACGCCCTCCCGCTGCGGGCCCAGACCGGTTCCCCGGCTTTGGTGAAGACACCCCGCTCGACGTACCGGCCCTGGCCCGCCCCGAGACCGCGCAGCTGATCGCCTCCCGCATGCGCGACGGGACGATGAACGCCTTCTTCCACGCTCTGGCCGCCACCGGTAACTGCGCCCACCCGATCCGGCTGGTCGGGTCCTCGTCCACCGTGGACACCACCACCGGTCAGGTCATCTCCACCTTCGACTCCCGCGAGCTGCCGTTCGGGACCCTGCACCGCCCGTGCGGTAACCGCCGCGCCTCGGTGTGCCCGTCGTGCTCGCGCGTCTACGCCCGCGACACCTACGCGTTGATCCATGCCGGGGTCAGCGGCGGCAAGACCGTGCCCGAGCAGGTCCGCGACAACCCGCTGCTCTTCGTCACCCTCACCGCGCCCTCCTTCGGGCACGTCCACGGCCACCGCAACGGCCGCCCGTGCCGGCCACGACGACGAGATGACCGCACCCGCTGCCCTCACGGCCGACCCACCTGGTGCAACCGCGTCCACGACGCAGACGACGAGATCAACGGGTCCCCGTTGTGCTTCGAGTGCCATGACACGGCCTGCGCGGTGATGTGGCAATGGCACGCACCTGAGTTGTGGCGACGCTTCACCATCGCCCTCCGGCGCGGCATCGCCCACCGCCTGGGCGTCCCCGACTCACGCCTGAGCCGACACGCGTCGATCCAGTACGCCAAGGTCGCCGAGTACCAGACCCGTGGACTGGTGCACTTCCACGCCCTGATCCGCCTCGACGGCCCCGCAGACGGTGGGATCGGCTCCCCCGCACCCGCCTCCGTGGACGGCGCCGACCTCGCTGCGCTCGTGCGCAAGGTCGTCCCGAGCGTCACCGTCCTGGCCGACCCCGTCGACCACGAAGACACCCCACGCGTGCTGACCTTCGGCGCCCAAGTCGATGCCCGCACCGTCCGCGGAGGGTCACGTACCGACGACCCGAGCGGCCCACTGACCCCCGACCAGGTCGCCGGGTACCTGGCGAAGTACTCCACCAAGGACTCCTCCAGCCTGCACGGCCACGGCCAAGGACGCCCCCACCTCCTCGCCCTCAAACGGGAATGCCGCGAGATGGCGCAGCGAGCCGCGACCTTCCACGACGTCGACCACGACTACCAACGCATGAGCCAGTGGGTGCGCTGCCTGGGTTTCCGCGGCCACTTCGGCACCAAGTCCCGGCGCTACTCCATCACCCTCGGCGCCCTTCGCCGCGCCCGATCACGCTGGCAAGAACTCGCCGCCGATTCCCGCCGCACCGGCGCCCCGATCGACACCCGCGACCTCGAAGCACGCCTACTCGCCGACGACGCCGACGAAACCACCCAAGTCATCGGGTCCTGGACCTACATCGGCACCGGCTGGCGCGACCACACCGAAGAAGCCATGGCCCTGGCCGTCGCCGCCCGCACCCGCGAGTACGACCTGTGGAAGGCCCAACGACGCGTGACCCGAAGTGGAGTAGAGACAAGGGGATGACCATGCCAGAGAAGCTGTTGATGACGGTGGCCGAGGCGGCCGAGGTGCTGAACGTCGGAAAGTCCGCGGTCTATGACCTGATTCGGATGAACCGACTGCCCAGCGTGAAGATCGGTCGACTGCGTCGCATCCCGGTCTCCGCGGTTCACGAGTACGTGGCCGCGGTCTCCGACGATTGGTCCAGGGCATGAGCCGGCGGGCCAACGGCGAAGGGTCGATCTACCAGCGCAAGGACGGACGCTGGACCGGCGCCGTCTACGTGTTGAACCGCGATGGTGGCCGGCAGCGACGGCAGGTCTACGGCAGGACCCGCGGTGAGGTGGCCGGCAAGGTGGCAGACCTGCTCAGCCTGAACCGGAAGCACATCCCGGCCGCGCCGGTCGAGGTGACGGTGCAGCAGTACGCGCAGTCGTGGCTCGAACGGCTCGGTTCGTCGGGGCTCAAGCCCGCAACGGTCAGCAACTACCGCTGGGTCCTCGACCGGCATGTCCTGCCGAACATCGGCCGTCAACGCCTGGTCGCGCTGTCCCCTCAACATGTGCGGACCTTGCTACTGGCCGTCTCGGAGTCCGGTGTCTCGGCCCGCACGGTGCAGCTGAGTCGCGCGGTGCTGCGCTCGATGCTCGCGGATGCCGAGCGTGATCAGCTGATCCATCGCAACGTCGCGGCGCTGGTCAAGGGACCTCGCGTCGAGAGGCAGGAGGTCGTTCCGTGGACCGCCGACGAGGCGGGTCAGTTCTTGACCTCGCTGGAGGGGCACCGATTGCGTCCACTCTTCGCAGTGGGCGTCGCGCTGGGCCTGCGCAAGGGAGAGCTGCTCGCGCTGCGATGGCAGGACGTCGATCTCGACGTGGGGGCGCTGCGCGTGCGCGCGACGGTCCAGCGGCTCGGCAAGGGCGTGGGTCTGGTGACGGGGTCGCCGAAAACGGCACGCAGCCGACGCACCCTGCCACTGCCCCAGGTGCTCGTGGACGCCCTGCGTGAGCACCGGACGGCGCAAGCCCTGGAGCGCGAAGAAGCGACCTCGTGGCACGACGCGGGACTGGTCTTCACGACGTCGAAGGGCACGATGATCGAGCCGCGCAACCTCAACCGCTTCCTCGACGAGGCCATCGCTCGAGCCGGGCTGCGGCGGATTCGCTTCCACGACCTGCGGCACACGTGCGCATCCCTGCTGCTGGCACAAGGAGTCTCGCCGCGCGTGGTGATGGAGGTCCTCGGCCACTCCCAGATGAGCATGACGACGGACCTCTACGGTCACGTCATGCCGTCGTCACTGCGGTCGGCTGCAGATGCTCTCGACGGGGTATTCGGGTGATGATGCGGCTGGCTCGGATGCCCGGGTTGCTGTCACGGCTGCTGTCAGTGGCCCTCGACGTCATGCGTCGCAGCGTGCCCGGGAACGAGTCAGGCCCCGCCGCGTTTCCGCTGGCAGGGCCTGTTCCGTCTGTCTCAACACAGAGTGCGCCCGAAGGGATTCGAACCCCTAACCTTCTGATCCGTAGTCAGATGCTCTATCCGTTGAGCTACGGGCGCAGGCCGCCGAACATGTCGGCAACAAGGAAGGACTGTACCGGGTCAAGGGCCTCTCCACGAAATCGGGTGCTGTCAGGGGCCGCTCGCTCCATCGCCACCTCATCGCGGTGTCCTCATGACACGGCGCTCACCGAGTCCGGCACGCGGAAGCGCCCTCGAGCGATCAGCTCGAGGGCGCTTCGGTGCTGGCGGAGGCGGAGGGATTTGAACCCTCGACGGGTGTTACCCGAACCGCATTAGCAGTGCGGCGCCATAGGCCACTAGGCGACGCCTCCAAACAACTCGCACAGACTAGCCGTCCGACATGCGCCACTCAAAGTCAGGGGTACCCGAGGGCCCTGCCGCGCAGTGCGATCAGCCGCAGATGTCCTCGTCGGCGGTGCGGCTGGCGACCTCGGTGGGTGCCGGCGGGGCGGTGACCGAGGGCGCGGGGAGCGGGTCCGTGCCCTCGCGGTTGGGGACCTCCTCGGCAGGGCGAGCGCCGGCGCCGAGGACCAGGCGGACATCCCCCTTCGCCATGGTCTTGTCGACCTTGAGCTTGGCGCCCGGGTACGCGGCGGCGACGGTGCGTGCGCTCTCGATGTCGCCCTTCGCGTGGTGGACGACGACACCGGTGACGGAGGACGTCGGGGCAGTGCCGGCGACGCTCGCCGTGAAGCCCTGCGCAGAGAGCGCGGCGACCTCCTGCCGGGCCAGCCCGGAGACGCCCGTGTCGTTGGCGACGCTCACCGTGACCGCGGACGGGCGGACGGTGAGCTTGTGGCTCGCCGTGCGCACCTTGTCCTGCCCGGGAAGGGGGGCGTCGTCGCGGATCGCGGCCCAGAGCGCCTCGGATGCCTCGGGTCGCCACTGCACCCGGTTGAGATCTGCCGGGTACGGCTCGGTGGGCACGGTTGCGAAGACGATCTTGTTGGTCCCAAGGCCCTTGAGGCTGGAAGCGATCGACGTCAGCCGCCGCAGACCCAGGTCGTCGTCGGCGGTCATCGACTTCGTCGCTGCGTCGAGGAATCGGTAGAGCCGGTCCGGGCGCAGCAGCAGCGAGGTCTTGGTCGCCTCCTGCACCATGGACGACATGAAGGTCTGCTGGCGCTCGATCCGCTGCAGGTCCGAGCCGTCCCCGAGGCTCTTGCGCATGCGCACGTAGCCCAGCGCCTCCTTGCCCATCAGCCGCTGCCGGCCGGCCGGCAGCTCGATCTGAGCGCTCTTGTCGGACACCGGCTTGGGCAGGCACACGTCGACCCCGCCGAGCCCGTCGACCATCGACTGGAAGCCGCTGAAGTCGATGACGGCGACGTGGTCGACGAAGACGCCGGTGAGCCCCTCGAGCGTCTTGACGGTGCAGGCGGGACCGCCCTTGTTTAAGTTGTCGTTCCAGCGGCGCACCTCGCCGTTGTCGACCGTCGAGGCCGGGTCGGCACAGTCGGTGGGCGCCTTGGTCATCGAGTCGCGCGGGATCGAGATGACCTGCGCCGACTGACGGTCTGCGGCGATGTGGACCAGCAGGTTGGTGTCGGAGCGGGGTCCGCCCTCTGCCGTCCCGACGCCGTACTCCGAGCCGAGCCCCTCGCGGGTGTCGGACCCGATGACGAGGATGTTGAGCGCGCCGTCGACGTCGTCGGGCCGCGCCGCGGACCCGTGCGCGATGTCGACGCGAGAGATGTTGCCGTTGAGGTGGACCGCGACCCCGACACTCGTCGCCACGCCGAGCGCGGCGGCGACGCCGGTGACCTTCAGTGCCCGTCGACGCAGGAGCGCTCGTCGACTGTCTCGCTGCGTCCGTCGTGCGCTGCGCGTGCCCTCCTGCGCGGACGCTACACGCGCAGGCATCGCGCGGGTGGCTTGACGATCGGGAGGGACGCGGGCGCGCTTCCCGGCGCGGGCGGCCTCACGCCGCGCCGCGCGCGTCTGGTGATCGCCCGTGTCGTTCATCGGGAGGACACCCTAGCGTCCACGTCCGAGAAATCTGACCAAACACTGACGAAGGCCCCCGCCAGATGGCGGGGGCCTTCGTGCGAAGCGGTGGAGTCACCGCATCAGGTGATGCGTCGTCCGGGTGAAAAAAATCAGACGGGACGGACGCTCTCAGCCTGCGGGCCCTTGGGGCCCTGGGTGATCTCGAACTCGACGCGCTGCGCCTCGTCGAGCGACCGGTAGCCGGTCGTGTCGATTGCGGAGTAGTGAACGAACACGTCGGGGCCTCCGCCGTCCTGGGCGATGAAGCCAAAGCCCTTCTCAGCGTTGAACCACTTAACGGTGCCCTGTGCCATGAGGTGAAACTTCTTTCCTGTTGAACAATCCGGTCCCGCAGGTCGCGGTACCTTGTGCAAGCTGCAAAGCTCCCCTCGGCAGAGGAACACGCCTCTGGTAATACTGTGGGCTCGGCTGGCGGCCGTGCCCAAATGCATCGTGCGAGAGTTCTGTACTGCAACTACGCGAGCGACGCTACCAGCAATCGCGCGTAGTGGCATGGTCGCGTCCCACCGCGACCTCGGGTCACCCCTCGCGGACCCGCTCGCCCACGGCGTCGATGGCCTCGGCGTAGCCCCTGACTCCTCGTCCGACGATGACCTCGTCAGACACGTCAGTGATGTACGAGAAGTGCCGGAAGGCCTCTCTCGCATGGACATCCGAGATGTGCACCTCGATCACCGGCGCTCGCACGGCGGCCAGCGCGTCGCGGATCGCGACCGAGGTGTGCGTCCAGCCGCCGGCGTTGACGACGAGTCCGACCGCGCTGGCGCGCACCTCGTGGATCGCGTCGATCATGACGCCCTCGTGGTTGGTCTGGCGGAAGTCGAGGCGCCACCCCAGCTCGTCGGTGCGGGTCCGGCACAGGGCCTCGACGTCGGCCAGCGTCTCGTGGCCGTAGACATCAGGCTCTCGCTCACCGAGCAGGTTGAGGTTGGGGCCGTTGAGGACGACGAGGGTGGGTGCTGGGCTCACCCGGGCAGCCTAACGGCGGCCTGCTCAGCCCTCCCGGCGCAGCGTCCGCTCGAAGAGGCTGCGCGTCGCCCGCGGCAGGACGCTCTCGGCGACCTGCACGTCGAGCTCCGGTCGCTCGCACCGCAGTCCGTAGCAGAGGGCGTCGGGGCGCGAGGTCCCCTCCGCGGCCAGACGAGGCAGCTGCGGCCCCTCGATGAGGGAGCGGAAGGCGCGGGCATCAGGCGCCGGCAGCTCTCCCAGGCTCAGCTCACGCGATCGGCTCAGGCCGGCGACGCCACCCGAGCGACTGAGACGCAGCAGCGCACCCTCGTCCGCGGGAGTCTCCTCGGCGGGGGCGCTCCCCCCTTCGCCAGCGACGACGCCCACCTGCTGCCAGTCGTCGGCCACCGCCGCAGCCTGCGTCGAGCCCTCGCCGTACCGGGCCTGCGCGGCAGCCACCGTGAGCGCCGCGAAGGTCGCGAAGTCGCAGTCCGTCGCGATCTCGCCCGTGAGAACATCGCACCAGATGAGGCCGGTCGCCTCCCACGCCGGGCCACCGATGGCGGTGGCGGCCAGATGGAAGGCCTTGTTGGGGATGCCCGAGTTGATGTGCACCCCGCCGTTGTCGTCGCTCGTGCGCACGAAGTCGTCCATGTGCGCCGGCTGCGGGTCCTTGCCCATGCGCGGGTCGTCGTAGGCGGTACCGGGTGCCGCCATGGAGCGCAGCGCCTGCCCCTGGACCGAGGCGGTGAGCAGCTCGGCGCCGATGAGCCAGTCGGCCTCGTCCGCCGACTGGCCCAGATGGCGCTGCTTGACGAGGACACCGAAGACATCGGAGACGTGCTCGTTGAGCGCCCCGGGCTGACCGCGGTAGACGAGTGCGGCGGTGTGCTCGGTGACCCCGTGGGCCAGCTCGTGCCCGATGACGTCGAGGCTCGCGGTGAAGCGGGTGAAGATCTCGCCGTCGCCGTCGCCGAAGACCATCTGGGCGCCGTCCCAGAAGGCGTTGTCGTAGTCCTGTGCGTAGTGGACGGTGGCCACCAGCGGCATCCCCGCCCCGTCGAGGGAGTTGCGGCCGTACTCGCGTGCCCACAGCTCCCAGGTGAGCCCGAGACCGTCGTAGGCCTCGTCGACGGCCGGGTCGTCGGAGGGCGGCTCGCCTTCGCTGCGCACGACGGCGCCGGGCAGGTCCTCGCTGCCGTGCGCGTCATGGATGGTGCGACGCGGTCCCTGATCGGGGGTGACCTCCGAGGGGACCAGCGAAGGGCGGGAACCCACCGGGGTGCGGGAATGGCGCAGGGTGGCGTCGATGGCCAGCGTGCGCGCGGCGACGAGGGCCGGCTGCGCCTGCGCGGAGCGGGCGAGTGCGGCGAGGACGTGCGGGGGGACGATGCTGCACCGGGTCATCCGTCCAGTGAACTCCCCTCCCCCGACAACCGCACCCCGAGCGAGGCCCGGGACGTCGAGCCGAGCGGAGGGCGTGGGATTCGAACCCACGATGACGTTGCCGCCATAGCGGTTTTCAAGACCGCCGCACTAGGCCACTATGCGAGCCCTCCTTGCTCGCCGTGGCGAGCGAGACCACGGTAGGCCATCCCCCGTGTGGGTAGTGTCGGAGGTGACGTCCCGACCCCAGATCGAAAGGTCACCACATGTCGAAGTTGTCCTTCCTCCTCAGCGCCAGCGTCGGATACGTGCTGGGCGCGCGGGCGGGCCGGAAGCGGTACGAGCAGATCCGCTCCGGCGCCAACCAGCTCTGGAGGTCGCAGCCCGTCCAGAGCCAGGTTGCCTCCGCCAAGCACGCTGCCACGACCAAGGCGGCCCCGGCGGCCCTCGGCGCCGTGAGCACTGCCGCCTCGGTTGCGAGCGAAAGGATGCGTGCCGGGGCCAGCAAGGTCAAGAGCGACCCGCAGCGCGACGTCGCGAGCGCGGTCACCGCCGACTCCCAAGGCCCGGCGACCTACCCGCTGGGCGAGGGTCCGACGCCGGCGTAGGTCTGGCCGGAGCATGCCGAAGGGAGGGTCCCACCAGCTGGTGGGGCCCTCCCTTCGGCGTGCTCTGCGGATCAGATGAAGATCGCCGGGTCGGCGTACATCAGGTCCTCGGCCGACGGGCCGCCCACCTCCAGCTGGGGGAAGCGGTACAACGCCGGGATGCCGGTTGCGACCGCGCCGGTGGGCACGTCCTTGACGACGACCGAGTTGGCGCCGACCTTGACATTGCTCCCCACGTGGATGTCGCCGAGGATCTTTGCCCCGGCACCGACCATGACCTTGTCGCCGAGCGTGGGGTGACGCTTGACGCGCTGGCCGGACGTGCCGCCGAGGGTCACGCCGTGGAAGAGCATGACGTCGTCGCCCACGATCGCGGTCTCGCCGATGACGACACCCATCCCGTGGTCGATGAAGAAGCGCCGGCCGATGTGTGCGCCCGGGTGGATCTCGATGCCGGTGACGGACCGCGAGACATAGGCGAGCAGGCGGGCGGGCCATCGCCAGCCGGGACGCATCCACCAGCGGTGGGCGACCCGGTGCAGCCAGATGGCGTGCAGACCGGCAGAGGTGAGGAGCACGACCCACCGCGAGGTGGCGGCGGGGTCGCGCTCCATGGCCGCGGCAAGGTCCTCACGGATCGTGGCGCGGATCGGCAGATGGGAGGACACGGTCAGTCGAGGAGTCCCTCGAAGAGCGGCGTCGAGAGGTAGCGCTCGCCGAAGCTCGGGATGATGACGACGATCGTCTTGCCGGCGTTCTCCGGGCGACGCGCCACCTGGTCGGCGGCCGCGAGGGCGGCACCGGAGGAGATGCCGACGAGCAGGCCCTCGTCGGTGGCCGACTTGCGGGCCCACTCCATCGCGGTGGGGGCGTCGATGTCGATGACCTCGTTGTAGATCTCGGTGTCGAGGATCTCCGGGACGAAGTTGGCGCCGAGGCCCTGGATCTTGTGCGGGCCGGGTGCGCCGCCGTTGAGGATCGCGGACTCGGCGGGCTCGACGGCGATGATCTGGACGTCGGACTTCTTCGAGCGCAGGTAGCGGCCCGCGCCGGTGATGGTGCCGCCGGTGCCGATGCCCGAGATGAGGATGTCGACCTTGCCGTCGGTGTCGTCCCAGATCTCCGGGCCCGTGGTCTTCTCGTGGATGGCCGGGTTGGCCTCGTTGGCGAACTGCTTGGCCTGGACGGCGCCGCGCTCGTTGGCGATCTCCTCGGCCTTGTCCACCGCACCCTTCATGCCCTTGGGGCCCTCGGTGAGGATCAGCTCGGCACCGTAGGCGCGCAGGAGCGCACGACGCTCCTTGGACATCGTCTCGGGCATGGCGAGGACGACCTTGTAGCCGCGTGCCGCGCCGACCATCGCCAGGGCGATACCCGTGTTGCCCGAGGTGGCCTCGACGATCGTGCCGCCGGGCTTGAGCTCACCCGATGCCTCTGCGGCGTCGATGATGGCGGTGCCGATGCGGTCCTTGACGGAGCTGGCCGGGCTGTAGAACTCGAGCTTCGCGGCGACGGTGGCCTCCGACTCGATGATGCGGTTGATCCGCACCAGAGGGGTACGGCCGACAAGCTTCGTGGCGTCTTCGTAGATGGGCAACGCGGTTCCTTCCATCGGTGGGGCAGGGTGCCGCGACGTGCGGCCGACTCGGTCGCGACAACGAACGAGACGTTATGGATATTCCAACATTCTGTTATCCATCATCGCAAGGGTGTCTCAGCGGCGCACGCCGCCCCCCTTCGTCATCGGTCCCACCCACCGAGACCGTCACGGGCGGGTGATGAGCGACGCATCCCCTCAGGCCTTTTCGGCGAGCAGCGAGACCTAGACTCCCACCATGTCTGCCCTCCAGATCGTCGCGATAGTCATCGGGGTCGGGATCACCATCGTCGGATGGGGCCTGCTCGCCCGCGCCGTCAAGCATTTCCTGACCGTCTTCAAGCTCGCCCAACCCACGCAGGGCGAACGCACCAACTCCCCGGGAGCGCGTCTGGCGACACTCTTCCGCGAGTTCCTCGGCCACACCCGCATGTCGCGCCTGCCGATCGTGGCGGTCGCGCACTGGGTCACGATGATCTCCTTCGGGGTGCTCTTCCTGACGCTGGTGCAGGCGACGGGGCAGCTGTTCGACCCGCACTTCGTCATCCCCTTCATCAGCACCTTCTTCCTCTACGAGTGGGTCTCCGAGTTCTTCGCCATGGCCGGCATCATCACGATCGTGATGCTGATGGTCATCCGTCAGAAGAACCACCCGCGTTCGGCTGATGGCGACGAGGGCCGCAAGTCCCGGTTCTTCGGGTCGACCTTCTGGCAGGCCTACTACGTCGAGCTGACGATCCTCGGCGTCGGCGTCTGCATCGCGCTGCTGCGCGGCATGGAGCGCGCGCTGCTGCTCAACACCGGCGAGACCGCGCACGCGTCGCTCTTCCACTTCCCGCTGACCGGCTGGATCGGTTCGCTCTTCTCCGGCATGTCCGTCGGTGCGCTCGAGACCGGGATCATCGTCGTCGCGCTGATCAAGCTGGTCATCTCCTACGCGTGGATGATCACCATCTCGATCAACCCGACGATGGGTGTCGCCTGGCACCGCTTCCTCGCGTTCTTCAACATCTACTTCAAGCGGCACGCCGACGGCCGCACCTCCCTGGGTGAGCTGCAGCCGATGATGGTCGGTGGCAAGCCCTTCTCCATGGAGTCCATGGAGGAGATGGACGAGGACATGACCCTCGGCGTGGGCAAGGTCGAGGACTTCACCTGGAAGGGCCTGCTCGACTTCTCCACCTGCACCGAGTGCGGCCGCTGCCAGAGCCAGTGCCCCGCGTGGAACACCGAGAAGCCGCTCTCCCCCAAGCTGCTGATGATGACGCTGCGCGATCACGCGCACTCCAAGGCTCCGTACCTGGCGGCCGCGCAGGGCGTCTCCGGCGTCCTGTCCTCCCCGGGCGGCACCCGTGCGCAGACCGCCCACGGGGCCGTCGCCCTGGCCGGACCCCCGATGCAGAGCGGCGCCGACGCCGCGGTCTCCGTCGAGGAGCCGCCCGTCATCGACTGGGGCCAGATGGCTCTCATCGGGCAGACCGGCTACGACCCGGAGAACCCGCTGTCGGCGTACAACCCGCACGGTCCTGACGCCGTCATCGACGAGGACGTCCTGTGGTCCTGCACCACCTGTGGCGCCTGCGTCGAGCAGTGCCCGGTCGACATCGAGCACGTCGACCACATCGTCGACATGCGTCGCTACCAGAACCTCATCGAGTCGGCCTTCCCGAGCGAGCTCGGGGGCCTGTTCAAGAAGCTCGAGTCCAAGGGCAACCCGTGGGGCATGGGCGCCAAGGCCCGCATGGACTGGGCGAAGGACCTTCCCTTCTCCGTCAAGGTGCTCGGCGAGGACGTCGAGTCGGCCGATGACGTCGACTACCTCTTCTGGGTCGGCTGCGCCGGCGCCTACGAGGACCGGGCCAAGAAGACCTCGCGCGCCGTGGCCGAGCTGCTCGACCACGCGGGTGTCGACTTCGCGATCCTGGGCAACGGCGAGACCTGCACCGGCGACTCCGCTCGCCGCGCGGGCAACGAGGTGCTCTTCCAGATGCTCGCGGAGCAGAATGTCGCGACGCTCAACGAGGTCGGCGCGACCAAGATCGTCGTCACCTGCGCGCACTGCTTCAACACGATCAAGAACGAGTACCCGCAGCTGGGCGGCAACTACGAGGTGCTGCACCACACGCAGCTGCTCAACCGCCTGGTCCGCGAGAAGAAGATCGTCCCGGTCAACCGTGCGGAGGCTCCGCGCCGCTCCAGCAACAAGGACGTCGCCTCCACCGGCCCGTCGGTGACCTACCACGACCCCTGCTACCTGGGCCGTCACAACAACGTCTACGCCCCGCCCCGTGAGCTCATCTCCGCCCTGCCCGGGGTCGAGCTCAAGGAGATGGAGCGCTCCAAGGAGAAGTCCTTCTGCTGTGGCGCCGGTGGCGCTCGCATGTGGATGGAGGAGCAGCTCGGGTCGCGGATCAACCTCAACCGCACCGAGGAGGCCATCGCGACCGGCGCCGACCGGATCGCCGTCGGCTGCCCCTTCTGCCGCGTCATGCTCAGCGACGGCCTGACGGCCAAGCAGTCCGAGGGCGCGTCCGAGGACATCGAGGTCGTCGACGTCGCGCAGATGCTGCTCGCGTCGATCAAGGAGGCCACGGTCCCGACCAAGGCCGCCCCGACCGAGTCCGAGGAGCAGGCCGAGGCCGAGCCCAAGACCGCTGTCCCAGCTCCGGCCGAGGCTGCCGAGCCCACCACCGAGCAGGCAGAGGCGAAGGGGGACGAGGCCCCGGCCGCGACCCCTGCCGCCAAGAACGCCGCCCCCTCCTGGGAGACCGGCGCTGCTGTCGCCGGCGCGGGCGCCGTGGGAGCAGGAGCTGCGGCTGCTGCTGCGTCCTCCGACGACAGCGCTGCGAAGAACGCGGCTCCGTCGTGGGAGAACGACTCCGCGGCCAAGAACGCTGCTCCCTCGTGGGAGACCGGCGCTGCGGCTCCAGCTGCCGAGGAGCCGAAGGCGGAGGAGTCCAGGGCCGAGGCCAGCGCTGCGGCTGAGGACTCCCCGGCTGCCAAGAACGCCGCACCCTCCTGGGAGACCGGTTCGGCCGCCGAGAAGAACGCCGCACCCTCCTGGGAGACCAACGCTGCCGCCCCGGCTGCCGAAGCCCCCAAGGCCGAGGCCACCGCCCCGGCTGAGGACTCCCCGGCCGCCAAGAACGCTGCTCCCTCCTGGGAGACCGGTTCGGCCGCCGAGAAGAACGCCGCACCCTCCTGGGAGACCGGCGCTGCTGCTCCGGCTGCCGAAGCCCCCAAGGCTGAGGCCGCCGCGGCAGACGACTCTGTCGCTGCCAAGAACGCCGCTCCTTCCTGGGAGACCGGCGCTCCCGCTGCCCCGGCCGTGACCGAGGCACCCGCGGCCGAGGAGACCCCGGCGCAGGAGCCCGTCGCTGACGAGCCTGCCGCTGAGGTCACCCCGAATGAGGCCGCCACCCCGGCCGAGGCTCCTGCCGCCGAGGCCACCCCGACCGAGGCACCTGCCGCCGAGGAGACGACCGCCCCCGCGGCCGCACCCACCGGCGACAGCGACCTGGCAGCCAAGAACGCCGCTCCCTCGTGGGAGACCGGCGCTCCCGCCGCAGCCGCCCCGGCAGCAACCGAGGCACCCGCGGTCGAGGAGCCCAAGGTCGAGGAGCCCAAGGTCGAGGAGACCCCGGCGCAGGAGCCCGTCACGGACGAGCCTGCCGCCGAGGCCACCCCGGCCGAGGCACCCACCGCGGAGACCGAGGCACCCGCCACGGAGTCCGCAGCGCAGGCCACCGAGGAGCCCTCCGAGGCCGAGGCGTCCGCCCCGGTCGAGCAGGCCACTCCCCCGGCCACGACCGGCGACCTCTCGGACCTCGCGAAGAAGAACGCGAACCCGTCCTGGGAGTGACCCCGCACGACGAAGGGCGCCGTCCACCACGAGGTGGGCGGCGCCCTTCGTCGTTCTCGGCGTGTCCTACTGCGTCATAGCCCTCCGCAGGCCTTGACCGACCGGTCAAGCAGGTCGAGAATTGAAGGACACGATCCGCCTCAGGCGCGACGGATCCCAACCCTCGAAGGTGGGATGTTGTGATGAAGATGTCGACTCGATGGCAGGACTGGGTGGCCCTGATCGCCGGCGTGGTGGCACTGCTGGCTCCTCTGGTCACCACGACGGACACACGCGCGACATGGACGATGGTCATCCTCGGTGGCCTGACCGTGATCGCGTCGGCCTACTCCCTCCTCGCGCCGAGCGCGAGGGCCACGATGGGCGAGGGCTCGCACGCAGTGCTCGGGGTGCTGCTCTTCATCGCCCCGTGGGTCATGGGCTTCACCGACCTGAGCGGTCTTGCCTGGACCGCGTGGATCACCGGCGTCGTCGCGTTCATCGTCGGCGTGATGACGCTCCCGATGGTCAGCGCGAGCATGCACCACGCGGCCCCCACCCACTAGGAGACGCAGATGGGCACCTCGACCTCGCGTCGTGAACGCATCCTCGACGCAGCCGAGGCGCAGTTCGCCGGTGGTGGCTTTGCCGCCACCGGCACCACCGCGATCGCCGACGGGGCCGGCGTGCCCAAGGGGCTGGTCTTCTACTACTTCCCCCGCAAGGTCGACATCCTGCGCGCGCTCCTGGCCGAGCGGCTCCCTTCGCACCCTCTGTGCGAGCCGGTCGAGGTGGCCAGGCCCGGCGATCCTGTCGCCTCGCTCGTCGCGCTCGCCCGCACGCTCGGACTGGGGCGGCACGAGTCGATCGTCCTGCGCACGATCATCTGGCGTGAGTCCGGCACCCACCCCGAGGTTCGTGAGCACCTCACGGCCCTGCGCGACAGCATCATCGAGCTCACCGAGCGCGTCCTCGACGTCGCGATCGAGCACACGATCGACCCGGTCATGCGCCGTCAGGCGGCCCAGACCTTCGTCGCCGTGGTGATGGACGAGGCCAACGCGCAGCGCTTCGACGGCGCCGGTCCCGATGTCGCCGGAGCGGCGCGGATCATCGGCGACGCCCTGGCATCCGAGACGACCTGAGCGACCCTCAGGAGCGCTCGACCCTCAGGAGCACTGGACCCGTCGACCCGCAGACACGCGTCAGCCCCGGCCACCCGGCCGGGGCTGACGTCGTCACGCAGGATCAGCTCAGAAGAGCGGGCCCGTGACGGTGAGGCCGAGCTCGGGGACCATCGCGAAGAGCGCGAAGAGCGCGAGCGCCCCACCCGCCAGCGACAGGGTCTTGTTGAACTGGACCTGCTCGTTCATACGGGCCTCGCCCTCTGCCGCCCAGAACTTGTGCATCAGGAAGGCGATCGGCGCGACGGCGACGAGGATCAGCAGGGCACCGAGGTCGCCCCACACGCCGAGGATGACGGACAGCGCGCCGACGAGCATGAGGACGCCCGAGACGATGACGCTCAGCTTGGCCGCCGGGACACCGACGGACTTGGCGTAGCCCGCCATGGCGTCGCTCTGGGTCAGGTGACCGATGCCGGACGCGATGAAGATCGCGGCGAAGAGGATGCGGGCGATGAGGACGATGACGTCCATGGAAAGACCTCCGAATACTTGATGTTTTAACTATCGAAGGTCTCAAGCGTCATCGACTCCGCAAACTTCCCCGCTCGAGCGTGACCTCCGTCACCCCGGGAGCGGGCCCTGGCGCCGGTCAGTCGAGCCCCTCCTCCTTGAGGAAGTCCGCGGCCACCTTGTCCGGGTCGTCCTTGTCGATGTCGGTGCGCCCCAGCATCTGCTGCAGCTTGTCGGTGGTGAGCTTGGCCGAGACCTCGTCGAGGGTCTTGGCCACCTGGTCCTTGGCGTCGTCGCGCACGAGCGGGACGACGTTCTGGCTGCCGAAGAGCTTCTTGGTGTCGTCGAGGACCACGAAGCCGTTCTCCGCGATCGCCGGGTCGGTGCTGAAGATGTTGGCGGCCTGGATCTGACCGTTCTTCAGCGCACCGTTGGTGGCCTGACCCGGCTTGAGCGGGCGGAAGCTCTTGAACTCGATGCCGTAGGTCTTCTTCATCCCCGGGATGCCCTGCGAGCGCGTCTTGAACTCCGACGGCGCGCCCAGCGTCATCTCACCGGCGACCTTGCTGAGGTCCTCCATCGTCTTCAGGTCCTTGGACTGAGCCGTCTCCTTGGTGACGACGATCGAGTCCTTGTCCTCGGCGGCCGACTTCTCCAGGACGCTGGTCCCCTTGGGCAGCAGGTCCTTCAGCGCCGCGTACGTCTTGTCCGGGTCCGTCTCGGAGAAGTTCTTGTCGTAGTAGAGCGCCAGTCCGCCGGTGTACTCGGGCATGACGTCGACCGACCCCTCGTCGAGGGCCTTGAGGTAGACCTCGCGGGAACCGATGCCGGTCTTGGCCGACGCCTTGATCCCGTCGGCCTTGAGCGCACCGACATAGATGTTGGCCAGCAGGACCGACTCCGAGAAGTCGGCGGAGCCGACGACGACGTCGCCAGAGGCGCCGCCACCCCCTTCGCTCGAGGAGGAGCTGGAGAGCGGGTCACCGCCCCCGCCACAGGCGGACAGACCGAGCGCGCCGGCCATGGTGAGTGCGAGCGCAGCGGTGCGCAGGCGTCGACGGGAGTTGGTGGTCGAGCTCATGGGGTTCCTCCAGCGGGAGCGGTGCGGTTGGGTTCGGACGGACGAAGGGAGCGGGAGCGGCCGGTAAGTCCCGGGGAGACCACGAGACGCTCGAGCAGGGCGAAGGGAGCGTCCAGCACCAGCGCGAGGACGGCCACGAGGAGCGCGCCACCGGCGGTGCTCGCGTAGTCCTGCGTCGCCAGCCCGTCGATGAGGAACCTCCCGAGACCACCGAGCCCGACATAGGCAGCGACGGTCGCGGTGGCGACCACCTGCAGGACGGCGGCGCGCAACCCGGAGATGAGGAGCGGCAGGGCGATGGGCAGCTCGACCTTCCACAGCACCTGGCTGCCCGTCATGCCGATCCCGCGAGCGGCGTCGCGCGCGGCCGGCGAGACGGCCTCGACGCCCGCATAGGTCCCCGAGAGGATCGCCGGGACGGCGAGCAGGACGAGGACGATGACGCTGGGGACGAGGAAGGCCGCGTCACCCGGGAGCAGCGGCAGCAGCACGAGGGTCAGGGCGAAGAGCAGCCCGAGGGTCGGCACCGCGCGCAGTGCGTTGGCGGCCGTGACCATCCACCGGCCCCGACCGGTGTGACCGATCCACAAGCCCAGCGGGATGGCGATGAGCGCCGCGATGACCAGGACGAGGAGCGTATAGCCGACGTGCTCCAGCAGCCGGACGAGGATGCCGTCGTTGCCCGACCAGGACGCGCTGCTCGTCAGCCAGTCGAGGATGGAGCCGATCATGCTGCGCCTCCCCGGTCCGCACGCCGCCACGGGGTCAGCGCTCGCTCCAGTCCCCGGATCGCGACGTCGAGGACGAGCGCGAGCAGGACGCAGCCGAGGATCCCGGCGGCGAGCTCGCCGGAGATGGCCCGGTTGTACCCGTCGACGAGCAGGTCACCGAGCTGGTTGACGCCGATGAGGGAGGCGATGGAGACGATCGAGACATTGCTGACGGCGGCCACCCGCAGGCCGGCGGCGATGACGGGGACCGCCAGCGGCAGGTCGACGCCGAAGAACCGGCGCACGGGCGTGTAGCCCATGGCCGTCGCGGATCGGGCGACCTCCTCGGGCACCGAGCCGAGCCCGTCGACGACCGAGCGCACGAGCAGCGCGATCGTGTAGATCGTCATCGCGACGACGACGTTGAGCGGGTCGAGGATGCCCGTACCGAGCACGAGGGGCATGAGGACGAAGAGGGCCAGGGAGGGCACCGTGTAGAGCAGGCCGGCCCCGACGATGACGGCACCGCGCAGCCGGCGGTGCCGGTTGGCCAACCACCCGAGAGGAAGGGAGATGAGCAGCCCGATGACGAGGGGCACGCCGGCCAACCACGTGTGCCGCAGGGTCAGCGACAGGATGTCGTCGAGGTGATCGAGGATCCAGCTCATGTCAGTGGACCGCGTGCGCGGAGTGCTCGCCGGGGTCGCTCGGCCGCTCCCGGGCCTCGATCACGGACAGGACCTCGGTCGCCCGGCAGGTGCCCGCGAGGGCGCCGTCGCCGTCGACGACCACTCCCCGCCGGCTCGGGGAGGACAGCGCCGCGTCCAGGGCCACCCGCAGCGGTCCGCCCACGCGGGCGAGGGTGCCGCCGAGCGCCAACGAGCGCTCGTCGATGCTCCCTTCGCCCGGCAGGTCCGTGGGACGCGCCCACCCCTGGGGGTGACGGCGGTCGTCGACCACGAGGACCCACCCGTCGCTGCCCGCGCGTGCGGCCGCCTCGGCGACCGTCGCGCCCAGCGGGATCGTCGGCTCGTCGTGCAGCGGGACGCTGGCGCTGTCGAAGCCGAGCGCGCGGTAGCCGCGGTCACGACCGAGGAAGTCGGCGACGAAGTTGTCGGCGGGGTGCGCGAGCAGCTCGGCCGGCCGGGCCAGCTGGGCGATGCGCCCCCCGACCTGCAGCACGGCGACGTGGTCACCGAGCTTGATCGCCTCGTCGATGTCGTGCGTGACCATGACGATCGTCTTGCCCAGCTCGCCCTGCAGGCGCAGGAACTCGTCCTGCAGCTGCTCGCGCACGACCGGGTCGACGGCGGAGAAGGGCTCGTCCATGAGCATCACCGGCGGATCGGCCGCGAGCGCCCGGGCGACCCCGACCCGCTGCTGCTGTCCCCCGGAGAGCTGGCTGGGGTAGCGCCGACCGAGGGCGGGGTCGAGGCCGACCAGCTCGAGCAGCTCGCGGGCACGGCTGATCGCCTCCCTCTTGGCGGTACCGAGCAGGAGGGGCACGGCCGCGACATTGCGCTCGACGGTGTGGTGCGGGAAGAGACCGCCGTGCTGGATGACGTAGCCGATCCCGCGGCGCAGCTGCGCGGCGTCCATGGCGAGGACGTCCTGGCCATCGATCGTCACCGAGCCCGAGGTCGGCTCGATCATCCGGTTGATCATCCGCAGGGTGGTCGTCTTGCCGCAGCCGGAGGGCCCGACGAGCACCGTGATGGCTCGGTCCGGCGCCGTGAGGCTCAGGTCGTCGACGGCAACCGTGCCGTCGGGGTATTGCTTGGTGACGCCGTCGAGCCGAATCATCCGGCACCAGTCCCATCTGGTCGCGCGGGCAGTGACTCCGCGTGGTCTTCCAACCTAACCTGTGAAGACGCCCAGCACCTCTGTCCGCGAGACGTTTTCCACCGAGTCGTGGCGCCAGCGGGGCTGCCGGTCCTTGTCGACGAGCAGGGCGCGGACCCCTTCGTCGAAGTCACCCCGGGCGAGCAGGGCGCGCGCCACGCGAGTGTCCTGCTGCAGCACCTCGCGCACGGACGTGGCCTGCGCGGCCCGTCGCAATGCCTCGAGGGTGACGGCGACGGACAACGGCGAGCGAAGGGAGATCTCCTCGGCGGCAGCCCGGGCGTCCGGGTGGTCGTGGGCGCGCAGCCGAATCAGGATGGCGGCCGGGTCATCGCCGACATAGCACTCGTCGATCCAGTCGTGGGCCGCGGCGAGGGCGCTGTCCTCGCTCGTCGCCGCCCCGGCGGGCACCGGCTCCACGGGGCCGCCGGCCGCGATGGCCCGGACGAGCTCCGGCAGGCGCGCGTGGTCGACGACGGCGTCGGCCAGGCCGAGGTGCACCGCGTCGGCACCGGTGAAGGTCGTGCCGGTCATCGCGACGTGGGTCCCCGCCTCCCCCGGAGCCCGGGAGAGCAGGTAGGTCGCGGCGACGTCGGGGAAGAAGCCGATGATCGTCTCGGGCATGGCGACCCGGGAACGCTCGGTGGCCCAACGGGCGTCGGCAAACATCGAGATGCCCAGACCGCCGCCCATGACGATGCCGTCCATGAGCGCGATGACCGGCTTGGGGTACTCGGCGATCTGCGCGTCGAGGACGTACTCGTCGGCCCAGAAGTCCACTCCCCCAGAGGTGCCCGCGAGGTGGGCCTCACGGACGGCGCGGACGTCACCGCCGGCGCACAGACCACGCTCCCCCGCGCCCTCGATCGTCACGGCACTCACCGTGTCGTCCTGCTCCCAGGCGAGCAGCTGTGCGCGGACGGCCACGACCATGTCGCGGGTCAGCGAGTTGATGGTCCGGGGCCGGTTGAGCAGGATCCGGCCCAGGGTCTCGTCGACGGCGAAGAGCACCTCGTCGGTGCCGGTGGGGCCGGGAGCGAAGTCAGGCATGGTCGCCACCTTGGCACAGGCCCCGGGACGCTCTGGCACGGGCTGGCACACTGACGTCGCGATGACGACTGACGGGGCGAGGACACGCTGGGGGACGGCGGCGGCACGGGCCAGCCTGGCCGTCCTCGTCCTGTGCGTGCTCGCGGTCGTCCTCATGCACGTCAAGGGCGGACGCACCAGCCTCGGGGTGGTCCTCGCGGGTGGCCTGCCCGTGATCCTCCTCGTGGCGGTGGTCGCGGCCCTGCTGCCGTGGCGGCATCACCGGTGGTGGCGGCTGGCGCTCGTCGCCGGCCTCTTGACCAGTCAGGTGTCACTGCTCGACCACCTGGTCGCCGATGACCGTCAGGTACCGCCGGACTCCCCCACGATCACCGTCGCGACACTCAACACCGCGTGGGCCGGCCCGACCGACGCGGAGCTCGTGGACCTGGCGGAGGGCGCCGACGTGCTCGCGCTCCAGGAGTGGGCGCCGGACCGCACCGAGGGCCTGGGCCGGGCGCTCGGTCCGCAGTGGCGGCTGGCCGACAGCGACCACGACGACTACATCGGCGCCGATGTCGACGTATGGGTCCGCGCTCCCTGGCGGGTGGTCGCGAGCGAGCCGCTCGCCGGCCGACAGCCGGGAAGCGTCCTGCGGCTGCGCTCAGGTGACACCGAGGTGAGCGTCATCGGCACCCGCCTGCAGAACCCGGCCTTCTTCGCAGCCGAGCGGTGGGGAGAGGGGCTGGACTCCCTTCGCACCGCCACGCAGGGGACCGACGGTCCGGTCGTCGTGCTCGGCGACCTCAACGCCCCGCCGAGCGCGGTCGCCTTCCACGACTTCGTGCGCCGCAGTGGCGTGCGCGACTGCACCACCCAGCTGGGCGCGGGTTTCCCCGGGACCTGGGGGCGCACGCGGGGCGCCGGCTTTGCCCCCGTGCCCATCGACCACGTCCTGACCCGTGACGCGACCTGCACCGATCTCGTCGTCACCCGCGAGCGCGGCAGCGACCACCGTGCCCTCACGGCGACGGTGGCGCTGGACTGATCAGGCGGCCGCGCCGTCGATGCGGGCGAAGGCGCCGTCCTGAGGCGCGAGGGCCCCCGGGCCCGGGCCTCGAAGGGGAGCGGCCGCCTCCAGCTCGAAGGCCAGCTCCAGCAGGAGCCGCTCCTGTCCCTTGCGGGCCGAGAGCATGACGCCGATCGGCCGCCCGTCGTCGGTGCGGCCCAGCGGCAGCGAGATCGACGGCTGACCGTTGGCGTTGTGCAGCGGGGTGAAGCCGACATAGCCGGTGAGCCGCTCGAAGTGGGTCTCGAAGTCCAGGTCCGCCGACAGGTACCCGATGCGCGGGGTGGTGTGCGTCAGGGTCGGGGTGAGGACGAGGTCGGTGCCGGCGGGGAAGAGCCGCTCCGACGCGATCCCCGTGGCCGCCAGGCGGGCGACGCACAGCGGGATGCGGTGCAGCCGCCGCTTGGCCCTGGCGGCGAGACCGAGGGTGACGTTGTCCAGCTGCGAGGCGTCGAAGTCCTGGCCGAAGAGCGACTTGCCCTGCGCGGCAGAGGCCATGGCGAGCAGGCCCCAGTAGTCCTCGAAGTCGGTCTTGAAGAACGCGGGGACGGCGATCTGGACGCTGTCGTCGACGGTGTGGCCGAGGCTCTCGAGCAGTCGGGCTGCGCCCTCGACGGCCTCGCGGGTCTGCGAGTCGGTGGCCGGAGCCAGGGGCGAGTCGAGCATCATCCCGATCCGCAGCCGGCGAGCTCCGGGGCCCTCGACGAGACCGACCGGGGGCAGCTTGCCGGAGGGCTGGAAGCGCTCGGCGGCCGCGAGGAAGGCCGCGGTGTCGCGGACGGTGCGGGTGAGCACGCCATTGACCACGATCGCGATGGGAGTCTTGTCGGTCGTCGGATCGCCGAGGAGACGGCCGCGGGTCGCCTTCAGCCCGACGAGCCCGCACGCGGCTGCAGGGATGCGGATGGATCCGCCACCGTCGTTGCCGTGCGCGATGGGCAGCGCGCCGGAGGCGACGAGCGCGGCCGACCCGCCGGAGGAACCACCGCTGGAGTACCCGGTGGCCCAGGGGTTACGGGTGACCCGGCCCTGCGGGCGCTCAGTGGTCGCGGTCCAGCCGAAGGGCGGGCAGGTGGTCGTCGCCACGGGGATGACCCCGGTGGACAGGTACTGCCGGACGAATGCCCCGTCGACCTCGTTGGGCCCGGCAGGGAGGGCGTCGGAGCCCATCCGCATGGGCAGCCCGGCCACGGTCACGTTGTCCTTGAAGGCCGACGGGACCCCGGCGAAGGGGGCCGACGTCCCGGCCGGCAGGTGGCTGGCGCGGCTGCGCGCCCGCTCGTGGTCGTCGACCGTGGTCGCGCCGAGCACCGGGTTGACCGCGGCGATGCGCGCGATGGCCGCCTCCACCGCCTCGGTGGCGCTGATGCTGCCCGCCCGGATCGCCGCGGCGACGCCTGTCGCGTCGAGGGTGCCGAGCGCGTCGTCGGTGACGGCGGACACCCGGCGACTGTCGTGCTCCTCGCGAGGCTGGTCGTACGGGGCCGGCGTGTGCGTCGTGGTGCTCATCCCCGACATGTTACTTGCCAGTCACGAGCGCGCGCCGGGAAGGCTCCTCTGCCCTGATCCCTGAGGAGGCCGCCCGCGGCCGTCTCGAAGGGTCAGACGTCGCCCTGATCCCTGAGGAGGCCGCCCGCGGCCATCTCGAAGGGTCAGACGTCGCTCCGATGGAAGTTGGCGAAGGACCGGCTCGCCGTCGGCCCGCGCTGCCCCTGGTAGTGCGACCCGTAGGCGGCCGACCCGTAGGGGTGCTCGGCCGGGGAGGACAACCGGAAGAAGCACAGCTGGCCGATCTTCATGCCGGGCCACAGGCGGATCGGCAGGGTCGCGACATTGCTCAGCTCGAGCGTCACGTGGCCGGAGAAGCCGGGGTCGACGAAGCCGGCCGTGGCATGGGTCAGCAGCCCGAGGCGGCCGAGCGAGGACTTGCCCTCGACGCGCGCAGCCAGGTCGTCAGGCAGCGTGACCGTCTCGAGGGTGGAGCCCAGGACGAACTCCCCCGGGTGCAGCACGAAGCCCTCGTCCGGCTCGACCTCGATGAGCCGGGTGAGGTCGGGCTGGTCGGCCGCGGGGTCGATGACGGGGTACTTGTGGTTGTCGAAGAGGCGGAAGTACTTGTCCATGCGCACGTCGACGCTGCTGGGCTGGACCATCGCCGGGTCCCACGGCTCGAGCGCGACCCGTCCACCGTCGATCTCGGCGCGGATGTCCCTGTCGGAGAGCAACATGGTCCAGACCCTAGAGGACCGGACGCGCCATCCAGTCGTTCATCGAGGCTCCTCACATGCGTGTCCGTGGCGTACCAGTCGCTCGCCGTGAGCGCCAAAACCGGCAGGTCAGAGGCAAGAGTCACGCTTTGCAAATATCTCGCCAAGAACGCCTCTTATTACTGACAGGTAACGGTAGCCTTCGAGCCGTTCCGGTCACGGGGAGGTGACGTTCTGCCTCGTGGTCATGCGCAAGCCTCTGGAGGAAGAACGTGTCTGACCTGAATACGAGCCGCCGCACCATCGTCAAGGGTGCAGCTTGGGCCGTGCCCGCCATCTCTGTCGCCGCCGCCGCACCTTCGCTCGCTGCATCACCCGAGCCGACCCCCGACATCGACCTGTCGACGTCGACGCCGGGCGCTGCTGGCGTCGTGCGCCAAACCGACACGCAGATGAACATCTCGGCGACGACCTTTAGGAACACCGGCACGGTGCCCGCCGAGGGCTTGGTCGTCACCTTTGCCGTCGACAGCGGCCAGACGATCGAGGGGATCCAGGTCTTCGGCTCGGACATCAAGAACGTCGCACAGGGCGCCACAACTTCGGGCTATGGCACCAACACCGTCACCCTGACCCTCGCGCCTGGCACCGGCTTGGGTCAGGTCACCATCGCCCCGGGAAGCGAATACACGTCACCTGTCGGCCAAGACATCCTTCTCGGTCAAGCTGGCGCCTTCAATCTCACCGTCACCGTGCAGGCAAGCAACGCCACCGCTAACAGCGTCGGGTACATGCCGGCACCGCAGGCGATCCCGGCCTGATTCACGTCACGCTCATCGAAGGGCCCGCGTCCACCAGGACGCGGGCCCTTCGCCATGCCCCACCGAACCTGCCGTCGTTGTGCGCACCTGGCCCCCGATATACCGTCGGCCAGGCGTCGCCAACGACGCCGGGCCAAACCAGTTGCTCAGCCCGCGTCCGCGAGCCACACCTCACCTTGGTAGTGACGAGGGGGCACGTCGCGCAAAGCCGGAGGGGGTGTCGCCGCAAATGCGGCGACACCCCCTTCGGGGACGGCTGGAGCCGGTGACGGGAATCGAACCCGCGTGTCCAGCTTGGGAAGCTGGCGCTCTACCATTGAGCTACACCGGCGCGCGAGGCGCAGCGGCAATGCTAACCCACGACGCCCCCGCCGATGCCACCGACCGCCACGGTCACGTCCCTCGCGCAGCCCGCTGGTCCAGCACGTGGTGCAGGGCCACGCCGACGACGAGGGCGACCCCCATCAGCAGGACCTCGACGCTCATCGCCGGGCCGACCGCCGCGACAGCGAGCACCAGCACGGCGACGACCAGACCGGGCGCCAGGCAGCGGGCCACCGGGTCACCGCCGAGCAGGTGCAGGCCGCCGAGGGTGAGCAGGTACACGACGATCGCACCGGCGAGCAGCCACCCGACCGCCTGGGCGGAGACGTGCGCGTCGTGCGTCGCCACCTCGACAGCGGCGGCCAGCGCCGCGCCGACGGCCGCGACGGACGCGTAGACGAGGTAGTGGGAGTAGCCGAAGACCCACACCCCGTGCCGGTGCTCGACGAGGTCCACGTGCTCCCGGCGGAAGTAGAGCCACCACAGCGAGAGGACCACGAGGAAGGCGCCGACGACGAGCAGCACCAGGCCGGGCGAGCGACCCTCCCCACCACCACCGCCGGCCAGCGCCGTCTGGGTCGCGAGGACCGTGGCGAGCACGACCTCGCCGAGGACGATGATCGTCAGCAGCCCGTACCGCTCGGCGACGTGCTCGGGGTGGAAGGGGGTGTGTGCCCGGCGCTCCGCCACGAAGGGGACGGACAGCTCCAGCACCACCCCGACCAGGAAGGTGACGACCACCCAGGTGGGGTCGACGACGAGGAGCCGAGCGATCCACAGCAGCTGGACGAGCAGGATGCCCACCGCGTAGGTCAGGGCGATCGATCGCCGCTGCGGGTCGTGCCGGGCGGCCCTCAGCCACAGCGCAGCCATCCCGACCCGCATGATCGCGTAGCCCGCCACGAGGACGCCGGACTGCCCGTCGGCGAAGAAGCCGGGCACCCCGGCCGCGAGGGTCAGTGCGCCACCCATGATGACGAAGGTCAGCAGACGGAAGAGCACGTCGTCGACTGCGTAGGCGGAGGCGAACCACGTGTAGTTCAGCCAGGCCCACCAGATCGCGAAGACCAGGTCGAAGAGCAGCTCCAGTGGCGTGGACACGCGACCGGGCTCCTTCGGGTCCCGCGGACCCATGACGCCTCGTAGTGGGATGACAGGCACAGAACTCACCGGGACAGTGTCGCCCCGGCAACCGCCTCTGACCCGGCAACGCCTGTGGTCTTCCTCACCGTCACTTCGCTTGCCCCAGCAAGCACCGCGGGCGAAGATGTGCGGAGCGGGCGATAAGCGCTTGCTTACCTACCCGGTGCCGGGGCTGACCCTCGGCGCTCATCACGACGACCAGGAGACGCCAGCATGGGTCACTACAAGAGCAACCTGCGCGACATCGAGTTCAACCTCTTCGAGGTCTTCGGCCGCGGCGACGTCCTGGGCCAGGGACCGTACGAAAACGTCGACGTCGACACCGCACGCGAGATGCTCAAGGAGTACACGCGCCTCGCGGAGAACGAGCTCGCCGAGTCCTTCGCCGACGCCGACCGCAACCCCCCGGTCTTCGACCCGGAGACCTCCTCGGTGGCCATGCCCGAGTCCTTCAAGAAGTCCTACAAGGCCTTCCAGGATGCCGGCTTCTGGTCCCTCGACCTGCCCGCTGAGCTCGACGGCACCGTCTCACCCCCCTCCCTTCGCTGGGCCATGAACGAGCTCGTCCTCGGCGCCAATCCCGCCATCGGCATGTTCGGCGCGAGCTACTCCTTCGCCCACCTGCTCCACCTGCTCGGCACCCCCGAGCAGAAGAAGCTGGCCAAGTGGATCGCCGAGAAGGGTTGGCACTGCACGATGGTGCTCACCGAGCCCGACGCCGGCTCGGACGTCGGAGCCGGTCGCACCAAGGCGACCGACAACGGCGACGGCACCTGGAACATCGAGGGCGTCAAGCGCTTCATCACCTCCGCCGAGTCGGACATGACCGACAATGTCGTCCACTTCGTGCTCGCCCGCCCCGAGGGCGCCGGACCCGGCACCAAGGGTCTGAGCCTGTTCATCCTCACCAAGTTCGAGGTCGACCTCGAGACGGGTGAGCTCGGCGAGCGCAACGGCGTCTACGTCACCAATGTCGAGAAGAAGATGGGCCTGAAGGTCTCCACGACCTGCGAGGTCACCTTCGGCGAGAAGCACGCAGCCGTCGGCACCCTCTTCGGCGATGTCCACGATGGCATCGCCCAGATGTTCCGCGTCATCGAGAACGCCCGGATGATGGTCGGCACCAAGGCCATCGCCACCCTCTCGACCGGGTACCTCAACGCGCTCGAGTACGCCAAGGAGCGCGTCCAGGGCGCCGACCTGACCACCCCGGCCAAGGACGCACCGCGGGTGACGATCACCCACCACCCGGACGTGCGGCGCAGCCTCATGCTGCAGAAGTCCTACGCGGAGGGCCTGCGGGCGCTCGTCTTCTACACCACGACCCAGCAGGACACCGTGGACCTCGAGCAGCAGGCCACCGGCTCCGAGGCGATCGCCGAGGACTCCCCCGCCGCGATGGCCAACCGGGTCAACGACCTGCTCCTGCCGATCGTCAAGGGCCTGGGCTCCGAGCGCGCCTGGACCCTCCTCGGCACCGAGTCGCTGCAGACCTTCGGCGGCTCCGGCTTCCTGCAGGAGTACCCGATCGAGCAGTACGTCCGCGACGCCAAGATCGACACCCTCTACGAGGGCACGACCGCGATCCAGGGCATGGACTTCTTCTTCCGCAAGATCGTGCGTGACAACGGCCAGGCGCTGGGTCACATCGCGATGCAGATCCAGGAGTTCGCCCAGGACGTCGACGCCCAGGGCTGCGCGCTCAAGGCCGAGCGGGCGCTGCTCGGCAAGGGCCTCGAGGATGTCCAGGGGATCCTGGGTGCGATGTTCCAGGCCCTCATGGCTTCCGACCCCAAGCAGGACGGGGCGGACATCACCAACATCTACAAGGTCGGCCAGAACACCTCGCGCCTGCTCCTCGGTGCCGGTGACCTGGTCGTCGGCTGGCTGCTCCTGCGCCAGGCCGCCATCGCCACCGAGGCCCTCGAGGCCGGCGCGAGCGGCAAGGACAAGGACTTCTACACCGGCAAGATCGCCGCGGCGAGCTTCTTCGCCAAGAACGTCCTGCCGCGTCTGGCCTCCGAGAAGGCCATCGCCGAGGCGACCGACAACACCCTGATGGACGTGCCGGAGTCGGCCTTCTGATCACGGCCCACCACCGCACCACCTGACGAAGGGGGGTCCCCGCCAGTTGATCTGGCGGGGACCCCCCTTCGTCGTGCTCGTGCTCGGCTCAGTAACGCCGGTCGTCGCGCACGATCGTCTCCCGGCGACGACGGTCGAGGATCAGGCTCAGGATGATCGCCAGGACGCCCAGGACGATGGCGATCCAGCCGATGGCACCGATGTCGAGGCCCGCGATGGACATGTCGCCGTTGTAGGCGAAGACGATGACGAGACCGATGAGCAGCAGGAGGATGCCGGCTCCGATGTACATGTGTTGCTCCTTTGTCCCCGGCTCAGAGCCGGTTGTCCGACTGGGTGGGGTCCACGCGGTCTGCGGGGAGGTGCCGACCCCGCGGCTCCTTGGGGTCAGCGGACACCCCGAGATGGGTCTGGACGGCACGTGACCTGCGCGGCCGATCGAGGAGGACGAAACCGATCACCATCAGCAGGCTGAAGATGACGATGAAGACCCAGAACACTGCCTCGCCGCCCATGCCGTCCTCTCTCGTCGTGGTGTCGTCCAGAGTATGCCGAAGCCCCTGCGATCGGGCGGGGAGACCCGGGTCGGATCAGTCCCTGCGGCCGAGCTCGGCGAGGTGCCGGTTGTAGGCCTCGAGCTCGAGGTCGCCGTCCCGGTCGGCCCGCCGGTCGCGACGGGTGGTCTCGCGGCCGTCGCTGCGCATCCACTGCCAGGCCACGGCCATCGCGAGGACCAGTGTCGGCGCCTCGCCGACGCCCCAGGCGATGGCTCCGCCCTTGCGCTGGTCCGCGGCCGGGTCGGTCATCCACTGCAGGTCGAGCCGACCGAAGTAGTCCGGCGCGAGGAGCTCGGTCGACTGCGTGAGGATGACGCCGAAGAAGGCATGGAAGCTGATGGTGGCGAGCAGCACGACGAGGAGCGCCAGCGGGGGCCACCGCTTGGGCCCCGGGTCGATCCCGATGAGCACCCAGACGAACATGTAGCCCGAGGCCAAGAAGTGGGCCATCATCAGCACGTGCCCGGTGTGGGTGCGCATGGCCAGCTCGAAGAGCGGGCTGTAGTAGAAGATCGCCAGGCTGAAGAAGAACAGCGAGGCCGCGACGGCCGGGTTGGCGAGCACTCGCAAATAGCTCGAGTGGACGATCGCGAGGATGACCTCCCGCGGACCGAGGGTCTTGTCCTTGCGTGCCCGCATGGCCCGCAGGGCGAGCGTGATCGGCGCGCCGGGCACCATGAGCAGCGGCGCGATCATCGCCACCCCCATGTGCTCGATCATGTGCCAGCTGAAGAGGACCTTGCCGTAGACGCCGGGACCGGCCGAGGTGAAGTAGAAGAAGACCACCCAGCCGAGCACCCAGCTGATCGTGCGCAGCACCGGCCAGTGGTCGCCGCGGGCCCGCAGGCGCAGCGCCCACCTGACGTAGACGACGATCGCGATGACCGACACCGCGAGCCAGAGCCAGTCGACCTGCCACGTGGTCAGCCAGCTCGTGGAGCTCGGCGGGCCGGGGTCCGGGTAGCCCGACAGGTCGTAGACGATCGTCCGCGGCGGCGCCTCCGCGCTGTCGGGGGTGGGCGTGCGGCCGACGGCCACCCCCAGGCCCATCGCGGTCGCCATGACCGCGACCTCGCCGATGGCCAGACGGACGAAGGGGGCAGCCCCCTTCGCGCCTGCCTCCAGGGCCGCGATCGTGCGGGAGCGGTGCCACCAGCCGATGACTCCGAGGACGACGGCCGCGACGGCCTTGAGGATGAGCAGGACCCCGTAGCGCGAGTCGAGGCCGTCGAGGCCCCCGATGTTGATCCAGGTCGCGAGCAGCCCCGAGGAGACGAGCAGGACGAAGCACCAGGCCGCGATGCTCGAGTAGCGCCGCGTGGTGACCGCCAGATGGGTGCCGAGCGATGGCCGGATCACGAGCAGCGCCACCAGTCCACCGATCCACACCGTCGCTGAGACCAGGTGGAAGGCGAGCGCGTTGACGCCGCTCATGTGATCGAGGCTGGCCGCGGAGTGGCCCGCCAGGGCGAGGGGCAGCAGCGCCAGGATCGAGGCCGCCGCCGCCCAGGCCAGGGCTCCCTTGCTCTTGGCCAGGGGCACCGTCACCGCGATCACCGCGACGATGACCGAGGAGATGACCGCGGTGCGGGTGCTGTCGAGGTCCCAGACGAAGGCCACGAGCTGGGAGAGGTACTGGGGGTCGGTGAGCGGGATGCCCGCGAGCGACGCGAAGTCGGTGAGCATGCGTCCGAGACCAGCGAGGAACCACACGATCGCCGCTCCCCCGGCGAGCCGGGCGAGCGTCTCCCGGCGCGTGGTGCGGGTGGTCTCGGGCACGAGGAAGGCACCGACGACCAGGGCGCCGACGGTGACGGCAGCGGCTGCGTCGTGGAGGGTCCGCAGGATCGGGATGGACCAGCGGACCAAGGGGCCGGGGTCGCCGAGCTCGAGCGCTGCAGCACCCCCACCGAAGGCGGTCGCGGCCAGCACGACGACGATCGACACGAGACCGAGGACTGCGAGCGGCGATGATGAGGTGCGGCCGATGCTCGAGGTGGTGGACATGCCCTCTAATCTAGGCAACTACACCCGTGACACCTGAATCGCCTGCGCGGGAGCCCACCACCACCCGAGGAAACGCCGTGCCTGCCACAGCCCGTCAGCTCAGCACCAGCGTGATTCGCATGCTGCGCACGCTCCATGCCACCCGCGCCCGGGCGCCGCGAGTCCACCCGAACGTCGAGTTCAGCCACCACTCCGTGCTCGTCGCCGTGCGCGACCACCCCAGCCGCGTCGGCGACATCGCCGAACGCAACTTCTCCGACGCCTCCACGGTGAGCCGCCAGGTGAGCCACCTGACCTCTCTCGGGTTCCTCCAGAAGGTCCCCGACCCCGACGACGGCCGCGCCCAGCTCGTCGCGCTGACCGACGAGGGCGCCGTCCTGCTCGAAGCGCTCGTCGAGCGCCGTGAGGCGTGGTACGCCGAGCTCCTCGCGGACTGGAGCGAGGAGGACATCGCCGCCTTCGTCTCCTACGTCGACCGCTTCTGCGACTCCGTGGCCGCGGACGAGCGGCACCAACGCTGACCGGGCACCATCACCGAGCGCACTGCCGAGCCCAGCACGAAGGGCGGACCTCACCGATGCGGTGAGGTCCGCCCTTCGTCGTGCGGGGCTCGGCTCAGGCCCAGAGGAAGGCCGTGCCCGGGTCGTGCAGCAGCGCGGCCACGTCGGCGAGCAGCTTGGAGCCGAGCTCGCCGTCGACGAGCCGGTGGTCGAAGGAGAGCGCGAGCTGGGTGACCCAGCGCGGCTCGATCGACTCGCTGCCATCGGCCGCCGTCACGACCCACGGCATGCGGCGGACAGCGCCGAAGGCCAGGATCGTCGCCTCTCCCGGGTTGAGGATCGGGGTACCGGTGTCGACACCGAAGACACCGACATTGGTGATCGTCGCGGTGCCACCGGACAGGTCCGTGGGCTGCGTGCGCCCCTCCCGGGCCGTGGCCACGAGGCTGCCGAGGGCACCCGCGAGGTCGTGCAGCGAGAGCCGGTCGGCCGCCGTGATGTTGGGAACGAGCAGACCGCGCGGGGTGGCTGCGGCGATGCCGAGGTTGACGTCGCCGTGCAGGACGATCTCCTGCGCGGCCTCGTCCCAGCTGGAGTTGGCCTCGTGGTTGCGGCGCAGCGCGAGGCAGAAGGCCTTGGCCACGAGCAGCAGCGGCGTGACCTTGACGTCCGTGAAGGCACGGTCCTTCTTCAGCCGGTCGACCATCGCCATCATCGCGCTGACGTCGACGGTGACGAACTCCGTGACGTGGGGCGCGGTGAAGGCCGACGAGACCATCGCCGCGGCCGTCGCCTTGCGCACCCCCTTGATCGGGACGCGCACGTCCTGGCCTGCCCCGGGCCCTTCGAGACGCTGCGGCCGCGGGCGGCCTTGCTCCTCAGGGACCGGACCAACCGCTCCCTGACGCGGGTCGAGGTGCGAGGAACGAGCCTCGAGACCTGCGTCCGGTCCGCCACCCGACGACGCCGCCTCGACGTCGGCCCGGGTGACGATGCCACCGTCACCGGACGGGGTGATCGACTGCAGGTCCACGCCGAGGTCCTTGGCGAGCTTGCGCACCGGCGGCTTGGCCAGGGCGCGGGTGCGCTCGGGGGTGAGCGGCTCGGCTGCCCTTCGAGACGGTTGCTGCTCAACCTCCTCAGGGACCGGGGGTGCAGCGGCCGGAGCTGACGCGGGGGCGCTCTTGCGGGCGCGACGGCGGGTGCTGGCGGCCTTGGCCCCGTAGCCGACGAGGTTGGGCCCACTGGACTCGTCGCCCTCCTCGGCGGCGGGCGCCGCGGGGGCGGCCGGCTCGGGGTCCGAGCCCGCGACCTCGACGGCGATGATCGGGGCGCCCACGTCGACGGTGTCACCCTCGGCGGCGAGGAGCTCGACGACCTTGCCCGCGAAGGGGATCGGCAGCTCGACGAGCGACTTGGCGGTCTCGACCTCGATGACGATGTCGTTGACGGCGACCTCGTCGCCGACCTTGACCTTCCAGGTCGTGATCTCGGCCTCGGTCAGGCCCTCACCGGGGTCGGGCAGGTTGAAGTTCTTGACGGCCACGTGTCCTCCTGGTCAGTGCGCGAAAGAGCGGTCGACGGCGTCGAGGACGCGGTCGAGGGTCGGGAGGTACTCCTCCTCGAAGCGGCTGGGCGGGTACGGGATGTTGTACCCACCGACCCGCAGCACGGGCGCCTCGAGGTGGTAGAAGCACTCCTCCTGGACCCGGGCGGCGATCTCCGCACCGAGACTGACGAAGGTCTGCGCCTCGTGGACGACGACGGCCCGACCGGTCTTCTTCACCGACGACGTGATCGTCGGCAGGTCGAGCGGGCTGAGCGAGCGCAGGTCGATGACCTCGAGGTTGCGGCCCTCCTCCTGAGCCGCCGCGGCGGCCTGGAGGCAGGTCTTGACCATCGGTCCGTAGCAGAGCAACGTGAGGTCGCTGCCCTCCTTGGCCACGCGGGCGTCGTACAGACCAAGGTCAGGGGAACCCCCTTCGTCGATCTCGGTCTCACCCCGCTCGTGGTACCGGCGCTTGGGCTCGAAGAAGATCACCGGGTCATCACTCTCGATGGCCTGCTGGATCATCCAGTAGGCGTCCGCCGCGTTGCTGCACGAGACGACCCGCAGGCCGGCGGTGTGCGCGAAGTAGGCCTCGTTGGACTCGCTGTGGTGCTCGACCGCGCCGATGCCGCCACCGCAGGGGATGCGGATGACCATCGGCATCTTGAGGTGCCCGAGGGAGCGGGAGTGCATCTTGGCGACCTGGCTGACGATCTGGTCGAAGGCCGGGTAGACGAAGCCGTCGAACTGGATCTCGACGACGGGGCGGTAGCCGCGCAGCGCCAGCCCGACCGCGGTGCCGACGATCCCGGACTCGGCGAGCGGGGTGTCGATGACGCGGTGGTCACCGAAGTCCTTCTGCAGGCCCTCGGTGATGCGGAAGACGCCGCCGAGCTTGCCGACGTCCTCGCCCATGAGGACGACCTTGGGGTCCTTGTCCATCGCCTTGCGCAGGCCGGCGTTCAGCCCCTTGGCGAGGGAGAGTCGGGTGCCGCTCATGCCTGGCCCCCTTCCTCGGCGAAGCCGGCGTGGTAGGCGAGGAACTCCTCGCGCTCGGCCTCCACCAGCGGGTGCGGCTCGGTGTACTGGTTGTCGAACATCGTCGGCAGCTCCGGGTCGGGCATCTCCTGGCAGGCCTTGCGGATGCGAGCGGCGACCTCGTCGGCCTCCGCGTCGACCGCGGCGAAGAACTCGGGGTCGGCGTGGCCGCGCTCCTGCATGAAGCCACGCATCCGCTTGATCGGGTCCTTGTGCTTCCAGATCTCGACCTCGGCGTCGCTGCGGTACTTGGTCGGGTCGTCGGAGGTCGTGTGCGCGCCCATCCGGTAGGTGTAGGCCTCGATCAGCGTCGGACCCTGGCCGCTGCGCGCCTTGTCGAGCGCGTCCTTGGCGACGGCATAGCTGGCCAGCGGGTCGTTGCCGTCGACGAGCACGCCGGGGAAGCCGAAGCCGCGGGCGCGCTGGTACGGCGGGATGATGAACTGCTTGTCGTTGGGCTCGGAGATGGCCCACTGGTTGTTCTGCACGAAGAAGACGACCGGGGCATTGGTCACGGCCGCGAAGACGAGGGCCTCGTTGAAGTCGCCCTGGCTCGTGCCGCCGTCGCCGGTGAAGGCCATGACGGCCGCGTCGCGCTCCGGGTCGCCGGTCCCCACGTCACCGTCGGCCGCGATGCCCATGCCGTAGCCCACCGCGTGGAGCATCTGGTTGCCGATGACGATCGTGTAGAGGTGGAAGTTGTTCTCGTTGGAGTCCCACCCGCCGTGGTTGACCCCGCGGAACATGCCGAAGAGGCTCACCGGGTCGACCCCGCGACACCACGCGACGCCGTGCTCGCGGTAGCCGGGGAAGGCGTAGTCCTGGCTGCGCAGGGCGCGACCGGCGCCCACCTGCGCGGCCTCCTGGCCGAAGAGGCTCGGCCACAGGCCGAGCTCACCCTGACGCTGGAGGGCGAAGCCCTCGGCGTCGATGCGGCGCACGAGCACGAGGTCGCGGTAGATGATCCGCGCGTCCTCGCTCGTCATGTCCTCGACGATCTGGGCGTACGGGGCATTGGTCTCGTTGGTCGCCAGACGGTTGCCGTCCGCGTCGACGAACTGGACCATCTCCGGGTTGTCGTCGGAGAAGTGCCCCGAGATCTGCGAAGGGGGCGTGGGCCCCATCTCGGGCGAGGGCTCGAAGGCCCCCGCCATACGTCCTCGGGTCCCGGCGTGGCCGGCGACGTCGCTGTCGCTCACTGCTGCTCCCTTCGGCCTCGGCCCAGGGGATCGCCCCGCCCGCGGCCACGGAGGGCGTCGTCTCGACGCCTCGATCGGCTGCGGCGGGCTTGTGACCCGAGCCACAGTTCATTGGCGTGAGCCAACCTAGCGTCTCAGCACGTGGACGCCCAAACCGGGTGCTTCCAGCCGCATCTCCTTAAGGTCATGCGCACCCCAGCCGCATCTCCTTAAGGTCATGCGCACTCGGGTCGCATCTCCTTAAGGTCATGCGCACCCCTGCCGCATCTCCTTAAGGTCATGCGCACCCCAGCCGCATCTCCTTGAGGTCATGCGCGTCGTGGACGAGGCGTCAGCCGGCCCCTGTGGAAATCCCCGCCGCCCATCACCGCCAACAGGGCAGGCTCGGACCATGCCTCCCAAATTGCGCGTCGCACTCTCCGAGCTCGGCGACATGCCACTCTTCAGCACTGCCGAGGCCGAGGCCCGAGGCATCTCGCGCCGCGACCTCGCCGTCCTCGTGCGTCGCGGACTTCTGTGGCGGGTCGCTCGCGGGTGGTACTCCTCCAGGATCGATGCCTCGGCCGAGGAGGCCCACGTCCTCCGAGCTGTGGCGACCCTGCGCCTCCAGGACGCGCAGACGGTTGCCGCTCGGCACACGGCAGCCGTCCTCCACGGGCTGCCGTTGGCCAGGACCGATCTGACCGTCGTCGAGATCGCCAAGCAACCGTCGACCCACGGGCGGGTCGCGAAGGGGGTTCGCGTCAGCGAGATGGACATGGAGACGATCCGGCCGGTGGAGGTCGAGATCCCCGACCTGGGCGTCACCGTCTCCGCGGTCCCGGCCGCCGTGGCGATCGTCGGAACGGCGCTGTCCAACAATCCCCTCGCGGCACTCGTGGCCGGCGACCACGCCCTTCGTCACGAGGTCTGCACTCGGGCACAGATCGAGGAGGCCCTCACGTCCGCGCGAGGGGCGAAGGGGGTGGCCCGGGCCAGGGAGGTGCTTGCCCACCTCGAGCCTCGCCATGAGTCGCCCGGCGAGACGCTGACGGCGGCGGTCCTGCGGCGCAGCCCCTGGACCTTTGAACCTCAGGTCTGGGCCCGCGCGGCCGGACATGACTACCGACTTGACTTCGCCATCAGAGAGATCAAGCTGGCCGTCGAGTTCGACGGGGACATCAAGTACACCTCACCCGATGTGATGGCGGCCCAGATCGTGCGGGAGAACAACCTGCGTGCTGAAGGCTGGGAGTTCGAGAGGGTCACGTGGTCCCACTTCGAGGACGAAGAGGAGATTCTTCGGCGAGTGACCGCCAAGGCCTACGAGTGCGAGGCCGCCTGACGGGCACGGCCCTGGGGAGAAGTGGTCTTTGGTGCCCGACCTCAGCGGTCGAGGTCTTCCTTCTCCGGCAGGACCCAGTTGAGGATCATCGAGACGATGGTGATGACCAGTGCGCCGATGACGGCGTCCCACCAGAACTTCGTGATCTCGAAGCTCAGGCCGAGAGGCCCGGAGATCCACTCGGTGATCTGCAGGAGGAAGGCGTTGACGACGAAGGTGAACAGCCCGAGCGTCAGCACGATCGCAGGGAAGGCGAGCACCTTGGCGATCGGCTTCACGATCGCGTTGACCACCCCGAAGATCAGCGCGACGAGGATGACGGTCGCGAACTTCGAGGCGAAGGTCGTGTCGTCCTCGGCCAGGACGATGCCGTCGATGAGCCATGCGGCCACCCACAGGGCGACGGCGTTGACTCCGGTCCGGATCAGGAAGTTCGTCATGCGCCCAGCATGTCAGTCGAACTGAGCGACCGCTGGTCAGGCGCGCACGAACTCCCGCGCCACGTCGAGGAGCCGGTCGTTGGCCTCGGTCTCGCCGATGGTGACGCGCACGCCGTCCGTGCCGTAGGGCCGCACGGACAGGCCCGCGTCGGCGCAGGCCGCGACGAAGTCGGTCGTGCGCTCGCCGAGCGGGAACCACACGAAGTTGGCCTGGCTGTCGGTCATCTCCCAGCCCGCCTCCCGCAACCCAGCGAGGACCCGGGCGCGCTCGGCGACGATGTCCTTGACCCGCACGTCGAGCTCGTCCTTGGCCTCGAGCGAGGCGATCGCCGCGGCCTGCGCGATGAGGTTGACACCGAAGGGGGTGGCCGTCTTGCGCAGCGCCTCGGCCACCGGCTCGGGTGCGACCGCGTAGCCCACCCGCAGACCGGCCAGGCCGTACGCCTTGGAAAAGGTGCGCAGCAGCATGACGTTGCCGTGCTGGCGGCGAAGGGAGAGCCCGTCGACCTCCCCTTCGCCCTCGACGAACTCCAGGTAGGCCTCGTCGACGACGATCAGGACATCGCGCCGCACCTTGGCGATGAAGTCCTCGAGCTCGGCGTGCTTGACGGCCGGCCCGGTCGGGTTGTTGGGAGTGCAGACGAGGACGACGCGGGTGCGGTCGGTGATCGCTGCGGCCATCGCGTCGAGGTCGTGGCGGTGGTCCGCCGTGAGCGGCACCTGCACGGACGTCGCACCGGCGATCGCGACGACGATCGGGTACGCCTCGAAGGACCGCCACGCGTAGACGACCTCGTCGCCCGGGTCGCAGGTCGACTGGATCACCTGGGCGAGCACGCCGACGGAGCCGGTGCCGGTCGCGATCTGCTCGCGGGGCACGTCGAGGTGCGCGGCGAGAGCGTCGGTCAGGCCGGTGACGCCCATGTCGGGGTACCGGTTGACCTGGGTGGCCGCCTGCTGGATGACCTCGACGACCGAAGGGAGCGGCGGGTTGGGGTTTTCGTTGGACGAGACCTTGTAGACCGTGAGGCCCTCACGAGGAACCGGCGGCTTGCCAGCAACGTAGGCGGGAACCTGGTCGAGGGCCGAGCGCAGCCGTGGGGTGTCCATGCGCGCACCTTAACCACCTGCTGTGAACCGCATCTCCTCAAGGTCATGCGCACCCGGGGCCGCATCTCCTCAAGGTCGTGCGCACCTGGGGCCGCATCTCCTTAAGGTCATGCGCAAGCCGGAGGCATCTCCTTAAGGTCGTGCGCAAGCCGGAGGCATCTCCTTAAGGTCGTGCGCACGCCGGCCGCATCTCCTTAAGGTCGTGCGCACCTGGCGGCCGACCGGTCCTGCGTGATCGTCCGCACAGGATCGCCCATCCTGCGGCCTTGGTGTGGTCCTCTGGTGGGCCATGATTGACCGGGGGGCAACGATGACGTGCCCGCGGCGAAGGAGAACTTGATGACCGGCGACGGCCGACCCTCACGGCGACGCGACCTCTGGGACGACGACGGCCCAGAGACGACCGGGTCCCCCGCAGCGGACCCCTCCCCCGCCGCCGAGCCCGCGGCCCCCGCCGCCGAGCCCGCGGCCCCCGCCTCAGAGCCAGCCACCACCGAGCCAGCGGCCGTCGCCCCCGTGACGAAGGGAGCGGACCCCGAGCCCACGCCGACCCGCCGCTCCGCCCGCCACGAGCACAAGAAGCGCCCCGTGTGGCTCATCCCGCTCGCTGCGGTCGTCGTCCTCGCCCTGTGCGGTGGCGGCGCCTTCGCCGCGCTGGGTGGCAGCGACGGCACCGACTCGGCCTGCGCCGACCAGACGATCACCGTCGCGGCCACCCCGGAGATCGCCGGCCCCCTCGAGGAGGCTCTGGCCAAGGTCAAGGAGAGCAACGCCTGCGCGACCTTCGACGTCACCTCCACCTCAGCGGCCGACGCGGCGAAGAACATCAACGACGGCCAGGCGCCTGACGTCTGGATCCCCGACAGCTCGACCTGGATCGACGCGATCGACGCGAGCAAGACCAAGGGCCAGTGGATCGAGGGGCAGTCCATCGCCTCCTCCCCCATCGTGCTCGCCAGCGGCGCCGACCAGGCCAAGAAGGTCACCGACTTCCAGTCCTGGGGCACCCTGGTCAACCAGGACGGCGGCCTGCGGATGGCCAACCCGGACACCGACACGGCCAGCCGGCTCGCCTTCCACGCCAGCCGCATCGGGCAGCCGGACCGCATCGGCCTCGAGACCGGCTCGCGCCTGATCTTCATGTCGCGCTTCGCGGCGCCGTCGCTGACCAAGCTCTTCGCCGACTACACCTCGGACCAGAAGAAGACCCAGCCCTTCCCCGCGTCCGAGCAGCAGATCGCCACCTACAACGAGGACAACCCGGACGTCACCCCCCTTCGCGCGGTGATGCCGGCCAAGGGGACCCTGTCGCTGGACTACCCGTGGATCACCAATCCCGCGCTGAGCGGGGACGTGCTCAAGACGGCCGACAGCGCGCGGACCGAGCTGGGCACGCTCACCATGCGCAAGTCGCTCACCGAGGCCGGCTTCCGCGACTCCAGCGGATCGGGCGGCCCGACGGTCGCCGACCAGCCCGCCGCCCCGCTGAGCGAGCTCGAGCCGCTGGACCGCAACGAGCGCCTCGCGGCCGTCGACCAGTGGGACAAGATGCGCACCGACATGCGCATGCTCGCCGTCATCGATGCCTCCGGCTCGATGCAGTGGGACAGCCCCACCCCCGGCCTGACCCGGTGGGAGGTCACCAAGGGTGCCCTCGACAAGGGCGCCAGCATCATCCCGGCCGGCAGCGAGGTCGGTGCGTGGGTCTTCAGCACCGACCAGGCCAAGGGCAAGGACTACCGGCAGATCTCACCGGTCAAGCGGCTGGACTCGGCCGACGGCGCGGGTTCCCACCGGGACAGGCTGCGCGCGCTCATCGAGGGCGGCGACCAGTACCTCGGTGGCGACACCGCCCTCTACGACTCGATCTGGGCCGCGCACCAGAAGATGGTCAAGGAGTACGACCCCGAGTACGTCAACTCGATCGTCGTCTTCACCGACGGGGAGAACGACGACCCCAACGGCGGCCTGAGCCTGAAGCAGCTGCTCAGCAAGCTCGACGCCGCCTACGACCCCAAGAAGCCGGTGCGCGTCATCACCATCGGCATGGGCGAGGCCAACCCGACGGCCCTGCAGAAGATCGCCGACGAGACGGGCGGCACCAGCTACATCGCCGAGACGCCCGACGACATCGAGCGGGTCTTCGTCCAGGCATTGCTCGCGCGCAGCGGGCGCTGACCGCGACGCGCAGCGGGCGCTGACCGGGACGAAGGGAGCGGAGCGTCACGATGTCGTGACGGTGCGGCGCGGGTCTCGCGCTGCCGCCCGGCGCGGTGGCACGATGACCCGCACCGGGCACGCATCCAGTGCCCCATCGTGCATCTGGAGGACCACCATGCGCCGTGCCCACGTCGCTCTCTTCGTCTCGCTCGCGGTCAGCGCGAGCGCCCTGACCGCGTGCGGTTCCGACAGCCTTGAGGGCAGCGGGTCCAGCGGCAGCGACAGCCCCACCGCAGCCGCCGACGTGACGGTCGACGACGCCGTCGCGAAGCTCGTCCCCGAGGACATCAAGAGCAAGGGCACGCTGAAGATCGGCTCCGACGCCTCCTACGCGCCCAACGAGTTCCTCGGTGACGACGGCAAGACCGTCGAGGGCATGGACGTCGACCTCTTCACGGCCGCAGCCTCGAAGATGGGCCTGAAGACCACCTGGAACAACGCTCCCTTCGACGGCCTGATCCTCGGCGTCTCCTCCAAGAAGTACGACGTCGGCGTCAGCTCCTTCACGATCAACCCGGAGCGCAAGAAGCAGGTCAGCATGATCAGCTACTTCAACGCAGGAACCCAGTGGGTCACGACCAAGGGCAACCCGGGCAAGGTCGACCCCAAGGACCCGTGCGGCAAGACGATCGGCGTGCAGAAGGGCACCGTCCAGCTCGACGAGCTGACCGCGCTCAACAAGAAGTGCGACCAGAAGATCAAGATCGTCGTCGAGGGTGAGCAGGCCAAGGTCACCGCGAGCCTCGTCTCCGGCAAGACCGAGGCGATGGCCGCCGACTCCCCGATCAGCCTCTACGCCGTCAAGCAGCAGGGCGACCAGCTCGAGACCCTCGGCGACACCTACGACTCCGCGCCCTACGGGATCATCGTCCCCAAGGACCAGACGAAGTTCGGTGAGGCCATCGCCGCCGCCTTCGAGAGCATGAAGAAGGACGGCAGCTACGAGGCCATCCTGAAGAACTGGGGCAACGAGTCGGGCGGCATCGACAAGTTCGCGGTCAACCCCTGATGACCACCGACAGCGGCGCGGCGGTCCCCCCTTCGCTCGACGAAGGGGGGTCCGCCCCCGTGTCGGACGACGCCGGCCCCATCAACGCGGTCCCGGTGCGTCACCCGGGTCGCTGGGTCGCGCTCGTCGTCATCGCGATCTTCTTCGCGATGATCGCCTCGAGCTTCATCACCAACGAGCGCTGGGACTGGCCCTTCGCCTTCCAGGTGATGAACTACAGCCCGGTCCTCGAGGGCCTGCTCAAGGGCACGATCCTCGCGACGATCGGCTCGATGATCATCGGTGTCGTCCTCGGGGTCGTCGTCGGCGTCATGCGGCTGTCGGACAACCCGGTCCTGAAGTTCGTCGGGTTCCTCTACACGTGGTTCTTCCGCGGGATCCCGCGCCTGGTGCTCGTCGTGCTCTTCGGCACCGGCATCGGCTACCTCTACCCGAAGTTCGACATCGGGCCCTTCCCCTTCAGCCAGCAGCTTGCCGGGTGGCTGGGGATGAGCAGCGACCTGACGCTCTTCACCTTCAACGTCAACCAGATCAGCAGCACGCTCATCTGGGGCATCATCGCGATGGGCCTGTCCGAGGCGGCCTACATGGCCGAGATCGCGCGCGCCGGCATCATGTCGGTCGACGAGGGCCAGCGCGAGGCGGCCTCGGCCCTGGGCATGAAGCCGAGCTTGTCGATGCGTCGGGTGATCCTGCCGCAGGCGATGCGCGTCATCATCCCGCCGACGGGCAACGAGACGATCGCGATGCTCAAGGACACCTCGCTCCTCATGGCTCTGCCGCTGAGCACCGAGCTGTTCTTCCAGGCCCAGGCCATCGGCAACCGGACGCTGAAGATCATGCCGACCCTCATGGCCGCCTGCCTGTGGTACCTCGTCATCACCTCGGTGCTCATGGTCGGCCAGTACTTCCTCGAGCGGCACTTCGGTCGCGGCTACGGCAACACGTCCGTGCAGACCAAGACCGACACCACAAAGACCCGGCTGATGGGTCTGACGATCGGAGGCGGCAAGTGAGCGACATGCCACTCGTCCACGCCGTGCAGGTGCGCAAGTCCTACGGCAGCAACGAGGTCCTCAAGGGCATCGACATGGACGTCACGGCCGGCGAGGTCGTCTGCCTGCTCGGGCCCTCCGGCTCGGGCAAGACGACCTTCCTGCGGTGCATCAACCAGCTCGAGGACATCCAGGCGGGGAGGATCTGGGTCGACGGCGACCTCATGGGCTACCGCGACCAGGGCACCCCGGGGGCGTCGAAGCTGCACCGCCTAAAGGACAAGGAGATCGCGGCCCAGCGCCGCGAGATCGGCATGGTCTTCCAGCGGTTCAACCTCTTCCCGCACATGACCGCCCGCGAAAACGTGATGGAGGCCCCGGTCAAGGTGCAGGGCCGCCGCAAGGCCGAGGTGCGCGCCGAGGCCGACGCCCTGCTCGACAAGGTCGGTCTGGGTGACAAGGCGAATGCCTATCCCAACCAGCTCTCGGGTGGCCAGCAGCAGCGGGTCGCCATCGCGCGAGCACTGGCGATGCAGCCCAAGCTGATGCTCTTCGACGAGCCGACCTCCGCGCTCGACCCCGAGCTCGTCGGCGAGGTCCTCGAGGTCATGCGCGACCTCGCCGGCCAGGGCATGACGATGATCGTCGTGACCCACGAGATGGCCTTCGCGCGAGATGTCGCCGACCGGGTCGTCTTCATGGACGGTGGTGTCGTCGTCGAGCAGGGCGCCCCCAAGGACGTCATCAACAACCCGCAGCACGCCCGGACCAAGGACTTCCTCAAGCGACTGCGCTCGGAGCACGAGCGGGTCGCCGAGGCGGCTGCCGAGCTCATCTGAGTCGCGGGCCGGGTCCAGGTCACCGATGGTTGTGTGTTGAACCGGTAGCCACGGATGCCGGCGAGCCGTATTTGGCCTCGCCGGCTCTCAGAACTCCCTGTTCAACACACAACCATTCTGTGAGGGTGGGGAACATGAGCGACCCGACCGTCATCGTGCGCGAGCGACCCGACACCCGCAGCGACGGGCCGATGCTGGGCGGTGAGCGCGAGGTCCTCGAGCACTGGCTGGACCTGTACCGCAAGACGGTCTTCCTCAAGGTCTCCGGGCTGACCGGTGACCAGCTCGCGAGCCGGGCGGTCCCCCCTTCGTCCCTGAGCCTGGCAGGGGTGGTGCGCCACCTCACCGAGGTCTAGGCCTACTGGCTGCGGACCGTGCTGCTCGGCGAGGACGTGGTCGCCCGCTGGTCGACGAAGGGGGACCCCGACGCCGACCTCGACGGCGCCACCGGCGACAACGCGGCCGAGTCGATCGAGGCCTACGAGCAGGAGCTCGCCGCCTCACGGGCCGCGCTGGCCGGGTGGAGCGACCTCGACGGCGCGGTGGTCGGCCGGCGACGCGGGCAGCAGCTCAACCTGCGGTGGATCCTCACCCACCTGATCGAGGAGTACGCCCGCCACCTGGGGCACATGGACCTGCTGCGCGAAGCGGTCGACGGGCGCACGGGGTACTGAGCACCCCGTGCGCCTGCCTCAGCTGCGGTGGTGCACCGGGGCGAGGTCGTGGACCGGGGTGTCGAGGCGCTCGTACCGCGCCTTGAGCTGCAGGGCGAGATAGAGCGAGTAGTGCCGCGACTGGTGCAAGTTGCCGCCGTGGAACCACAAACCCGGTTGCTGGGTCGGCTTCCACATGTTGCGCTGCTCGCCCTCCCAGGGACCGGGGTCCTTGGTGGTCTCGGAGCCCAGGCCCCACACCTTGCCCACCTTGTCCGCGACCTCCTGACTGATGAGGTCCGCGGCCCAGCCGTTCATCGAGCCGTACCCGGTGGCGTAGACGACGAGGTCGGCCGGCAGCTCGGTGCCGTCGGCGAGGACGACCGCGTCCTGCGTCAAGTGGTCCGGCTGGCCCTGGACTAGCTTGACGCTGCCGTCCGCGACGAGCTCGGCCGCGCCGACGTCGATGTAGTAGCCCGAGCCGCGACGTAGGTACTTGAGGAAGAGCCCGGAGCCGTCATCGCCGAAGTCCAGCTGGAAGCCGGCCTTCTCCAGCCGCGCGTAGAAGTCGGCATCGACCTCCTTCATCCTGTCGTAGAGCGGGATCTGGAACTCGTGCATGATCCGGTAGGGCAGGGAAGCGAAGACCAGGTCCGCCTTCTCCGTCGTCATCCCCGCGGCGAGAGCCCGCTCGGAGTAGAGGTCACCGAGCCCGATCTCCATGAGGGTCGCGCTCTTGACGATGTGGGTCGACGAACGTTGCACCATCGTCACGTCGACACCGTGCTCCCACAACGCTCCGCAGATGTCGAAGGCGGAGTTGTTGGACCCGATGACCACGACCTTCTTGCCCGTGTAGGCGTCAGGACCCGGGTGGTCCGAGGAATGCTGCTGCTCGCCACGGAAGATGTCCTGACCGGGCACGGTCGGCACGTGGGGCTTGCCGGACATGCCGGTGGCCATGACGAGCTGGGTCGGCCGCAGGGTCATCGGCTGACCGTCGCGCTCGATCTCTACGGTCCACTCCCCCTTCGCCTCGTCGTACTCGGCGCTCCTGACCGTCGTGGACGCCCAATAGGGCACCTCCATGATCTTGGTGTAGCTCTCGAGCCAGTCACCGATCTTGTCCTTGGGGGCGAAGACCGGCCAGTTGTCCGGGAACTTCAGGTACGGCATGTGGTCGTACCACACCGGGTCGTGCAGGCACAGGGACTTGTAGCGCTGCCGCCACTGGTCGCCGGGCCGCTCGTTGCGGTCGAGCACGAGGGAGGGCACGCTGAGCTGACGCAGCCGGGCGCCGAGAGCGATGCCGCCCTGGCCGCCGCCGACGACGAGGACATAAGGCTGGGCGCTCTCACCCATTGCCGCGTCCTCGGCCTCGCGCTTCTCCTTCCAGCTCAGTCGCTGGGGTTCGATCCCGTGCTCGGCCCCCTTCGGGCGGTACTCACCGCTGGGCTCCTCGTGGCCCTTCAGCTCGTAGAGGGTGGTGAGGAAGGTCCATGCCTTGTCCTCACCCTCCTCGTCGACGAGCCGGCAGAGCCCGCGGCCACGGCCGACCGCGGTCTCGAAGGTGAACCAGGCGGTGACGACTCCATCGACCTCCGTCGCCTCCTCCGACAGCGCGAAGCTGCGGGCGGCGGTCGCCCCGGCCGTGCTCTCGAGCAGTTCTCTCACCCCCTCGCGGTGCTCCACGGTGGTGAGGTTCCACGAGAAGGCCACGAGGTCTCGCCAGTAGCTCTCAGCGGCGAAGAGAGCCGCGGCCGATGCCACGTCCTGCGCCGCCAGGGCCGCCTCAAGGGCCTCGAACCAGGACTGGGCGCGCTGCGTCGCCGTCGTCTGCTGCTTGGTCATCTGGGTCACGATCCGCTCCTTTGCGTTGTACCGTGACCCACACAACTCCGGCGAGGGTGCCGGGCGACAGGGTTGCACGACGTTGCATCCCCCACCGCTCCCCCGACGGCCGGGCGAGGAGCGAGACATGGACCCGAGTGAGCACGAGCGGGCACGACGACGCGACGCGCACCTGAGCGGCAGCACGAAGGGTGGATCCCGCGGCCGCGCGGACATCGCCGCCTCGTGGCGCCGGGTCAGCGCCGCAGGGGTCGACCCCGGTGGCCGACCGCGGGTCGCGCCGCTCGACGAGAGCGAGGTGCAGCGGCGACGAGGACGCGACGGCCTCGACCGGATCACCGCCGAGCTGACGCCGCACCTGCAGTCCGTCGTCGACAGCGGGCACCTCATCGTGGTGGCCGACGCGGACGGGCACGTCCTGTGGCGGCTCGGCCGGCCGGGGGTCCGCGGGCTCGCCGACGAGCTCGGTTTCGTCGCGGGGTCGGAGTGGACCGAGGGGAATGTCGGGACCAATGCGATCGGTACAGCGCTCGTGCTCGGCGAGCCAGTGCACATCCAGGGCGCCGAGCACTTCGTCGAAGCGCACGCCCGCTGGGGCTGCTCGGCCGCTCCCCTCCGCGACCCTTGGACCGGGCGGGTCGTCGGGGTTGTCGACATCAGCGGTCCACGCACGGCGATGCACCCGAGTCTGCTGGCCACCGCGTCGATGGCTGCACGACTGGCCTCCATGGAGCTGCTCGAACGGCACAGGCGCGCCCTCGAGGACCTGCGCACCGGCTCCGGCCACCTCCTCACACGGGTCAGCGGTCCCGCAGCCGTCGTCGACCGCACCGGGCACGTTGCCGCAACCTCCGGCCTGCTCACCCAGCGGCAGGTCTGCCTGCCCGACGGTATGCAGCCCGGGGTCGCGCACCTGCCAGGGGTCGGCGAGGTCATCGTCGAACCTCTGCCCGGCGGCTGGCTCCTACGTGGGTCGTCGGCGGAGGGCCCGCTCGGTACGCGGGCCGTGCTGGACTTCACCGGCGAGCCGCGCATCCAGGTCATCGCCGAGTCGGGTCCGTGGACTCGTCGCCTCACCCCCCGGCACGCCGAGCTGCTGCTCGCCCTCGTCGGGGCGGGCGACGTCGGTCTGAGTGCCGCGGCTCTGGCTGAGGAGGTCTTCGCCGACCCGAGTCGTGTCATCACCGTGCGGGCCGAGCTCTCACGTCTGCGTCGGGTCGTCGGCGGACTCCTGCTGACCCGGCCCTATCGGGTCGCCCCCACCGTCGACGTCGAGATCCGCTGGCCTGCGGCGGGTGGCCAGCTGCTGCCCGGCGCGAGCGCGCCGGTCGTCGTGCGGGCCAGAGCGGCGCTGGCTCCCTCCGGAGAGGGTAGACCCGCAGGCGGGCTCCGGCCGAGGAGAAGGGGTCGGGCGTAGGGTGACGCGGTGCGTCGCCTCCGGGGCCTGCTGGCCGACACTCGCCCTCTGAAGGTTCCGGCCTACCGACGTCTCTTCACCGCCCAGATCGTCACGGTCATCGGGGCACAGCTGACGGTCGTCACCGTCCCCGCGCAGATCTACTCGATGACCGGGTCGAGCGCCTATGTCGGGCTGACCGGCCTCTTCGGCCTCGTGCCGCTGGTGATCTTTGGCCTCTACGGTGGGTCGCTGGCCGACCACTTCGACCGGCGGCGGCTGCTGACCGTTACGACGTGGGGCCTGATCCTCACCTCGGCGATCTTCTTCATCCAGGCCGCACTCGGCAACACCAATGTCTGGCTGCTGCTGGCGATCTTCTCGATGCAGCAGGCCTTCTTCGGGGTCAACCAGCCCACTCGCTCGGCCGTCCTCCCCCGGATCGTGCCGGCCAACCTGCTGCCCGCGGCCAACACGCTCAACATGACCGTCTTCACCGGCGGCGCGATCGCCGGGCCGCTCATCGGCGGGGCACTCATCCCCCTTCTCGGGTTCTCGTGGCTCTACCTCGTCGACACCTTCTTCCTCTTCGCCACGCTCTGGGCGGTCATCTCCCTTCCGCCGCTGCCGGTCACGGTCATCGCCGGCTCCTCCCCCGGGCTGCGCTCCGTCATCGACGGCTTCGTCTACCTCGCGACCCAGCCCGTGCTGCTCATGTCCTTCGTCGTCGACCTGATCGCGATGGTCTTCGGCATGCCGCGCGCGCTCATCCCCGAGATGGCGCACGTCGACTTCGGCGGGCCGAGCGAGGGCGGCCTGGCCTTCGCGCTGCTCTTCGCCGCCATGCCCATCGGCGCCTTCCTCGGGGGCGTGATGTCCGGCTGGGTCTCGCGGGTGGAGCGGCAGGGGCTGGCCGTCACCGCCGCGATCCTCGTGTGGGGCGGGGCGATCGTCGGCTTCGGTGTCGCGGTCGCCCTCGCGGACGGGCTCGTCGTGCCGTGGCTGGGTATCGCCTGCGCCTTCTTCGCGATCGGCGGCGCTGCGGACACGGCCTCGGCGGCCTTCCGCTCGACGATGCTCATGACGGCCGCGACCGACGCGATGCGCGGCCGGCTCCAGGGGGTCTTCATCGTCGTCGTCGCCGGCGGCCCGCGACTGGCCGACGTGGTCCACGGACTCGTCGCCGGCGAGCTCGGCACCGCCGTCACGACGATCGGTGGCGGTGTCCTGGTCATCGTGCTGACCCTCGTCGCGACCGCGGTGAGCCCGGCCTTCGTCCGGTACCGGGTGCCCCGGGCCTGAGTGCCGGCACCCCGACGTTTGGTCCCGTACCCGGACCGGAGTAGCGTCTACGACGTCATGTAGTACTAGACGTCGTAGGAGACGCTGTGGACGTGCTCGACCTCGCTCGGTGGCAGTTCGCCATCACGACCGTGTACCACTACTTCTTCGTGCCGGTCACGATCGGGCTGTCCGCGATCGTCGCCTGGTACCACTCGCGGTGGATCCGCACGCGCAACGAGGACCACCTGCGGATGGCGAAGTTCCTCGGCAAGCTCTTCACGATCAACTTCGCGCTGGGGCTCGTCACGGGCATCGTCCAGGAGTTCCAGTTCGGGATGAACTGGTCGACCTACTCCCGCTTCGTCGGCGACATCTTCGGCGCACCGCTGGCCCTCGAGGCGCTGCTGGCCTTCTTCCTCGAGTCGACCTTCCTCGGTCTGTGGATCTTCGGCTGGGGCCGCATCCCCGAACGGCTGCACGCGGCGACCATGTGGATCGTGCACATCGGCACCGTCCTGTCGGCGTACTTCATCCTCGCCGCCAACTCCTTCATGCAGCACCCCGTCGGCTACCGGATCAACGAGACGACGGGCCGCGCGGAGATGGCCGACTTCTGGGCGGTGCTCACCAACCCGGTCCAGCTCGTCGCCTTCCCCCACGTCATCACCGCCTGCTACCTCGTCGGTGGCGCGCTCGTCATGGCCGTCGGCCTGCACAAGCTCCGCCAGAACAGCGCGAAGGGGGGTCCCTCCGCCGATCGCCGGATGTACCGTCACGCGGCCCGGCTGGGTGCCGTCGTCGTCCTCGTCGCGGGCATGGGTGTGGCCATCAGCGGTGACCTGCAGGGCAAGGTGATGACCGAGGTCCAGCCGATGAAGATGGCTGCGGCCGAGGCCCTCTACGAGACCCCGCCCGCGGGCGAGTGCGCCCCCTTCTCCGTGCTGACCGTCGCCGGGCTCGGTGGCGAGAACCCGAAGCACATCATCGAGATCCCCTGCCTGCTCTCCTTCCTCGGCACGGGCAGCTTCGACGGGCAGGTGCAGGGCATCACGAACCTCGAGAACGAGTACCGAGCCTCCTTCGGTGACAGCGAGCTGACCCAGGCCGACACCTATGTCCCGCCGATCGCGATGACCTACTGGAACTTCCGCCTGATGATGGCCACCGGTTTCTTCGCCATGGCCGTCGGCGCGTGGGTGCTGTGGGCGACCCGCAAGGACCGGATCCCCTTGCAGCGGTGGGTCTTCGGGCTCATCGTGCTGACCCCGATCTCGACGGTTCTCGGCAACAGCTTCGGCTGGATCTTCACCGAGGTCGGCCGCCAGCCGTGGGTCGTCTTCGGCGAGATGACCACACGCACGGCAGTCTCCCCGAGCGTCGGGACCGCTGACGTGTGGACCTCGATGCTCGTCTTCACGGCCCTCTACGGCGGCCTGGCCGTCGTCGAGGTCCGCCTCCTGCTCGACTACATCCGCCGCGGCGCCGAACCCTTCGAGACACCACGTCTCGTCGAGGACGACCAGCCGCTCGAGTTCTCGTACTGATCGGGGAGCACTGACATGGATCTCATCACCGTCTGGTTCGTCCTGCTGGCCATCCTGTGGACCGGCTACCTCGTCCTCGAAGGCTTCGACTTCGGCGTCGGGATGCTGCTGCCGGTGCTCGAGGGCAAGGGCAGCGAGGTGGAGCGCGACACCAAGCGCCGCACGATGCTCACGACCATCGGCCCGCACTGGGACGGCAACGAGGTGTGGCTGATCACCGCGGGCGGCGCGACCTTCGCCGCCTTCCCCCACTGGTACGCCACGATGTTCTCCGGCATGTACCTCGCGCTGCTGCTCCTGCTCGTCACGCTCATCCTGCGCAACATGGGACTGGAGTACCGGCACAAGCGCACCGACCGGCTGTGGGTGCGCCGCTGGGACCTGGCGATCGTCGGCGGGTCCTTCGTCGCCCCCTTCGTCGTCGGCGTCGCCCTGACCAACCTCGTCGCCGGCCTGCCGATGACCGAGCACACCATGGGTACGACGAAGTACACGGAGTTCGACGGGTCCCTGCTCAGCCTGCTCACCCCGGTCGCGCTGCTCGGCGGGCTCACCATCACCGTCCTCTGCCTGGCGCACGGCGCACACTTCCTCGCGCTCAAGACCACGGGCGAGATCCGCGAGCAGGCCCGGCGCATCGCGACCCGAGCCGGTCTCGGGTCGGCCGTCCTGGCCGTCGCTCTCTTCGTCGCGCTCGGGGTGCAGCGCGGCACCCCTGCCGCGGTGGTGGTCATGGTCGTCGCTGCCCTCGCGCTCCTCGCAGCGATCGCCGCCAATGCGAAGGGAGCGGAGGGCTGGGCCTTCGCCGGCACCTCCGCGACGATCGGCCTGACCGTCGTCAGCTACTTCCTCATGCTCTCGCCCAATGCCATCAACGGTCGCGGGGACAGCGCCGACCTCACCCTGGCCGCCGCGGCCAGCTCGCCGATGACCCTGACGATCATGACCTGGGCGGCGGCGGTCTTCACCCCGATCATGCTCGGGTACACGGTGTGGAGCTACTGGATCTTCCGCCGGCGCCTGTCAGTCGATCACCTGCCCCAGCGGCACGTGGTCGAAGCCGGGGCCGAGGCCGAGGCCGGGGCCGAGGCCGAGGCCGAGGCCGAGGCACACTGACGATGAAGCCCTTCGACCCGCGCATCCTGAGAGTGGTCCCAGCCACCCGCAGGCCGGTCGCTGCCCTCGCGGGCATCGGTGTGGCACAGGGCATCGCGACGATCGGGACCGCCTTCGCCCTGGCGGCGCTCGTCGTGGCCGTGGTGCGCGGCCAGGACCTGGTCGCACCGTTGGCGTGGACGGGTGGACTCTTCGCCGTGCGCGCGCTCCTCGGGGCCGTCTCGGAGATGATCGCGGCCCACGCCGGCACGGTCGTGGCCACCCGCCTGCGCGAGCAGCTGCTCGAGGTGTGGTCGCGGCGCACGATCGACGAGCGCCCCTCTGGCGACAGGGCGCTCACCCTCGCGACGCAGGGCACCGGTGCGGTCGAGCCCTATGTCGCGAAGTACCTGCCGGCGCTCGTCTCGGCCGCCGTGGTCCCGCCGCTGGCCATCGCCTGCCTGCTCGTCGTGGACTGGCCGAGCGCCCTCGTCGTGATCCTCACCGTGCCCCTGCTGCCGCTCTTCGCCGCACTCATCGGGGCGACGACCCAGGAGAACACGGAGCGGCGGTGGGACTCCCTTCGTGATCTGTCGGGGCACTTCCTCGACGTCATGCGCGGGCTGCCGACGCTCGTCAGCTATGGCCGGGCCGAGCGCCAGGTCGAGGTCATCGGTGAGGTGAGCCAGCGTCACCGCAGGGCGACGATGCGCACCCTGCGCCTGGCCTTCATGTCCGCGGCCGCGCTGGAGCTGCTCGCGACGATCTCGGTCGCGATCGTCGCCGTCGTCGTCGGGCTGCGCCTGACCACCGGGTCGACGGAGCTGCTCGTCGGGCTCACCGCGATCCTGCTCGCCCCCGAGGCCTACTGGCCGATCCGCCGGGTGGGCACCGAGTTCCACTCCGCCGCCGACGGCGCCGCGGCCCTCGACGAGATCCTCGCCGACCTCGAACCGCACGAAAACCCGCACGACCTCAAGGAGATGCGGCCGGATGCGCACGACCTTAAGGAGATGCGGCCTGATGCGCACGACAACCCGCACGACCTTAAGGAGATGCGGGCGAAGGGGGGTGCCCCCTTCGCCCTGCCCGGCACCGTCTCGCTCACCGGGGTGGACTACAGCTATCCCGGCGCGGAGCGGGCGGTCCTGGCCGGCGTCGACCTCGTCGCCGGACCCGGGCTGACCGTCGTCACCGGACCGTCGGGGTGCGGCAAGACGACCCTGCTCGAGGTCATCGCCGGCATCCGCCGCCCCGACCGCGGAGAGATCCACTCCCCAGAGGTGCATCTGGTGACCCAGCGGCCCTTCCTCGGCGCTGGCACCCTGCGCGCCAACCTGACGATCGCGGGCCCGGCCGAGTCCACCGATGTCTGGCAGGCGCTGCGCGAGGTCGGGCTCGACGAGGCGATCGCCGCACTCCCCCAGGGCATCGACAGCCCCCTGGGCGACGACGGCTTCGGGCTCTCGGCCGGCCAGCGCGCCCGACTCGTCCTCGCCCGGGCGCTGCTCTCCCCTTCGCCCGTGGTCCTGCTCGACGAGCCGACCGCCCACGTCGACCTGGAGTCGGCAGCCACGATCGGAGACACCATCACCCACCTCGCCGCCACCCGCACGGTCATCGCGGTCAGCCACCAGCCCGACCTCGTGGCCAGGGCCGACCACCACGTCCGCCTCGGCCAGCCGGCGGTGACCCGATGAGTGCGCACGACCCCAAGAAGATGCGGCCGGGTGCGCACGACCTTAAGGAGATGCGGACAGGTGCGCACGACCTTAAGGAAATGCGGACAGGTGCGCACGACCTTAAGGAAATGCGGCCGGGTGCGCACGACCTTAAGGAGATGCGGGTTCTGGGACTCAGCCGCGGGCTGATCATGGCCGGCCTCCTGGGCGGGATCGCCACCGCCTCCGGCATCGCGCTGACGACCACCTCGGGCTGGCTGATCGTCCGGGCCGACCAGCGACCGCAGATCATGCTGCTGCTGACGACGATCGTCGCCGTGCGCACCTTTGGTCTCGCGCGTCCCGTCTTCCGCTACTGGGAGCGACTGCGCAGCCACGACGTCGCGCTCGGCGACCTCGCCGAGCGGCGCACCCGAACCTACGCGGCCCTCATCCCCCTCACCCCAGCCAGGCTCGGGTCCCGCGGGCGCGCCGACGTGCTCACCGGCGTCGTCGACGACCTGACCGACGTCGTCGAGGCATCGGTGCGAGTCACCGTCCCGGCGATCGCCGCGCTCCTCGCCGGCATCACGGCCGCGGCCCTGACCGCCCTCGTCGACCCCGGCGTCGGCCTGGTCGTCGCCGGCATGCTCGCCGCCACCGCCGTGGTCGCCACCATCGCCGACCGCCTCGAGTCGCAGTCACAGTCCGAGGTGCTCACAGCCCGCGCCGAGGTCGCCCGCGTCGCCCAGCTGGGCTCCGAGCACTCCGACGAGCTGCGCTCCATCGGGGGCACGGCCACCGCCGCCGAGTGGTTGCGCGCCGCGCACGACACCCTCCAGGCCACGGTCACCAGACAGGCCCGCGGCCGATCGCTCTCTGCCGCAGCGGTGCTCGTGATCACCGGGGCCGGCGCCCTCGCCTCGGCCACCCTCGCGGCAGGCTCCGGCGCGAGCACCCCCGTCATGGCCCTCCTCGTCCTCGCCCCCGTCGCGACCGGCGAAGCCCTCGGCGTCCTCACCGACGCCACCCGCGCCCATGCCCGGGCCCGCGCCTGCCAGCAGCGTCTCGACGAGCTGCTCGACCAGGAGCCGGCCGTGGTGGAGGGCGCCCTTCGAGACGGTCGCTTCGCGACCTCCTCAGGGAACGTGACCTCCTCACGGACCGCGACCTCCTCAGGGAACGTGACCTCCTCACGGACCGCGACCTCCTCAGGGAGCGCGACCGCGCCACGGCTCGAGCTGCGCGGGCTCACCGCCGGCTGGCTCCCCGGCCGCACCCACCTCGGGCCCCTCGACCTGACCGTCGAGCCGGGTGCCCGCATCGCGCTGGTCGGGCCCAACGGCAGCGGCAAGTCGACCGCCCTCGCGGTCCTCGCCCGCCACCTCGACCCGATCGGTGGGAGCTACACGATCGGCGGCACCGACGTCGCCGATCTCGACCTGGCCGACGTGCGAGCACTCTTCGCCATCGTCGACGACGAGCCGCACGTCCTCGCCGCGAGCCTGCGCGCCAACCTCGCCCTCGCCGCACCGGACGCCGACGACGAGGCGTTGGTCGACTCCCTTCGCCGGGCCGGGCTGGGCACCTGGCTCACCGGACTCCCCGACGGTCTCGACAGCCGGCTCGGGACCGGCGGGCTGGGGGTCTCGGGCGGCGAGCGGGCCCGACTGTCCATCGCCCGGGCCATCGCGAGCGGGCGACCGGTGATCCTGCTCGACGAGCCGGTCGCGCACCTCGACCACCCGACCGCAGAGGCGGTCATCGCCGACCTGCTGCAGCACGCCGGAGAGCGGTCGGTGATCATGGTGACCCACCACGGGGTCGGTCTGGACCGCATGGACCGCATCGTGACGATCGAGACGAAGGGAGTGAGCCGCCGTGCCCAAGAGCGCATCGCTGGGTGACCTCGAGCAGGCCGTCATGGACGTGCTGTGGACCGACGACACCGGCCACGGGCTCACCGTCCGCGAGGTCTCCGACCGCCTCACCGGCCGAGACCTCGCCTACACGACCGTCATGACCGTGCTCTCCCGCCTCGAGGCCAAGGGCGTGACGACCCGCGAGCGGGACGGCCGCGCCTGGCGCTACCGGCCGGCGTCCACTCGCGAGTCACTCACCGCGCAGGCCATGCGCAGCCCGCTGCACGACCTGAGCAGCGCGGACCGGCAGGCCGCGATCCTGCACTTCCTCTCCGAGGCGAGCGCCGACGACCTCGACGCCGTCCGGGCCGCGATGGCCGATGTCGAGGCGAAGGGAGACCGTCCTCGCCGTCGTCGTGGACGGGGTGCGGCAGACTCGACAGGGTGATCGCCGCCCTGCTGCTGCTCTGCGCGGCAGCACTCCTCGCCGCGCCGCACGTCCTCGTGCGGATCGAGCGGTTGCGCCGCAGCCCGCGGGCGGCGCTCTTCGTCTGGCAGGCCCTCTCGCTGTCCGCCGTCCTGTGCCTGCTGACCGCGGCTCCCCTCGCCTGGCTGCGACCCCGACCTGTGCCGAGTGCGCCCGAAGCCCTCGTCCTCGTCCTCGCGACGATCGCCTCCATCGGGGTCCTCGTGCGGCTGCTCGTCAACGGGCACAGCGTCGGTCGCCGGATCCGGGCCGCCCGCGACGAGCACCGCCAGCTCGTCGACCTCGTCGGCCGGCACGAGGGCGCGCACACCCGGGTGCTCCCGTCGGAGCGGCTGTCCGCCTACTGCGTCCCCGGTGCCGGCTCGCGGCTCGTCATCACCGAGGCAGCACTGGCCGCGCTGCCCGACGATCAGCTGGCGGCCGTCGTCGCCCACGAGGAGGCGCACCTGCGCGAGCGTCACGACCTCGTCCTGGAGTTCTTCACCGTCCTGCACACCGCGACGCCACGACTGCTGCGCACCGACGCCGCGCTGCGCGAGGTCGCCCTGCTCGTCGAGGTCCTCGCCGACCGCGCCGCCCGGGAGGACGTCGGTGAGGTCGCGCTCGGTCGAGCCATCGTCTCGCTGTCCGAGGCCGCCGCGCAGACCGATCTGACGCCGGGGGTCTCCGCCGGCGCCGGCGCCGCGGCCACCCGCATCCGGCTGCTCGTCGCCGACGACCCCGCCCCGTGGCAGACGCTCGTCCTCTACGTCGTCTGCGCGGCCGCCCTCGTCGTGCCGCCCGCTCTCGTGGCGGTCGTCGCGCGCTGACCGGGGGGATCCCCCCTTCGCGCCGGGGAGCGGTCCCCCTAGCCGGAGGCCGGGCGCGCTCTCTAGGGTTGGGGCAACTGGCGCCCGGGGGGGGCCTCACGAGAAGGGCGCACGACATGCCGATCCACGGATCCCTCTTCACCGACTTCAAGGAAGAGCAGTCCACCGACCAGTTCTCGCTGCAGAACAAGAAGCTGCTCAAGATCCAGATGGGCCACGGCCCGGTCATGGCGCGGACGGGCTCGATGGTCGCCTACCAGGGCGATGTCCGCTTCGAGAACCAGGGCTCCGGCGGGGTGGGCAAGTTCCTCAAGCAGGCCGCGACCGGTGAGGGCGTCAAGATGATGACCTGCTCCGGCCAGGGCGAGCTCTTCGTCGCCGACGAGGCCCAGGAGATCCAGGTCATGTACCTGGAGAACGACATGATCTCGGTCAACGGCAACAACATCCTGGCCTTCTCGTCGTCCATCGAGTGGGACATCCACCGGATCCAGGCACGCGGAGCGGCGATGACCGGCGGCCTGTACAACGTCGTCCTGCGCGGCAGCGGCTATGTCGCCATCACGACGAAGGGAGAGCCCGTCGCCCTCGACGTCGCGAGCGCGCCCACCTTCGGTGACGCCCAGGCCGTCGTCATGTGGACCGGTGGGGTGCGGATGGACATCAAGGTCGACACCGGCGGCCTGAAGTCGCTCGTGCGCGGTGGCACCGGCGAGACCTTCCAGATGGCCTTCGGCGGCCAGGGCTACGTGCTCGTCCAGCCGGCGGAGTCGGTGGCCGACGGTGGTCACCAGAGCCAGGGCCGCAGCGGCGGCGGGCTCGGTGACCTGCTGGGTGGTTGATCGTCGGCGCAGGTCGCAGGTCGCCGAGAGCAGCGGTCGCCGCGGGGCCGGGTGGAGGTGAACTCGCGGGCGATTCGTCCGCGAGTCGGCATCCACTCCCGAGCACCCGGGGCGTTGGTCGGGGGTCGCGTGGAGGGTGAGCGTGACATGGGTGACAATCGACGCATGACTGACCTGCCCACCGCTGGCGACTCCGGATGGAGCGACCCCGACACCCTCGGTGCCATCCCGCCCGTCGTCGCGATGACCTACTGCGCCCGCTGCGGCAACTCCGCCAACAAGGGCAACCACGTGCTGTGCCGGCAGCAGCTCGCCGTCGAGCCGCCCCTCCACTGCACGACCTGCCGTCGGACCCTCGCGGTGGAGCGGACCGGAGCCGACTGGACCGCCACCTGCAAGAAGCACGGCCGGACGAGCGGGACCCTGCAGAGCGCCTGAGGGCGACCCCGGCGCCGGCGCCCGGCCGCGATCAGCAGGCAGTGCCCTCGCCGAGGAGCTCGGTGAGCGCCTGACGCAGGGCGGCGACCGGCTCGGCGCCGATGCGCTCGGCCCAGTCGTGCTCGACCTGCTCGAAGAGGCGATGGACGACGACCTGGGCGCACTCCCCCTTCGCCGTGAGGCTGATGATGCGGGCGCGCTGGTCCCCCTCGTCGCGGCCGACGACGACGAATCCGTTGCGCTCCAGGTGCGCGATCTGCTGGCTCACGGCCTGCTTGGTCACGCCGCAGCGGTCGACGATGTCGCGCGCGCGGCGGGGGCCCTCGGACAGGTGGCGCAGCACATTGGTGGAGTGCGCCAGGGAGAGCCCGTCGATCTCGGAGGCGCGCAGTCGCGCCTCGAAGTCGGCGATGAAGCTCGCCTGTGCCCGGGCCAGCAGGTTGACCAGCGGCGGTCGCCCGTCGGCGCCGGTGCAGGCATCGACGCGCGGAGGCAGGGGCGTGGTCATGCCTCTCATCGTAAGCCATTGGTCAAGGACTTGACTTTGACGATTTCAGGCGCGCACCATGGTCAAGCACTTGACCAAAACCTCGTCTGGAGTCCCCACATGAACGTCCTCGTCCTCCTCGGCAGCCTGCGCGCAGGCTCCACCAACCGCGCGCTCGCCGACGCGGCCGTCGCCCACCTGCCCGAGGGCTGCACGGCGACCGTCTTCGACCGCGGCGCGGAGCTGCCCCACTACTCCGAGGACCTCGACCTCGAGGGCCAGCTGCCCGAGGTCGCCGCCGAGCTGCGCGCCGCCGTCGCCGCCGCCGACGGCCTGATCGTCGTCACCCCCGAGTACAACGGCACGCTGTCCAGCGTCGTCAAGAACACCATCGACTGGGCCTCCCGCCCCTACGGCGTCGCATCGATCACGGGCACCCCGGCCGTCGTCATGGCCGCCTCCGGCTCGCCGCACGCCGCCGAGTGGGCCCGCCAGGACGCCGTGCGCAGCCTCAAGATCGCCGGCGCTGCCGTCGTCGAGGACACCTTCGGTGTCGGCTCGTCCTTCGAGGCCTTCGCCGAGGGCCGGCTGGTCGACGAGGAGGCGGACACCGCCCTTCGCTCGCTCGTCGGTCGCCTGGCGCCGGTCAACGCCTGAGCCATACGCAACGCCCCGAAGGGGGCCGGCCATCGCGAGAGCGGAGGGCCGGCCCCCTTCGTCGCCCCAGAATCCGCACGACCTTAAGGAGATGCGGCTGGGGTGCGTACGACCTTAAGGAGATGCGGCTGGGGTGCGTACGACCTTAAGGAGATGCGGCCCGGGTGCGCACGACCTTAAGGGGCTCTTCACAGATGAGGGTGTAACTGGGTTTGTGGCCCCGGGCGGCGTGGCGGTGGCGGGGTAGGCGTCGAGGCCTTCACATGATGGAAGTTCTCACACAACCCATCAGGAAGACCTCGACATGTCTGACGCTACCTTCACTGCCCCGGATCTGACCACGTTCGCCCGCTTGGACCAGCTCGGACTGGAGGTCACTGGCCAGTGCCTCGAGGCCGGGCAGGCGGTGCTGGCCTGCCGGGTGGTCGAGCCGGATGACTGGTGCCACCGCTGTGGCTGTCAGGGCCGGCCACGCGGCAGCGTGGTGCGCTCCTTGGCGCATGCCCCCTTCGGTCAGCGCCCCACGACCCTTCGGGTGCGGGTGCGCCGCTACACGTGCACCGACTGTGGTCATGTGTGGCGTCAGGACACCTCCCGGGCGGCTGAGCCTCGAGCCAAGCTCTCTCGTGGGGGGCTGGCGTGGGCGTTGAGCGCGATCGTGTGCCAGCACCTGTCGATGTCCCGGGTCGCCGAGGGCTTGGGCGTGGCGTGGAACACCGCCAACGACGCGGTCCTGGCCGAAGGGCGACGGGTGCTGATCGATGACCCGGCCCGCTTCGAGGGGGTGAAGGTCCTGGGTGTCGATGAGCATGTGTGGCGCCACACCCACCGCGGGGACAAGTACGTCACCGTGATCATCGACCTGACCCCTACTCGTCAGGACGGCGGCACGGCCCGGTTGCTGGACATGGTCGAAGGGCGTTCCGGGGAGGTCTTCGCTGCGTGGCTGGCCCAACGGCCCCAAGCCTGGCGTGAGGGCATCGAGGTCGTCGCGATGGACGGGTTCACAGGATTCAAGGCTGCCGCCACGAAAATGGTCCCCACCGCGGTCACGGTCATGGACCCCTTCCACGTCGTCGCCCAGGCCGGTGAGGCGATGAACCGGTGCCGACAGCGGGTGCAACGAGAGACGTGTGGGCGCCGCAGCCGCAAGGGCGACCCGTTGTACCGCGTGCGCAGGGCACTGTTCGTCGGCGACCAGTTGCGCACCCAGCGCCAGAGCGAACGCATCACGCCCGTGCTGGCCGATCCCGCCCACGCCCAGCTCGCGCAGGCCTGGCGCGCCTACCAAGAGATGATCAACGCCTACCGCGACGAGAAGCCTGCTCGAGGACGCCAGAGGATGGCCGATCTGATCGATCACCTCAACTCCCAGCCCCCCGAACAGATCGAACTACGCAAGCTCGGCAAGACCCTGCACCACCGCGCTGAGGACGTCCTGGCCTACTTCGACCACCCCGGCTCATCCAACGGACCCACCGAAGCCATCAACGGACGCCTGGAACACCTACGCGGCCTGGCCCTGGGCTTTCGCAACCTGACCCACTACATCGCCAGATCCCTCCTAGAATCCGGCGGCTTCAGACCCCAACTACACCCTCAGTTGTGAAGAGCCCCTTAAGGAGATGCGCTTTGCACTGACACCGAAATAGTGCAAAACTGCACTTCGTGACCAATAGTGCAACGACCCCCTCTGCCGCACCGCGGGCAGGGGGCAGCCGCCGTCAGGCGATCGTCGCGGCCGCCCAGCGGCTGTCGATCAGCTGCGGGTACTCCGGCTTCACCGTCGAGGACCTCGCCTCGGCCGTCGGCGTCTCGCGCCGTACCCTCTTCAACCACGTCACGTCCAAGGAGGAGGCCGTCCTCGGCGTACTCCCGGTCCTCACCGACGAGCAGGCCGAGACCCTGCGCAGCGGCGGGCCGACCGGCGACCTCTTCGAGGACCTGCTCATCACGACGCTGCAGTGCCTGCGCGCCGACGAGGGCAACCTCGACGACTGGCAGCAGCTGCACCACGTCATCGAGCGCAACCCCGAGCTCGTCATCCGGGTCAAGACCCACGTCGACGAGCTCGCCGAGGAGATCGTCACCCACCTGTCGACCCGCGACGGCGTGGACCCCACGCGGGCTCGGATGGCGCTGAACCTCGTCGCCGGCATCGTCCAGCGCTCGGTCGAGGAGATCATCACCGACCCCGCCAGCGGCCCTCTGCGGCAACGCATCCAGGCCAATCTGACCCTCGCCCGGGAGATCCTCACCGCCCGGGCGTGACCCCCTTCGCTCCTGCATCACCGGTCCCGACGACGTGGCCGACCACCACCCACGACGCCTCGAAAGGCACCTGACATGGCTCACGCCCTCTACCGGCTCGGCCGGCTCGCGCACCGGCGCTGGCCCGCCTTCCTCGTCGGCTGGCTGATCGTCCTCATCGGGGTCGGTGCCGCCGCCGGCACCCTCTCCAAGCCGCTCAGCGACAAGTTCTCCATCCCCGGCATCGAGTCCGAGCAGGCCCAGAACCTGCAGCAGGAGCTCTTCCCCGGCACCCAGGACGCCTTCGACCAGGCCACCGCCACGGTCGTCGTCCAGGCACCGACGGGCGAAGAGCTCGCTGACCCGGACAACACCGCGGCCGTCAACGACCTGCTGGCGAGCCTGCGCAAGGTCCCGCAGGTCGGCGACCCGGCCCAGCTGGTCCACCCCGTCGACGCCGCGAAGGGGGTGGAGAAGACCTATCTCGACAACGCCACGAAGAACGGCCAGCCCGCCGCCGTCGCCAGGGCCAACGCGGCCGCGGTCTCCCCGCTCACCGCAGACGGACGCACCGGACTGATCCAGTGGACCTTCGACGTCCCCACCATCACCGATGTCGAGCAGCCCACCCGTGACGCCGTCATCACGGCAGTCGACGACGCCCGCGACTCCGGCCTGACCGTCGAGGTCTCCGGCAGCGGCATGCAGGGCATGCCCGAGATGGGGATGACGAGCGAGCTCATCGGTGTCGCCATCGCGCTGCTCGTCCTCGTCCTGACCTTCGGCTCGCTCGTCGCGGCCGGCCTGCCGATCCTCACCGCGCTCGTCGGCGTGGGCATCGGGATCACGGGCATCACCGCGTCGACGGCCTTCTTCGACCTCGGCACGACCACCCCGATCCTCGCCTCGATGCTCGGCCTGGCCGTCGGGATCGACTACGCCCTCTTCATCCTGTCGCGGTACCGCACCGAGCTGCGCACGACCTCCGACCGGGGTCACGCGATCGGCCTGGCCGTCGGTCGCGCCGGGTCCGCCGTCGTCTTCGCCGGGCTGACCGTGATCATCGCGCTCGTCGCGCTGGCCGTCGTCAAGATCCCCTTCCTCACCGCGATGGGTCTGGCCGCTGCCGGCACCGTCCTCGTCGCCGTCCTCGTCGCCCTCACCCTGCTCCCCGCGATCCTCGGGGCGCTCGGCACGCGGGCCTTCGCGGGGCAGATCCGCAAGGACCGCTCCGTCGACGAGGGTCAGCACATCGACAACGGCGGCACCCGCTGGGCCCGCGCGATCGGCTCCCACCCGGTGGTCGCCGCGCTCGTCGCCGTCATCGCCCTGGGCGCCCTGGCCATCCCGGCCAAGGACCTCCACCTCGCCCTGCCCACCGACTCCACCGCCTCGGCGCAGACCTCGCAGCGCAAGGCCGCCGACCTCATCACCGACGGCTTCGGCCCCGGTCAGGAGGCCCGGATGATCGTCGTCGTCGACGGTCGCGAGATCACGGACCCGCGGCAGGCCCCGGCTGCCTACGGCGAGGTCACCACCTGGCTCGGCGGGCTCGACGGCGTCGCCAACGCCCAGGTCGTGGGGATGAACAAGGAGGGCACCGGCGCCCAGCTGATGGTCACCCCCACCACCGGCGCGAGCGACGCGGCCACCGAGGAGCTGCTGCACACGATCCGCGACGGCATCCCCGCGCAGGAGAAGGCGTCGAGCACGACCATCGGCGTCACCGGCCTGACCGCGATCCAGACCGACGTGTCGGAAAAGCTGCAGGACGCGCTCATCCCCTACCTCGCGGTGGTCGTCGGGCTCGCCTTCGTGCTGCTCATGCTCGTCTTCCGCTCGATCCTCGTGCCGCTCACCGCGACGCTCGGCTTCGTGCTGTCGACGATGGCCACCATCGGCGCGACGGTCGCGATCTTCCAGCAGGGCGCCTTCGGTCTCGTCGACGGTGCACCGCTCGTCAGCTTCCTGCCGATCCTCATGATCGGGATCGTCTTCGGCCTCGCGATGGACTACCAGGTCTTCCTCGTGACCCGGATGCGCGAGGCCTACATCCACGGCGACAGCGCCCGTGAGGCCGTCGTCGACGGGTTCCGCCACGGCGCCCGCGTGGTCACCGCGGCCGCGGCCATCATGATCTCGGTCTTCTCCGCCTTCATGCTGCAGCCGGACAACCTGATCAAGTCGATGGGCTTCGCGCTGGCCGCGGCCGTCCTGCTCGACGCCTTCGTCGTGCGGATGGTGCTCATCCCCGCGCTGATGTACCTCCTCGGCGACCGGGCCTGGGCGATGCCCCGCTGGCTCGACAAGGTCCTGCCCAATGTCGACGTCGAGGGCGAGGCGCTCACCAAGCACACCTCCGCCACCGACGCGGAGGAGCTGGTCCCGGCGGGCTGACCCTCGGGAGCGAAGGGAGGGTCCGGCCAGTCGGCCGGGCCCTCCTTCGTCATCCCATAGGCTGGCGCCACCTGACCGCAACCGGTCCGGACCAACGGGCACGAGGGGTGACGAGAGTGGATCGCACGAGGGTGGCCATCATGGGTGCGGGCAGCGTCGGCTGCCACCTCGGCGGCTGGTTGGCTGCCGCCGCTGACGTCACCCTCGTCGGCCGGCCATCGCTGGTCGACGCCGTGCAGCGTGAGGGGCTCACCGTCACCGACCTGCGCGGCCACACCCGCACCGTGCCCCCCGAGGGACTGACCCTGGCGACCGAGGCCAGCGCGGTGGAGGGCGCCGACTACGTGCTGCTGACGACCAAGACGCTCGGCACGGCGACGGCCGTGCGCCAGATCTCGCCCTTCCTGCGGCACGACTCCGTCGTCGTCTCCTTCCAGAACGGCCTGCGCAACGCCTCGCAGATCGACGAGGCGCTCGCGTCCGCCTTCCCCAGCCGGGCCTCGCGGCCGCTCGTGCTGTCCGGGATGGTGCCCTTCAACGTCGTGCGCTCTGGCGAGACCCACTGGACCCAGACCACGAGCGGGCGACTGAAGGTCAAGGACCACCCGCGGGTCGACCCGCTGGTCCGCGCCGCCCAGGGCGGCGGCCTGCAGCTCGACGTCGAGCCGGACATGCGGGCGGTCCTCTTCGGCAAGCTGCTGCTCAACCTCAACAACGCGATCAACGCCCTGACCGGCCTGCCGCTGGCGGTCGAGCTGCGCGACCGGGACTGCCGGGTGGTCCTGGCAGCCTGCCAGGAGGAGGCGCTCGCCCTGGCGCGACGACTCTCGATCACTCCCGCCCGGCTCACGCCGCTACCCGCGGCCGCGATGCCCACCCTGCTGCGCTCGCCCACCCCGGTCTTCGCCAACCTCTCCCGCTCCGCGCTCAAGGTCTCGCCGACCGCCCGCTCCTCGATGGCCGACGACCTCGACGCCGGGAGGACGACCGAGATCGACGAGCTGCAGGGTGCGGTCGTCCACTTCGCCGGGGACCACGGTGTCCCGGCACCCGTCTGTGCGCGGATCGTCGAGCTCGTGCGCGAGGCCGAGGCGGCGGGAGCCGACCGGCAGCGCTGGAGCGGCGCCCAGCTGCGGCGGGCGGTGGGCCTGTGAGCACCCTCGAGGAGCTCTCGCTCCCCCGCGTCGTGCTCGTCGTCGACGCTGACGGGGCCGATGCCCGCCTCGCTGCGACAGCGCTGACCTCGGTGCTCGCCGCCACCGGCACCGCGGTCGGTTCGCTGCGGCTCGCCGCCGGCGACGGACCTGCCGTGCGCCAAGCCGTGACCGCCGTCGCGGGCGACCATGACGTGCTCGTGATCGACGCCGCCTGCGGGTTGCTCGACCCGCTCGACGAGCGAGGTGGGACGCTCGCGGACGTGGGCACCGCCCTTCGCTACAAGGGGGTCTCCACCGGGGAGGTCCTCGTCACGACGGGCGGGCGTGCGGCACCCAATGCGCTGGCGCTCAACGCCGAGGCCCTGGCCCGACGCGAGCTGCCCGTCATCGGAGTCGTCGTCATCCGCGCTGCGCAGGCGGTCGGCGAGGCGACGAGCCGGGCCGGGCTGACCGCTGCCGCGGGCGCGCCGCTGCTCGCCGTGCTGCCCGCCGACCTCGCGAGCGACGACCCGTCGTCACTGGAGTCACAGGCTGCTCTCGGCTTCTCCTCGGACACGTGGGAGACGATGGCGCAATGACATATCGGATCACGGTGGTGTGCACCGGCAACATCTGCCGCTCCCCCATGGCCGAGTGGGTGCTGCGCGAGCGGTTCGACGCGGCGGGCCTCGGTGACCGGGTGGTCATCGACTCCGCCGGCACCACCGCGTGGGAGGAAGGCAACCCGGCCGACGACCGGACGATCGCCGCGATGCAGCGCCACGGGCACATCGGCGACTACTCGGGTCACCAGGCGCGAGTCTTCGACAAGCGGTGGTTCGACGACCGCGACCTCGTCCTGGCCGCCGACCACGGGCACCACACGGTGCTGCGTCGGCTCGCTGGCACCGACGAGGCCAAGGACCTCGTGCGGATGATCCGCTCCTTCGACCCGGCCGGGCTCAAGGGCGATGCCCTCGCGATCGACGACCCCTGGTACGGCGACGACTCGTCCTTCGACCAGACCTATGCCGAGATCATCGCGGCCGCCGACGGCATCGTGGAGCACGTCCGACGCCACCTGGTGGAGTAGGCCACGGCGTCTGCGCCCGGCCAGGGCGAAGGGGGCGTGGGCCACCCCGGACACGGGAGGGACCTCCCTTCGCGTGATGGGAGGATGTGCCCATGCAGAGCCTCGCTGACGCCACGCCCCAGATCGCCCTCGGCGCGCTCGACGGTCGCTACCGTCCCGCCGTCTCACCGCTCATCGACCACCTGAGTGAGCCTGCGCTCAACCGCATGCGGGTGCACGTCGAGGTCGAGTGGCTGATCCACCTGACGACCCAGCAGGTCGTGCCGGGCGTGCGGCAGCTCACCGAGACCGAGCAGGCCGAGCTGCGCCAGGTCGTCCAGGACTTCGGCCCCGAGGACATCGCGGAGCTGGGGGCCACGGAAAAGGTCACGCAGCACGACGTCAAGGCCGTCGAGTACTACCTCAAGGAGCGGCTGCGCAAGATCGCGCCGGCACCCGAGGACGCGGGCCTGTCCGAGCTGATCCACTTCTGCTGCACCAGCGAGGACATCAACAACCTCGCCTACGCCCTCATGGTCCAGGGGGCCGTCGAGGATGTCTGGCTCCCCCGCGCCGACGCGCTCGCCGAGGCCGTCGCGACGATGGCCGACGAGCTGCGCGAGGTGCCGCTGCTCGCCCACACCCACGGTCAGCCGGCGACGCCGACGACCATGGGCAAGGAGCTCGCGGTCCTCGCCCACCGCCTCATGCGCCAGCTGCGTCGCATCCAGAACGACGAGTACCTCGGCAAGCTCAACGGCGCGACCGGCACCTTTGGTGCACACCTCGCGGCCGTCCCCGAGGCCGACTGGGTCGAGGTCTCGCGCACCTTTGTCGAAGGCCTGGGCCTCACGTGGAACCCGCTCACCACGCAGATCGAGTCGCACGACTGGCAGGCGGAGATCTACGCCGACATCGCGCGCTACAACCGCGTACTGCACAACCTGTGCACCGACCTGTGGTCGTACATCTCAATGGGCTACTTCGCCCAGGTCCGCGGTCAGGGCACCGTCGGGTCAAGCACCATGCCGCACAAGGTCAACCCGATCCGGTTTGAAAACGCGGAGGCCAACCTCGAGGTCAGCAATGCCCTCCTCGACGTCCTCGCCTCGACGCTCGTCACCTCACGCCTGCAGCGCGACCTCACGGACAGCTCGATGCAGCGCAACATCGGCACCGCCCTGGGTCACTCGCTGCTCGCGATCGACAACGCGGGTCGTGGGCTCGCCGGTCTCGACGCGGTCCCCGCGGCGATGGCTGCCGACCTCGACGGCAACTGGGAGGTGCTCGGCGAGCCGATCCAGTCGGTCATGCGCGCGCTCGGTGCCCGCGGTGTCGAGGGCATGGACGAGCCCTACGAGCGGCTCAAGGAGCTCACCCGCGGCCGTCGCATCGGTCAGCCCGAGCTCGTCGAGTTCGTCAAGGGCCTCGGCCTGCCCACAGATGTCGAGGAGCGCGTCGCCGCGATGACCCCCGCCACCTACATCGGCGTCGCGCCTCAGCTGGTCGACCTGCTGGACTGAGCCGGGGCCACGCACCCCGCGCCCGGGTGGAGGTATGCGCGCGGACGATTCATCGGCGAGTTGGCATCCACCCGAGGCGTTGTGCGGCAACGTGCTGGGCACTACGGAGGGTCTGTCTGCTCGCTCCGTCCGTGACTCATGCGGTGAATCAGATTCATCCCGTGAGTCACGGACGGAGGGAGCACACACCTCGGCCCTCGTTCCCCCCGATCCTGGCCGGATCGTCACCGCCGGTGGAGGTGATCGCCGGGTGGACTCGGACACGCGGGCGATTTACCCGCGTGTTTACCTCCACTCAGCCGGCGGGCGGGGGCGGGGGCGGGGGCGGGGCGAAGGGGTACCCTCAGTCCTCGCGCCCCGTCACCGCGTCATCGGCCACCTCGTCGTCAGGAGCCATCTGCCCGGCCCACGGCCACCAGATGCGGTTGCCCAGGTCGGCGGCGATCGCCGGCACGAGGATCGAGCGGGTGACGATCGTGTCGAGCAGCACGCCGAAGGCGACGATGAAGGCGATCTGCGCGAGGAAGAGCAGCGGGATCACCCACAACGCCGAGAAGGTCGCGGCCAGCACGACGCCCGCGCTCGTGATGACGCCGCCAGTGACGGCCACCGCGCGACGGATGCCGCGCCGCGTCCCGACCTGCAGGGACTCCTCGCGCGCCCTCGTCATGAGGAAGATCGAGTAGTCGACGGCGAGCGCGACGAGGAAGACGAAGCCGAGGACCGGCGTCGACGGGTCGGCTCCCGGCTGGCCCAGGACCTGGGTGAAGAGCACCGCCGAGATCCCGAGGGTCGCGGCGAAGGTCAGCACGTTGACCGCGACGAGCAGCATTGCGGCGGTGACGGATTGCAGCAGCGCCATGAGGATCAGGGTGACGACGACCAGGATGGCCGGGACGACGACGCGGTAGTCCCGGGTGCTCGCATCATCGGTGTCGACGGTCGTGGCGGTGGATCCTCCGACGAGGATCCCCGCGTCGACCTCGTGCAGCTGGGTGCGCAGGTCCCGCACGACATCTCGGGCTTCCTCGGACTCCGAGCCCACGGTCAGCGTCGCCGAGAGCAACGTCGTCCCCGACCCGGTCGTCGACTCCTTGGCCTCGACTCGCTCGGCGACATCGGCGTGGTCGGTGAGCACACCCTGTGCCTCCTGCACGGCGGCATTGGGCACGACGACCTGCACCGGCTGCTGGTCCCCACCGTCGAAGTGCCGGTCGAGGACCTCCTGCCCGTCGACCGACTCGACCTGCGTGGTGAAGAACTGCGCCTGGGTGATCCCCGAGGTGGGGAAGGTCAGCGCTGCGGCGGCGGCCACGAGCAGGAGCGCCGTGGTGACGACCCAGGTCAACCGCGGGCGGCTCGTGACACGCCGGGCCACGGAGGCCCAGAAGCGGTGCTTGGGCTCGGTCCCCCGCTTGGGCACCGACGGCCAGAAGGCGGCCCGGCCGAGGAGCGCCAGCGCCGCCGGGAGCAGCGTCAGCGCAGCGACCATCGCGCCGAGGATGCCCAGCGCCCCCACCGGGCCGAGCCCGGAGATGTTGCCGAGGTCGGACAGCAGGAGGCAGAGCAACCCGGCGATGACCGTGCCACCACTGGCCGCGACCGGTCCGAGCGTCTGCCGCCACGCGACCGCGAGCGCCGGCAGCGGGTCACGCGAGTGCAGCTCCTCGCGATATCGGGCGACGAGGAGCAGCGAGTAGTCGGTCGCTGCCCCGACGACGAGGATGAAGAGGATCCCCTGGCTCTGACCCGACAGCTGGATCCACTGGGCATCGGCCATCGGGTAGATGAGCAGGGCCGCCAGCGACAGGCCGAAGATGCTCGTGAGCAGCACGACGAAGGGGAGCACCGGGCTGCGGTAGACGACGAGCAGGATGACCAGGACGACGACCAGCGTCACGAGCAGCAGCAGCCCGTCGATGCCGGCGAAGGCCTCACCGAGGTCCGCGGCAAACCCGGCCGGGCCGGTCACCGCGACCGTGGCCCCGTCGACCTCCGGACCGAGATCGGCTCGCAGGTCATCGACGAGCAGGTTGGAGATGCTCGTCTCGTCGACGGTCTCCTCCACGGCCTGTGCGTCGAGGCTGACCACGGCGATCGCGGCCTCACCGTCCTCGGAGGGGATGACCGGGACCTTCGGCGCGGTCAGGTAGTCAGCCACCGTCCCGGGGACGCCTTCGGCAGACTGCTGGGGCAGCTCCTTCGCCCACGACTGCAGCTCGCCGAGCGCTGCCGGTGACAACCCCCCTTCGCCCTCCACCGTGAGGATCAGCGGCAGCGTCGCGTCGGCGTCGAAGCCCGGGAGCTGCTCAGCGACCCGCGTCGACTCCGCCGACTGCGGGAGGAAGGACGCCTGGTCGTTGTTCTGCACGCTCGAGAGCTGACCGACGAGCGGGCCGCCGATCCCGGCGAGGGCGAACCACAGGAGGACGACGATGCCGGCGAGGACCCGCATCCGGGGGCGTGACAGCGCTCTGGAGACCATGCGCAAACCTTATACGAAGGTTGTACAGTCGTCGACCTCACATGGCGGCGTACAGAGCGAGGGCATTTGCGCCCCAGCCGGCCGCGTTGGGGTGGACCCATTCGCTGTACTCGCGGCCCACACCCAGCACGGGCACGAGCCAGGAGTTGCTGTTGTCCGCACCGAGGGGCGTCGGGTCGATCCCGTGGGTGAGGCCGCCCCAGTCCTTCTTGACGTCGACGAAGACGAAGCCGCCCTTGCCGGGGGTGGTGCGGTCGAGCTCGACCATCGCGGCCCGCTGGGCGTTGTCGCCGCGACGCTGGAGCAGGTCGAGCTCCTTGCCGAAGTCGTAGGTGGAGCTGAGCTTGTGGGACGTGGTGTTGATCAGGTGCGGGTACCCGAGCAGGTAGATGTCCGCGCGCCCGCCGGAGCGGTCATGCACGGCCTTGAGCGTGGCCTTGGTCCGCTTCTTCATGTCGGCGAGCTTGGAGTTTGCCGAGTCGATGGCCTTTTTGCAGCCACTGGCCGAGCGCAGCGCCAGGCACTGGGTGACGATGGTCGTGAAGGCGAGATCGTTGCCGCCGATGGTGACGAAGACGGCGTCCGTGGACGTCGTCACCGAGTTGATCTGCGGCCGGGCCGTGAGCTGGCAGCGCACCGTCGCCGTGAAGAGCCTGCCGGCCGAAGCGCTCGAGCGGATCGAGTAGGTGTAGGAGAAGTCGCGCTGCGTGGGCGTACCGCACAGCTTGTCGGCCTTGGCCTGCTTGAGCCACTGGGCTCGAGCATCGACAGCCCCCACAGGCACCCTGTAGGTCCTGGTGCGCAGCGACGACGAGCCCAGCGTGCGGGGCTGGAGGATGTCGTCGAGGACGCCACCGCTGCACGCCGCGTTGGTGTAGGTGGCGCCCTGCCGCGTCGCGACGCGCTGGCCGTAGTTGTTGGGCGAGCGCCAGCACGACTTCTCGGTGTAGCTGCCGGCGCCGTTGCCCGCGGAGTAGGAGTCACCGAGCTGCACGTAGTGAGGCTTCGGGGCAGCGGCCGAGGCCGCGGACGCCCCTGGGGCGCCGAGCCCGACACCGGCCGCGACGGCGGCGAGTGTGGTGACGATGGACAGGGCGCGACGACGGCGCATGAGGACCTCCCGGGCGAGGTCGATCGCCGATGACCGACCAATTACCGAACAGTAACCTACTGATCAGTAGCTGGTCGAGGGTCACGTCCCGTCGGGCACGTCACGCCCGCTCAGCCGCCGAGGCCTCCGCTGCCGCAGAGGCTGCTCATCATCCGGATAATGCCGGGCCCGATGATGACGACGAAGAGCGCGGGGAAGATGCAGAAGAGCAGCGGGAAGAGGATCTTGACCGTGACCTTCTGCGCCTTTTCCTCACCCTTCTGACGCCGGGTCACGCGCATCGCCGAGGTCTGCTCACGCAGCACCATGGCGATCGGGACTTGCCAAGCTGGATCTCGGAGAGCACCCGGGCAAACTCGCGTGACATCGGCCCGTCGCCGCCGCGAGCGACCCTCAGGAGCGCGGCATCATCGGGGGAGTCATCGCTGCGGCCCTGCTGGTGTTGCGGCGCAAGGGAGCTCGCGACGAGTTCGCCTACGGGCCACCGATGATCATCGGTGCCGTCGGCGCGATCGTCGTCCCCGCCGTGCTGCGGGCACTCTGACGAGGGTCAGGCCAAGCGCACCAGAGCGGTGGAGTCCTCGCGGGGCAGCTGACCCTCGGTGAGGACCGCTGTGACCTCTTGCCGGTTGAAGGTCATCCGGCCACCCCGGGTGGTGAGGAAGGCGGTGTCCGCGGCGTCACGGCCTGTCGCGATGCGGACCATCGCCTCGCGCGGCGCCATGCTCGTCGCGTCGACGATGTGCCATGCCCCCTCGACCCAGACCTCGGCCACTGCGTGGAAGTCCATCGGCTGCAGGCCCGGCGCATAGACCGACACGAGCCGCGCCGGCGTGCCGAGGGCGCGCAGGAGTGCGACGACGACGTGGGCGAAGTCGCGGCAGACGCCCGACGCCTGGAGGATCGAGTCCACGGCGCCATCGGTCCCGCGGCTTGCGCCGGAGATGTACGACATGTGGGTGTTGACCCAGAGCGCGACGGCCTTGACCCGCTCGAAGCCGGTCTGGTCGGGGAAGAGCCGGGCCGCCATCGGTGCCAGCCGGTCGGACTCCGCGTAACGGCTCGGGCGGGTGAAGACCCACCGGTCGAAGTCGACCTCGGGGCCGACCTGCTCGCCCGTGGGGCGGGTGATGTCGACGAGCGCGGAGTAGGTGACCTCGAGCCAGCCGTCGCCGACGCCCTCGACGAGGTGCAGCCGGGTGCCGTGGTTGCCGGCGAGCTCACGGGCCTCGATCTGCTTGCCGCCCGCGTGGATGAGGATCTCCTCCTCGAGGATGTCGTGCGCATTGGACACGGCGAAGGACAGCAGCGCCTCACGGACACCCTGCGTGCCATAGGCGAACTTGGTCCCCACCCGGGCCTGGAGCGGGGTGGATGCAGCGTCAACGATCGCGAGGTCGGTCATGTCCCCATGGGACCGCGGCGGAGGCCACCCCGTCAAAGCGAAGGGGGGTACCCCCGCGATCAGGCCGGCTCGGTGACTGCGAGGAGCGTGGAGAGCGCCCCGAGAGCCTCGGGGTTGACCCAGTAGTAGACAAAGGTCCCGCGCCGCTCACAGTCGACAAGGCCGGCCTCGCGCAGCAGCTTCAGGTGGTGGGAGATCGTCCCCGACGACAGGTCGAAGGCAGGGGTGATCTCGCAGACACACAGCTCGGGCTGGGCCGCGATCATCGACACCATCCGCAGCCGGACCGGGTCACCGAGCGCCTTGAAGACCGGCGCCAGGAGGGCCGCGTCCTCCGGCGTGACCGGTGAGGTCGCCAGTCCGCAGCAGGTGACGGCCTGCTCCCGCGGCACGGACTCGAGGATGCTCATCACCCTATCTTGACACATGCCAAAGTAGAAGGACATGCTTCGCTTGGCAGTTGATTCGACATCCATCGAAGCAGGAGCACCGTGAACACCGCAAGAGACACCCACGAGGCCGTGCGCGAGCGCTACGCCGCCGCCGCCCGCGACCAGCTGGAAACCGGCGGCTCCTGCTGCGGCCCCACCGCCACCGACCCGATCACCGTGGGGCTCTACGAGGGGACGGACTCCCCTTCGGACACCGCGCTCGCCGCCTCGCTCGGCTGCGGCAACCCGACCGCCCTGGCCGACCTCTCCCCCGGCGAGGACGTGCTCGACCTCGGGTCCGGCGGCGGCCTCGACGTCCTGCTCTCCGCGCGACGGGTCGGCCCCATCGGCACCGCCACCGGCCTCGACATGACCGACGAGATGCTCGAGCTCGCCCGGCGCAACCAGGCAGAGGCAGGCGTCACCAACGCTCGCTTCGTCCGCGGGACCATCGAGGAGATCCCCCTTGACGACGCGTCCGTCGACGTCGTCATCTCCAACTGCGTCATCAACCTCTCGCCTGACAAGGCGTCCGTGGCCCGCGAGTGCCACCGCGTGCTACGCACGGGCGGTCGCTTCGCCGTGTCCGACATCGTCCTGCTGCGCGAGATCCCCGACGCGCTGCGCGGGATCGTCGGCCTGTGGACCGGTTGCGTCTCGGGCGCTCTGCTCGACACCGACTACATCGCCACGCTGACGGAGGCTGGGTTCGCCGACGCGTCGGTCAAGGTGACCCGCACCTTCGACCGGGCAGAGCTGGAGCTCATGTCCGACATGGTCGACGGCCAGCTCCCCGAGGGATGGTCGCTCGAGGACGTCATGGACTCCCTCCAAGGCGCCTTCGCCAGCGCCTTCATCCGCGCCCGCAAGGGTGACGCCTGATGACCACCGACACGATGACCCCACCGCGCCTGTCGACGCTCGACCGCTACCTGGCCGTCTGGATCGGGCTGGCCATGGTCGCCGGCCTGCTGCTCGGCCGCCTCGTCCCGGGGCTCGGCGAGGCGTTGAGCGCGATCGAGATCGACGGCATCTCCCTGCCGATCGCCATCGGTCTGCTCGTCATGATGTACCCGGTGCTCGCCAAGGTCCGCTATGACCGCCTCGACACCGTCACCAGCGACCGGCGACTGCTCGGCTCCTCGCTCGTCCTGAACTGGATCATCGGCCCGGCGCTGATGTTTGCCCTGGCCTGGATCTTCCTGCCCGACCTGCCGGAGTACCGCACCGGCCTGATCATCGTCGGACTCGCCCGCTGCATCGCGATGGTCATCATCTGGAACGACCTGGCGTGCGGCGACCGCGACGCCGCGGCCGTGCTCGTGGCGATCAACAGCCTCTTCCAGGTCGTCGCCTTCGCCGCTCTCGGCTGGTTCTACCTCACCGTGCTGCCGGGCTGGCTCGGCCTGGACCAGACCGGATTCGACGTCTCGCCGTGGCAGATCGCCAAGTCCGTGCTGATCTTCCTCGGCATCCCGCTGCTCGCCGGCTACCTCACCCGCCGGGGCGGCGAGCGCCGTTGGGGCCGTAAACGGTACGAAGAGTCCTTCCTGCCCAAGATCGGGCCGTGGGCCCTCTACGGGCTGCTCTTCACCATCGTGCTGCTCTTCGCTCTGCAGGGTGAGCAGATCACCTCCAAGCCCGGCGATGTCGCCCGGATCGCGCTGCCGCTGCTGGCCTACTTCGCCATCATGTGGGGCATCGGCTACCTCACCGGTCGCCTGCTCGGCATGTCCTACGAGCGCACGACGACCCTCGCGTTCACCGCCTCGGGCAACAACTTCGAGCTGGCCATCGCCGTGGCGATCGCGACCTTCGGCGCCACGAGCGGTCAGGCCCTCGCGGGAGTCGTCGGACCGCTCATCGAGGTCCCCGTCCTCGTCGGCCTGGTCTACGTCAGCCTCGCGCTGCGTCGACGCTTCCCCCACCCTTCGCCAGCAGTGGTCCCGTCCCGCACCCCCGTGGAGGATCGATCGTGAGCACCGCACCCCACCAGCCCGACACGTACGACCGACTGGTCGACGACCTCAGCTACGCCTACGACGGGGTCTTCTCCCCGGAGACCGTGGCCACCGTCGTGCACGAGGCCCGCGCCCTCCTCGAGCCTCGTGCGACGATCACGCAATACCTGCCGATCTTCGTCGCCAAGCAGGCCCGCGAGCAGCTCATGGCCGTGGCCCAGGCCGAAGGGAGAGTCGCCAAGCAGGTCCCCGAGGTCCTCTTCGTCTGCGTGCACAACGCTGGCCGCTCCCAGCTCGCCGCCGCGCTCACGGAGCACCTGTCCGCGCGCAAGGTCCACGTGCGCTCGGCCGGATCACAGCCCGTCGACGAGATCAGCCCTGTCGTCCGCGAGGCCCTCGCCGAGCGCGGCATCGAGCTGGGCGCGCCCTATCCCAAGCCGCTCACCCACAGCGTCGTCCAGGCCGCCGACGTCATCGTGACGATGGGTTGCGGGGACGCCTGCCCGGTGTTCCCCGGCAAGCGCTATGAGGACTGGGACGTTGCCGACCCCGATGGCCAGCCGCTCGACGTCGTGCGCGACATCCGTGACGACATCCAGGCACGCGTGACCACACTCCTGCGCGATGTCCTCCCCTGAACACCACAGAGACCCGGAGACACTCATGACCTATCGCCCTTCCGTCCTCTATGTCTGCGTCCACAACGCCGGCCGCTCCCAGATGGCCGCCGCCTACACGCGCGTGCTGTCCGGCGGTGCCGTCGAGGTGCGCTCGGCCGGCTCCGCGCCCGCCGACTCGATCAACCCGGCGGTCCACGCGGCGATGCTCGAGGACGGGATCGATCTGTCCGCCGAGTCGCCCAAGGTGCTGACGACCGAGGCCGTGCAGGCCAGCGAGGTCGTCATCACGATGGGGTGCGGCGATGCCTGCCCGATCTTCCCCGGCAAGAGGTACGAGGACTGGCAGCTCGAGGACCCCGCCGACCAAGGGGTCGAGTCCGTGCGGCCGATCCGCGACGACATCAAGCGACGTGTCGGCGAGCTGCTCGCCTCGCTCGACGTGCCCGTCCAGGACGGGCCGCGCTGACGCCCTCCTCCGATCCGGCGATGCGGAGACAACTCTGCCGCAACGTTAGAGTGGCTGGCGCCGGTTCCCCACGCCATCACGACGCTGGCCGGCCACAGGAGGATGCATTGAGTGACGACGTGACCAGGGAGGCCACCCGGCGACGGACATTTGCGGTGATCTCTCACCCCGATGCCGGCAAGTCCACCCTCACGGAGGCACTCGCTCTCCACGCGCACGCCATCGCCCAGGCCGGTGCCGTCCACGGCAAGGGATCCCGGCGCGGCGTGGTCTCCGACTGGAACGAGATGGAGCAGGCGCGCGGCATCTCGATCACGTCCGCCGCGCTGCAGTTCCGCGTCCAGGACGTCGTGATCAACCTGCTCGACACCCCCGGGCACGCCGACTTCTCCGAGGACACCTACCGCGTCCTGTCGGCCGTCGACTGCGCCGTCATGCTCCTCGACGCGGCCAAGGGGCTGGAGCCGCAGACCCTCAAGCTCTTCGAGGCGTGCCGGGCACGGGCCACCCCGGTGATCACGGTGATCAACAAGTGGGACCGGCCCGGCCAGGAGCCGCTGGCGCTCCTGGACGAGATCAGTGACCGTCTCGGCATCCAGCCCACGCCGCTGAACTGGCCCGTGGGGATCGCCGGGGACTTCCGCGGGGTGACCGACGTGGAGACGGGCGGGATGACGGAGTTCACCCGCACGCCCGGCGGAGCGACGATCGCGGCGCGGGAGTCGCTCACCGCAGCCGAGGCAGCCGAGCGCCACGGCGTGGACTGGGAGCGGGCCACCGAGGAGTTCGAGCTGCTCGCCGCGTCCGGCCAGACCCACGACCAGGCCGAGTTCCTCGCCGCGCGGACCACACCCGTCCTCTTCGCCGCCGCAGTGCAGAACTTCGGGGTCGCCGAGCTGCTCGAGGCCGTGATCGAGCTCGCCCCACCACCGAGCGCGTGGACCGACACCAAGCAGCAGCCACGGCCGGTCGAGGCTCCCTTCTCCGGGTTCATCTTCAAGGTGCAGACCGGGATGGACCCGGCCCACCGCGACCGGATGGCCTTCATGCGCGTCTGCTCCGGCCGCTTCGAGCGGGGCGCTGTCCTCACCCAGGCCCGCACCGGCCGGCCCTTCCAGACCAAGTACGCGCAGTCCGTCTTCGGCAGGGAGCGCGAGACGATCGACGAGGCCTACCCCGGCGACGTCGTCGGCCTGACCAACGCGCAGGCGCTCCAGGTCGGCGACACCCTCTACGACTCCCGTGCGGTCACCTTCCCCGGGCTGCCCCGCTTCGCCCCCGAGCACTTCGCCGTCTTCCGGCCCCGCGACACCGGGCGGGCCAAGCAGTTCCGCCGCGGGATCGAGCTGCTCGACCAGGAAGGCGTCGTCCAGGTGCTCGTCTCCGACCGTCGCGGGGTCCAGGCGCCGGTCCTGGCCGCAGTAGGCCCGATGCAGTTCGAGGTCGCGGCCCACCGGCTCGAGCACGAGTTCGGCGCGCCCGCCAGCCAGGACCGTCTCGCCTACGGCGTCGCGAGCCGCGTCACCCCCGAGGCAGCGCCCGTCGTCGACCGCGAGCGCGGCGCGGAGGTGCTCGAGCGGACCGACGGCGTGGTGGTCGCGCTCTTCGCCGACACCTGGCGCATGCACGCCATCGCCGGACGACTGCCCAGCGGCAGCCTCCCGCCCATCTTCGCCGTCGACGACGAGGTGGGTGCGTGAGCGAGAGCGAGCCCCACGTCCAGATCGGTGAGGTCGTCAGCCGCACCGGACTCTCGCACCGCACCCTGCGGTACTACGAGGAGATGGGCCTGCTCACCCCTTCGTCCCGGACCGACGGCGGCTTCCGCCTCTACGGCGAGGCCGACATCGAGCGCCTGCTGCTGATCACCCCGATGAAGCCGCTCGGCTTCTCGATCGAGGAGATGCGTCAGCTCGTGGATGCCCTCGACGTCCTCGGTGACCCCACGGCGGACGCGGCCGACGCCACCTGCGCCCGGGCGCAGGTCGACGCGATCCGCGACGACGCGGTCACCAAGGTGACCGAGCTGAAGGAAGCCACCGCACGAGCCGAGTCATTCACCCACCAGCTCGCGCAGCTCTCGCTGCCGGCACCGCCGGAGGCCCACTAGCCAGCCCCATCGGGTGCGCGCCACCACGGGCGGCGCAAACCTACCGTTGCGTAAGAGTAATGTCATGAGCAGTCAACACCCCACCTATCCACCCCTGTACCGAGGAGATCAATGAGTCATCCGCACCCCGAGCTGGGCGCACCCCCCGCACTGCCCAAGGACGCCCTGCGAGTCATCCCGCTGGGTGGCCTCGGCGAGGTGGGCCGCAACATGATGGTCCTGGAGCACCGCGGCAAGATCCTGGTGATCGACTGCGGCGTCCTCTTCCCCGAGGAGCACCAGCCGGGCGTCGACGTCATCCTGCCGGACTTCACCTACCTCAAGGACCGCCTCGACGACATCGTCGGCGTCGTCCTGACCCACGGGCACGAGGACCACATCGGTGGCGTGCCCTACCTGCTCAAGCTGCGCAACAACATCCCCCTGATCGGGTCGCGGCTCACCCTGGCGATGATCACCGCGAAGCTCAAGGAGCACCGGATCAAGCCCACGACCATCGAGGTCGTCGAGGGTGACCACCGGGACCTGGGTCCCTTCGGCTGCGAGTTCATCGCGGTCAACCACTCCATCCCCGACGGGCTGGCCGTCGCCGTGCGCACCACAGCAGGCCTGCTGCTGCACACCGGTGACTTCAAGATGGACCAGTTCCCGCTCGACAAGCGGCTGACCGACCTGCCCGCCTTCGCCCGTCTGGGCGCCGAGGGCGTCGACCTCTTCTGCACCGACTCCACCAACGCGGAGGTGCCCGGCTTCACGACCGCCGAGAAGGACCTGGCGCCGGCCATCGAGACCGTCTTCCGCACCGCCCCGGGGCGCGTCATCGTCTCCAGCTTCGCCAGCCACGTCCACCGCATCCAGCAGGTGCTGGACTCGGCGCACCGCAACAAGCGCAAGGTCGCCTTCGTCGGCCGGTCGATGGTGCGCAACATGGACATCGCCCGCCAGCTCGGCTACCTCGACGTCCCCCGCGGGCTCGTCGTCGACGTCAAGGAGCTCGCCAAGCTCCCCGACCGCAAGGTCACCCTCGTGTGCACCGGGTCGCAGGGCGAGCCGATGGCCGCGCTGTCCCGCATGGCCAGCGGTGACCACCAGATCCGCATCGGCGACAACGACACCGTGCTGATGGCCTCCTCGCTCATCCCCGGCAACGAGACCTCCATCTCGCGGGTCATCAACGGCCTGACCCGGCGCGGCGCCGACGTCGTCCACAAGGGCAACGCCAAGGTGCACGTCTCCGGCCACGCCAGCGCGGGCGAGCTCGTCTACTGCTACAACCTCGTCAAGCCGCGCAATGTCATGCCGGTCCACGGCGAGTGGCGTCACCTGCAGGCCAACGCCGACCTGGCCATCGCCACCGGCCTCGACCCCGAGCACGTCCCGGTCGTCGACGACGGCGTCGTCGTCGACCTGCAGGACGGCCAGGTGCGCGTCGTCGGCAAGGTCCGCGCCGGCTACGTCTACGTCTCCGCAGGCAACGTCGGCGGAGTGACCGAGGAGAGCCTGCGCGACCGCGTCACCCTGAGCCAGGAGGGCATCGTCACGGTGCTCGCGCTCATCGACATCGACACGGGCAAGCTGGTCGAGCCGCCGGAGTTCCTCACCCGCGGCCTGGGCGCCGACGACTCCCTCTTCGACGACGCGATCCCGTCGATCGAGAAGGCCCTCGCCGCCGCTGCGTCGGACGGGGTCGGCGACCCGATCGACCTCGAGAAGCGGATCGGGCGTGCCGTCACCCAGTGGGCCGGCCGCAAGCACCGCCGCAACCCGCTGGTCATCCCGGTGGTCGTCGAGGCGTGATCGACTGCGCCTGCTGGGGCCAGCCCCAGCAGGCGCAGCTCAGGCTTGTGCGAGCGCCAGCACCTCGGCGCTCGGCAGCGCGGCCAGCTCGGTCGCGTCCACGAGCAGCTTGGACCCGCGGACCCCGGAGCCGATGACGACCTCACCGGCCGCCAGGACGGCGTCGTCGATGAGGACCGGCCAGTCCGCGGGCAGGCCGACCGGGGTGATACCGCCGTACTCCATGCCGGTGATCTCGACGGCCTCGGCCATCGGCGCGAAGGAGATCTTGCGCGCGTCGATGTGACGGCGCACGACGCCGTTGATGTCGGCCCGGTCGCTCGCGAGGACCAGGACGGCAGCGTGCTTGGTCTCCCCTCCCCTTCGCCCGGCGACGACGACGCAGTTGGCGGAGAACTCCATCGGCGAGCCGTAGGCCTCGCAGAAGGCTGCGGTGTCCGCCAGGTCCGGGTCGATCTCGGCGACGCGGGCGGAGGGCAACGCGGCGATCGCCTCGGCCACGGGCGCGGCGAGCAGATCGGGCCGCTCTGCCGCGGGGGTCCAGGTCAGGGTGCCGGCTGCTGCGCTCATCCCTCGACCATATGGCCCAGCCCACCTACGCTGGGCAGGGACCACGAGGAGGAGGCCGGTGGCGGCGATGGAGTCCGGGCGACGACGCACGCTCGAGCGAGCCTGGGAGCGCTGGCGACAGGGCAGCACCCCCGACACCGACGTGCGCCCCGAGATCCTCTCCTCGTGGCAGCGCTCCGCCGAGCAGGTCATCGACGCCGTCGACGCCGCACCGCTGGCCGACGAGGGCGAGACGCGCAGCAGGTTCGAGGACTCACCGCTGTCGGCAGCGGTCAACCGGCTCGAGGGCGCGCTGCGCTCCGCCGCCGAGGACGGCGACCTCGTCGTCGCCGTGACCGACCCGCAGACGCGGATCCTGTGGACCTACGGCGGCCGGGTCATGCGCAATGCCGCCGAGGAGGTCAACTTCGTCGCCGGCGGCCGCTGGGACGAAGGGAGCGTGGGCACCAACGCCCTCAACCTCGCCCTGCGCAACGACCGCGTCTCGACCGTCTTCGCCGCCGAGCACTACGCCCCGATCGTCCACAGCTGGGTCTGCTGGGCGGCACCCGTCCATGACCCGGTGACCGGAGTGCAGCTCGGCGTCCTGGACCTGTCGACCACCTGGGACCGCGGCCACCCCATCGGCGCGGCCACCGCCCAGGCGCTCGCCCGGCTCCTCGAGACGGCCATCCCGCCGTCAGGCAGCCCCGCGGCCGATGGGGCACTTTCTGCCGGACTGCACCTGCGGCTGCTCGGTGCCGTCGAGGTCCACCTCGACGGGGCCCGGCTGCTGCTCACCCGACGCCAGTGCGAGATCCTCGCGCTCCTCGCGCTGCACTCCGGTGGCCTCTCGCTCGGCGAGCTGCACGCCCACGTCTACGGCGACGAGCGGGTCTCCACGAGCACGCTGAAGTCCGAGGTCAGCCACCTGCGTTCCGCGCTCGGCGGACGCCTTGCCTCGCGTCCCTACCGCCTCGACCTGCCGGTGACGAGCGATGTCGAGGCGGTGCGCGCGGCGGTGCGCCGTGGCGATGCACGCGCGGCCGTCGACGCCTACGGCGGCGACCTCGTGCCCGGCACCCGCTCACCGCATCTCACCGAGCTGGCCGAGTACCTCGCCGTGGCCGTGCGCGAGTGCCTGCTCGGCAACCCCGACCCCTCCGCCGTGCTCGCCTACAGCGAGGTCGTCCCCGACGCCGAGGTCGTCCAGCGTGCCCTCGAGGCCCTCGACGACGAGCGGCACCCCGCTCGCGCCCAGCTCATGGCCCGGCTGGCAGCCGCGCGCTGAGCGGTAGCGTCGAGGCATGAGCTCAGCCGCTGATCGTGCCGGGACACCCGCGCTGCCCGAGGACCTCATCGACGTCAGTCACGTCGTCACCGCCTACTACGCGGTCCAGCCCGACCCGGACGATGTCGACCAGCAGGTCGCCTTCGGCACGAGCGGGCACCGCGGGCGGTCGGTGAACGGTTCCTTCAACGAGGCGCATATCCTCGCCACCACCCAGGCGATCGTCGACGTCCGGCGGGCTGCGGGCATCGACGGACCGCTCTTCCTCGGACGCGACACCCACGCCCTGTCCGAGCCGGCCTGGACGAGCGCGCTGGAGGTGCTCGTCGGCAACGACGTGACCGTCCTCGTCGACTCCCGCGACGGCTACACCCCGACCCCCGCCATCTCGCACGCGATCCTCGCCGCCAACCGAGGCAAGGACCTGAGCGCGAAGGGGGTGGTCCTGGCCGACGGCATCGTCGTCACCCCGTCGCACAACCCGCCGAGCGACGGCGGCTTCAAGTACAATCCGCCCCACGGTGGGCCAGCCGACACCGACGCGACCACCGCGATCGCCGACGCCGCGAACGCTCACCTGCGGGACGGGTTGCGTCAGGTGCGGCGGACCCCCTTCGCCCGGGCCCGCGCCGCGGCCACCGATCACGACTACCTCGCTGCCTATGTCACCGATCTGCCCTATGTCGTTGACCTGCAACGGATCAAGGACGCCGGCGTGCGGATCGGCGCCGACCCGATGGGCGGCGCGGCCGTGCACTACTGGGGCGAGATCGGCGAACGTCACGGCCTCGACCTGACCGTCGTCAACCCGCTCGTCGACCCGACGTGGCGCTTCATGACGCTCGACAAGGACGGCCAGATCCGGATGGACTGCAGCTCCCCCGCAGCCATGGCGAGCCTCATCGAGCAGCGCGACCGGTACGACATCGCGACGGGCAACGACGCCGACTCCGACCGCCACGGGATCGTCACCCCTAATGGCGGACTGATGAACCCCAACCACTACCTCGCGGTCGCTCTGCAGTACCTCTACGGGGGTGCCCGGCCCGGCTGGTCGAGCGAGCGGATCGGCAAGACGCTCGTGTCGAGCTCGATGATCGACCGTGTCGCCGCCGACCTCGGGAAGGAGCTGTGGGAGGTGCCGGTCGGGTTCAAGTGGTTCGTGCCCGGGCTGCTCGACGGATCGGTCGGATTCGGCGGCGAGGAGTCCGCGGGCGCGTCCTTCCTCCGGAAGGACGGCTCGGTGTGGACGACCGACAAGGACGGGATCATCCTCGCGCTACTCGCCTCCGAGATCCTGGCCAGCACCGGCCGCTCCCCCAGCGAGCACTATGCCGACCTCGTCGCTCGGCACGGTGAGCCGGCCTACGCCCGTGTCGACGCCCCCGCGACCCGCGAGCAGAAGGCGGCCCTCAAGGCCCTCACCCCCGACGCCATCACCGCGGACGAGGTTGCGGGAGAACGGATCACAGCCACGCTGACCGAGGCCCCAGGCAACGGCGCCGCGATCGGCGGGCTCAAGGTCGTCACCGAGTCGGCCTGGTTCGCCGCCCGCCCCTCCGGCACCGAGGACGTCTACAAGATCTATGCCGAGTCCTTCCGCGGCCCCGAGCACCTCGCACAGGTGCAGGCCGACGCGAAGGGGGTCGTCGACGCCGCTCTCGGTGGGTGAGGCGGACCGCCGGCTCTCCCGACCAACCTTCGACCAACCCCCTTCGTCCTAGCGTCGGCCTCAGGACGACGACGCAACGGTGCGCCGTCGGATGACTTGCAGGAGGCCGACATGACCGTCTACACCCCACCCGGCAGCGCCGACTCGACCATCGAGGTCAAGGGCCAGTACGAAAACTTCATCGGTGGCGACTGGGTCCCACCGGTCAAGGGCGAGTACTTCGACAACATCACGCCGGTGACCGGGCAGGTCTTCACCCGTGTCGCCCGCGGCACCGCCGAGGACATCGACAAGGCGCTCGACGCGGCGCACGCCGCCAAGGACGCCTGGGGCAAGACCTCGATCACCGAGCGGTCCAACATCCTGCTCAAGATCGCCGACACGCTCGAGGCCAATCTCGAAGACATCGCGGTCATCGAGACCTGGGACAACGGCAAGGCCGTGCGCGAGACGCTGGCCGCGGACATCCCGCTGGCAGTTGACCACTTCCGCTACTTCGCCGGGGCCATCCGCGCCCAGGAGAGCGGCAACACCGAGATCGACAACGACACCGTCGCGTACCACTTCCACGAGCCGCTCGGCGTCGTCGGGCAAATCATCCCGTGGAACTTCCCGATCCTCATGGGCGTCTGGAAGCTCGCGCCCGCTCTGGCCGCCGGCAACTGCATCGTCCTGAAGCCGGCCGAGCAGACCCCGTGGTCGATCCTCAAGGTCATGGAGCTCATCGGCCACCTGCTGCCCGCCGGCGTCCTCAATGTCGTCAACGGCTTCGGCGTCGAGGCCGGCAAGCCGCTCGCGTCGAGCCCGCGCATCGCCAAGATCGCCTTCACCGGTGAGACGACGACCGGCCGGCTGATCATGCAGTACGCCAGCCAGAACATCATCCCCGTCACGCTCGAGCTCGGTGGTAAGTCGCCGAATGTCTTCTTCGACGACGTGGCCGCCCAGGACGACGCCTTCTACGACAAGGCACTCGAAGGCTTCTCGATGTTTGCGCTCAACCAGGGCGAGATCTGCACCTGCCCCTCGCGAGCGCTCGTCCAGAAGGGTATGTACGCGAAGTTCGTCCCCGACGCCATCAAGCGGGTCGAGGCCATCGTCCAGGGCAACCCCCTCGACACCGAGACGATGATGGGCGCCCAGGCGAGCAATGACCAGTTCGAGAAGATCAAGAGCTACCTCGACATCGGCCGCGAGGAGGGCGCCAAGGTGCTCACCGGCGGTGAGGTGGTCGACCTCGGCGGTGACCTCTCCGGTGGTTACTACATCCAGCCGACGGTCTTCGAAGGCACCAACAAGATGCGCATCTTCCAGGAGGAGATCTTCGGCCCGGTCGTCTCGCTGACCTCCTTCACGGACGAGGAGGAAGCCCTGTCGATCGCCAACGACTCGCTCTACGGCCTCGGCGCGGGCGTCTGGTCGCGCAGTGCCCACACCACGTACCGCATGGGCCGGGGCATCCAGGCCGGCCGGGTCTGGACCAACTGCTACCACCAGTACCCCGCGGGCGCTGCCTTCGGTGGCTACAAGGCTTCGGGCATCGGACGTGAGAACCACAAGATGATGCTCGATCACTACCAGCAGACCAAGAACCTGCTGGTGAGCTACGACCAGAACAAGCTCGGCTTCTTCTGATCCGTCCGAGCGAAGGGAGTACCCCGCCATGGGTGCACGCGTCGACCTCACCGACGAGGCAGCAACACTGCTCGCGAAGCTGGAGCAGCAGCACGGTCCGCTGATGTTCCACCAGAGCGGTGGCTGCTGCGACGGGTCATCGCCGATGTGTTACCCGTCGGGGGACTTCATCACGAGCGAGGCCGACATCAAGCTCGGCACGCTCACGGGTGAGTTCACCCCCATCGAGTTCTGGATGAGCTTGAGCCAGTACGAGTACTGGAAGCACACCCACCTCACGGTCGACATCGTCCCCGGACGCGGCTCGGGCTTCTCGGTCGAGGCGCCCGAGGGCGTGCGCTTCCTCATCCGCTCGCGCCTCATGACTGGGGACGAGCTGCGGGAGTTCGATCTCCTCTGAGCCCGGCCCCCTTCGCAGTGTGTCCGACCTGCGAAGGGGGCCGACCCGCACCTCCCCATCGGACTACGGTTGGTGGGTGACCATCCCGCACCTCACCGCAGCCTCCGTCGACGCCGCGGCCAAGGTCCTCGCCGACGTCCTTCCCCCGACGCCGCTGCACCGCAGCGAGCGCCTGTCCGCCGCGACCGGCGCCGACGTCTGGCTCAAGCGTGAGGACCTGCAGCCGGTGCGCTCCTACAAGCTGCGCGGCGCCTTCAACTTCATCTCCAACCTGAGCGACGAGGAGCGAGCGAAGGGAGTCGTCGCCGCCTCCGCCGGAAACCACGCGCAGGGAGTCGCCTTCGCCGGTCAGCGCCTCGGCGTTCGGTCACGGATCTACCTGCCGCGCAACACTCCTCGCCAGAAGCGTGACCGCGTGGCCATCCTCGGTGGCGACCTGGTCGAGGTCATCGTCACCGGCGAGGTCTACGACGACGCGGCCAAGGCTGCGGCCGAGGACGCGGCCCGCACCGGTGCGGTGGTCGTCCCGGCCTTCGACGCCCTCGACACCATGGCCGGGCAGGGCACCGTCGCCATCGAGATCGTGCAGCAGCTCGGCAAGGTCCCCGACCTCGTCACCGTCCCCGTCGGTGGTGGCGGGCTCCTCGGTGGGATGGCCACCTGGATGGCGGCCCACACCGCCTCGACCCGCCTCGTCGGCGTCGAGCCCGAGGGTGCCGCCTCGATGGCTGCTGCCCTCGCTGCCGGGGCCCCCGTGGACCTGGACGAGGTCTCCCCCTTCGTCGACGGCGCCGCGGTCCGGCGGGTCGGCACCCTCACCCACGCGGCGGTCGCCGCCACCGGCACCCACCTGACGTCCGTGTCCGAGGGCGCGCTCTGCGTCGAGATGCTCGCGATGTACCAGACCGACGGGATCATCGCCGAGCCCGCGGGCGCCCTGGCGACCACGGTCCTGGCCGACCTGCGGATCGAGCCCGGGTCCACTGTCGTCGCGGTCGTCTCGGGTGGCAACAACGACGTCTCCCGCTACGCCGAGATCGTCGAGAAGGCGCTGATCCACGAGGGACGCAAGCACTACTTCACCGTCGACTTCCCCCAGGAGCCGGGCGCCCTGCGCCGGTTCCTCGACGAGGTGCTCGGCCCGGACGACGACATCACCTTCTTCGACTACATCAAGCGCAACAACCGCGACACCGGTACCGCCATCGTGGGCCTCGAGCTCGGCGACCCCGACGAGCTGCGCCCGCTCCTCGCGCGCATGGACGCCTCGCCGCTGGGCATCGAGCGGATCCCGACGGACAGCCCGCTCTTCCGTCTGATCGGCTGACCCTCGCCGCCGGGCCTTCCCACCCGAGCGCCGCAGGAACATACTCGGAGGATGTCCTCCGACAGCAGGTTCGCGGGCTCGATACCGCAGGTGTACGACACCGTCCTGGTGCCGATGATGTTCCTCGACTACGCCGATGACGTCGCCTCCGCCGTCGCTGCGGGAACGCCCCACGACGTCCTCGAGATCGCTGCCGGGACGGGAGCCGTGACCCGCGCCCTGCATCGGCTCCTGCCCACGGTCGAGATCACCGCCACCGACCTCAACCCGCCCATGCTGGATCGCGCCGCAGAGATGCTGCCGCCGTCCGACCGGGTGCGATGGCTGCTCGCCGACGCACAGGACCTCCCCTGCGAGGACGGCACATTCGACGCGGTCATGTGCCAGTTCGGCGTCATGTTCTTCCCCGACCGTCCGCGCGCCTACGCCGAGGCGCACCGCGTCCTGCGCCCCGGCGGGCGATTCGTCATCGCCAGCTGGGGACGGATCGAGGACAACGAGGCGGCTCTGGCCGTGGAGGAGGCCCTCGCCACGCTCTTCCCCGACGACCCACCCCGGTTCCTGCGGCGGACCCCCTTCGGGTACACCGATCTGGACCTCGTCCGGGTCGAGCTCGAGGGCGCGGGCTTCACCTCGGTCGACGCCCGGTGGGTCGAGCATCGCAGCAGGCCGACGTCCGCCCAGGACATCGCCGTCGCGCACTGCCAGGGGACGCCCATCGCCAATCTCCTGGCCGAGCGTGGGGTGGACCCGGCGCACGCCACGGCCGAGATGGCGCGAGTCCTCGAGGACAGGCTCGGCCCCGAGCCCTTCAGCGGTCGCCTGTCGGCCAGCATCGTCGTCGCCACGCACGCCTGATCTGCTGCGCTTGGAAATACCCCCCGGGGGGTATCGTGTTGACCCTGCTGACGACCACCACCAGGAGGCACCCATGGCCGGCTACAGCGGCAGCAAGGACGACTACCTCAAGCGCCTCAAGCGCGTCGAGGGCCAGATCCGCGGCATCTCGCGGATGGTCGAGGAGGACACCTACTGCATCGACATCCTCACCCAGGTCTCCGCGGCGACCAAGGCCCTGCAGGCCGTGAGCCTGGGCCTGCTCGAGGACCACGTCGGGCACTGCGTCGTCGACGCCGCCCGCGAGTCCGACGAGGCCGCCTCGGCCAAGGTCGCCGAGGCGAGCGCCGCCATCGCGCGGCTCGTCCGATCCTGACCCCCTCCGGGGGGCTCGACGCGCCCCCTTCGCCTCCACAGACCCCTGCGACTCCGCGAGATGATGGCCCCATGAGCACCGCGACCGACCCACTCCTCGAGACCGCGGCCGACGTGCACAGCGTCGACCTCGCGATCACCGGCATGACCTGCGCCTCCTGCAGCGCGCGGATCGAGCGCAACCTCGGCAAGATCGAGGGGGTCGAGGCCAGCGTCAACCTCGCGACCGAGAAGGCGACGGTCCGCCACCCCGACTCCGTCGACGTCGACCAGCTCATCGCCACCGTCGAGTCCTCCGGCTACGGCGCCACCGTCATCGAGCCCGAGTCGCGCCTCGCTCCCCCGACGCACACGCCGATCGCGCGGGCCGACCTGCAGCGCCGTGCGATCGTCGCGGGCGCGCTGGCCCTCGTCGTGGTCGTCCTGGCCATGGGCCCGTGGGACTTCGCCGCCAACCCGTGGCTGCAGTGGCTGCTCACGACTCCGGTCGTCGCGTGGGCCGCCTGGCCCTTCCACCGCTCCGCGTACCTCAACGCTCGCCACCTGGCCTCGACGATGGACACGCTCGTCAGCCTCGGCGTGAGCGCCGCCTACCTGTGGTCCTTCGTCACGCTCGTCACCGGTGGGGGCCAGGACGGGCACTACTACTTCGAGACGGCCGCGGTGATCACCGCATTCCTCCTCGGTGGCCGCTGGCTGGAGGCCCGCAGCAAGGACGAGGGCCGCTCCGCCCTCACCGACCTCATGGACGTGGGGTCGAAGGGAGTGGCCGTCCAGCGGATCGACTCGCGCACCCGGGCGACGACCGAGGTCCTCCTGCCCCTGGACGAGCTGCAGGTCGGTGACCACTTCATCGTGCGTCCGGGCGAGAAGGTCGCCACCGACGGGCTCATCATCGACGGCACCAGCTCCATCGACACCTCGCTCGTCACGGGCGAGTCGGTCCCCGTCGACGTGCGCTCCGGCGACACGGTCGACGCCGGCACGGTCAACACCTCCGGCCGCCTGATCGTCGAGGCGACCGCCGTCGGCTCGGACACGACCTACTCGCAGATCGTCCGGCTCGTCGAGCAGGCCCAGACCGGCAAGGCCGACGTGCAGCGACTCGCCGACCGGGTCTCTGCGGTCTTCGTCCCCGTGGTCCTGGGTCTGGCCCTGCTGACCTTCATCGGCTGGTGGATCGGGTCCGGCTCGGCCACGACCGCGATCGGTGTCGCCGTCACCGTCCTGATCATCGCCTGCCCCTGCGCGCTGGGCCTGGCCACGCCGATGGCCCTGCTCGTCGGCACCAGCCGGGGCGCCCAGCGCGGCGTGCTCATCAAGGGCCCGCAGGTCCTCGAGGACACCCGCCGCATCGACACCCTCGTCCTCGACAAGACCGGCACGATCACGACCGGTATCGCCCAGGTCACCGACCTGGCCGCCTCGCCCGGGCTGCACCCCGCCGCGGTGCTCACCGCCGCCGCGGCCGTCGAGTCCGGCAGCGAGCACCCCATCGCCCGGGCCATCGTGCGCCGCGCGCTGGACAAGGGCATCAAGATCCCGGCGATCCGCGACTTCGACAACCTTCCCGGCGCTGGTGCCGTCGCGACGATCAAGGACACCCGCGTCACCGTGGGCCGCGCGGACCTCTTCGACGAGGTGCCGGCCGAGCTGTCGACCCTCGAGCGGTCCGGCACGACGGTCTTCGTCGGGTGGGACGGCATCGCCCGTGGCGCCCTCACCGTGGCCGACGAGGTGCGCGAGACCTCCGGCGATGCCATCCGCGCGCTGCGCGCCGAGGGCCTGCAGGTCTGGCTGCTGAGCGGCGACAACGAGCACAACGCGACGACGATCGCCGCCCAGGTCGGCATCGACCCGGAGCACGTGGTCGCCGACGTCCGCCCGCAGGACAAGCACGACGTCATCGAGCGCCTCCAGCAGGAGGGCCGGGTCGTCGCCATGGTCGGCGACGGCGTCAACGACGCGGCCGCCATCGTCAAGGCCGACCTCGGCATGGCGATGGGCACCGGCACCGACGTCGCCATGGAGTCCGCCGACATCGTCCTCGTGCACGCCGACCTCGAGTCGGTCCCGCGCGCCATCGCCCTCTCGCGCGAGACGCTCAAGGTCATCAAGCAAAACCTGGGTTGGGCCTTCGGCTACAACATCGCCGCCATCCCGCTCGCGATGGCCGGCCTGCTCAACCCGATGATCGCCGGCGCCGCGATGGCCCTGAGCTCGGTGCTCGTGGTGCTCAACTCCCTTCGCCTGCGTGGTGCCATCGACGACTGAGCGCGGACGACGATCGGCCCGGGCACACCCCCTGCGGGTGCCCGGGCCGATCTGTCTCTGTGGCCGGCTCTACAGCTCGGCGTTCCACGCGTCCTTGTAGGACAGCTTGCCGCCGGTCTGCATCAGCGCCCGGCGGTAGATCCGCTCCGCGACGAGGATGACGCCCACCGTCACCGCGGCGAGGATGCCGAGGCTGATCAGCGCCTCCCACCACTGCGCCTCGCCGGACACCAGCCGCATCGGCTGGAGGATCGCGGAGAAGGGCGGGATCCAGGCGAGCACGTCGACGATCGGCCCGCTGGCAAACATCGCGCCGAAGAACATCACCATGAGCAGCATCGTCACCGGGAAGGACGTCGACTGGATGTCCTCCTGCCGCGAGGCCAGCGCCCCGGAGACCGCGTAGAGCGCCGCGATCATCGTGAAGCCGGCGATGAAGAAGACGATGAACCACGCCAGCCCCGCGGTGAGGCTCGGCAGCATGTCGCCCCACTCGGTGAAGCTCGCCCCGATCACGGCGACCGCCGCGTAGAGCAGCAGCTGCCCGACCGCGAGCGCCACGGCCGCGATGAGCTTGCCGAAGAGCAGATGACGAAGGGGGATGGACGTCGCGATGATCTCGACGATCCGCGACTGCTTCTCCTCGGTGACGCTCATCGCGAGGTACATGCCGAAGATCGCTGCGGACATGTAGAAGAGGATCGCCATGCCGAAGCCGACGGCCTTGGCGATGCCCGCCTGCTCCGCGTCACCGTCGAGGATGTCGGTGGTGACGGCGGTGCCCTTCTGCAGGCTGGTGACGTCGGTACCGGCCTTGTCGGCGTTGGCCGTGAGGACCGCGGTGCCGATCGACTGCGTGGCGACGTCCTGCAGGCTCGAGTCGACGTCCGACTTGCCGACGAGCTGCCAGCCGTCAGTGGTCTGGTGCAGCCACGCGTCGGCGGACTCATCGGTGACGGCCGCCTTGGCCGCCTCCTCGTCGGCGACGTCCACGAGGGTGACGCTCACCTTGTCGTCGATGCCGGGCGCCGCGTCGGCGACGACCTGGCCCATCTGCTGCGACTGCGAGGTGACCGCGAGGTCGAAGGTCGACGCCTTGTTGGCCGTCCACGCCTGGAATCCGAAGACGCCGACGAGGATGACGAGCGAGAGCAGCGTCGAGCCGATGAAGGTCTTGTCGCGCAGGCGGACGGACAGCTCACGGCGCGCGACGAGCGTCCAGGCGTTGGTGGTCTTCATGCCGTCACCTCTCGGTAGACCTCGGACAGGGGCGGGATGATCGGGGAGAGCTCGGTGATCCCTCCGCGGCGCAGCCCCTCGGCGAGGACCTCGCCGAGCAGGCGTTGGCGCTCGGTCTCGGAGTCGCTCACCAGGTCGAGGACCGCGACCGGGCCGTCGACGTCGACGGTCACGACACCGGGCACCTCACGCACCCACCCGGCGTCGCGGACGGCGACGAGGCGGTGCCGCCGAGGGGAGCCGCCCCGCAGCTCGGTGGGCGTACCGGTGGCCCGGACCTGCCCCTTGGCGAGGATGACGAGCTGGTCGCACAGCCGGTCGACGAGGTCGAGCTGGTGGCTGGAGAAGAGCACCGGCACCCCTCGTGCGGTGTGCTCGCGCAGCAGGTCGGCCATCGAGTCGACCGCGTCGGGGTCGAGGCCGCTGAAGGGCTCGTCGAGGATCAGCGCGGCCGGCTCGATCATCAGCGCGGCGGCGATCTGCACCCGCTGCTGGTTGCCGAGCGAGAGCGCCTCGACGGTGTCGTCGGTGCGCTCGCCCAGGCCGAGCCGCTCGAGCAGGGTCATGACGGACTCGCGAGAAGCCTTGGGAGACAGGCCCTTGAGCTGGCCGAGGTAGATGAGCTGGTCGGCGACCTTTTGCTTGGGGTAGAGCCCGCGCTCCTCGGGCATGTAGCCGATGGAGCGCTGGTGCGCGGCGGTCATGGGCTGGTCGCCCCACATGACCCGGCCCTCGGTGATCGACAGCACGCCCATGATCATCCGCATGGTGGTTGTCTTGCCCGCGCCGTTGCCGCCGACGAAGCCGGTCATCGTGCCCTGCGGCACGCAGAAGTCGACGTGGTCGACGGCGGTGAAGTCCCCGAAGCGTCGCGTCAGTCCCTCGACGGTGATGGTCTGCGGTGCTCTGTCCATACCGCCAACGCTATGGACTGGAGGGTGGCAGCGGATCAGCCCCGGGGGTGGTCTTGAGGCGAAGGGGGTCTCCCCCCGTGGGTGGAGAGTCAGCCCCCGACGATGCCGGCCTCGTGCGCGATGATCACCGCGCCCACCCGATCACGCACCTGCAGCTTGGCGAAGATGCTCGACACGTGCGTCTTGACGGTCGCCGCACCGATGACCAGCTCGGCGGCGATCTCGGAGTTGGAGCGGCCTGCGCCCATGAGGCGCAGCACGTCGAGCTCGCGGTCGGTGAGGTGGGCGAGGAGGGCGGCGTGCCTCCCTTCGCCTCCGGTGGTGGGGGCGCTGGGCGCGGCCATCTGGGCGATGACCCGCTGGGTGACCTCGGGCGCGAGCAGCGCGTGCCCGTGACCGACCGCGCGCAGCGCGTCGACGAGCTGGTCGGCCTCGGCGTTCTTGAGCAGGAATCCGCTCGCTCCCGCCTGCAGCGCGTCGAAAAGGTAGTTGTCCGCGTCGAAGGTCGTCAGGATGATGACCCGACCGAGGTCGCGCTCGACGATCTCTCGGGTCGCGGTGATCCCGTCCATGACCGGCATCTGCACGTCCATGACGATGACATCGGGGCGCTCCCGCTCGGCGATCTCGATCGCCTCGCGCCCGTTGGCCGCCTCGCCGACGACGACGAGGTCCTCCTCGACGGAGAGCATCATCGCGAAGCCGGACCGGATGATCGGCTGGTCGTCGACGAGCAGCACCCGCAGCGTGTCCGTCATGACTCCTCCGACCGAAGGGGGATGCGCGCCCGCACGCGGTAGCCACCCAGTGGGCGCGGCCCGATCTCGACGGTGCCGTGGTGCGAGGACACCCGCTCGCGGATCCCGAGCTGGCCCATGCCGCTGCCGGAGCTCCCGGGCAGCGGGCGACCGTCGTCGGTGACCTCGACCTCCGCGTGGCGGTCGCCGACCCGGACGGTCACGCGCGCCCGCTGCGCGCTCGAGTGCCGCACGACATTGGTCAGGGCCTCCTGCGCGGTGCGGTAGAGGGAGTGCCCGATCGCCGTGGGGACGGCGTCGAGGTCCCCGGGAGAGTCCTCGACGACCTCGTGGGTGACGGTCAGGGCCGTGCCGTCACGCTCGGCGACGAGGCCGACGACGTCCGCCAGGGTGGGCTCGGGCGCGTGGTCGGTGTCCGGGGCGGGGGCCTCCCCCATCCGCAGCGTCCCGAGGAGCCCGCGCATCTGCGTCACGGCGTCCCTGCTGCCACCCTCGATCCGCAGCAGTGCTCCCTTCGCCGCCTCTGGGTCCTTGTCGAGGACACGACGGGCCGCGGCCGCCTGCACACCGATACCGGAGACGTGGTGGGCGACGACGTCGTGCAGCTCGCGCGCGATGCGCAGCCGCTCCTCGACGACCGCCGCCTCACGCAGCTGGCCGGTCTGCTCGCGGATGGTCTCGGTCTGGGTCCGCAGCCCCGCCCGCTGACGGGCCGAGCGCCAGGCCGCCTGGCCACCGATCACCGCCCCGCCGAAGTAGAGGATGTTGATGATGCTGAGCATGACGGGCGCCGCGATCGTCGGCGCGATCCACGCCTCCGGGTCGGGCGAGCCCACCATGCCCGTGGTCGCCTGTCCCACGGCGAAACCCCAGACGAGCCAGAGGAACATCGCGAAGAGGATGACGCCGTAGACCCCGGCCATGGTGCGGCGGTTGCGCGCCCAGGCCACGCCACCGAGGACGACGAGGAAGTAGCTGACCTGGGTCGACAGCAGGCTGGCCATGAGTGGCTCGTAGGACGAGATCGCCCAGTACGCGAGGCTCGCCGCGGCGGCGGTGAGCAGCGGGTACCGGCGTCGGGTGAGCAGGAAGAGCGCGGGGATCGCGGTGAGCAGCCACTGCTGCCAGATCGGCCGGTCGACCTCGACCAGGCTGCCGAGCGCGCGCATCAGCTCCAGGACGAAGAGGGAGAGCGCGACGACCGTCAGGGTGAAGAGCGCGTCGCCGCGGCTGATCGTGCCGCCGGGGCGCTCCCAGTCGTCGTCGAGCGCGAAGAAGCCGCCGACGCGGTCGGACCAGGCCATGGGCTCCGGTCAGAGGGTGACCGGACCACCGGGGGTGTTGAAGGTGACCGAGAGCAGTCCGGGCGTGCCGTGCGGCGCGACGAACTCGAAGTCGATGACCGAAGAGGTCTCCTCGGGGGGCAGGCCACCGAGCCAGTCGGTGACGCGCGCCTGGTCGCCGGCGATCATCAGGGCGGAGATGGTGACGTCGGTGGACGCCTCCTCGCTCGGGTGCGGCGAGCCCTCGCCCCACTTGACGAAGAAGGGCAGCTGCGGGTCGGCGAGGGTGCCCTTGATGCCGATCTGCTTCCACAGGAACTCACGGCCGTCGGAGAGGCGACGGTTGCCCGCGACGGCCTTGCGGTCCAGGCGCTGCTCGACCTCTTCGATCTCGGCGTCGACGCGGATGACCCAGCCCATCCAGCCGCCGCCGGCCTCGGAGCGGGCCCGCACGACCTGGCCGAAGGGGGCCTTGTCGGAGCTCGGGTGGTCGAGGACCTCGACGACCTCGACATAGCGCTCGTGGGCGAGCGGCAGGATCATGTTGCGCGTGCCGAATCGGGGATGAATCCCCCCGTCCACGGGGGGCACGCCAAGGGCCTCGCCCAGACGCTGGGCCGTGGCCTTGACACCGGACTGGTCTGCAGCATAGGAGACGTGGTCGACGCGCATGCAAGCATCGTGACACAGGCCGCACTCCGGCCAGTAATCGGGTCCGGTCCGGTGGTCGCGGCCCCCTCGGGCGAAGGGAGCCCGTCAGCCTTGTCGCCGCTGCCGCACGGCCTCGTAGACGACGATCGCCGCCGAGGTCGCGACGTTGAGCGAGTTGGCCCGGCCGACCATGGGGATGCGCACCTTGTGGTGCGCGCGGGCAAGTGCGGCGTCGGTCAGGCCGTACTTCTCGGAGCCGACGGCGACCGCGACCGGCCCGGTGAGGATCGCGTCGGTGTGCTCGATGTCGGTGTCCGGGGTCGTGGCGACGATCTCGACGCCGCGCTCGGCCAGCCAGGTCCACACCTCGTCGGTGCTCGCGGAGGCGACGGGCACGGAGAAGACGGTGCCCTTGCTCGATCGGATGACATTGGGGTTGCCCCAGTCGGTGACCGGGTCGGCCGCGATGACGAGCGCGACGCCCGCGGCGTCGGCGGTCCGCAGCATGGCCCCGAGGTTGCCGGGCTTCTCCACGCCCTCGCACAGGAGGACGAGCGCGTTGTCCGGCAGGTCGACCTCGTCGAGGGCCAGGCCGGGCGTGGGGACCTTGGCCAGGATGCCGTCGGGCCCCTCGCGGTAGGCGACCTTCTCGAAGGCGACCCGGCCCAGCTCGACGACCTCGGCACCGACATCGCGAGCGCGCTCGACGAGGTCGGCTCCGGCCTGCTCGTCGAGCATCAGCTCGGGGCAGTGGAAGAGGGCGATGGGGCGCACGCCGGAGTCCAGCGCGAGCGAGGTCTCCTCGAGACCCTCGAGGAGGGTGAGACCTGCTCCCTCGCGGTTGCGACGGCGACGCAGTGCGACGAGGTCCTTGAGGCGCTGGTTGGCCGGGGATGTGATGACGAGATCGGACATGGCGGGTCCAGCATGCCGCACAATCGGTGGATGCCTGCAGACCGCCCCGTCACTCTCCTGCGCGTCGTGTCGGCAGTGCTGCTCATGGTGGCGACCACGCTGGCCGTCGCGGCACTCGGTGAGTGGGTGCTGATCCCCTCCTCCGCGGTCCGCGAGGTCGACGCCTGGGGCGTCACCCACGGCGTCGCCGCGATCGCCGGCCACCCGCGCTGGCACGACGCTGCCGTGCTCTGGGCACTGCTCAGCGGGCCGTGGTTCGTCTACCCCGTCGTCGCGATCCTCGGCGGGGTGCTCGCCGTGCGACGCCGCATCACCGCGCGGGCCGCCGTCGTCACCGTCGCCATCGGCCTCGCCGGCTGGGGCCTCGGCGTCGGGTGCAAGCTGCTCGTCGAGCGGCCCCGCCCCATCGACGCGGTCGTCGAGGTCGGGGGCTGGTCCTACCCGAGCGGCCACGCGACCAACATCGCGGTCGGCACGGTGCTCGTCATCGCGCTGGTGCGGGCCGCCCGGTTGGCGTGGATCCGCTGGGGCGCAACGCTGCTGGCGCTCGCCGGCGCGGCCCTCACCGCCGCCGACCGCATCCTGCTCGGGGTGCACAACATCAGTGACGTCGTGATGGGGCTGGTCCTCGGCGCCGCCATCGCCCTCCTCGGCCTGGCGGTCCTCCCTTCGTCGCTCGCTCCGTCACCAGGCTCCCCGACCGCACCCACCGACACCGCATCTCCTTAAGGTCGTGCGCACCAGGCTGGCATCTCCTTAAGGTCGTGCGCACCGAACCCGCATCTCCTTAAGGTCGTGCGCACCAAGCTGGCATCTCCTTAAGGTTGTGCGGTTGTCGGGGAGTCATGGAGGGCGCCGGCGCGGATCTCCCACCGGCGGGTGATCCCGATCCGCTCGAGGAAGCCCTCGTCGTGGCTGACGACCAGCAGCGCACCCTCGTAGGCGGTCAGCGCGTCGACGAGCTGGTCGACGCTGTCGACGTCGAGGCTGTTGGTCGGCTCGTCCAGGACGATCAGGTGCGGGGCCGGGTCGGCGAGCAGCACGCTGGCCAACGCGACGCGGAACCGCTCGCCACCCGACAGCCCAGCGACCGGCCGCTCGGCGAGCGCCCCGCGGAAGAGGAAGCGCGCCAACGACGCCCGCACCTGCTGGGGCGGCACGGTCGGCGCCGCGGCACGCACGGTCTCGAGGACGCTCAGGTCGTCGTCCAGCTCGATCCGCTGCGGCAGGTGACCCACCTCGTCGATCCGCCGGACGAGCCGCGCCACGGGCGGGACCGCCATCGGCAGCCCGAGGACCTCCCGCAGGAGCGTGGTCTTGCCCGCCCCGTTGGCGCCCGACAGCGCGATCCGCTCCGGCCCCTTCACGACGAAGGGAGTGCCCCTCCCCTTCTGCAGCTCCAGCACCGTGCGACCGGCCGGCACGCGGGTACCGGGCAGCTCGATGCGCATCGAGCGGTCCTCGCGGACCCGGCCCTCGGCCTGTGTGAGCGAGGTCCGCGCCCGGTCGAGCCGATCGTCGTGGAGGTGGCGGTGCTTGGCGGCTGACTTCTCTGCCTTCATGGCCCAGGTGTTCATGACGATCTTGGGCGCCCGCTTGCTCGGCTGATCGCGATCGGCGATCCGCTTGCGCCCGGCCAGCTTGAGCTCCGCCTCGACGCGGTCGCGCTTCTGCCGACGCACCTCCTGCTCTGCGGCCCGGACGGCATCGGCGGCCGCCTGCTGCTCTGCCTCGATCGCCGCGCGGTACACCGACCACGGCCCGTCGAAGCCGCGCAGCTCGTGACCGTGCACCTCGACGATGCGGTCGACGTGCTCGAGCAGGTCGGTGTCGTGACTGACCACGACGAGCGAGCGGCCGGTCGGCCACGTGTCGATCGCCTCGACGAGTCGCTGCCGGGCCGCCCGGTCGAGGTTGTTGGTCGGCTCGTCGAGCAGCGCGATGTCGGCCCGCTGCAGCTGGAGGGCGGCGAGCCCCACGGTGACGACCTCACCGCCGGAGAGCGTCCCGAGGGCCCGGCCGAGGAGGTCCGCGTCGCCGACCAGGCCCAGGGTGGCCAGTGCGGAGAGCGCCTCGGCCTCGATGCTCCAGTGGCCGTCGGCGGCGTCGAAGTCCGCCTGGTCGATCGAGCCGGCCTCGATCGCCGCGATGGCGGCGAGCGCTGGCGCGATGCCCAGCGCCTGCGCCACCGTCCGCTGCGTGTCGAGACCCAGCTGCTGCGGCAGGGTCCCGACGGACCCGGCGACCTGCACCGTGCCGGAGGTCGGGTTGAGCTCCCCGGTGATCAGGCGCAGCAGCGTGGTCTTGCCCGAGCCGTTGCGCCCGACGAGACCGGTGCGGCCGTGACCGAAGGCCCCGCTGACGTCGTCGAGGGCGCGGGTGCCGTCGGGCCAGTCGAGGGTGACGTGACTGAGGGTGACGAGGGCGTCCGCCCCCGGGGTGGGTGATGACATGGAGATCTCCGTACCGTCGCTGCGCACGCCGACGGGACTCGCGGTGCGTGGGCCGCGGTCGGTCGCACTCTTCAGTCGCGGGAGATCTGGTGCCGCATCGAGCGGGTCATCACCTTCGAGGTCGTGGGGACCGGACGCTGCCACCGCCGGTCGGACCCGACAAGGCTAGGCCCTCCCCCTTCGTCGGGGCAACGGGTTTGCGGGCGAAGGGGGTCAGATCCGCTGGTGACGGGCCCGCGCGAAGCAGTACAGGCCGAAGGCCACCAGACCCACCGCGACGACGGTGAGCAGGTACGGGCCGAAGGGCTGGTCCCGCAGGCTCTTGAGCGCGCCGTCGAGGCCGGACGCCTGCGAGGACTGGTGCTGCACGGCAGCGATGACGAAGAAGGCACCGACGAGGGCGAGGACCGCTCCCTTCGCCGGGTAGCCGACCGTGCCCGAGCGGGTCGCCCAGGTGCCGGGGTCCTCCTCGAGGTCGTCGAGGAACTTGCGGGTCACGCCCTTGTACACGTGGTACCCGCCGACGGCGATGACCGCGACGCCGACCGCGCCGACGAGGAGCTGGCCGGCCGGTGCCTCCATGAGGGTGGCGGTGACGTCCTGCGAGGACTGCTCCGACGAGGAGGACGAGCCGGAGCCCATGGCGAACTTCGCCGCGGTCCAGGCGATCGCGCCGTAGACGACGGCCTTGCCGACCGCCTTGACCCGGTCGAGGACGCCGCTGTCGCCGAGCCTCGGCCCGATCGCCACGGTCAGCTGCCACAGGACGAGCGCGGCGAGGCCGATGACGATGACCCACATGAGGATCGTGCCGGCGGGGTTGCTCGCGAGCGTCGACAGGGCGCCGGACTGGTCGGCCTGGCCACCGCTGCCCCAGCCCACGCGGCCCGCGGTCCAGCCGAGCACGATGTGCAGCACCCCCGAGACGACGAAACCGGCGCGAGCCAGCGCCTCGAGGGCTGGATGGTCGCCGACCTTGCGGGCGGTGTCGCGCGCTGCGTCGCGGGCGTCGTCGATGTCAGGTGTGTGCTCCACGAGCACATCCTGCCCTCAGATCAGCGGTCGGAGTGCATCTGCGAGGCCGTCCTCGTAGACCGTCCCGGTCTGCTCGTCCGCGGCGGCGACGACCTCGGGTGGCGCATCACCCATCGCGACCCCCCGGGCGGCCCAGCGGAGCATCTCCAGGTCGTTGCGCTGGTCGCCGGCCGCGAAGGTCAGGTGCGGCTCGATGCCCAGCCGGCGGCGCACCAGCTCCAACGCCGAGCCCTTGGACACGCCCTCGGGGGCGAGGTCCAGCCACGCGGTGTAGCCGACGGAGTAGCTCACCCCGTGCAGCCCGATCCGCTCGACGAGCTCGAGGAAGTCCTCGCTCGCGGCCTCGGGGTCGTGGAAGGACACGCGGGTGGTCGGTGTGTCGACGAGCTGCTCGAAGGGGACGACGACCTGCTCGCCCATGAGCACGCCCTCGGGGTAGGGCTTGGCGACCTTGAAGCCGACCCCGACCTCCTCGACCGCGACGAGGATGTCCGGCGCGTGCTCCATGACGAGGGTGAGCGCCTCGCGGGGGTCGAAGGTGACCGTCTCGTCGATCCGATAGCCGTGCGGCTCAGCGGGATCCAGCTCGAGGGTGACGGCGCCGTTGGAGCAGACGGCCCACCCGTGGGACAGGTCGAGCATCTCCAGGACGGGTGTCGTGGCGACGACCGAGCGCCCGGTCGAGATGACGATGTGGTGGCCCGCGGCGGCGACCGCGCGGATCGCGTCGCGGGTGGCGGCTCGCAGCTCGCCGTCGTGGGTCAGGATCGTGCCGTCGACATCGAGGGCGACGAGGTGCGGCTCCATGGGCAGCACGCTATCCGGCCGGTGGTCAGCCGCGCGCGGCGCCCAGCTTCCAGTAGCCGGAGAAGGTGATCTGCCGCTTGTCCATGCCCTGCTGCACGAGATGGCGGCGAAGGGAGGTGGCCAGGCCCGACTCGCCGCAGAGCCACGCGTAGTCCAGGCCGGCGCTCGAGGCGGGCGACTCGGCGAGCGCAGCGAGGACCGCGGTGCCGGGGGCGGCGGAGCCGCGCAGGTGCACGACCACGTCGGTCGGGACGTCCATGCCGTCGAGCACGCTCGACGAGGGGACCTCGACGTGCGCCTCGACGCCCTCTCCGAGACCGGGCAGCCCACGGCGGGAGCGCTCCTCGAGGATCGCCAGGAGCGCCGGCAGTGCGGTCTCGTCGGCGACGAGGAGCTGACCCGGTTGGTCGAAGCTGGAGTACAGCGCTCCCCCGGAGCGGAACCCGGCGATGTCGCCGACCTGCACCGACGTCGCCCAGGCCGACCCGGGACCGGAGTCGCCGTGCGTCACGATGTCGACGTCGACCTCCCCTTCGCTCCGGCGGATGCTGCGGATCGTGTACCACCGCAGGCCGGGTTGCTCGTCCTCGGGCATCTCGCTGACGGCCGCGCGGACATTGCTGCGCTCCGGGTCGGGCAGGTGCAGGCGGCCGTCGGCGCCGGGCATGAGCAGGCCGAAGTACTCGTCGGGGCCGAGCAGCGAGTAGTCGCGGATCTCGGGTGCGCTCAGGGTGATCCGGCGCATCACGGGGTTGAGCTCGACGACCCGGGTGACCGTGACCTCGAACTGCGACTCCTCGGCGCGCTCCGCGTAGTCGGCCATCGTGCGGCGGGCGTACACGCGGGCGGCACCCAGGACCACGCGGTCCTTGAGCTCGGCGATCTTCATGGCTCTCCTGACAGCGGGGATGGCTGAAACTTAGGAGAGCCTAACTTAACCCGTGGCCGCTGGTCTGCATTGCCCTAGGGCAATGCAGACGGATCGGGCTGGGCCTCAGGCGAGCCCGAGCTCCTCGAGCCCGAAGACGTGGCGGTACTCCAGGCCGGCCTCGGCGAACTTGTCGGCGGCACCGGTCGCCCGGTCGGCGATCGTCGCGACGGCGACGACCTCGGCGCCCGCCTCACGGGCGGCGGTGGCGGCCTCGAGCGGCGAGTTGCCCGTGGTGGAGGTGTCCTCGACGATCAGGACGCGACGGCCCTTGATCGACGGGCCCTCGATGCGCTGCTGCAGGCCGTGCGCCTTGCCCGACTTGCGCACCACGAAGGCGTCCAGGCGCTCCCCCTTCGCCGCGGTGGCGTGGAGCATGGAGGTGGCGACCGGGTCGGCGCCCAGCGTCAGCCCGCCCACGGCGTCGAAGTCGAGGTCCGCGACGAGGTCGAGCATGACCCGCCCGACGAGTGGGGAGGCCTCGCCATCGAGCGTGATGCGGCGCAGGTCGACGTAGTAGTCGGCCTCGGCGCCGGAGGAGAGGGTCACGCGTCCGTGGACGATGGCCTTGTCCTTGACGATCTCGAGCAGGCGGGCGCGGTCGGCGGCGATGTCAGTCACGGGTCGATCCTCCCACGCTCGCTGCGCCCGCCTCCGACGACCGAACACGGCCCCGGTTACTTGCGGGTACGACGTGCACCTGTCGATCCGACCGCTTCGGGAACCCCGGAAAGCCAGCCTTCCGTCCGGGGACGCGTCGACAAGTGCACGTCGTACCCGCAAGTAGCTTTGCCGAGGCAGGGCTCGAGTCAGAGCTAAGGTGGCGCCAGCGTCGCGTGCCGGTGGCAGACCGTGTCAGGCATGGAGGCGCCGTACCGAAGGAGGACGTGCGATGCGCGTTTCCCACCCTTCGCCCTCCCGTGACTGAGGGCGACCAGACCAGGCTCGTGGCCTGGGCACATGAGCTGAGGGCGGTCCACGCCCGTCTGCGCGAGGCGCTCGACCTCGTGCGAGGGACCGGCGACGATCCCGAGGTGGCGCGGGACCTGCTGGTGTTCTGCCGCGGGTTCTGCACGGCCCTCACCCGTCATCACGAAGGGGAGGACCGGCACCTCTTCCCCGCGATCGCCGCCGAGCACCCCGACCTCGGCGACACCCTGCTCAAGCTGACGCAGGACCACTCGATGATGAGCCATCTCATCTCCGGGCTGGAGGCAGCGCTCGACCGGGACGAGCCACCCGAGAGGGTCCACACGCACCTCGAGGGCCTCGGCGCGATCATGGAGTCGCACTTCCGCTTCGAGGAGCGCGCGCTGCTCCACGTCCTCGAGACGCTGGACCTCGACGCCGACCTCACCGCCGCCCTCGGCCCCCTCTGAACCGCATCTCCTTAAGGTCGTGCGCATTTTTTTGCGCACGACCTTAAGGAGACGCGCACCTTTTGCGCACGACCTTAAGGAGACGCGCACCTTTTGCGCACGAACTCAAGGAGATGGGGGGAGGGGCAGCTCAGTTCTTGCGGTGCAGCGCGGTGACCCGCGGGTTGCGCAGCAGGCCCCGGGGCAGGTGGCGCACGAGGCCGACGACCGCCTTGTACTGCGGGCTCGGGACGGACACGACGCGGCCGCGCTCGGAGTCGGCGAGGGCCTGGCGGACGAGGTCGGGCGCGTCCAGCCAGAAGGGACCGGTGCGCTTCTTGTCGATCCCGGCCCGCTCGTGGAACTCGGTGCGCACGTAGCCGGGCAGCAGCGCGGTGACCCCGACCCCGCGCGGCGCCAGCTGTGCCGCGATCGACTCGCTGAAGGTGGTGACCCAGGCCTTCGACGCCGCATAGGTGCCGCTCGTGAGCAGCCCGGCGACGGACGAGACATTGAGGATCCGCCCGCTGCCCCGCTGGGTCATCGCTCCGGCGGCCGCGTGGCTGAGGACGAGGACCGCGCGCACGAGCACGTCGAGCAGCCGCTCCTCGTCCTCGACTGTCGTGTCGACGAAGGGAGATCCCAGCCCGTAGCCCGCGTTGTTGACCAGCAGGTCCACGGGTCGGGCCGGGTCGCGCAGCCGCTCGGCCACCCGCTCCAGCGCGGCCCGGTCGGACAGGTCGGCGGAGATCACCTCGACGGCCACGCCGTGGGCGGCAGCGAGCTCGGCGGCGAGCGCGTCCAGACGCGCGGTGTCGCGGGCGACGAGGACGAGGTCCTCCCCCTTCGTCGCGAGCTGGACGGCGAACTCGCGGCCGATGCCGGCGGTCGCGCCGGTGACGAGGGCGGTGCTCACGCTCGCAGCGTCCGCTCGAGGAGCTCGCGCAGCTCGCTGAAGTGCCGCTCCGCGCCCGCCTCCTGGTAGCTCGAGGTGTCGCTCATCGTGTAGCCGTGCGGGGCGTCCGGGTAGATCGCCGTGCGCGCCTCCAGCCCGTGCTCGGCCAGCGCCGCGTCGAGCCGCGCGACCATCTCCGGTGGCATCGAGCGGTCGTGGTCGGCGTGGCCGTAGACGAAGTCCGCCCGTGCGCTGCCCAGCGACAGGTGGGGGCTGTCCGGCTCGTCCGAGGCCACCTGCGCGCCGTGGAAACCACCGCAGGCAGCAGCGATGCTCGGGTCGACGCAGGCGGCCCGGGTCGCGTGCTTGGCGCCCATGCAGTACCCCGTGGTCCCGATGGGCCCGTCGGCGACGCCGGGCAGGGCGCGCAGCGCGGCGACGAAGGGAGCGACGTCCGCCTCGGTGCGTTCCTTGGTCAGCTCGGCCACCCGCGGGAAGCTCTTCTGCCCGTAGGCCGCCCGCTGGTCGGGGTCGGTGAGGTCGATGCCGGGCGGCGGCGACATCTCGGTCGCGGTCCCGAGCCGGTAGAAGGTGTTGGGCGCGAGCACGACATAGCCCCAGGAGGCGATGCGGTCGGCCATCTCCTCGATGCGGGGACGCAGCCCGATGGCATCCATCCACAGCAGGACTCCGGGGTGGGTGCCGTCGTCGGGCCGGGCGACGATCGCCTCGGCGGTGCCGTCGGCAGCAGGGATCTCGATGAGGGGTCGCATGCTGTCGACGCTAACGACCCGTCGCGGCCATGGCCAGACCCGAGGACTGGACCCGAGGGCTCAGCCCTGCTCCGCCGCCTGCTTCATGGCGGCGAGCCCCTTGCCGAAGTCCTTGCCGATCACCTTGTCGAAGAAGAGCGTGCCCATCAGGCCCATCACGGGGTTGTGGGTATGGGCTCAATGGTGTCAGTCCCGATGGCTAGGGTGGCGCCGTGCGCATCGCTACCTGGAACGTCAACTCCATCCGCTCCCGCGTCGACCGCGTCGAGGCCTGGCTGCAGCGCAGCGACGTCGACGTCCTGGCCATCCAGGAGACCAAGGCCAAGGAGGAGCAGTTCCCCCACGACCGCTTCACCGCCCTCGGCTACGAGGTGGCCCACCACGGCCTCAACCAGTGGAACGGCGTGGCGATCCTCTCCCGCGTCGGCCTCGAGGACGTGTCGATCGGCTTCGACGGCGACCCCGGCTTCGGCGACCCGGTCGCTCCCGAGGCGCGCTCGATCGGCGCGACCTGCGGCGGCGTGCGCGTCTGGTCGCTCTACGTGCCCAACGGCCGCACCCTCGACGACCCGCACATGGTCTACAAGCTCGCCTGGCTCGAGCAGCTGAGGCAGCGCGCGCTCGAGTGGTCCGCCGACGGCACCCCGACCGCGCTGTGCGGTGACTGGAATGTCGCGCCCCAGGACGAGGACGTCTGGTCGATGGAGTACTTCGCCGACAAGACCCACGTCTCGCCGCCGGAGCGCGCGGCCTTCAACGCCTTCCTCGAGTCCGGCTTCGTCGACGTCGCGCGCCCCCACACTCCCGGCCCCGGCACCTACACCTACTGGGACTACCAGCAGCTCGCCTTCCCCAAGAAGCGCGGCATGCGCATCGACTTCGTCCTCGGCTCGCCCTCCTTCGCCGCCCGGGTGAGCGGTGCGTCGATCGACCGCGAGGAGCGCAAGGGCAAGGGAGCGAGCGACCACGCCCCGGTCATCGTCGGCCTCGACGGTGACGAAGGGAGCGCCGCGTGACCTCGTCGTCCGGCCCCCGCCGCCTCACCGTGGACTCGCCCGACGGCGCGCGCATCGCGGTCCTCGACCACCCCGCCACGAGCGGGCAGGCACAGGGGCCCACCCTCGTCCTCGCTCACGGCTGGTGCTCGACCACCGAGGTCTGGGACCCGGTCGTCACCGAGCTCCAGCGCCGGCGCCCGGACCTGCGGGTGATCACCTACGACCAGCCCGGCCACGGCCGCTCGACCCCCGGCAGGGACCGGCAGGTCAGCCTGCTCGACCTCGGGGCCACCCTGCGCGAGGTCATCGCCGAGACTGCTCCCGAGGGCGATGTGGTCCTCGGCGGGCACTCGATGGGCGGCATGACGCTGATGGCGCTGGCCCAGGTCGACCCGGGCCTGGTGCACCGCCGCGTGCGCGGCGTCGCGCTCATCGGCACCGCCGCCCACCTCACCCGCCGGGCGATCCGCGGGGAGGCGCTCGCCATGAAGCTCCTCGGCGCCCTGCCGGCCAACGCCCGAGGCCTGCCCTCCACGGCCAGGCTCACGGCGGCCAACCTCTTCGGCCCGGACCCCGACCCGGAGGCGGTGCGCACGACCATGCGGATGACCACCCGCACCCGCGCCAATGTCGTCTCCGACTGGCACCGGGCGATCGCCGGGCTCGACTTCAGGGAGCACCTCGCCCCCTTCGCCGAGGTCCGCACCGTGGTCGTCACGGGACGGGTCGACCGGCTCACCCCGGTCTCCGCGGGGCGCCGGCTGGCCGCGCTCGTCCCCGGCGCGGACTTCTGGATGGTGCCGCACACCGGTCACATGGTCCTGCTCGAGGCGCCGGCGGTCATCGCCGACAAGATCGAGCTACTCCTCGACGCCGAACCCGCGAGCCAGCGAGCCTGAGCCCTCCCGGCGACGCACACCGAGGAAGACGAAGGCCACGAGGGCGCCCACCAGGGCCGCGCCGGCGGCACCGACGAAGACCGTGTGCACCTGCAGCAGCGCGGCGTCGAGCAGGGCCTGACCGCTCGTCTGCTGCTCGCGCGGCAGCGCCTCCACGGCCTGGTAGTAGCGGTGCAGCCCGACGCCGGTGAGCAGCGCGAGGCCGACGACCATGCCGACCATCCGCGCGACGACGACGAGGCTCGACGCCGTCCCGTGGGCGTGCTGCGGGGAGTCGGCGAGCGCCGCGTCGTTGACCGGCGCGAGCGCCATGCCCAGGCCGAAGCCGACGAGCGCGAGGGTGATCGTCGAGGTCACCTCGGTGAGCGAGCCGCGGTCCCAGCCCGACATGACGACCAGGCCGCCGGTCGCGAGCAGCAGCCCGACGCCAGCGGAGAGTCCGTCGCCGACCCAGCGCAGGATCCAGCCGCCGAAGAGCGCGCCGACGGGCACGGCGACGAGGAACTTGACCAGCTCCATCGCCGCGTCGGTCTGCGTGCCGGACGTGGTCAGCCGGGAGAAGAGCGGGGCGTCGGCGACCACCGAGACGAGCGCGACGCCGACGAGGAGCGAGACGAGCAGCGCCCACCCGGTGCGCCCACGGACCGTGCCGCGCGGGACGAGCGGCGAGGCCGCGGTCCGGTGGCGCCACACGTAGCCCAGAGCGGCGATGCCCGCGACGGGCAGCAGGGCGTAGCCGAGCGGCCCGACGACCTCGGACTCGGGGTCGGCCGAGGCGAAGGTCAGCACGATGCACCCGAGGACCGTGCCGAGCAGCAGCGCGCCGGGCAGGTCGCTCTCCCGCAGGGGCGGCCACCAGCGGCGGATCGTCAGGACGACGAGCAGCACGGCCAGGGCTGCGGTCACCGCCCCGATCGGGGTGAGCAGCCGGCTGTCCCCGGCGAAGGGCACGAAGGGCAGCCCGAGATAGACGTCCGACGCGAGCGAAGGGGGTGCCGCCAGCGTCAGCCAGAGCAGGCCCACCGTGAGCACCCCGAGCGCGGTGGTCACCACGCGAGGACGGGGACGGTCCTCCCCCTGGTTCCTGAGGAGGCCGCCCGCGGCCGTCTCGAAGGGCGCTCCACGGGTCACGAGGGCGATCGCGAGGAAGAGCAGGAGGCCGAGGACGACGTTGAGCCAGAAGATGGCCCGCCAGTCGGCGACCGCGAGGACGGCCGCGCCGAGGAGGGGGCCGAGGACGGAGCCGAGCTCCTGGACGGCGCCGACCATGCCGAGCGGCAGCCCCCGGCGCCCCGGGGGCCACAGGTCGGCGACGAGGGCCAGGGTCGCCGGGACCAGTCCCCCACCACCGATGCCCTGCACGACGCGGCCGGCGACGAGGATGTCGAGGTCGACGGCCAGCGCCGTGATGCCCGAGCCGACGACGAAGACGACGAGGCAGCCGAGCAGGATCCGCGAGCGCGAGATGACGTCAGCCAGGCGCCCGATGAGCGGCAGGACCGCGATGTAGCCGAGGAGGAACCCGGAGATGATCGGGGCCGCACGCTGCAGGTTGTCCAGGCCGAGCCCGACGCCGCTCATCATGTCGGTGAGCGCGAGGACGACGACATAGGTGTCCGCTGCGGCCAGCGCGACGGCCGTGGAGGCGAGCGCGAGCAGGGTCCGGGGGTTGGTCCCGGTCATGGGGCCGCCCACCTCAGGTGGCGGGCTTGTCGATCGTCACGCTCTTGCCGTAGTCCTTGAGCTTGAGCGTGAAGGTCGTCGGCGCCTCCTTGTAGAAGTCGCCGGAGATCTTCACCGTGCGCAGCTCGCCGCTCTCGGGCTCGATGGCATAGGTCACGTCGAAGGTGTCGCCACCCTCACCGAGGCCGAAGAGGCGCGTGATGTCCGCCTTGGGGAGCTTGCCGGTGTACTCCTGCAGGACGGTGTCGCCACTGCGGGTGCGCTCACCCACCACGGGGTCGGTCGTGTGGGCGATGACCTGGTCGACACCGCTGCCGGTGCGGAAGAACTCGGCCGGGTTGGGCGCGCCGAGGTCCTTCATGTCGACAGGGTTGAAGTCCTTGGTGAAGAAGGACATCCACGTCTTGGTGTCGATGGCGATGATCTCGACGCCGGCCGAGTTGCCGTCAATGACACCGGTGACCTGGCCCTGGAACTTGGGGGTCGTCTTGTCGATGACACCGGAGCCCTGCGCCGCGCTGACGCCGTTGCGGCCCTTGGGCAGCGCCGACTGCTTGAGGTCGAAGCCCACCGTGCCGGCGTCGACGAAGGTCGTGCGGGCCGTCTCGAGGGCCTGCTTCGGTGGGGTCGCGTCCCCGGAGCCCGAGCACCCGGCGGCCAGGCCGAGGGTGAGGACGAGGGGCACGGCGGCAAGGAGTGGACGTCGTCGCATGTCGGCCAACCTAACCGCTGACGGGTCGCTCGTGCCCGACCTGTGTCCTCCCCCTCAGGAGAGGCTCCCCGCAGCGCGCAGCAGCGCGTCCCGCGCGGGAGCGGCACGGCGTGTCGTCGCGGCGCGCAGCCCGACGGAGGCCGCGGTCCGCAGGACCTGTCCGCGCAGGTGGCGGCGCCTGCTGAAGGCGCGGGGCGCTCCCTTCGTCCCGTGGCGGTGGACCATCGCGGCGAGGGCGAGCGCGTCCTCGAGCGCCTCGTTGGCGCCGCGACCGAGGTTGGGGCTCATCGCGTGGGCCGCGTCGCCGATGAGGACGAGACGGTCGTCGGCGCTGGTGCGCAGGCGCGGTGCGAGCAGGATGCGCTGGGCGTCGGCCTGCCCACCGACGGCTGCGAGGACCTCGCGGGTGCGCGGGTCCCAGTCGGCGAAGTGGCCGCGGGCCAGGGCGAGTGCCTCGGCCGGGTCCACGGTGGCGCCACGGCCACCGCGCACCGCGCAGAACCACGCGGCACCCTGCGGTCCCGGCGTCGTGCCGAAGAGACCGCCCGGCCCCCACCACTCGGTGGCGGTGCGCTCGGGCGGTCCGGGCAGGTGCCCGCGCAGCGCGATCCAGTCGGTGACGACCGGCGCCGTCCCCGCCCAGGCGTGCTGACGGACGGCCGAGCGCACGCCGTCCGCGCCGACGACGAGGTCGGCGCCGACCTGGGTGGCGAGGGCCCGCGGGTCCGTGACCTGCTGCGTCAGGCGTGAGAGCGAAGGGGGCAGGGCCGCCTCGAGCGCCGCCATCAGCTCCGCGCGTGGGGTGAACCACAGGGAAGCAGCGATGTCGTGCAGGTCCCGGCCGGCGGCATCCCGCAGGACGGCCCGCTCTGCTGGGAGGGAGGCCGAGCGGGTCCGCTCCCCCACGCCGAGGTCGTCGAGGGCGACCCGGCCGCTGCGCCACATGGCGAGCACCGTGCCGGCGCCGGCCCGTTCGGGCCGCTCCTCCACGAGGGTGACGTGGACGCGGCGCGGGTCGAGGGCGGCGGCGAGCGCCAGCCCGGCGACGCCGCCACCGACGACCAGGACGTGTTCGCGAGTCCGCACGCCCCCAGCCTGCCAGCCCGGGCGCCGAGTCGGCCGGGCGAGCCCTCCCACGGGCCGGGAGAGATGCGTGCCTGGGCAAAGAATCTCCTGAACCCATGTTCAACTCGTCGCCCGGTCGCTAGTTTGGCGTCATGCAACGACGCCTCTCTGCGGACGAGTCCGCCTTCCAGCAGCGCATGCGGGACTACTTCAGCCGGGAGTTCCCCGCCCATCTCCGTGAGAAGGGCACCACTGGCGAGAAGCTCACACCAGAGGACATCCGCCTCAGCCAGTCGACGCTCGCCGCAGCGGGCCTGGCCACGCCCGGGTGGCCCACCGAGTGGGGAGGCCAGGACTGGACCCCGCTGCAGATGTTCATCTGGAACAGCGAGCTGCAGGCGGCCGGCGTGCCGCCGCCGCTGCCCTTCAACACCTCGATGGTCGGCCCGGTCATCGCCACCTTCGGGTCCGAGGAGCTCAAGGAGCGCTTCCTCCCCGGGACGGCGACCGCCGAGATCTGGTGGTGCCAGGGCTTCTCCGAGCCGGGTGCCGGCTCCGACCTCGCGGCGCTGCGCACGACCGCCGTCCGTGAGGGCGACGAGTACGTCGTCAACGGTCAGAAGACCTGGACCACCCTCGGCCAGCACGCGGACTGGATGTTTGCCCTCGTCCGCACCGACCCCGATGCCCCCAAGAAGCAGGCCGGCATCTCCTTCATCCTGCTCGACATGAAGAGCGAAGGGATCACGGTCCGCCCGATCCGCACGATCGACGGCGATGTGGAGGTCAACGAGGTCTTCTTCGACAATGTCCGCGTCCCTGCCGCCCAGCTCGTCGGCGAGGAGAACCGCGGGTGGGACTACGCCAAGTTCCTCCTCGGCAACGAGCGTGTCGGCGTGGCCAACACCGGCCAGATCAAGCGCTGGCTCGCCGAGCTCAAGGAGCACGCACAGCAGGTGCGGCTCGGTGACGGGAGCCTCCTGGACGACTCGGCCGTCGCTGCCCGCTTCGTCGACCTCGAGTCGCAGCTCATGAGCCTGGAGCTGACCGCCGTCCGGGTCTCCGGCGGCTCCGAGGACGGTCGTCCCAACCCGGCCTCGTCGATCCTCAAGCTCTGCGGCTCGCAGCTGCAGCAGGACGTCCTCGAGCTGGCTGTCGACATCAGCGGCCCCATGGCCATGGTCTGGGACGCGCTCGAGTCCGTGCCCGACTGGGCCGCGCGCAGTGTCCCGACCTACCTGAACTACCGCAAGGCGACCATCTACGGCGGATCCAGCGAGGTCCAGCGCGGCATCGTCGCGGCCACCATTCTTGGACTGAAGGGCTGACCATGGACTTCTCCCCCACCGACGAGCAGCAGGCTCTCGCCGAGGCCGTCCGCGGCACACTCCGACGGTACGGCTCCCCCGCCGCCGAGCGAGGCGAGTCCGGAGCACCCTCCGGCCATGATGACGCGCTCTGGCAGAGCCTTGTCCAGGCCGGTGTCCCGGCCCTCGTGTGGGCCGAGGAGGACGGTGGCATGGGCGCCGGCTTCACCGACGTCTCGGCTGCCGCCACCGAGCTGGGCCGGGCCCGCCTGCAGGTGCCGCTCGCCGAGACGATCGTCGCCGGCTCGCTCATCGCCTCCCTCGCGTCCGACGCCGTGCGCCGTGAGGTCCTCGGCGGCCTGTCGGAGGGCACCGCGCTGCCCATCCCGGCACTCGCCGAGCCGCTACGCGCCTGGTCACCGCAGCCGACGGACGTCGTCGCGAGCGGGTCGGGCGATGCCTGGACCCTCACCGGGACCAAGGCCCCTGTGCTCTACGCCCCGGACGCGACCCATCTGGTCGTGACCGCTGCGACGGACGCCGGTACCGGCGTCTTCCTCGTGACGGCTCTGGAGGCGGCGAAGGCCGAGGTCGTCCTCGACGGCACGTCAGCGACCCTGCTCGCGCAGGGTGAGGCTGCTGACAGCGCCATCAGCGAGGCTCTCGCCCTCGGTGGCGTCGTGCTGTGCGCCGAGGCGGTCGGCGCGATGGAGGAGGCCCTGCGCCTCACGACCGACTACCTCGACACGCGGACCCAGTTCGGTCGCAAGCTGGCCAGCTTCCAGACTCTCACGCATCGCGCAGCCGACATGTACGCGCAGCTCGAGCTCGCGCGCAGCGCAACCCTCTATGCCGCGATGGTCGCGGACGAGAGTCCCGTCGACATCGACCACGTCCTGCGGGCCCGGCTCGTCGTGGACCGCGCGGCCCGACTCGTCGGCCAGGAGGCCATCCAGATGCACGGGGGCATCGGTGTCACGGCAGAGCACCCCGTGAGCCACCTGACCGCGCGGCTCACCGCCATCACTCGCACGTGGGGCGACCGCCGCACCCAGCAGGCCGAGCTCGCCACCCGGATCGCGGACCACCGCAGTGTCGAGGTCCTCGGGTGACCTGAGGGCGGTCGACGCGGCGCGGCGCCCTCCCCGGCCTGCGGTGGAGGGCGCCGCAGCGTCCGGTCCTCAGCGAAGGGCGAGTCCGCCCCCTTCGTCATCACGGTCGACGACGACGGTCGACCCGTCGCGCACCTGCCCGGACAGCAGGCCGGTGGCCAGCCGGTCACCGATCTCCTTCTGCACCAGCCGGCGCAACGGCCGCGCACCGTAGGCCGGGTCGTAGCCGGTGTCGGCCAGCCACTGTCGAGCGGCCGGCGTGACCTCCAGGTCGATGCGGCGGTCGGCCAGACGGCCGCCCAGCTCGCGCACCTGCAGATCGACGATGTGGCCGAGCTCGTCACGGCTGAGCGCGTCGAAGATGACGATCTCGTCGAGCCGGTTGAGGAACTCCGGCTTGAAGGCCTGCCGCACGACCCCCATGACCGACTCGCGGCGAGCCTCCGCCTCGATCAGCGGGTCCGTGAGGAACTGGCTGCCGAGGTTGGAGGTCATCACGAGGATGACATTGCGGAAGTCGACCGTGCGGCCCTGACCGTCGGTCAGGCGACCGTCGTCGAGGACCTGCAGCAGGATGTCGAAGGTCTCCGGGTGTGCCTTCTCCACCTCGTCGAGCAGGACGACCGAGTACGGCCGACGGCGCACGGCCTCGGTGAGCTGACCGCCCTCCTCGTAACCGACATAGCCCGGAGGCGCACCGATGAGGCGCGCGACCGCGTGCCGCTCGGCGTACTCCGACATGTCGATGCGCACCATCGCCTTCTCGTCGTCGAAGAGGAAGTCGGCCAGGGACTTGGCCAGCTCCGTCTTGCCAACACCTGTGGGCCCGAGGAAGAGGAAGGAGCCCGTCGGACGATTGGGGTCGGCGATGCCGGCCCGCGAGCGGCGCACCGCGTCGGAGACCGCACGCACGGCACCGGTCTGGCCGATGAGGCGCGAGCCGATGATCGACTCCATGCTCAGCAGCTTCTCCGACTCGCCCTGCAGCAGACGTCCTGCGGGGATGCCGGTCCACGCCGAGATGACCTCGGCGATGTCGTCGGCGCCCACGCGCTCCTTGACCATCAGGTCGGTGTCGTCACGGACCGCCTCGGCCTCGCTGGCCTGAGCGAGCTGGCCCTCGAGCGTGGGGATCTCGCCGTAGAGCAGGCGCGAGGCGCCCTCGTAGTCGCCGTCGCGCTGCAGCCGGTCGGCCTGCGTGCGCAGGTCGTCCAGCCGGGCCTTGAGCTCACCGACCGCGTTGAGGCCGGTCTTCTCCGACTCCCAGCGGGCGGTGAGGCCGGCCAGCTCCTCGGACTTGTCCGCGAGGTCCTTGCGCAGCCGCTCCAGCCGCTCCTTGGACGCCTCGTCGGTCTCCTTGGCCAGGTGCAGCTCCTCCATCTTCAGCCGGTCGACGGCACGCTGCAGCTCGTCGATCTCGACCGGGCTGGAGTCGATCTCCATGCGCAGTCGCGAGGCCGCCTCGTCGACGAGGTCGATGGCCTTGTCGGGCAGCTGGCGACCGGTGATGTACCGGTCGGACAGCGCGGCAGCCGCGACGAGTGCGGAGTCCTCGATGGCCACCTTGTGGTGGGCCTCGTAGCGCTCCTTGAGCCCGCGCAGGATCGCGATCGTGTCCTCGACGCTCGGCTCACCGACGAAGACCTGCTGGAAGCGACGCTCCAGTGCGGGGTCCTTCTCGATGTGCTCGCGGAACTCGTCGAGCGTCGTCGCGCCGACCAGCCGCAGCTCGCCGCGGGCGAGCATCGGCTTGAGCATGTTGCCCGCGTCCATCGCGCCCTCGCCGGACGCACCGGCGCCGACGACCGTGTGGAGCTCGTCGATGAAGGTGACGACCTCCCCTTCGCTCGCCTTGATCTCCTCGAGCACGGCCTTGAGCCGCTCCTCGAACTCGCCGCGGTACTTGGCCCCCGCGACCATCGCACCGAGGTCCAGGCTCACGAGGCGCTTGCCGCGCAACGACTCCGGCACGTCGCCGGAGACGATCCGCTGGGCCAGCCCCTCGACGACGGCGGTCTTGCCGACGCCGGGCTCGCCGATGAGGACGGGGTTGTTCTTGGTCCGGCGCGAGAGCACCTGGACGACTCGACGGATCTCGGCATCGCGGCCGATGACCGGGTCGAGCTTGCCGTCACGGGCCATCGCGGTGAGGTCGGTGCCGTACTGCTCCAGAGCCTCGCCCCCTTCGGCCGGGGTCTCCGAGGTGACCTTGCGGCCGGCGCGCAGCTCCTCGACCTTGGTCTCCATGTCCGTGGCGCCCCGCTTCTCCACCGCGGCCAGGTGGCCGGTCTCGGCGAGGGCGAGCAGCAGCAGGTCGAGGGCGAGGAAGTCGTCGCCCTTGGCCCGCATCAGCGTGTCGGCCTGCTGGAGGACGGTCAGGAGCTCACGCCCGAGCGAAGGGGGCTGAGCCGCACCACTCGTGGTGGGCAGGGACGCGACCTGGGCGTCCGCCTGGGCGAGCACGTGCGGCGCGCCGGTCCCGGCCGCCTGCAGGAGGGTGTCGCACTGCGGGGTGTCGAGCTGCACGAGCGCGCTCACGAGGTGCGCAGGGGTCACCTCGGGGTGCCCCTGCGTCTGGGCGGATCGCTGGGCCAGGGCAAGCGCCTCGGCCACCTTGGTGGTGGGCTTGAAGTCCATGACTCTCCTCTACGGCTGGCGGGTGATCGCTGTCTGGATCAACCTCGCCAGAGTTGAGTCTATTCCGCTCAACTCTGGTCGTCGTGGTGCCCGCTGCCCGCGTCAGCAGCTGGAGGTGATGTCGCTCAGCTCGTCGCCCTTCGTCGTGGTCGAGGTCGAGGGCGGTGTCGTCGTGCTGGAGGTGCTCTTCTTCGACGTCGGCGAGCTCTTGCTCGGCTTCGGCTCGGGCGGGTTGATCGCGTCGAAGACCATGGCGTGGATCTTGGCGTAGTCCGGCCGGTTGACGTTGATGTTCTTGTTGGTCAGCGGCAGCGACTTGATGCTGCCGCCCTTCTGGATCCGCTGGACCAGCTCCGCCCAGGCCTTGAGGTCCTGCTGCGGGATGTCGACGGTGACATTGTCCTGGAGGGTCCGGGCCAGCGCCGGGTAGCGCACGAGCATCGAGGTCGGGTTGACCTGGTTGAGCAGCGCCCCGACCATGCAGCGCTGACGACGCATCCGGGAGAAGTCACCGTCCCTGGAGTCGGCGCGGGAGCGGGAGTACCAGAGGGCGTGGTACCCGTCGAGCTCCTGGACACCGGGCTCGATGTAACCGGTGGTGCCGACGACGACCCCGCCCTCGATCTTGCAGCCGATGCAGACCCGCTCCTTGACGTCGACGGTGACCCCGCCCATCGCGTCGACGAGCTGGGTGAAGCCCTCGAGGTTGATGACGGTCGTGTAGTCGATGGGCAGGCCGAGGATCTGCGAGGCCGCGTCCTTGGTGGCGGCGAGCCCCGGGTTGACGTCGGACGGGAAGAGGTCGGCGTTGTCCTGGCCCAGGGTCCAGACGTACTCCATGAGGCACTGGTCCCCGCAGTTGTACCCGTCGGGGTACTTCTGCGACAGCGGGTTGTCCTTGGAGAAGGGGATGTTCTGCAGGTTGCGCGGGATCCCGAAGAGGACCGTCTCGCCGGTCTGGGTGTTGATGCTGGCGACCATGAGGGAGTCCGGTCGGATGCCCACGCGGTCCGCGCCGGCGTCGGAGCCGACGAGCATGATGTTGACCCGGTCGGTGCCGGCCCATGGGTCGTTGCCCTCACCCGGGCCGGTGGCCCCGTCGGGGCGGAGCTGGTCGAAGACGCTGCCGATCAGCGAGCGTTGGATGACGGCGTACCGGACCGACTGGGCTGCCGGCGCGAAGATCAGCAACGCGGCCAAGGCGGCGAAGACGACCATCGCGACCTTGGGGCGTCCGACCGCCGACTCGGGCAGGTTGTCCCGCGCAGTCGCGATGATGCCCCAGATCCAGATGATCGCCCCGATGATCACGACGGGGATGAGGATCATCAGCGCTCGCCGGCTCACACCGACGCTGATGACCGAGGAGGTCACCCCCTTCGCCAGGGCGTAACCCAGCACCACGAGGACCGTGAGGGCGAAGCCGGAGAGGATCGCCACGCCGGTCCGGCGACGGCTCGGGATGAGACCCAGACCCGGCAGGATCGTGCTGGCGGCCGTCAGGGAGTAGAAGCGTCTGGCCTGGCGCGACTTGCGCCGGGCGAGGATTCCTCGCTCACCGAGGCCACGGGGACTCTCGGGGGTCTCGCTCTGGGCCACGGGTGCCAACCTCCGATATCGGGTACCCGTGGACACGACGCAGACATCCGTGGGTGGTGTTCACGACATCGTGACACAAAAGAGACCCCTGACTGCAAACTGCCGAAGGGAGGCAGCGTCGCCTCGGACTGCTCAGCCGCGGGCAGTCGGGTCCGGGTCGTACCAGCCGTCGTGCTCCTCGGCGAGGGCCTGGAAGCGCTCGCGCAGGCCTGACTCGACGGCTCCCGACTCGTCGGCGACCATGTCCTCGCGCACGTGGACGGCCCACTCGTGGTCCTCGCCGTCGTCCTCGCCCGCCAGTGCCTCGCGCACGACCCTCACCTCGGTGAAGCCCTCGTCGCGCAGGTCGTCGGCGATGCGGTCGGCATCGTCATGGTCGGGGAAGACCATCAGGTGCTCGGTCATGTCACCAGCCTGCCACGACGCCCGGGTTGACGCCGGTCGTGCGGCGTGGTGTCGTCGAAGACATGGCACAGGAACGAAAGATCACTGTCCAGCGCACCATCGACGCGCCCGCCAAGGACGTCTTCGAGATGCTCACCAACCCCGAGCGGCACGCAGAGCTCGACGGGTCCGGCTTCGTCCGGTCGGACGAGAAGAGCGACCGCATCCAGGCGGTCGGCGACGTCTTCATGATGAACATGACCGGAGAGCACATGGGTGGCGAGTACCAGACGGACAACCACGTCACGGCCTTCGACCCCAACAAGATGGTCGGGTGGAAGACCGCGCCTGCCGGCACGGAGCCGCCCGGGTGGGAGTGGCTGTGGGAGCTGGAGCCACAGGGACCCGACAGCACCCTCGTCACCCACACCTACGACTGGAGCGGTGTCACCGACCAGGCCCTGCTCGACAAGGTCGGCTTCCCCCTCGTCACGCAGGACCAGCTCGAGGACACCCTCGGTCGGCTCGCGGCCGCCGTGAGCGGCTGACGCGGAGCGCCGCCTCCCGCGCGGTGGTGGCGACCGGCATGATCGACCCATGTCCCTCGACGTCGCCGCGCTCCGCGCCCGCTTCCCCTCGTTGACCTCCGGCATCGCCCACTTCGACGGGCCGGGCGGCACCCAGACCCCGACCGAGGTCGGGTCGGCGATCGCGGCCACCCTCACCGGGCCGCTGTCCAACCGCGGCACGTCCGTGGCCAGCGACCGCAACGCCGAGAGCACGGTGGCCAGCTTTCGCTCGGCGATCGCCGACCTGCTCGGCGCCCATCCGGGCGGGATCGTCTACGGCCGCAGCGCCACCCAGCTCACGTACGACATCTCCCGAGCCTTGGCGAAGGGGTGGGGACCCGGTGACGAGGTCGTCGTCACCGAGCTCGACCACGACTGCAACGTCCGGCCCTGGGTGCAGGCGGCGGAGTCCGTCGGCGCCACCGTGCGGTGGTTGCGCCTCGACCCGACCACCGCCGAGCTGGACCTGCGCGACCTCGACGACGTCGTGGGCGAGCGCACCCGCCTGGTCGCGGTGACCGGAGCGTCCAACCTGCTCGGGACGATGCCACCCGTCGCCCGGATCGCCGCGCGGGCGCACGCCGTCGGCGCGCTGGTCCACGTCGACGGGGTCCACCTCACCGCGCACTCGCACATCGACGTGACCGCGATGGGCGCCGACCTCTTCGTGTGCTCGCCCTACAAGTTCTTCGGCCCGCACTGCGCTGCCCTGGCCGCCGACCCCGCCCTGCTGGAGACCCTGCGCCCGGACAAGCTCCTGCCCTCGACCGATGTGGTCCCGGAGCGCTTCGAGCTCGGGACGCTGCCCTACGAGATCATGGCCGGCGCGACTGCGGCGGTCGACGTCATCGCGTCGCTGGCCCCGGGCGACGGCACGCGCCGTGAGCGGCTGGCCGTGGCGCACGCGCTCGTCCACGAGCACGAGCACGCCCTGCGTCAGCGGATCGAAGCCGGCCTGGCCGAGCTCGGCGACCAGGTCACCGTGCACTCACGCGCGCAGCAGCGCACGCCCACGCTCTTCTTCACCTTCGCCGATCGGGATGCTCGCGAGGCCGCGGCCTTCCTCGCCGAGCGCGACGTGCTCGCGCCGGCCGGGACCTTCTACGCGCACGAGACCTTCCGCGCGCTCGCGCCCGGCGTCGACCTCGGGATGCGGGTCGGCGCCGCGCCCTACACCGACGACAGCGACGTGGACCGGTTGCTCGGGGGGCTCACGGACTTCCTGGGGCGCTGACCTGACCGCACGACCTTAAGGAGATGCGCGTCCTTGCCGCACGACCTTAAGGAGATGCGCATATTGCCGCACGCCGGTCGGGGCGCTGACCCCTCGAGACGGCCGCGAACGGCCTCCTCAGGGATCAGGACGACCCGAGCGGCCTCCTCAGGGATCAGCGGGGGTCGCGGCCGGTGAGCGCGAGCGCCTGGTCCTGGCGGGAGGCGTCGGTGCCCACCTCGACGGCCGGCCCGCACACTCCCTCCCCACGGATGTGCTCGCCGAAGCCGGCGATCGCCGTCTCGACCTGCTCGAGCTCGCGCTCGGAGAAGTCCACCGGGACGCCCGCGGCCTGGCCGATGTCCCACCGGTGCACGATCAGGTCGAAGCCGAAGAACTGGTCGAAGGCCGCCCCCACCGTCGACGTCCCGAAGGGCGTCCCGTAGGCGCGCTCCGCCAGGGTGTCGTCGGCGAGCTGCCGGGCGACCGCCTCGGCGTGGGTCCGCCACGCGGTGGCCGGGCCGAGGGCCGCGACGGTCGGCGCCGGATCGGGCAGGTCGGCGCCGGCCTTGAGCAGGAAGTCGCGCTGGGTGTCGATGAGGTGCTGGACGACGTCGAGGCCCGACCAGCCCTCGCACGGGCTGGAGCCCTCGAGCGAGCGAGGGTCGGTCACGTCGATCAGACGCATGAGCGGGGTGTTCTTGCGGTCGAAGACGGACGCGGCATCACGAGGGAGGGGCATGGCCACAGCCTGCCAGCGCCGTCCGACAACCGCCACGGGCTCCTCCCTTCGTCCGGCGGGTGAACACTCGACGGCGAGATGGCGAAGGGAGCGCCGCGCCCCTTGATCCGCCCCCGGCACCGGGCGAGCATGACGACGACATGAGCAGGCTCTTCGTCGCGGTCGGCGACTCCTTCACCGAGGGTGTGGGCGACCCACACCTCCACTACCCCAACCAGGTCCGCGGGTGGGCCGACCGGCTGGCCCGGCAGCTCGGACGCGCGGACCCGACGTGGCGCTATGCCAACCTCGCCATCCGCAGCAAGTTCCTCGACCAGGTCGTCGCCGACCAGCTGGAGCCTGCCCTCGCGCTGGACCCGACGCACATCTCCTTCTGCGCCGGTGGCAACGACCTGCTCGCCCTGCGCGCCGATGTCGACGGCATCGCCGACCGCTACGAGCAGGCTCTGCTGCGGCTCGTCGGGTCCGGCGCCGAGGTCATCGCCTTCACGACCTTCGTGCCGCGGGCGAGCGGGCTGCTCAAGCCGCTGGTCCGCCGGGTCGACGCCTTCAACGCAGCCATCCGCGATCTCGCCGCGACGCACGACGTGACCCTCGTCGACCACGACGCGATGCGCGAGTTCGACGACAGGGGCCTGTGGGCACTCGACCGGATCCACCTGTCCCGACCCGGCCACAAGCGGATGGCTGCCCAGGTGGCCCAGACGCTCGGGGTGCCGCACACCCTCAAGCTGAGCGACCTCGTGCCCCCCGACCGGCTCGGATGGCGGCACGCGATGCGGGGCGAGGCGGAGTTCGTCCGCGACGAGGTGATCCCGCTGGTGCGCAGGCGGCTGCGCGGCGCCTACGAGGGTGACACCACGCGACCCAAGTGGCCCGAGCCGATCCACCCGGCCGACGGCATGAAGCGCCTGGCGGCCGAGCAGGCTGCGATCGAGCGGCGCCTACGCGAGTGGGGCGAGGTGCTCGAGCGGCTGTGAGTCCCGCCTGCCCGGGCGGCACAGTGCCCTCGGCCGGCGCTCCGGCCGTGACTCGCACGGTGAATCACCGCGGGGACCGGGTCTCTCGCCACGAGGTGTCGATTCACCACATGAGTCACGGCCGGAGGCGTCGGAGCAGCACCTGATCTCTCGTCCGGCCTCAGTCGGCGAGATCCGGCCGGAAGATCTCCTCGATCGTGCAGCCGAAGGTCGTCGCGATACGGAAGGCGAGCGGCAGGCTCGGGTCGAAGCGGCCGCGCTCGATGGAGATCACCGTCTGCCGCGAGACGCCCAGCGCCTCGGCCAGTCGCGCCTGCGACCACCCGAGCTGCGCGCGGCGGTCCGCGAGGTCGTTGTCCATCAGGACTCGCGGCGGGAGATGACGGCGTAGCGCAGTACCGAGTCGAGGCCCGCGCCGGCGACGACCGCCAGCAGGACCAGCCCACCCGGCACGTCGAGGTCCAGGACGGAGGTCAGCGTCAGCGCCACCCCGGCGGCGATGACGAGGTCGACGAAGGCTCCCGCGCAGGCCCGCTCCACCCAACGGGCCTCGACGCTGTCCTCCACGTGCGGGTCCGGCTGCACGGTGTGCCCCGCGACGAAGACCAGCCACCCCAGGGCAACGGCCGGGCCCAGCGTGCAGACGGCGAAGACGACTGCCACGAGCCAGAACTCGTCGCTGCGCACCCAGCCGGCCACAGCCCCGGCCGCGAGAGAGACAGAGAGCGCGGCCAGCCCTGCCTTGGCGTACGCCGCCGACGGTGCCGTGGGTCGAGTTGTCGTGGTCATGAGCCCCCCTGTGGTCAAGTCTGCTTTACAAGGATGAGTAAAGCACGCTTGACGGTGCGAAGGGGTCAGCCCCGGCTGCGTGGCTCCCACACGACGAGCGCCTGCCCGCCGGTGCGAGGGCGCGGTCGCTGGCCGTGGCGCAGCGCGACGATGTCGCCCTGCGACCCGACGGCGAAGAACCGCCGCCCCTGCCCGAGGGCCTCGCGCGCGGTGTCGAGCTCGTCGTCCAGCTCGGCCACGCGGGCGCGCAGCGCCTCGACCTGCGTCTCGAGCGCGAAGATCCGCGAGATCGCCCCGAGCGAGACGCCCTCCTCCTGGGAGAGCCGCTGCACCTCGCGCAGCCGGGTGACGTCAGCGGCGCTGTAGCGCCGGCCTCCGCCCCGGGTGCGCGAGGGCGTCACGAGACCGATGCGGTCGTACTGACGCAGGGTCTGCGCGTGCATCCCCGCGAGGTCGGCGGCGACGGAGATGACGAAGACGGGCGTGTGGTCGTCACCGCTCAGTCCGGAGATCCGTGCCATCGTGCCCACCTTCCTTCGTCATCGGTGTCGTCGAGTCTGCCGCGGGTCAGGCGGTCGCGTCGGAGGTCAACGTCGCCCGCGGGTCGTCGGTGCGCGCGTCACGCAGCACCTCGACGGCCTCGCGCTCGGCGTCGCTGAGCTCGGTCGGCACGACGATCTGCACCTTGGCGAGCAGGTCGCCCGTGGCGCTCTTGGTCGCGATGCCGCGCCCCTTGAGCCGCAGGACGCGACCACTCGGGGTGCCCGGCGCGATGCGCACCTTGACCTGCGACCCGTCGAGGGTCGGCACGGCCACGGTGGCACCCAAAGCGGCCTCGGCGAAGGTCACCGGCAGGTCGATCGTCAGGTTGACCCCGTCCCGCCCGTAGACCGAGTGCTTGCCGACGGACACGGTGAGGATCAGGTCGCCGCGATCAGCACCGTTGTCACCGTGGGCGCCCTTGCCGCGCAGGCGGATCTTCTGCCCGTCCTTGACGCCGGCGGGGACCTTGGCGTTGACCTTCTCGCCGTTGACGCTCAGCGAGATGGTGCGTCCCTCGACCGCGTCGCGGAAGGACAGCTCGGTCTTCGCCGTGAGGTCCTGGCCCTTGACCGGGCCGCGCGGCGCGCGGAAGCCGGCGCCCTGCCCGCCGAAGCCGGCAGCGCCGCCACCCCCACCAAACATCGACAGGATGTCCTCGAGGTCGGGCTCACCGCCCCCACCCCCAGCGAAGGGGGAACCGCCACCGGCGCCGTAGCGCACCCGGGAGCCGCCCCCTCCCCCGCCGAAGGCGGAGAAGATGTCCTCGAAGCCCGCGCCCCCGCCCTGGCCGCCGGCGGTGAATCGGGCACCGCCGCCGGCCATCGAGCGGATCGCGTCGTACTCACGACGCTGCTCCGGGTCGGAGAGCACGGCCTGCGCCTCACCGACGTCCTTGAACTTCCGCTCGGCCGCGGCGTCCCCTTCGTTGCGGTCGGGGTGGTACTGCTTGGCGAGCTTGCGGTAGGCCTTCTTGATCTCGCCCTCGTCGGCGTCCTTGCTGACGCCGAGCACGGCGTAGAAGTCCTTGTCCAACCAGTCCTGACTGGCCATGTCTCTCCTCCTCTCGGATCTGCTGCGTTACTGCGGGTCGGCGACGGCCACGCGGGCGGCCCGCAGGACGCGCTCGCCGGCCCGGTAGCCGGGCTGGAGCACCGTGACGACCGTGGTGGCCGTCGCGTCGCTCGGGAGCTCGGCGTCGGAGGCGTCCCACTCGATGTGCATGAGCGCCTCGTGGACGTTGGGGTCGAAGACCTCGCCCTTGACGCCGACGCGCTCCAGACCGTGCTTGCCCAGGGTCAGCTCGAGCTTGTCGGCGATCGCGCGGAAGGGGCTGCCCTCAGGCAGGTCCCCGTGCTGCTCGGCGAGGTGGATCTCGTCGAGCACCGGCAGGAGCGCCTCGAGCACGTCGTGGGCGGCCCGCGTCTTGTGCACCGGGAGGTCCCGGTCGACGCGGCGCTTGTAGTTGACGTACTCGGCCTGCAGGCGCAGGTAGTCGTCCTGGAGCTGGTCGGCGCGGGCCGTGTCGGGGTGGGCCTCCGCCTCTGCGGTGACCTCCTCGGCGACGGGAGCATCGCTCCCTTCGCCCCCGGCCGGGGTGGCCTCGGGCTGCTCGCCCGAGACCACCTCGGCGTCGACGACCTGCTCCTCGCCCTCGGGCTGCGCGGCGTCCGCGCTCACCTCGGGGTCGATCGGCTGGTTGGGGTCGGTCACTTCTTCTCCTCGTCGTCGGCGTCGTCGACGACCTCGGCGTCGACGATGTCGTCGTCACCCTCGGGGGCGGGCTGCTCGGCGCCGTCTGCACCGGGAGCGCCACCCTCGCCCTGCTCCGCGGTGGCCGCGTAGAGGGCAGCGCCCATCTTCTGCGACTCCTCGTTGAGGGTGTCGACCTTCTTGGTGATGTCCTCGACGCTCGCGCCGGACTCCGGCTTGAGGGCCTCCTTGAGGTCGGTCAGGGCGTCGTCGACGGGCTTGCGCTGCTCGTCGGTCAGCTTGTCGCCGGACTCGCCGAGGAACTTCTCGGTGGAGTAGACGAGGTTCTCGCCGTTGTTGCGGGCCTCGGTCTCCTCGCGGCGGGCCTTGTCCTCGTCGGCGTGCGCCTCGGCCTCCTTGACCATGCGCTCGATCTCCTCCTTGGACAGCGCGGAGCCGCCCGAGATGGTGATCTTCTGCTCGACGCCGGTGCCGCGGTCCTTGGCGGTGACGTGGACGATGCCGTTGGCGTCGATGTCGAAGGTGACCTCGACCTGCGGCACGCCACGCGGCGCCGGCGCGATGCCGGACAGCTCGAAGGTGCCGAGGTTCTTGTTCTGCTGGGCGATCTCGCGCTCACCCTGGAAGACCTGGATCAGCACGGACGGCTGGTTGTCCTCGGCGGTGGAGAAGACCTCGGAGCGCTTGGTCGGGATGGCGGTGTTGCGCTCGATGAGCTTGGTGAAGAGCCCACCCTTGGTCTCGATGCCGAGGGACAGCGGCGTGACGTCGATGAGCAGGACGTCCTTGCGCTCGCCCTTGAGGACACCGGCCTGCAGTGCCGCGCCGAGCGCGACGACCTCGTCCGGGTTGACGCCCTTGTTGGGGGCCTTGCCACCGGTGAGCTTGGTGACGAGCTCGCTGACGGCCGGCATGCGGGTGGAGCCACCGACGAGGACCACGTGGTCGATGTCGGAGAGCTGGACGCCCGCGTCCTTGATGACGTTCTCGAAGGGAGCCTTGGTCCGGTCCAGCAGGTCCTTGGTCATCTGCTCGAAGTTGGCGCGGGAGAGCGACTCGTCGAGGTGGATGGGGCCGTTCTCGCCCATGGACAGGTACTGCAGGTTGATCGAGGTGTTGGAGCTGGAGGAGAGCTCCTTCTTGGCCTGCTCCGCGGCGTCGCGCAGACGCTGCATCGCGATCTTGTCGTTGGACAGGTCCACGCCGGTGTTGTTCTTGACCTGGGTCAGCAGGTGCCCCACGACGCGCTCGTCCCAGTCGTCACCACCGAGCTGGTTGTCACCGGAGGTGGCACGCACCTGGATGGTGGAGAAGCCGTCCTCGGGGTCCTTGCCGACCTCGAGCAGGGAGACGTCGAAGGTACCGCCACCGAGGTCGAAGACGAGGATGAGCTCGTCCTCCTTGCCCTTGTCGAGGCCGTAGGCCAGGGCGGCGGCGGTGGGCTCGTTGACGATGCGCAGGACGTTGAGGCCCGCGATCTCACCGGCCTCCTTGGTGGCCTGGCGCTCGGCATCGTCGAAGTAGGCGGGGACGGTGATGACCGCGTCGGTCACGTCCTCACCGAGGTAGGACTCGGCGTCGCGCTTGAGCTTCTGCAGCGTGCGCGCGCTGATCTCCTGCGAGGTGTACTTCTTGCCGTCGATGTCGTCGGTGGTCCAGTCGGTGCCCATGTGGCGCTTGACGGACCGGAGGGTGCGGTCGGCGTTGGTGACGGCCTGACGCTTGGCGACCTCACCGACGAGGACCTCGCCGCCCTTGGTGAAGGCGACGACGGAGGGGGTCGTGCGACCACCCTCGGCGTTCGCGATGATCGTGGGCTCGCCACCCTCGAGGACGGCGACGGCAGAGTTGGTGGTTCCGAGGTCGATGCCAACGGCACGGGCCATGGGGCGCTCCTTTGATCGGGTGTCGGGGCGGTTCACCCCGGCGGAGTTGAGTTGCTTGCACTCAACCTAGGAGGCGGGTCTGACATTGCGCAAATCCGAGTCCCAAAAGTTGAGTTCATCTGGCTCAACTATGGACGAAGGGGGTTTGTTCCCGCGCGTTGCGATGAGCGGCAGCTGCGCGTCGTGCCTCTCTGCGGTCCTCGAGCTCGCTCACGATGAGCCGTTCGCGGCGGATGAGTGGGTCCGCCGAGTGGTGCACCGCACCGTCCGGCCGAGGCGGACGAGCCGGCAGTGCCCGCACGGTGTCCTCCAGCCGCGCCAGCTCCGCGATCAGCTCCCGGACCGACAGATGCGAGACCGCCCCCGCACATCCCCCATCCATCATCGAGATCACCACGCCCTCCGTCGCCTGTGTGTGGTTCTGCCACTCTCACGACGACCGGTCCAGCGGAGACAGGGCCCAAGGTCCCGGCACCTGACCGCGCGTCCCGAAGACGGGTCCTTGGTCCCTGTCGTGACGGTAGCGACCACGTCACGGTGGAGTCACCAGCACCCAACTCGCTGGCTTCACCTAGGAGACATTCGATGAGCACCTCAATTCGCAGCCGGAGCGATGCCGGCGACCTCCACGTCGGGTCCAGCAACGTCAGCTCGGCAGGCCCCTCCACCCATCCGGTGGCCCGTTGGGCGGCAGCCGCCGCCCGGCTGGCTCTCGGATGGGTCTTTCTCTGGGCCTTCCTCGACAAGCTCCTCGCCCTCGGCTTCTCCACAGGACGGGACGCCGAGAGCGGGGTGGTTGACATCTTCGGCCCGGCGGCCTGGGTTCACGGAGGCTCCCCGACCCTGGGCTTCCTCACGTTCGGCACCAAGGGTCCGCTCGCCGACTTCTACCAGAGCTTCGCCGGGGCAGCCTGGGCAGACTGGGTGTTCATGGTGGGTCTCGCCGCCATCGGGGTCGCGCTCGTGCTCGGGGTCGGGATGCGCATCGCGGCCGGGTCCGGCGTCCTCATGCTCGTCATGATGTGGAGTGCTGCCCTCCCCCCGGAGAACAATCCCTTCATGGACGACCACCTCGTCTACGCCATCGTGCTCGTCCTGCTCGCGGGTCTGGGCGCCGGACGCACCCTGGGCCTCGGTGGCTGGTGGGAGCGCCTTCCCTTCGTGCAGCGACACCCCGTGCTCAAGTAACCCCCATCCACCCTTTGAGCGGCTCGGCTCCCCGACGGGGATGCCGGGCCACGCTCGTGCCCCGACGGGGTTTGGCGTCCACGGACCAGTGGGACCTTTGGCCCTGGGGCTTGCCTCCGGACGACGTCAGGCTGAGGGCATGGACACCAACCAGCGGCAGCCGGCGCAGCCGGAGATCCCATCTGAGATTCGTGAGCTCCCGCGCGACAAGTGTTGGCAACTCGTCCGTGACAGCCTGGTGGGGCGGCTTGCCGTCGTCCACGACGACGCACCGGACATCTTCCCGGTGAGCTTCGTCGTCGACCACGGGACCGTCGTGCTGCGCACCGCCGCCGGGACCAAGCACGACTCCGCCCGCAACCGCATCGTCGCCTTCGAGGTGGACGGCTACGACCTTGACACCGCCGAGGCCTGGAGCGTCGTCCTGCGCGGTCGAGCGACCGAGGTGTACGCCATGGATGAAGCGATCGAGATCATGAACCTGCCATTGTCCCCATGGGCGCCCGGGTCCAAGCCCCACCTGCTGCGCATCACGCCCGACGTGGTCACGGGTCGTCGGTTTGTGATCCACGGCGGAGAGCCCCGGGCCTGACCATGCTCAGGAGGCCAGGCGTGTTGGGTCTCAGTCAGCGGCGTGGACGACGACCAGCGGGCACGCACGGCCGGTGTCGTGCAACAAACCTTGGCTCACCGACCCAAGAAGCAGACCGACGAAGCCTCCGCGGCCACGACTTCCCACGACGATGACTTGCGCGTTGCCAGCTGCGTCCAACACCGCCTCGACGGGGTACTGACGCGTGAGGATCTTGCGAACCACAACGTCCGGGAACTTCTCGATCCACGGGGCCAAGGAGTCGTCCAACACCGTCTGAGCGCCGTTCTCGACCCCTTCGACCATGGGGTCAGGCAACCAGGAATCCGACAGATGGTTGGGAATGTCCAGCCACCACGCGTGCACGGCCACCAGTGGAGCGGCAACATCCGACGACCACTGGAAGGCGAACTCGAGCGCCGCACGACCCTGATCCGATCCGTCGACGGCCACGACGATGGGCGCCGTGGAATCCCCGCACACTGGACGGTCCACGACGACGACCGGACAAGACGCGTGCGCGGCCACCTGTGCTGAGGTCGACCCCCAGAAGGCCTCCCCGATGGCGCTCTGCTCGTGGCGGCCAACGACGACGAGCTCAGCATTGGCTGATGCATCGACGAGCGATGCAGCCGGCGACCTCGGCCGGGACTCGACCGAGATGGCGACCCCAGTCGCCTTGGCCGCGTAGCTCTTCGCCTCGTGGACGAGCTTGGCAGTGACCTCGTCGCGCCACGGCGGAACTGCACTCATCTCCGGAGCAGTGAAATACTCAACCCCACTGGCCACGAGCATGACGAGCGGGATCTCGCGCCGCTTGGCCTCCGCCTGTGCCCAGTCAAGCGCCGGGTCGCCGTCACCGCTGCTGACATATCCCACAACCACGCGTCGTGCAGTTCCGTTGCTGTTCATCGTCTTCTCCCGCTGCTCGCGAATCTGACACCTTCACCATCGAGTCGCCCGCCGGGCTCGCACAGGGCCATTGGTCCCGCTACGTGTGGGAGGCGGTGACCCCCCGGAGACGGAGCACACGCTCACATGTCGGATTTCGGATTGGTGCTGGAAGACGTGTGACGGGCGCAGTCCTGCCCCCGTCCACCAGTCGCTGCTCGTACCGGCTCCATGGCTCTCCCCGGGCCAGGAGCGGCATCACGTCGTGAGTGCCATCAGCACGCCGCCACCCTGACCTGCGTCCGAAGCGCACAGCTCGACGAACGGGGGTGATCGACTCAGCGAGTCGGTCGACCGTCCTGGGCCCCGTGACTCGCGATGTAGACGGCCGCCTGGGTCCTGCTCTCCATCCCCATCTTCGCGAGCACCGAAGTGACGTAGTTCTTCACCGTCTTCTCTGCCAGTGACATCGAGACACCGATCTGGCGGTTGGTGAGACCTTGTGCGATGTGTTCGAGGATGCGGCGCTCCTGGGGCGACAGCGGGGCCAACCGCGGGTCCTGCGCATCACGGCCCCAGCCGGTGCGCAGGCGAGCCACGACACCGTCATCGAGCAAGTTCTCGCCGGTGGCGACGCGGCGGATGGAGTTCACCAGGTCGGACCCGCGGACGTCTTTGAGGAGGTACCCCGCAGCACCGGCCAGCACTGCCGCTCTGAGTGCGTCGTCGTCGTCGTAGGAGGTGAGGATGAGGCCGACGATCGTCGGGTCGACGGACCGGACGTCCCGGCACACGTCGATCCCGGAGCCGTCGGGGAGGCGCGCGTCGAGGACCATCACGTCGGGTCGCATGGCGGGGATACGACGAGTGGCTTCGAGCGCGCTCGCGGACTCTCCGACGACGGCGATGTCGTTCTCGACCTCGAGGAGCTCGCGGAGACCGCGGCGCACCACTTCGTGGTCATCGAGCAGGTAGACGCGCACCATGCTGATCACACTCCTTCACACAGAGACTAGGGCCGAGTCGATCAGACGGCGCCGGTCCTGACCACGGCAAGGGGCACCTCGCTCTGCCGCAAGGCCGCCCGTGACACCGAGCCCAGCATGAGTCCGGCGAACCCTCCGGCGCCTCGCGAGCCCACCACGAGCATGCCCGCTGAGGCCGATGCCTCGAGGAGGACGCTGGCGGTCGGCCCGTGCCGGACGTCCTTGGAGGTCACTACCTCGGGATGCAGCTCATGGACCAGAGCAACGGCCGATCGCACGTGCTCGTCAGCCGCGCCGTGCCCTGACCCGGGCACCCCGCCATGCGCGCCGGGAAGGCCCCCTGCGCAGTCAGACATCCACGGCTCAGGAGCCCGAGGGGTCCAGGCGGACAGGATGAGGAGTTCAGCCCCGGCGAAGGCCGCTGCGTCAGCCGCGAAGGTCACGGCCTGATCCGATGAGGCCGAACCGTCGACACCCACGACGACTGGATGGTCGGGCCCAACCAGGTGTGGTGAGTCTCCGGGAACCACGACGACCGGGCACCGCGCATGAGCCCCCAGGGCGAAGGACACGGAACCCAGGCTGTCCGCGGGCATAGCGGCACGCCTGCCGACGACGAGGAGCGAGGCGGTCGACGACTCCATGACCAGCTCGGCCGCCGGATTGCCGACTGCGCCCTTCCCTCGCACCTTGAGGTCGGGACACAGCCCGGCGACACGCCCGGCGCCACGCCGTGCCACACGGGCAGCACGATCCTCCACGTGCTTCGCCTCGACAGCTCCCACCCCAGCCGATGTCCCCGGCTGGGTCGGCCACGCGGCATACGCGACGGTGAGAGGGAGTCCGCGCGCGTCGGCGTAGCGCGCCGCCCACATCAGGGCAGTGGTGGCCTCGCGCGACTCGTCGTACCCGGCAACCACCGTCCCACCGCCGATGGCGGTCTTCGGATGGGTGAGGACGCTTCGCCTGTCGGGGATGCCGGTCATGGCACGACACTGCGTGCGGACCCGGGCGCTGCACAGGGACCTTGGTCCCTCACGCCAGGTCGTCCTCGCCGGCTGGAACGCTCCACACGAGGCGCGTCCCCGAGGGCTCGTGGCGCTCGACACGGAGCTCACCACCGCGCTCGTCTGCCCGTCTCGCAAGGTTGGCCAGGCCCGAGGACCGAGTCCGGTCGGGGTCGAGACCCTGACCGTCGTCCACGACGGTGACCACCACACCGCCGCTGGCCTCCACCGACACCTGGACGCTGGTGGCGCTCGCGTGCCTGGCCACATTGCTGAGTGCCTCGCGAAGGACGGCGAGCACATCGGCCTCCAGCTGTTCCGGCAGGTCGTCCGTGCGCCCCACCAGGCGAAGGTCAGGTGGGAAACCGAGCGTCACCGAGGCGTCCCGGCAGACCGATGTGATCTCGCTGGCAAGGTCGCGGGCCACAGCTGGTCGATGCAGCGCGAAGATCGTGTGGCGAATGTCCTTGATGGCGGCATCGAGGTCGTCGACAGCTCTTTCGAGGCGGGGCCGCACCGCGTCATCGCTCAACCGAGAGGCTGACTGGAGCGACATCCCGGTGGCAAAGAGCCGCTGGATCACGTGGTCGTGCATGTCGCGGGCGATCCGGTCCCGGTCCGCGAAGAGCTCCGCGCGAGCCCTCTCGGTGTGGGCGGTCGCGGCCACCAGGGACACGGTCAGCTGTTCGGCGAATCCGCTCAGCTCGGCCAGGTGACTGGCCCGTTCTTCGACCGTCCAGTCGAGGACGATCACACCCATCGGGGTGTTACCCACTGCCAGGGGGACGGTGGACCTCGTGCCGGTGGAGCCCACCGTGTCCAGGTGAACCGTCTCGCCGTCGGCCAACATTGCCGCGCGAAGACCGAGATCCCCCACGGAGGTGCCCACGGGTGGACCGGTCCCTGTCGACGCGACCACCACGACATCGGTGCCTCGGGTGAGAGCGACGAAACACGATGATGCCTGCGTCAGGTCGGCCACCCGGTGTGCGACCTCGGCCAGGACCACGTCCTGGGCCTCGCCGGCCAGCAGGCCCTGAGTGGCACGACCGGCCGCCTCGGCCCAGAGCTGTTGGCCCCTGGCACGGTCGTAGAGTCGAGCGTTCTCGATGGCGACTCCCGCTGCTGCAGCCAGGGCCACGAGGATCGCCTCGTCATCCTGGCTGAAGTTCTTGGCGTGCTTCTTGTCCGTGAGGTAGAGGTTCCCGAAGACGTCGTCGCGGATGCGGACCGGCGCTCCGAGGAAGCTGGTCATGGGCGGGTGGTTCGGTGGGAAGCCGTAGGACTTGGGGTGCTCTCCGATGTCGGACACCCGCTGCGGTTGGGGGCTCGAGATGATCAGGCCGAGGAGTCCGTGCCCACGCGGCAGTGGCCCGATGGCGGCGCGCCCCTCGTCTGTCAGACCGTGCGTGACGAACTCGACGAGCTCCTCACCGCTGGGCCCTAGGACCCCCAGCGCTCCGTAGGTCGCGTCCACCAGCTCACAGGCAGAGACGACGATGCGGTGAAGGACATCGGCGAGGTCGAGGTTCGAGCTGACGGCCACGACGGCGTCGAGCAAGGACGCCATGCGCACCTGCGACTCGCGGGCCACACCCGCCCGCGCCCGCAGCTCCTCGAGGAGGTCATCCAGCTCGAGGGCGGACAGGGGCCAGAGCGAGGCCGCAGCGGGACCCGATGGGCCCTGCGTCTCCTGGCCATGCCTGCGCTGCTCTGCCATACGCCCAGCGTATGCCGCGCGCCGGCCACGAGGACCGGCCGACCGTCGCAGAAGGACGGGACCTTTGGCCCTGACGAATCTCCTCCCTTCGCGATGGTCTTGGGGGGTGAAAGCACACCTGCCCGACATGCCGCGTGACATCAGACCGTCCATTGCCAAACCCGGCTCGGTGGTCCAAGGTGGGCCGAAAGAGACCCAACGAAGGGGCGCCATCGTGACGAAGGGCGGTACCTCCGACAGCGTGATCACGTCGGCGATCAGGTCACCGTGGGTGATGCTGGCCATGGCCACCGTCGGGTTTGCGGTGACCTTCTGGGCGTGGGCACTCATCAGCCCGCTCGGTCCCCTCTTCCGGACGACAGGGACCCTCGGCACCCTCACCGAGTCCGACGTTGCCCTCCTTGTCGCGGTTCCCGTCGTCGTGGGATCCCTCGGACGCATCATCGTCGGCGGACTGACCGACCGCTACGGCGGCCGGATCATGTTCCCGATCATCTCGGGCGTGACCATCCTCCCGGTCCTCTTCATCGCCTTCTTCGCCCTCGATTCCTATGCGCTGCTCCTTGTCGGCGGTTTCGTCCTCGGCATCGCCGGCACCTCCTTCGCCGTCGGCGTGCCCTTCGTCAACGCCTGGTTCCCACCCGAGAAGCGTGGTCTGGCCATCGGCATCTTCGGCGCCGGCATGGGTGGTACCGCGATCAGCGCCCTGACCACCGTCAAGCTCACCGAGGCACTGGGTGCCAAGTCCCCCTTCCTCATCACGGCTGCCGTCCTGGCCGTGTATGCCGTCGGGTCCTGGCTGATTCTTCGTGACGCACCCGGCCGGGTCGTGCCCACCACCTCGCTGGCGTCGCGGATCTCGGCCAACTCCAAGCTCGCCATCACCTGGCAAGCCTGCCTGCTGTATGCCGTCGCCTTCGGTGGGTACGTCGCGTTCTCTGTCTACCTGCCCGCCTATCTCAAGACCGCTCATGAGCTCACTCCGGCCAGTGCGGCCAACCGCATGGCTGGCTTCGTGCTGATCGCTGTCCTCATGCGTCCCATCGGAGGCTGGCTCGCTGACAAGTTCGGCGCGATCCCGGTGCTCGCGACGGGCTTCGCCATCGTGGTCGTGGGCGCCGGCATCTCGGCAGGAGCACCACCGCTCCACGGGATCGGCACCATCGCATTCCTGGCCATGGCCGCCGCGCTCGGTAGCGGGAGCGGCGCCACCTTCGCCCTCATCGCCAAGGTCACGGAGCCGTCCCGGGTCGGGGGCGTGACCGGTCTGGTCGGTGCTGCTGGAGGCCTCGGAGGGTTCGTCCCGCCACTCGTCATGGGATACGTGTACGGCCGCACCGACTCCTACGCCATCGGGCTCTGGATGCTCAGCGTCACTGCGGCCCTGGCCCTCGTTCTCACCGTCACCGTCGTCCGACGAACCGTTCAAGGACAGGAAACGCATTGACTCCCTCCATGAAGAACTCCACGCCCACCCCTGGAATGGACGGCTCTCTCGTCGAGGCCCTCGTCCGCAGCAGGAGGTTCTTCACCCGTGGGGTCGTCTCCGACGACCTCCGGTCGATCTCTCAGGTGGGAGGACGAGAGGCAGACGACTTCTACCGCGATCGCTGGAGCCACGACAAGGTCGTGCGGTCCACGCACGGCGTGAACTGCACCGGCTCCTGCTCGTGGAAGGTCTACGTCAAGGACGGGATCATCACGTGGGAGACCCAGCAGACCGACTACCCCTCCGTCGGTCCGGACTCGCCCGAGTACGAGCCGCGAGGTTGCCCCCGTGGCGCAGCATTCTCCTGGTACACCTACTCTCCCACGCGAATTCGCTACCCCTACGTGCGTGGTGTCCTGCTCCAGATGTTCCGTGAGGCGAAGGCACAGCACGACGGCGATCCGGTCCGGGCGTGGGAGCACATCGTCGAGAACCCGGCGCGGGCCAAGGCGTACAAGTCCGCGCGGGGCAAGGGCGGTCTGGTCCGGGCGACATGGGAAGAGGCCAGCGAGATCATCGCCGCGGCGCACGTCCACACCATCAAGAAGTACGGACCGGACCGGGTCGCCGGCTTCTCGCCCATCCCCGCGATGTCGATGGTCTCCCACGCCTCCGGCGCCCGGTTCGTGAACCTCATCGGTGGCTCCATGCTGAGCTTCTACGACTGGTACGCAGACCTGCCCGTCGCATCCCCGCAGGTCTTCGGCGACCAGACCGACGTCCCCGAGTCCGGTGACTGGTGGAACGCCGGCTATCTCATCATGTGGGGGTCCAACCTCCCGGTCACCCGGACCCCTGACGCGCACTGGATGGTCGAGGCCCGCTACCGCGGCCAGAAGGTCGTCGCCGTGGCGCCGGACTACGCAGACAACGTCAAGTTCGCGGACGAATGGCTACCGGCCAAGCCCGGCACCGACGCCGCCCTGGCCATGGCGATGGGGCACGTCGTGCTCAAGGAGTTCTTCGTCGACAAGGACACGCCCTACTTCACGGAGTACGTCAAGACCTACACGGACCTCCCGCACCTGGTCCGCCTGGAGGAGGCCGGCGACGGCGAGTACGTCGCGGGCAAGTTCCTCACTGCCTCGGACCTGACCGGACACGTCGGTGACGAGAACGCCGAGTTCAAGACGGTTCTCATCGACTCGAAGACCGACGAGGCCGTGGTGCCCAACGGGTCGCTGGGTCACCGCTACGGGGAGACCGGGGTGGGCAGCTGGAACCTTGACCTCGGAGAGGTCGACCCGCTCCTCTCCCTTCTCGAGACGGCGACCGAATCAGTCATCGTGCGCATGCCGCGTTTCGACACTCCTGACGGAGCGTCCACCGACCTACCCCGAGGGGTCCCCGTCCGCCGCGTGGACGGGCACCTCGTCACCACGGTCTTCGATCTGCTCATGGCGCAGTACGGCGTCGGCCGAGCGCACCGGGGAGAGCCGTTGCCCGGGCTGTGGCCGACCGGCGACAACGAGGGTTACGACGACGCAGAGTCGCCCTACACCCCGGCGTGGCAGGAGGCCATCACCGGTGTCCCGGCTGCCACCGCCGCCCGGATCGGTCGCGAGTTCGCCCAGAACGCCGAGGAGTCCAAGGGGCGTTCGATGATCGTCATGGGCGCGGGCACCAACCACTGGTTCCACTCCGACACGATCTATCGGGCGTTCCTCACCCTCACGAACCTCACCGGCTGCCAGGGCGTCAACGGTGGTGGCTGGGCCCACTACGTCGGTCAGGAGAAGGTCCGTCCGATCACCGGCTACACCCAGATCGCCAACGCTCTCGACTGGAACCGCCCGCCGCGCAACATGATCCAGACCGCGTACTGGTACCTGCACACCAACCAGTTCCGCTACGACCAGTTCGGTGCCGACACTCTTTCCGCCACGACCGGCAAGGGGCAGCTCGCAGGCAAGTCCACCGCTGACGTCCTGGCCCAGAGCGCCCGGATGGGCTGGATGCCGTCCTACCCCACCTTCGACCGCAACCCGCTCGACCTCAGCGACGACGCTGCGGCTGCGGGCACACCGATCGGCGAGTACGTCGTCGACCAGCTCAAGTCCGGCGATCTGGACTTCGCCGGAGAGGACCCGGACGCACCGAAGAACTATCCGAGGATCCTGTCGATCTGGCGAGCCAACCTGCTCGGCTCGTCCGGCAAGGGCAACGAGTACTTCCTCAAGCACCTGCTCGGCACCGACTCCTCCGTCCGAGCGACCGAGACACCCGAGGGGCAGCGACCAGTCGACGTGACCTGGCGCGACGAGGCACCCGAGGGCAAGCTCGACCTGCTGATGACGATCGACTTCCGCCAGACGAGCACGACGATCTTCTCCGACGTCGTCCTCCCCGCAGCGACCTGGTACGAGAAGCACGACCTCAACACCACCGACATGCATCCCTTCGTGCACTCCTTCAACCCCGCCATCGCACCGCCGTGGCAGACCCGCACCGACTGGGATGCCTGGCAGACGATCGCCGAGACCTTCAGCGAGCTCGCCGCCACCCACCTCGGTGTCCGCAAGGACGTGGTGGCGGTGCCGCTCACCCACGACACCCCGGATGCGATGGCCAACCCGCACGGCGTCGTCCGCGACTGGAAGAAGGGTGAGTGCGAGCCCATCCCCGGGGTCACCATGCCCAAGCTGGTCGAGGTCGAGAGGGACTACGGCGCCGTCGCCGAGAAGATGAACGCGCTCGGTCCGCTGGTGGACTCCCTCGGCGCCACCACCAAGGGAGTCACCTTCGAGCTGGGCGAGCAGGTCGAGTACCTCCGGGCCAAGAACGGTGCCGTACGCGGCGGCGTGGCCGACGGCCGACCGTCCCTGAAGAAGGACGTCAACGTCTGCGAGGCGATCCTCGCCTTGTCCGGGACCACCAACGGGCACCTGGCGACCCAGGGGTTCAAGACCCTTGAGAAGCGCACCGGCGTACAACTCGCCGACCTGGCCGAGGAGCACGAGGGCAAGCAGATCACCTTCGCCGACACCCAGGGGCCCCCTGTCCCCGTCATCACCTCACCGGAGTGGTCGGGCTCGGAGACGGGCGGGCGGCGATACTCCCCCTTCACCATCAACGTCGAGCGCAAGAAGCCTTGGCACACCCTGACCGGGCGGATGCACTTCTACCTGGACCACGACTGGATGACCGAGCTCGGCGAAGGCCTGCCTGTCTACCGACCCCCGTTGAACATGGCGGCGCTGTTCGCCGAGCCCGCCCTGGGCACCGTGTCCGACGGTTCGGCCGGACAGGTCGAGGGGCTGACCGTGCGCTACCTGACGCCGCACAACAAGTGGTCGATCCACTCGGAGTACCAGGACAACCTCTTCATGCTCTCGCTGTCACGCGGTGGCCAGAACATCTGGATGAGCGACCGGGACGCCGCCAAGGTCGGCATCAAGGACAACGACTGGATCGAGGCGGTCAACCGCAACGGCGTCGTCGTGGCCAGGGCGATCGTCTCCCACCGCATGCCCGAAGGAACGGTGTACATGTACCACGCACAGGACCGGCTGATCGACGTACCGCTCGCCGAGACGTCAGGCAAGCGCGGCGGCATCCACAACTCCCTGACGCGGCTGCTCGTGAAGCCGTCCCACCTGATCGGGGGCTATGCCCAGCTGACCTTCGCCTTCAACTATCTCGGCCCCACCGGTAACCAACGTGACGAGGTCACGATCATCCGCAAGCGCAGTCAGGACGTGACGTACTGATGAAGGTCATGGCACAGATGGCGATGGTCATGAACCTCGACAAGTGCATCGGGTGCCACACGTGCTCGGTCACCTGCAAGCAGGCGTGGACCAACCGCTCGGGCACCGAGTACATCTGGTTCAACAACGTCGAGACCCGTCCGGGGCTCGGCTACCCGCGCACCTACGAGGACCAGGACAAGTGGAAGGGCGGGTGGGACATCGCCAAGAACGGCCGCCTGAAGCTCAAGGCCGGCGGACGTCTGAAGAACCTGATGACGATCTTCTCCAACCCCAAGCTGCCCTCCATCGACGAGTACTACGAGCCGTGGACCTACGACTACTCCACCCTGACGGACGCGCCGGCCCAGGAGCACACCCCGGTGGCGCGGCCCAAGTCGTTGATCAGCGGCAAGAACATGAAGATCGAGTGGTCCGCGAACTGGGACGACGACCTCGGTGGCTCCACCGCCACGGCGCATCGCGATCCCATGCTCAAGAAGATCGCCGACAAGGTGAAGTTCGAGTTCGAGCAGACCTTCATGTTCTACCTGCCGCGGATCTGTGAGCACTGCCTGAACCCCTCGTGCGCGGCATCGTGCCCCAGCGGCGCGATCTACAAGCGCGAGGAGGACGGCATCGTCCTGGTCGACCAGGACAAGTGCCGTGGCTGGCGCAAGTGCGTCTCGGGCTGCCCCTACAAGAAGGTCTACTTCAACCACCGCACGGGCAAGGCCGAGAAGTGCACATTCTGCTTCCCACGCATCGAGGTCGGTCTCCCCACGGTCTGCGCAGAGACCTGCGTGGGCAGACTGCGCTACATCGGCCTGATGCTCTACGACGCCGACAAGGTCCTCGCAGCGGCCTCGACGACCGACGACACGGGCCTCTACGAGGCCCAGCGCGACGTCTTCCTCGACCCCTTCGACCCGGAGGTGATCCGCGAGGCCGAGGCTGCGGGCATCGCCCGTGACTGGATCGACGCTGCCCAGCGCTCCCCCATCTACGCGCTGATCAACACCTTCAAGGTCGCGCTACCACTGCACCCGGAGTACCGCACCATGCCCATGGTCTGGTACATCCCGCCGCTCTCACCGGTCGTGGACGTCGTCGCCGAGACCGGGGAGGACGCCGAGGACAAGGGCAACCTCTTCGCCGCGATCGACGCCCTGCGGATCCCCGTCGAGTACCTCGCCGAGCTCTTCACCGCCGGCGACGTCGCACCCGTCGACGCCGTGCTCAAGAAGCTCGCAGCGATGCGCAGCTACATGCGCGACATCAACATGGGACGCGATCCCGACGCCTCGATCCCTGCCGCCGTCGGGATGGGCGAGGAGGAGATGTACGACATGTACCGTCTCCTCGCGATCGCGAAGTACGACGAGCGTTACGTCATCCCGTCCGCGCACGCCGAGCAGGCCCACTCCCTGGAAGAGCTGTCCACGGAGTGCTCCGTCTCCGAGTACGGCGGTGGGCAGCACGACCTCTTCGGAGAAGGCTCCGGCACGCCGACACCGATCGCGGTCGAGAACTTCGAGATGCTGCAGGACCGGCAGACATCCGACTCCCTCTCCGGTCCCGAGAACAAGCGCAGCCGCGTCAACCTCCTCAACTGGGATGGCAAGGGATCACCTCCTGGGATGTTCCCCCCGAAGGGCTCCGACACATGAGCACACGACGCACGGGCCCCTCTCTGCCCCCCGACCAGCTCACCATCGTGTGGCAGTCGGTCTCGCTCCTCCTGGACTACCCGGACCAGGACCTGCTCGATCGAGCAGACGTGCTCAGGGCGGCGTCCCACGGTGTGCCCCTCACCATCGGTGACTCCATCCGCGCCTACCTCGACCATCTCGAGGCCACGCCGCTCCCCGAGCTTCAGGCCGACTACGTCGAGACCTTTGACACCAGACGACGGTGCAACCTCTTCCTGACCTACTTCGCCCACGGGGACACCCGCAAGCGAGGGATGGCGTTGCTGCGCTTCAAGCAGATCTTCCTGGGTGCCGGCTTCGAGCTCGACGACGCAGAGCTGCCCGACCACCTCTGCGTGGTGCTCGAGTTCGCCGCCACCGTCGACCAGGGCCTCGGCCGCGACCTCATGCTCGACCATCGAGCGGGACTGGAGCTCCTGCGCATCTCGCTGAGGGACCTGTCTTCGCCCTGGGCGAGTCTGCTCGACGCGGTGACTGCGACCTTGCCGCCGCTTCGCGGCGAGGAGCGGGACGCAGTCCGGCGTCTCGCGGCCGAGGGGCCACCCGAGGAAGAGGTCGGGCTCGCCCCCTTCGCCAGCCCGCAGTTCAGCCCGGGCGCGGCCACCGCCCCATCACCCATCCAGCTGCCCATGCCATCGTTCCCAGGAGCCCGCACATGAACGAGTTCCTCTTCGTCATCGTCCCGTATCTCTGCCTGGCGACCTTCGTGGTCGGCCACGTGTGGCGCTACCGATACGACAAGTTCGGGTGGACCACCAGGTCGTCCCAGCTCTACGAGAACCGCCTGCTGCGGATCGGGAGTCCGTTGTTCCACTTCGGGATGCTCGGAGTCGTTGCTGGCCACATCATCGGCCTGCTCGTGCCGCAGTCCTGGACGGACTGGCTCGGCATCAGCTACCGCGCGTACCACGTGGTGGCCGTCGGGGGCGGCCTCCTGGCCGGAGTGGCGACGGTGGTCGGCATGCTCATCCTGATCTACCGACGACGCACCGTCGGCCCGGTCTTCTCGGCGACCACGGTGATGGACAAGGTGATGTACGCCTTCCTCGCCGTCGTGATCGTGCTGGGCATGTGGAACACCATCGCCGGGTCGATCCTGACGATCGGCGGCGAGTACAACTATCGCGAAGGGGTGTCCGTCTGGTACCGATCCTTCCTGGCCTTCCAGCCCGATGCAGCACTCATGGGCGACGCACCGCTCGGGTTCCAGCTGCACGCCCTGGTCGCCTTCGGGCTGTTTGCGCTGTGGCCCTTCACCCGACTGGTCCACGTCTTCAGCGCACCGCTCGGCTACCTCACCCGTCCGTACATCGTCTACCGCAGTCGGGATGACAGCCGGCTCGGCAGCCACCGGCCACGGCGTGGCTGGGACCGGGTGGGCTGACGTGTGCGCATCGAGGACATACCCACGCAGGAAGAGGAACCCATGAACAAAGAGTCCCTGACCGCACTGGTGCAGGAGCACCTGGAGATCGCGTCGACCGCATCGAGCGGCCGCAGCGCCCACACGATCTACGGGGGGCACGAGCGCAGCCTTCGCCAGACGCTCATCGCGCTCCGCGCCGGATCGACCCTGGACGAGCACGAGAGCCCGGGCGAGGCGACACTCCAGGTCCTGCACGGTCACGTTGCGCTGGTCGCAGGCGACAGCAGGTCGACGGGCACGCTCGGCGACCTGATGCCGATCCCCGACGCTCGGCATGCTCTCGAGGCGATCGAGGACTCCGCCGTGCTGCTGACGGTGGCTGTCCGCCACTGATCCAGCACCAGGCCGACGCTGCGGGCCGGTACCCCTACCGCCGATCAGGAGTGGGGGGTGCGCCGTCAGCGCCACGCCCGCCACTCACCTCGACGTCCACGTGGGCGAAGCCTCTGACGAGAACCGCCAGCTGCGTCAGATCAAGGTCGACCGGCGAAGGGAGCCGCACGGTGACGGTGGTCCCGGTGCGGCCGGTCGGAGGGAGCTCCCGCAGCTCCGCCTGCGGGGTTCCGAATCTGTACTCCTGGGACCAAGCCCCAGAGGTTCGCCAGTTGTCGTGCAGGAGGGAGGGGCTCGCCGCCGACACGGTGCTCATCCCTCGCCGAGGCAGCCCGTCCGGCAGGAGCACGGGATCCTCCTCGTCGAAGAACCGCACGTCCCGGGTGGCCATGATCGGCTTGCGCACGACCCTGCCCTCGGCGTCGCGCCGGGTGTCCGTCCCACGACCGTCGTCGGCCACCTGGATCTCGTCACCGCGCACGACCACGCGCACGCACCCGCGACGCCCGGCGGCCTCCGCCTCGTCGTCCGCGTAGGCGAGCACCTCCAGCACGAGGTGCAGGGCCATCGCATCACCGAGCGACTCTGCCGCCTGCCGCGCCTTGGCCAGGTGCTCGACGTCGACATCCACGGACCAGTCGTGCGTGGTGATGCCCCAGATGTCGCGGTCACCGTCGTCGAGCCGCCGCGCCATGAAGACGTCGTCCACGGGGCGGCCGTCGAGCACGAACTCCCCACGCAGGACACCCTCGACGACGAAGCCGCACCTCTCGTACAGGCGCCGCGCCCGGGCATTGGGCCCGAGGACGCGCAGCGAGACCTTGAGTGCCCCTCGGCGCGCGGACTCCTCCACGGCCGCCTCGACGAGGTGGGGGGCCACCCCTTCGCGCTGGTGGGAGGGGTCGACGGCCAGGCCGTTGATCTCCATGACGTGCGACCGCGACGGAGGATGCAGGACGCTGCGCAGCTTGACGTAGCCGACGACGGTCCCGCCCACCTCTGCGACGAGTACGTCTGCGGGAGAGGTGCGCTCGTCGAAGAAGTCGTAGGTGTCGACCTGAGGCGCGGGCACCGGAGAGGTCTCGCTCGTCCACGTCACCAGGTCGATCCGGGCAAGGGCCTCGGCGTCCTCGAAGACCGCCTGACGCACCGCGACCATCAGACCGAGACGTAGACGGTGTTGCTCGACTCACCGCCGGTGAGGAAGTTGGCGAAGGTCACCACGTGCGCGTCCACCTGGCCGAAGACCTGCCGCAGCAGGGTCATGAAGTCCTCGTCCGGCGGGTCGTCGGACCACAGCGCGAAGACGCCGTCGGTGCGCAGGTGCGCCTTGAGCCGCCGCAGCCCGTCCACGGAGTAGAAGGGGGCGTGGTCGGGGTGCAGCAGGTGGTGCGGCGTGTGGTCGATGTCGAGCAGCACCGCGTCGAAGGTGCGGCCCGGAGCCTGCGGGTCGAAGCCCTCGGACGAGCCCGCGAGCTCGAAGAAGTTCGCCAGGAGCAGCCGCGTGCGCTCGTCCCGCACCACGGCCGGGGCGTCCGGCAGCAGCTCTCGCTCGTGCCAGTCGATGACCTCGGGCATGGCGTCGACGACGATCATCGAGCGCACCCGGCCGTCCTCGAGCGCGGCACGCGCGGTGCACCCGAGCCCGAGGCCGCCGACGACGACGTCGAGGGACTCCCCCTTCGCCTGCGCCAGGCCGAGGCGCGCCAGCTCGATCTCGGCCACGGTGAAGAGGCTCGACATGAGGAACTCGTCGCCGAGCTTGACCTCGTAGACGTCGACCTCGAGCGTCGGCTCGACCCTGCGGCGCAGGCTGATCTCACCTCGTGGGGTCTCGCTCCAGGCCAGCTCTTCGAATCGTCGCATCGGCACAGTCTGCCTCGTAACCACGCAGGGCCACGCGCACGCAACGGCGGCGTCGACTGGGACCAGCCCGGCCACCGTCAATGTGTACGTCATCAGCCATGACCCGCTACGCGTCCGGCTGGTCCTCCAGCAGACGGTCCCTGTGCCCCATGATCGCCGCTCGAGCGGATCCCACCAGCAGATCGGGGCTACCAAGAGAGACGCCCAGATGGTCTTGCGGGAGCACCGCAGCCCGCATCAGGGTCCCGGCCCGGGAGCTGGGTGTGCTCTTGACGCCGAAGGCGCGCAACAACTCGCCCGTGCGCACCGGCGCTGGGAGGTGGCCGACCAGCTCATTGCCGCGACCGACGATCCACGCGACGGCCACAGCAGTGGTCCGGGCGCTCGCGCGACGCCGCAGTGCACTCGCATCCCTGGTGGCGACCTGCGTCAGGAACCGGCGGCACGCGGTGCGGAACTCGACGTCCAGGACGGCATCGCCCAGATCCAGCTGTCCGCCTCCCACTCGCTCGAGACCCGCGACGAGGGCGGCATCGATCTCCTGCATCTGCTCGATCACATCGTCCGGGGCCGCATCGAGATCGAGCTGCTCGAGCGGGAGCGGCTCCGAGTCCAGGTCCTGCAGCTCCGTGTTCCCGCCGACGCGCTGGGCGAGCAGGGCCAGCTCAAACACGCCGGCGTCGCCGCTGCTCAGCGCGATATCGACCAGCGCCTCCGACCGCATCACGCGCGCCAGGGGATCGGACCGCCGGCTCGGCAGCTCGGTCAACAGGGGCGTCATCATCAACCTGACGGCCTCCGTCAGGTCCGGATCGACCTCGGTGATGTGGTGCGCCCAAGCCACCAGCGCCGGAAGCACCACGGTGACCTCGTCCACCATCTCCGGCGGGATGAGCGGGTCCGTCGGTAGGACGTCTTCGAGCACCCCTCGCACCACGTCAGGATCCCAGACCAAGGGATCGTCGGTGAGATCCGCGGAGAGGACCATGAGGTAGCGCACCAGCATGGCGGCCCGGGAGCCCTGCTCGAGGTCGGCTGCCTGCGGTGACGACAGGAAGAGCTCCGCCAGATCCGTGCCGTCCTCATCGATCCACGGCGGATCCTCGCCCCAGTCGAACTCGTCGTCGAGTGCGAACTCAGCGGCCTCATCCCATGGAATCGAATCGTCGTCGTCCCAGTCGTCCCAGTCGGCCCCGAAGCCCCCGAGGCCGCCCGCACGCAGTGCCCCCGGGCCCTGGCCGACGAGCCACCCGCGCTGGTCATACCCTTCGCCGCCCTCGGGCAGCAGCGACAGCACGAACTCGACGAAGGGCCGCAGCATCGGCCACTGGTCGCCTTCCTCCGGCTTCTTGGCCACGTCGGGACGGATGCCGGCGAGAGCGTGCTCCAGGGACGCGCGCGTCTGCGCCGGATCGAGCGTCCGTACAGCGTCGGCGAAGTCATACCCCTCGACCGCCAGGATCTGCGTGTAGCGCTCCTGCACCTGGTCCAGCCGCTCACCCATGACGAAGGCGTCCTTGAGGTACAGGTGGGGGAATCTGGCGACATAGGCAAGCAGGGTCGCCCGCACGCCGCCCGGCAGGGTCAGCTCCACCAGATGGTTGTCACCGCCCCCATCGCCGAACACCTGAGTCCCCGTGACCCTCGCCTGGCTCAGCCCGGTGACCTCCGGTGGGATGGGCTGGCGCCGGGACGTGAGGGCGCGCCGGGAGCGGCCACGCAACAGATCGTCCCGGCTCATCGCTGCAACCATGTGGAGGAGCGCGGTCGTCTCGGCGACGTCGACGTCGATGAAGCTCTGCAGCAGATCGACACCGTCGGGCAACTGGGCGCTCAGCTCGCCGGGCTCCTCCAGCACGGTCACGATGGGGGCGGCGGTGACCCAGAACGCCGTCGGATCGGCTGCCCGGAGCCCCTGACGCAAGGGACCGATGAGCGGCCCGAGCTCCGCGGGCTCCCGTCGAGGCGATGACTGCCCGCGACTGGGCCGGGTTGCGGTGCGGTGCGGACCGCGCTGCTTGCGGTTGCGATGCTGCTTGGCCATGGATCCATCTCACCAGAAGATGCATGACGTGGGCGAGGGCTCCGTCGTGAGTGTGCCGACGGCGACCGGCGGCGTCGGCCTCACGACACTCATGACCCGACGAGGTCCACGCTGTCGACCCACATCGCCGCGGCCGCCTCGGGTGTACGCGCCAGCTCCGAGGGGGAGCTCGTCGCCGGGCCCGATCACCCTCGGCCACCCCTCGCCCTGACGGGTCGCCGCGTCTACGGTGAGGTGATGGTCATGGACCTCGGCTCCGCGTTGGCGCGGACGACCGGGGCGGAGGCTGACTCCCTCCGCGCCCGGGACGCGTTGGTGCGCGAGGACGCCCCCGACTCCGTCCACCAGATGCGCGTGTCCGCCCGGCGGCTGCGCTCGGTGCTCCAGGTCTACGCCCCGCTGCTCGCGGAGGCGCCTCGCCGGGAGGTGGCCGACACCCTCCGCGAGCTCGGTCGGCACCTGTCGGTCACGCGGGATGCCGAGGTGCTGCGCGAGCTGCTGGAGCAGCGACTCGACGCCCTGCCGGCCCCCGCCGCCGAGCTCGTCAGCACCCCGGTGGTCGCGCGGCTGCGCCGCACCGCCGGGCGCAGGCACGCCAAGGCCCGCACCGAGCTCCTCCGTCACCTCGCGACACCTGACCACGCCGAGGACCTCGACCGGGTGGCCCGGTATGCCCAGCACCCTCCCCTGGCCCGGGGGCTCACCTCGGCGGATCACGCGGACGCGGCGGCGACGTTGACCCCCTTCGCCCTGGAGCGGATGCGCGACGTGCGCGACGACGTCGCTGACCTCCTCGGGCGCCGGGGGGCGGAGGGCCGGGTCCTGCGGCTGCACGAGCTGCGCAAGGAGGCCAAGCGGGTGCGCTACGCCGTGGCGGCCGTCGAGGACGCCACCGGCCTGCCGCTCGGTCACTCAGTGGGTGCCGCGCTGCGCGACGTGGAGCGGCTCCAGACCGCCCTCGGCAAGCACCGGGACTCCGTGCTCCTCACGGACCGTCTGCTGCGCAGCGCCGAGCAGGCCCGGGCGAAGGGAGAGGACACCCTCGGCTACGGGGTGCTCATCGCGCGCGAGCTCGAGCTCCAGCGGCGGCTGCTGCGGCGGATCCGCCGACGTCACCGCGACCTCTGACCTGGCGATGTGGACCCGCCGGCGTCGTAGCGTGTGGCCATGGCGGACACCCGAAGCACACCCACCCGCGCCGAGCTCGAGTCCTTCCGGGACGCCGAGGTGCCGGACCTGCTCCCTGAGCGGGGGCAGGTCCTGCGGCTGCTCTTCGTCGGCATCAACCCCGGGCTGTGGACCGCCGCGACCCAGACCCACTTCGCCCACCCCGGCAACCGCTTCTACCCCGCCCTGCTCCGGGCGGGGATCATCGAGCGGCGGATCGACCCGTCGGCGGGCATGACCGACGAGGACCGGTCCGACCTGCGGGCCCGGGGCATCGGCGTCACCAACATCGTGCGGCGGGCGACGGCCCGCGCCGACGAGCTGACGCCCGCGGAGCTGCGCGAGGGCGGCGAGCGTCTGCGGGCCACCGTGCGCGGGGCCCGACCGACGGTGGTGGCCGTGGCAGGGATCACCGCCTACCGGAGCGCCTTCGGTGCGCGCTCGGCGCGGGTCGGCGAGCAGGCCGAAGGCTTCGAGGGGGCCCGGCTGTGGGTCGTCCCCAACCCCAGCGGACTCAACGCTCACGAGACGGTGCAGTCCCTCGCCCTGGCCTACGCCGAGCCCGCCCGGGCGGCGGGCCTGCTCGACGACTGACGACCCTCCCTTCGCCCGCCTGGTCGCGGCCAGGCCGACGGGCCGAGATCGGAGTAGCGTCCCACCCCGTGGGTCAGGACTCGGCGAGCGCGCACCTCCTCAACCGCCTCGTGGCAAACCCGTCACGGACGGTCATGCTCGGGTTCGCCAGCACCATCCTGCTGGGCACGCTGGTGCTGATGACTCCCTTCGCCTCGCAGTCGCGCGAGGCAACCGACCCGCTCACCGCGCTCTTCACCGCGACCTCCGCCACCTGCGTCACCGGCCTGGTCACCGTCGACACGGGTGGCCACTGGTCGACCTTCGGCGAGCTGGTCATCCTCGGGCTGATCCAGGTCGGCGGCCTCGGGATCATGTCGGTCGCGACGCTCCTCGTGATGCTCGTCGGACGCCGGCTCACCGCCTCGGCCGAGGTGCTGACGGGCGCGGAGGCCCGCTCGATCGCCGACCGCACCCCGGGCCAGGTGCTCCTCGGCGTCGTGCGCTTCACCCTGGCCGTCGAGCTTGTCATGGCCCTCGTCCTCATCGTGCGGCTGCGGGTGGCCTACCACTCCGACTGGGGGTCGGCCGTCTACTCGGGCGTCTTCCACGCGATCTCGGCCTTCAACAACGCCGGCTTCGGGCTGCTGCCCGACAGCGCGGTGCAGTGGGCCGAGGACCCGTGGATGTCCGTGCCCCTCATGCTGTCGGTCATGATCGGCGGCCTCGGTTTCCCCGTCTGGTGGGAGCTGCTGCGGCACTGGCGCCGCCCCTACGCCCGCTGGACGGTCCACGCGACCATCACCATCTGGGGCTCGGTCGTCCTCTGGGTCGCCGGCACCGTGCTCTTCGCCGCCTTCGAGTGGGACAACAAGAGCACGCTCGGGCCGATGGGGACGGGTGGCAAGATCCTCGCGGCGACCTTCCAGTCGGTCGTCGCCCGCACCGCGGGCTTCAACAGCGTCGACATCGGCGCCCTCCGCCAGGAGAGCCTGCTGCTGCTCGACGGCCTGATGTTCATCGGTGGCGGCAGCGCAGGCACCGCTGGCGGCGTCAAGGTGGCGACCTTCGCCATCCTGGGCTTCGTCATCTGGGCCGAGCTGCGCGGTGAACCCACCGTCCGGGTCCTCAACCGACGCCTCTCCCCTGCCAACATGCGCCAGGCCCTCACCGTCGCGCTGCTGGCGACCGGCATGGTCGTGGCGGCGACGGGCGCACTCATGGTACTCACCCCCTTCCGCCTCGACGTCGTGCTCTTCGAGGTGATCTCGGCCTTCGCCACCGTCGGCATGTCGACGGGGATCACCGCGGACATCCCCGCTGCGGGGCAGGTCATCCTCGTCGTCATGATGTTCCTCGGCCGCATCGGGCCGATCACGCTGGGCGCCGCCCTGGCGCTGCGCAACCGACCTCGACGCTACGAGGTCCCGGAGGAGAGGGTCCTCGTTGGCTAGGTACGACGTCGCCGTCATCGGGCTGGGCCGGTTCGGCTCGACCCTCGCCCTGCGCCTGGTCGAGGAGGGGCGACGCGTGCTCGGCGTCGACGCCGACGAGGCCGTGGTGAGCTCGCTCGCCGAGGACATCGAGCACCTCGCGGTCGCCGAGGCCCACGACGAGGAGACCCTGCGCCAGCTCGACATCCGGCCCGACACGCTGGTCGTGCTCGGCATGACGAGCGTCGCCCCCTCCCTGATGATCGCCACGGCCCTCGCCGAGCTCCAGGTGCGCGAGGTGTGGGCCAAGGCGGGCTCGCGCCAGCACGTCGAGGCGCTCACCCGGCTGGGAGTCGCCCGGATCATCCAGCCCGAGCGCGAGGCCGGACTGGCGATGGCCGCCGAGGTGCTGCGCCGCTGACGTCCGGTCGCGCGCCCGCTCAGCGCACGAGCTCACGCTCTGGTGGGGCGTCCACCGGGCCCGCCCGGTCAGGACCCGCCGTCGGCGATGATGAGCGGGTGAGTCTCACCATCCGTCCCCGTGTCGACACCGACCTACCGGCCCTGGGCCGTGCCCTCGTCGAGCAGCAGAGCCAGTCCGGCTACCCGCACCGTGACCCGCTGCCCATGGCGCCGGAGGACTTCGTCGCGCGTGCCGGGGCGCTCGCCACGTGGACGGCCGAGCTCGACGGCGTGCCGGTCGGGCACGTCGCCACCCTGCCGGTGCTCGACCCCGCGGTGAGCCGCGAGCCGGAGCTGGCTCGACTGTGGGCGGCCGGCCACGGCCTGCCGGCGGAGCGGCTCGGTGAGGTCGGGGTGTACTTCACCGCGACGCACGTGCGCGGCCAGGGTGTCGGCGCCGCCCTCATGCGCGCTGCCCTCGACGACCTCGAGAACCGCGACCTGGCACCGTGCCTCGACGTCGTCCCGACCGGCGGGGCGGCCGGCCTCTACCGGCGCACCGGGTGGCTCGAGGTCGGGACGACCCGCCCCAGCTGGCTGCACGACGACTCCCCCGACGTCATCGCGATGGTCCTGCCGCGCAGCTGACCTGATCAGCACCGGCCGGCACCAGTCGCGCCAGCACGCCACGTGGGTACTCCCGCACCTCGACCACGACCAGACCTGCCGGCAGGTCCAGTGCGCCCACCTGCTCGAGCGTGCCCAGCTGCAGCAGCGCGGCACCCCACGGCAGGAGATGCTGCGCGATGACCTCGACGCACTGCCGGGCGACGGTGAGCCCGTCGTCCCCGCCGTCGATCGCGCCGCGCGGGTCCTCGGGGAACCGGCCGATGCCGGACGTGGGCACCCACGGCGGGTCGGCGATGACCAGGGCGAAGCACTCGTCCTGGTCCACCACCCGGGAGAGCTCCCCGCATCGGACCTCGACGCGAGACGCCATGCCGAGCCGCTCCGCGTTGTCGCGGATCATGTCCGCGGCCACCGTCTCGCGGTCGACGGCGACGAGCCGACGCCCGCTCTGGCGCAGGGCGGCGAGACCGATGTGTCCCGCCCCCGCGCACAGCTCGAGCACCGGGCCCTCCGGCAGCTGCGGCAGCAGGTCGGCGGCCCACGCGGACTGCTCCTGCGTCCACGCCCTCGGCGTCAGGAGCCGGTCGTCGGTCTCGAGGTGCAGGCCGGCGAAGGTGAACACGGAGCGCGCCATCAGCCCGCTCCCTTCGCCGCGACGACCTTGTGGGTGCCGTCGCACCACGGGGCCCGCCCGCTCATGCCGCAGGCGCAGACGGCCACGACCGGCCTGGTGACCTCGTGCTCCGCCCCGCCCGCGTCGCGCACGACGTCGGCACCCCGGACGAGCACGGGACCACCCGGGCACAGCTGCACGGACACCTCGGGCCGCGCGGGAGGTCTCATGCCGGCACCTGCTCGGCCGCGCCGGCCTGCCAGAGGTCCAGCTGCTCCCGACCGGCGAGCGCGTCGAGCTCGAGGCAGGCGGCGACGCCCAGCAGGACGTCCGCGCGCAGCTCGGGCTCGGCCGCGACCATCGGGACGCAGATTCCGTGCACCGCCAGCTGCTCGTGCACCGCGTCCGCCTCGACGTGCTCGTCGTAGTAGGCGGCGACGGCGTCGGGCAGCCCGAGCCGGCGCGCGCCGGCGGCGATCCGCCGGCAGGGCACCGAGCTCGTCGACTCGAAGGCAGCGAGGTGGCCCATCGCCGCGCCCCGCCAGCGACGATGCAGCCCGAAGATCGACATCGTCGTGCTCACCGCGAGGGTGCTCGCCCGGGCCTGATCGAGATGGGCCCCGTAGGACGGGTCCAGGCCGCAGGCCTGCAGGGCCTGCGCGAAGAGCAGCGAGTGCAGCCCGGCAGGGCGGCCAGCCCCGAACTCGTCGTACTGGAGCTCGGCGAGCGCCACCTTGGCCGGCCCGTCGAGCCGCGGTACGACGAAGGCCTGCGGATCTGACTCCTTGAGGTGGTAGATGCTGCGCTGGCGCAGGAAGTCGCGGAACTGCTCCTCGTCGGCCCGGCGAGCCAGGAAGTCCGCGACCGACGGGCCGTCGTCCTGCGCGAGCAGCGTGGCGATCTGCCGGGCCAGGTCCTCGTCCGGGTCGACGAGCGCCAGCCGGTCACGGACCAGCTCGCGGAGCGCCGCGAGGTGCGCCTCCTCGAGCTCACGCCGCACCCGGATGACCTGCGGGTCCCACTCGAGCTCCGGGTCGACCCCTCGGAGCCCGCGGTGGTGCAGCTCGAGCAGCAGCCACAGCGCCAGCTGGGCGTCCTCGTCCAGGATCACGTCGTCGCCGGTGCGCAGGGGTGCGAGCGAGTGCGCCTCGCCGCGCAGCATCGCCAGGACGAGCTCGCTGAGCGGGCCGCGGGCCCTGGGCAGCGGGGCGCTCACGGCGACTCCTCGCCGAGGCTGTGCTCGACGGACTCCTCGACGTCGCCCTCCTCCGGCGAGATCCTGGCCTCGGCGACGCTCTGGTCCTCCTGGTCGGCCACATCACCGGGCGGGACGCCCTCGCTCTGCTGGTAGGCCTCGTCCTGGTCGCTCTCGCGCAGGTTGTTGGTCTCGGAGACCTGCCCGCCGTCGCGGCCCTCGTCCGTCCGGTCACGCATGACCCACTCCTCTCGCTCGGGTCCCTCTCCATACCCGCGGCCCGCAGAGGCAATCGCGAGCGAGCAGACTGGGGTCATGGCTCCCGCACCCGGCCCCCGCGCCGTCCTCGTCACCGGCGCCGCGCGCGGCATCGGCCGCGCCGTCGCCATGGCCTTCGCGCAGCAGGGCGATCGCGTGGCGGTCCACGTGCGCTCCGCGGTGGACGAAGGCGGTGTCCTGAGGAGCGACGGAGGAGCCTCGAAGGGGAGGGGCACGCTCGCTGCCCTCCCGGGGACCGGCCACGCCCTCGTCGTCGCCGACCTCGGCGACGCGGACCAGGCGGCGCGGTTGCCGTCGGACGCGGAGGAGGCGCTCGGCGAGCCCGTCACCGTGCTCGTCAACAACGCCGGCATCGCCACGAGCACCGCGCTGGCCCATCCTCCGGCCACCACGGACTCCGCGACGTGGCAACGCCATTGGGAGACGTACCTGCGGGTCAACACCCTCGGGCCGTCGCTGGTCACCCATGCGATGACCCGCCGACTGGTCGAGCTCGGGCTGCCGGGCCGGGTCATCAGCATCGGGACCCGCGGGGTGCACAAGGGCGAGCCGGACTTCCCGGCCTATGCCGCGAGCAAGGCGGCGCTGCACGCCATGGACGCATCCCTCGCTGTCGCGCTGGCCCCTCACGGCATCGCCGTGGCGACCGTCGCTCCCGGGTTCATCGAGACCGAGCGGGTCGCCGACAAGCTCGCCTCCCCGGCCGGCGACGAGATCCGGGCGGGCTCCCCCTTCGGTCGGGTCGGTCGTCCCGAGGAGGTGGCCTCGGCGGTGCTGTGGCTCGCCTCCCCCGAGGCGGTCTGGGCCTCCGGGGCGACGCTCGACCTCAACGGCGCGTCCCACCTGCGGCCGTGAACCGCTACGTCGCGCTCCTGCGCGGGATCGCCCCGGCCCTGCCCAACAACAGCAATGTCCAGCTGCGCGGGGTGATCGAGGGGCTCGGCCACGAGCGGGTGGAGTCGGTCCTGGCGAGCGGCAACATCCTCTTCCGCAGCGAGCAGACCGATGTGCCGCGGCTCGAGCGGACCATCCAGGAGGCGCTGGTCGCTGACCTCGGCATCGGTGGCGGCACGATCATCCGTGAGCTCGGCGAGCTGCAGGCACTCATCGACAGCGACCCCTTCCCCGGGCTGACGCACGGCCGCGGCAGCTACCTCGTCGCGACCTTCCTCAAGGACGGCGCCGGGCAGCCGGCCGACCTGCCCGCAGACCCCGACCCGCGGATGCGCCTGGTCCGCTTCGACGAGCCGGCCCGAGCCTTCCTCGCGGTCATCGACAACAGCGAACCGGGCAAGACCCCGGACTTCATGCGGTGGCTCGAGCGCACCCACGGCAAGGACATCACCACCCGCACCTGGCTGACGGTCCAGCGCATCGCCACCAAGCTCGCACTGCCCTAGGGCAATGCAGACGAGCGGTCGCGCACCGGGTGGGAGGATCGACGTCGTGCCGACGCCCCCGACCCCGCCCCAGCCGGACGAGGCCCAGCAGACTCGACGCCTGCTCGCCTGGATGGGCTCCGGGCTGCTCGCGGGAGGCATGCCGGTGCACGAGGTCGAGGAGGACGTGCGGGAGGCCGCCGCGGCCCTGGGCCATGACGGCATCGAGGTCGCCGCCTCGCCGACGGGCCTGTGGGTGACGCTCGCGAGCGGTGAGCCGGCCACCTTCGAGGCGGTCGACGGCGGCGTGCGGCTGGACCAGCTCGCCGAGGTGACGGCAGTGCACGCCGCGCTGACGGCCGGGACCCTCCCTGCCGCCGAGGCCCTCCAGCGGCTGTCCGTCCTGCGCCAGCGCCCGCACCGTTACCCCGCCTACGGGGTGCCTCTCGGGTCCTTCCTCGTGGCGGTCGGCATCGCGCTGGTGCTTGCCCCCGCGTGGTCCTCCATCGTCTTCGCCGCCGTCATCAGCCAGGTCGTCGCCGGGCTCGTCCTGCTCGGCGGCCGGACCCTCTTCGTCGGGCCGTTGCTGCCCTTCCTCGCTGCCTTCACCTCGTCGGCCGCCGCCTTCGCCCTCGCCGAGCGCGGGCTCGTCGACGCCCCGCTGTGGACCCTCGTGCCGCCCATCGCCGTGCTGCTGCCGGGCTCGCTCATCGTCACCGGGCTCACCGAGCTGTCGGCCGGCGCGATGATGGCGGGCACCGGGCGGCTGGCCTACGGCGGCACCCAGATGCTGCTGGCGGCACTCGGCGTCGGCGCCGCGGTGGCCGTGCTCGGCGTCCCGCTGTCGAGCCTCGACGGCGCCCGACCCGAGGGCCTGGGCTGGTGGGTGGCCCTCGTCGGCCTCGTCCTCATCGCGGTGGGCATCACCCTCCTCGAGTCGGTGCCGCCCTCCCTCGTGCCCGCGCTGCTCGTCACGGTCCTCGCGACCTTCGTCGCCCAGTCGATCGGCAACCTCGCCGGCGAAGGCCCCTGGGTCGGTGCCTTCGTCGGGGCCTGCGCCGCGAGCCTCACCGCGACGCTCATCGAGTTCGTCCGGCCCCAGGTGCCGCGCGTCGTGGCCTTCCTGCCGAGCTTCTGGCTGCTCGTGCCCGGGTCCCTCGGCCTGGTGTCCGTCGCCCAGATCGAGTCCTCGCCGACGGCCGGCGTGCTCGCGGCCGTCGAGGTGCTCGTCATCGTCGCGTCCATCGCCCTCGGCGTGCTCGTCGGCGCCGGCCTGGCCCACCCCCTTCGCTCCATGACGACCCGCCTCAGCCCGACCCGACGGGCCTTCGTCCGACAGCTCGCCCGTCGCCCCGCCCGTGGTCCACGCCGGCCCGGCCCGCCGACCAGCTGATGCACAGGAGACCACCGTGCTCACGACCCTGACGACCGAGCGCCGCGAAGACGACACGACGACGCGGCTCTTCGTCCTGGAGCGTCGATGATCTGGGACCTCGCGAGGATCGGCGCCGGCCTCCCCTTCGCCGACGCGCTGCCGGAGCTCACGGCCGCCCTGACCGCCCACGGGGTCGCCGTCGTCCAGGCACCGCCGGGCTCGGGCAAGACGACCCTGGCGCCACCGCTCGTCGCCAGCCACGTCGACGGTCGGGTGGTCGTGACCGGGCCGCGCCGGGTCACGGTCCGCGCCGCCGCCCGCCGCCTCGCGCAGCTCACCGGCACCCCGCTGGGTGAGCTCGCCGGGTACACCGTCCGCGGCGAGCGCCACGTGCAGCCCGGCACCCGGGTCGAGTTCGTGACTCCCGGCGTGCTCGTGCGCCGCCTCCTCGCCGACCCCGAGCTCAGCGGGACCGCGGCCGTCGTCCTCGACGAGGTCCACGAGCGCGGGCTCGACTCCGACCTCCTCCTCGGGATGCTCGCCGAGGTGCGCCAGCTGCGCGACCTGCCGCTCGTCGCCATGTCGGCGACCCTCGACGCCCCGGCGATCGCCCGCCTGCTCGGCGACGCCCCCGTCGTCGACAGCGAGGGCGCGCTGCACCCGCTCGAGACCCTCTGGGCACCCGCCCCCGGCCCGCGGACCGACGCGCGCGGTGTGACCCGCGAGTTCCTCGACCACGTCGCGAGGACCACCGCGCACCACCATGACGAAGGGAGTGACACGCTCGTCTTCGTCCCCGGCGCCCGCGAGGTCGACCGGGTCGTCGAGCAGGTCCGCGGCCTCGTCCCGGGCGCCGAGGTCCTGCCGCTGCACGGCCGCCTCGCTCCGCGCGAGCAGGACCGCGCGACCGGTGAGGGCCGTGGTGATTCGTCACGAATCATCGTCTCCACCGACCTCGCCGAGTCCTCGCTCACCGTCCCCGGCGTGCGGCTGGTCGTCGACGCCTGCCTCTCGCGCGAGCCTCGCCGCGACGCCGCACGCGACATGTCGGGCCTGGTCACCGTGCAGGCCTCACGCGCCTCGATGACGCAGCGAGCCGGCCGCGCCGCCCGCCTCGGCCCGGGGCGGGCCGTGCGCCTCGTCGAGGAGGCGGCGTGGTCGCGAGCGCCCGAGCACGTCACCCCGCAGATCACGACGGCCGACCTCACCGAGACGGCGCTGACGCTCGCGGCGTGGGGATCGCCGCGGGGTGAGGGCCTCCCGCTGCTCACCCCTCCCCCGCCCACCGCCATCGCGGCGGCCGAGGCCGGGCTGCAGGCGCTCGGGCTGCTCGACGACGCCGGCCGGATCACCCCGGACGGCGAGGCCGCGGCGCGGGTTCCCGCCGACCCTCGCCTGGCGCGAGCGCTGCTCGACGGGTCGCGTCTCGTCGGGTCGCAGGCCGCGGCCGAGGTGGTCGCGGCCCTGGCCGGGGATCTGCGCAGCGACGACGGCGATCTCGACCGGCTCATGGCGGACCTGCGCTCCGGGCGCGCCGGTGAGTCCGCCCGGTGGCGCCGCGAGGTCGACCGGCTGGTGCGGTTGCTCCCGTCGGTCTCGGAGAGCGACGCGCACGACCTCAAGGAAATGCGCACACATGCGCACGACCTCAAGGAAATGCGCACCCATGCGCACGACCTCAAGGAGATGCGTACACATGCGCACGACCTCAAGGACATGCGGGCTCGTCCGGGCGCGACCGGCCTCGTCGCGGCCCTGGCCCATCCCGGGCGCATCGCCCGTCGGGTGGGCGACGGACCCACCTACCTCCTCGCCTCGGGGACGCGGGCCGCGCTGCCGGCGGGCAGCCCCCTTCGCCACCACGAGTGGGTCGTCGTCGCCGACGTCGCCCGCGCCGACGGTCGGGTTGCGGCCGGGACCGGTGCGGTCATCCGGCTGGCCGCCGGCCTCGCCCGCGAGGAGGCCGAGACCGCCGGCGCCGGCCTGCGGGTGCGAGAGGTCCGCGCCGACCTGGGCGACGGGAGGGTCACCGCCCGCGAGGTCGACGCCATCGGTGCCATCGAGCTGAGCTCGACCCCGGTCCGCGCCGATGCGGCGACCGGTGCCGGGGCCGTGCGCCGCGCCCTCAAGACCCAGGGCCTCGGCCTGCTGTCGTGGTCGCCCGCCGCCGACGGGCTCCGCCGACGCCTGGCGGCACTGCACCACCACCTCGGCACACCGTGGCCCGACGTCTCCGACGAGGCGCTGGCCGTCCGCCTCGACGAGTGGCTCGGCCCGGAGCTGCGGCGCATCGCGACAGGGACGCCGGTCGGGAGGGTCGACCTGACCGACCCCCTTCGTCGTCTGCTGCCGTGGCCCGAGGCGACCCGGCTCGACGAGCTGGCACCCGAGCGCCTGCCCGTCCCCAGCGGGTCACGCATCACGATCACCTGGCCGCCGCACGACGAGCCTTCTGCCGCACCGGTGCTCGCGGTCAAGCTGCAGGAGTGCTTCGGCCTGGCCGCGACCCCGCGGCTCGTCGACGGTCGGGTCCCCGTGCTCTTCCACCTGCTGTCGCCGGCGCGGCGGCCGCTGGCGGTGACCGACGACCTCGCGTCCTTCTGGTCCGGCCCCTACACGCAGGTGCGCGCCGAGATGCGCGGTCGCTACCCGCGGCACCCGTGGCCCGAGGACCCGTGGAGCGCCCCGGCGACCGCGCGGACCAAGCGACGCTCCTGACTCATCGCCGGTCAGTGATCCGCAGGTAGTACCCGTCGGGGTCGTGCACGCGGAAGTCGGTCAGCCCCCACTCCCGGTCCTGCAGGTCCTCGGCGAGCTCGATGCCGGCTGCCACGAGGCGGTCCCTCTCGGCGCGCACGTCGTCGACGCCGAGGACGATCTCGGTGCCGGTCGGGACCGCTCGGTGCTCGCTCGGCTGGGCGTGCGACTGCACCATCCCGATGCGCACCTCGTCCCTGACGATCGAGGCGTAGGGCGGGCCCTCCTTGCGTCCGACGACCTCGAAGCCCAATGCCGTGTAGAACGCCAGCGAGGCCTCGATGTCGGCCGGGAAGATCTCGATCCGCAGTGTCATGCCCATGCCCACGACGCTGCCACTCCGCCGGGAGTCAGTCCAGCAAAGTGCGCAGCACCCGGCGATATCCGGGCGCGGCGGCGCGGGCGGCGAGCCCCTCCGCCCACGACAGACGCGAAGGGAGCCACGGCAGCGCCACGTCCTGGCGCCAGGTGATCTGCGTCTTGCCCCCTCTGGAGGGGGCGAAGGTGGCCTCGATCCGGCCGGCGATGAGGGCTCCGGTCTTGGTCACGACGGCACGGCCCCCACTCGCGCTCGGCGGCTCCCAGACCAACACCCGCATCGTGTCGTCGAAGCCGAGCGGCCCGAGGGCGGTGCGGCCGGTGAAGCCGACGCCCTCACCCAGCGCGAGGGCCGGGGGGTCGAGCGCGACCGTCGTCAGGGGGATCACGGCGGTGTGGCGCTCGAGGTCCCACAGCCGCGCCCACGCGACCTGCGGCTCCAACTCGGTCTCGACCCGCACGACGAATTCGCTCATGCGACCACGGTACGCAGCACCTCGGGCGCCCGACGCACCACGACCCGCTGCCCCCAGCCCAGGGTCAGCCGGTCCTGCTCCATGCCGTCGCCGAAGACCACCAGGCCCTCCGACTCGACGTCGATGGCGAGCTCCTCCTGCGCGGCCATCGCCCCGGCGACGAGGTCGGCACCCGTGCTCGGCGAGGGCCAGGGCTCGCGGACGAACCACGACAACCGGGGCGAGGTCGGCTCCGGCAGCGACAGGTCCGGCGCCTGGATGCGCTGCAGCGAGGCGCACCACCCCGTCGACCCGGTGCCGGTCCCGACGATCACGCCCGACGAGGACTGCCGCTCGACCCGGCCACCGACCTGCAGCGAGTAGCGCGCCGACTGGTGCCCAGCCTGCCCGACGAAGACCTCGTTGAGCGCCAGCAGGCGCTGGCCGTCGTCGGCGACGGCCTCGACCATGGTGCGATCGAGGGTGCGGGCTCCCCCCTTCGCCACGAGCGGCAGGAGCCCTGCCACGGCAGACGCGGCGTGGGTCACGAGGACCCCGGCGTTGACCCCCGCCCGTGGGTCGACACCGATCACCGGCTGGCCGCGCAGGTACTTGGCGACGTTGGCGACCAGCCCGTCCGGGCCGACGGCGACGACGACGTCGCCCGGCTCGAAGACGAAGCGGGCCAGCTCGGCCCGCTCCACCGTGGCCCGGCGCCAGTCGGCAGGGATCGCCGCGCCCACCGTGGCGAGCGCGACCTCGAGCGCCTCGTGGCCGGCGTCCACCTCGGCGAGCGCCCGCCCCCGTGTCTCGAGGACGAATCCGACCTGGCCCCGAGTGCCGTGCCGGGCGATCAGCTCGGTGTACTCGCTCGCCCGGTGGGCGACGACGACCCGTGGGGTGCCCATCGCTCAGAGCTCCTCTCGCGCCGTCGTCGTGGCCGGAGGCTGGCCGACGGCCAGCCGACCCAGCACGCTGCTCACGACGTCGGGCGTCAGGACGAGCTGGTCGATGTCGGGCAGGTTGCCCGCCAGCTCGCGCAGCGCCAGGGCCATGAGCACCTGCGGCGCCACCTCCGACTGGGCTGCCAGACGGGCCCGCTCGGCCTGGGCCTCTGCGGCCCCCATGGCCTCGGTCGCCTCGGCGCTGGCCCTCGCGAGCGAGACGGTGCGCTCACCCTCGGCAGCGACCGTGACCCGGTCGGCGGCGGCGCTGTCCTGTGCCTCGCGCACCCGGTTGGCGCCCCGCTGGGCGATGAGCTCCTCCTCGCGGCGGGCCAGGTCGATCTGGTTGGTCAGCTCGTTCTCCCCGATCGCGGCCTCGCGCTCGACCGCGACGGCCCGACGCTCGAAGGTCGCCTTGTCCGCCTCCTGCTGGATCTGCTCGCGCGACGGGAGCTGCAGGGCCCGCTCGACGTCCGGGTCGGCCCGCAGCACGTCGAAGCGGACGGCGACGACGGCGATGCCGAGGTCGGCCAGTCGCGGGTCGGCGGTGAGCCGCTGGATGACCCGTCCGGCCAGGTCTGCCGGGTCACTCATGAGGATCTGGGCCAGGGGCCGTCCGGTGAGCCCGGCTGTGATCGCGTCGGCGGCAGCTCCGTGGACCGTGGCGCCGACGACCTCGAGGGGACGGCCGAGCCAGGCTCCTCCCTTCGCGTCGATCCCGAAGTCGACCCGGGCGGCCGCGGTCGCCGGCTGGGCGATGCGGTAGGTGACGACGCCGGGCACGTTGACCTCCTGCAGGTCGCTGGCGCGCACCTTGACCAGGACGGCCTGCTCGCGGTCGTCGACGGGCACCTCGCTGAGCACGGCGGGCAGCCGGCGGAACCAGAAGGAGCTGCCGACCCCTTCGTGCTTGAGGGTGCCGTGGGCGAGGTGCTGGACATAGCTCGTGGCCGGGGTCCGCAGGTGGGTGACGAAGGGATAGCTGGTGATGGTTGCCATGGTGACGCGCCTCCTCGGGTTGTTTGCGTCATGTTGACGATAACCCTGTCGAGCGCTAAATGTCAATCTGACGATAAGCGCGCTAGGCTGCTCCCATGACCGCATCACTCATGGCCGTCACCGTCGACCTGGCGATCCTCACGGTCCGCTCCGGCGAGCTGTGCGTCCTGCTCGTGCGAAGGGGGGTTCCCCCCTTCGTCGGCGACTGGGCCCTGCCGGGTGGTTACGTGCTCCCGGACGAGGACCTGCGGTCAGCGGCCGACCGGGAGCTGCGGGAGGAGACCGGCCTGACCGACCTCCACCTCGAGCAGCTGGCGACCTATGGCGCGCCCGGCCGCGACCCGAGGGGCCGGACGGTGACGGTCGCGCACCTGGCGCTCACCCCGGACGCTGCCGCGCCGGCGGCCGGCACCGATGCTGCCGACGCCCGGTGGTGGCCGGTCGCGGACGCCCTCGACCTGGACCTGGCCTTCGACCACGACGAGATCCTGCGCGACGGGGTCGAGCGCGCGCGGGCCAAGCTCGAGTACAGCTCGCTGGGCGCAGCCTTCTGCCCGCCGGAGTTCACCGTCAGCCAGCTGCGGGAGGTCTACGAGGCGGTGTGGGGCGAGCGGCTGGACCCGCGCAACTTCCACCGCAAGGTGACCAAGACCCCCGGTTTTCTGGAGGAGACCGGCGCGACGTCGAGCGCTGAGCCGGGGCGGCCGGCCAAGCTCTACCGGCGCGGTCCGGTCGAGCAGCTCAACCCGCCGATCACGCGCTGAGCAGATTGCGCGGCGGACGTCGGCGCTTTGCAGTCCTCCGGCCGACGGCAGTGCCAGCGAGTCCCAGCACGAGGCCGGGGATGAAGAGCATGCCCACCGAGGCCAGCGCAAGGACGATGAAGGGCACCTCGATGAGCACCAGGAGCCACGACCACCCGGAGCCCCGCGTCGCGGCCACCGCGCCGGCGACAGCGAGCACCGTGATCGGCAGGATCATGGTGGCCAAGCGTGCGTTGGGGTCGTCAGCAGCCACCGAGACCGACACTGCGAGGGCGACGGCGGACAGCACCGCGCCAGACCAGACGAGCACTTGCGCCACCAGAGACCTGTCCATGACCAACACCCCTCGGCTCGGACCACTCCCACCTACCGTGCTCCCAGCATGGCCCTGATCGGTCGCCGCGTCGAGGGTGCTGCGGCGGCGGCCCGCCGTCAGTCGAGCAGCCCGCGCACGTAGGCAGCCTGGCCGATGTGCTGGGTGTCGTCGTTGATCACGCTGACGATGCGCACGCCGAGCGTGACGGGCGGGTCCCACGAGGTGTCGACGACCCGGTCGAGGTCCTCTGCCGAGAGCCCACCCACCCAGGCGAGGGTCTGCTTGTGCACCGCCTCGACGTACCGGGCGAGCAGCTCGGCGGGGGCCCGGACCTTGCCCACCTGCGCGGAGGTGTGCCCGTAGCCGGTGTCGTCCTCGTCGATGTCGAGGTCGAAGTGCTCGATGAACCCCCGTGCGGCCCAGACCTGCTGGAGCCCGGCGGCATCGGCGAGGTGCTCGTCCTGGACTCGGTAGGCGTGCCAGACCAGCCAGGCGATGGAGTTGGCGTCCGGGGCGACCCGGTGGGCCAGCTGCTCCTCACTCAGCCCGTCGATGGCAGCGAGCGCGCCCTCGCGCACCCGCTCGAAGGAGTCGATGAGCAGCTCGGACGGTGTCATCAGATCGCGCACCCGTCGGGCCCGCAGGCGTCGGCATCCTGCGCACCGTCGACGACCTGGAGCGCGGGGGCCTGCTCGGCCAGCGCCTTGTCGAGGACCTCGCGGAAGACCTCGGGCGGCTGGGCCCCGGAGACGGCGTACTTCATGTCCACGACGACGAAGGGGACGCCCGTCACCCCGATCTGGCGGGCCATGTCGATGTCGGACGCGACGGCAGCCTTGTACCGGCCGTCGTCGAGGGCCGCGCGGACCTCCCCTTCGTCCAGACCGGCGTCGACGCCGACCCGCACCAGCTGGTCGAGGTCACCGATGTCCATGCCGTGCTCGAAGTGCCCGGACAGCAGCGCCTCCTTGACCGCGTCGGCGAGGCCGCGCTCCTTGGCCAGGTGGAGCAGCTCGTGCGCCCGCGCGGAGTTGGCGACGACGAGCGTGTCGAAGTCGTAGGCGAGGCCTTCGCCGGCGGCCTGCTCGGTGACGTGGCCGAACATCTGGCGGACCTGCTCCTGCGGCATCCCCTTGCGGGTCGCGAGGTACTCGATCTCGGTGCCGTCGTAGTGCTCGGGCAGCGTCGGGTCGAGCTGGTAGCTGTGCCAGGTCACGTCGATCTCGTCGCGGCGCGGGTGGTCGGCCAGGGCGGTCTCGAGGCGGCGCTTGCCGATGTAGCACCACGGGCAGGCGATGTCGGACCAGATGTCGATCTTCATACCGGGGCCAACACGCGAGGCCGTCGGGATCATCCCGGGTGGACGACCAAGGTCTCCCGGGAGCGCAGCCACGGGATGATCGCGAGCGCCGAGATGAGCCCGCTCAGGGCGAAGGCCCACTCCCAGCCGGCGTTGTCCGCGACGAGCCCGACCAAGACGGGGCCGCCGATGCCTCCGGCGTCCTGGCACATCTGGAAGGCCGCGAGGACCTTGCCCCCGGAGCGGCCATTGCCGATGACGTCGGCGACGGTCGCCTGCTGGGCGGGGTTGAGCAGGCCGGACCCCACGCCGAGGGCTGCCGTCAGCACGAGGATCATCACCAGTCCGCCGGCCAGCCCCATGGTCCCCATCGAGACCGCGCTGAGGGCCAGGCCGATGATGATCGGGCGGCGGCGTCCGATGGAGTCAGCCAGTCGCCCGGAGTACTGCAGGGTCAGGGCAGTCGTCGCGGCACCCACGGCGAGCGCGACACCCGCGGCCCAGGTCTCCCCCACGATCGCGACGGCGAAGAGCGGCAAGATCGCCACCCGCACCCCGAAGTTGGTCCAGCCGTTGGCGAAGGCGGAGACCATCGCCGAGCGATAGGCACTGTCCTGCAGCGCCTCCTTGACGGTCATCGGCGGCAGGGCACCGTCGACCGGGATGTGACGAAGGGGGGTCCCCCGCAGCATGAGCCCGACGAGCCCGGCTGCGATGAGCAGGGCGACGCCGTAGACGACGAAGGGGACGCGCATCCCCAGCTCGCCGAGCGCGCCGCCGATGACGGGCCCGATGACGCCACCGATGAGGAAGGCGCTGCCGTACATCGACGAGACGCGGCCGCGGATGAGCGGCGGTGCCAGGCGCACCAGGAGGGCCATGGCCGAGACGGTGAACATCGTCGAGCCGATGCCGCCGAGCGAGCGGAAGATCAGCAGCTGCCAGTAGCTCTGCGCGAAGGCCGAGGCGCCGGTCGACAGCGCGACGATGACCAGGCCGATCAGGTAGACCGGCCGCTCACCCAGACGGGTGACGAGCGAGCCCCCGGCGGGGGCGAAGAGCAGGCGGAAGAAGGCGAAGGCCGAGACGATGACTGACGCTGCGGTCACGCCGACGTCGAAGCTCTGCGCGAACTGCGGCAGGACCGGGGAGATCAGCCCGAAGCCGATCGCGATGACGAAGGCCGCCGCGACGAGGACCTTGATCTCGGTCGGGATGGGCGGCCGATCCTGCTCGGGGAGGGCCTGGGTAGTCACCCGCCGTACTGTGCCACCCCGGTCCGACGACCGCCCGCGAGGGCCCGGCCCAGGCCCCACGTCGCGAGGTAGGACAGGACCAACCCGCCCGTCATGAGCACCCCGAACTGCAGGAGGAAGGGGTTGCCCAGCGGGTCGGCGAGCCGGTAGGCGATGACCTCGAGCAGCCCGTGCGGGTTGGTGAGGATGTCCCAGGAGTTGAAGCGCGGGAAGCGCCCCAGGTAGATCCCGATCGACGACAACGTCAGTGACCCGATGGCGAGCGCCCACCCGGCGACCCGACCCACGCGGGCCTCGACGACGTGGTGGACGAGCAGGAGGGAGGCCAGCCCGAGCAGCAGCCCCGTCCCGGCGAAGGACCCGATGAGCAGCGCGTCGAACCATCGCGGCGCCCCCGGGATCGCGCCGAGGTGGATGAAGTCGGTGAGGATGTACGGCGCATTGGGCAGGAAGGCCAGCCACCCGACGCCGATGACCCCCAGCAGCCAGCCCGACGCCCGGGCCCGGTGCAACCCGGTCATGACCAGCGCCAGCACGTAGGGGACCCAGGCGAGGAAGAGGTTCCAGAAGAGGAAGGCGAAGACCGGCGCGCCCGCCCGCTCGGCCCGCACGTCCTGCAGCCCGGCCGCGACCAGCGTGCCCGCCACGAGGACCAGGGTGAGCCCCGTGAGCCAACGCCCGGGGTGCGAGATCTGTGCCATCTGACAGACCGTAGGCCCCGCACCTTGGCAGACGCTGGGCGCCAGCCGCCCGATCCCTGAGGAGCTTGCGCCGCGCCCGACCGCACGCTCCCTGAGGAGGTTGCGCAGCAACCGTCTCGAAGGGAGAGTCCCCCGGCCCGAGGAAGCACCGACGGTGACGAGCGGACGACGAGGAGGGTTGGCGCAGCATCAAGCCGAAGTCGGGCACGACAACGTGCCCACGAGATGACGAAGGACTTCGGCAGCGCGCCGACCGTCCCCGTCGGGAGCGGGCCACAGACCTGCTCGTCGGGAGCGGCCGGCACCTCCTCCCTTCGAGACGGCCGCGGGCGGCCTCCTCAGGGAACGAGGGGCACGTCAGAGCCAAGCGGCTGTCGCACCCCGGTGGCAGGGTGGACTCATGACGGACCTCAAGACGCACCTGCACACCTATCTCAAGGCGCAGCGGGCGGCGTTGCTGCTCAAGCTCGACGGGCTGAGCGAGCGTGATGCCCGGCTGCCGAGGACACCGACCGGGACCAACCTGCTGGGTCTGGTCAAGCATGCGGCGGCATGCGAGCTGGGGTACTTCGGGGAGACCTTTGGCCGGCCGAGCGACCTGGTGCTTCCCTGGGAGATCGAGGGCGTCGACCCGGACGACAACGAGGACATGTTCGCGACCGAGACCGAGTCGATGGCCGACGTGCTCGCCTGGTCACAGGCCTGCTTCGACCACGCCGACGCGACGATCGAGGCGCTGCCGCTCGATGCGCCGGGGACGGTCGCGTGGTGGCCGCCGGAGCGCAACCGCGTCACGCTGGGCCAGATCATCATCCACATGGCCCTCGACGAGGCCCGTCACGCCGGGCACGCCGACATCCTGCGCGAGCAGCTCGACGGCCGGGTCGGCCTGCGCTCCGAGGGCAACAACCTGCCCGAGTGGGACGAGGAGCGCTGGGCCGAGTACGTCGGGCGCCTCACCCGCATTGCCGATCGGCACGGCTGAGGCAGGATCGCCCCATGGACCTGCGCGCTGCCGTCGACGAGCTCTACGGGGTCCCGCTCGCGGACTTCGTCGCGACCCGCACCCGACTGGTCACCGCGACCAAGGGCGACGACCCGGCCCTCGCGGCCGAGATCAAGGCACTGCGCAAGCCGACGGTGGCCGCGTGGCTGCTCAACCGCGTCGCCCGCGACGAGCCGCAGGTCATCGCCGACCTCGAGGAGCTCGGCGCCCGGATGCGCAGTGCCCAGTCGCAGGGCGACATGCCGGCCCTGGCGCAGGCGCGGCCCGAGCGTCGCGCCGCCATCGACGCCCTCATCGCCGCGGCCGGCCGCTGCGCCGAGTCGAGCGGCGCGACCTTCGGTCCCTCGACCCAGGACGAGGTCGACGCGACGGCGGTGGCCGCCCTCGCCGACGAGCAGAGCGGACGGGCCCTCGCGTCGGGCAGCCTGCTGCGGCCGCTGTCCTACGCCGGCTTCGGCGAGGTCGAGCTCGACGACGCGGTGGCGACCCCCCTTCGCCTGGTGCCGCCGCTCCCCGACGACGAGACGGACGAGCCAGCCGAGTCCGACGACGGCAGCGATGGCGATGGCGATAGCGATGAGTCCGAGCAGGCGCGGCAGGCAGAGCGGGCTCGCCAGCAGGAGCTGCAGGAGGCCCGCGAGGAGCTGCGCGAGGCCGAGCGCGAGCTGGGTGCGGCCCGGTCCGCCGAGTCGCGGGCGCGTGCCGCGCTCGTGGCCGCCCGCGACCGGGTCAACACGGGTGAGGCACGTGTGGCGGATGTGACACGCGTCATCGCCAAGCTCGAGACACGCCCGGAGGCGTAGACCTCCGCCGGATCCCTACGGGCGCGCGGGATCATGGCCTCATGAGCACGGCGAGCACGACTTCTTCCCGCACCGCCCCGACCGACCTGCCGACCTGGGCCATCCAGACCGCAGATCTCGAGGCGATGCTCGCGACCGACGACGACACGGTGGACACCGCTGTCATCCCCCGTCTGGCCTACCGCGACGCCGTCGAGGAGGCAGCAGCCCCCGGCCAGAGCCTCGTCACCGTCGTCGAGTCCCCCCGCGACGACGTCGAGCACGTCGCGACCCCCGTGGGGCACAACCTGCGCAGCCGGCACGCGACCCCCGAGTCGGTCGCCGCGATCCGCCGCAACCTCGTCGCGATCGCCTGCGTCCTCGTCTCGGTCGTCGTCGTCGGTGCGGCCCTGACCTGGCTCGCCGGCTGGATCGCCCTGGGCATCTACGCCCTCGTCGTCGTCAGCGCGGCGATCGCGCTGCGCCGCACCAACGCCCGCTACTCCGCGCGCCACAGCCGCTACGCCCCGCGTCACGCCTGACGCCTCTCGCCCCGGCAGGACGAAGGGGGATCCCACCGAGTCGGTGGGATCCCCCTTCGTCGTCGGTGGAGCCCTAGGCGAGCAGCGCGGCCAGCGTGCCGCCCAGCTCGGTGGCCGACTCGAGCGCGGCCTCGTCGACGTCACCGACGACCTCGAGGACCTGCGCCGACTGCTTCCAGTCGAGCGCCTGGACGATCCCGGTCACGGCTCGCACCGCACCCGTGACGTCGTAGCGCCCGTGCACCCACAGTCCGTACGGCCGCTTGGCGGTGCCGCCTCCCCCCGAGCCGTCACCGGCGCCGCCGGAGTCATCGAGCGCGCCGCCGACCTGCAGGAAGGTCGAGTCGAAGAAATGCTTGAGCGCGCCCGACATGTACCCGAAGTTGGCGGGCGTCCCGAGCAGGTAGCCGTCAGCGGCAAGGACGTCGTCCGCGGTGGCCTCGAGGGCCGCGACGACCTGCACCTCCACCCCGTCGATGTCGGGGTGACGCGCACCCTCGAGCGCCGCGTCGAGCAGCGCGCGGGTGGACCGGGTCGGGCTGTGGTGGACGACGAGCAGACGTGCCATGCCCCCCATCCTGCCCTCAGAGCCGGGCGATGGCCACGACGAGCACGGTGACCAGCGAGGCGAGCACGACGAGCGTGTCGGCGAGTCGCCACGCGGCCGGCTCGGCCCAGGTCCGCCGGCCTCCGGAGGCGAAGCCGCGCGCCTCCATCGCCACGGCCAGGGTCGCGGCGGACCCGAGCGAGCGCAGCAGCATGCCGAAGGTCGAGGCCCACAGGTACGCGATCACCGAGCGCGGCGCCCGCCACGACACCCCCTGCCCGCGCAGGTGCCGAGCCCACCCGACCTCGGTCCAGGCCGCGCCGAAGGACTGCACCCGCTGCAGTGCCGCACCGAGCGCGACCACCGGTCGCGCCGGGAGCCGCAGTCGCTGACCCAGGTGGTCGGCGAGGTCGTCGGGGTCGATGAAGGCCAACGTGATCGCCGAGGGCACGACGATGACGAGCAGCCGCAGCGCGGCCGAGAGGGCCGTCTCGACGTCGTGCGAGCCGAGCAGCCAGGTCGACCAGCCGACGCTCAGGCCTCCGACCAGGCCCGGCAGCAGGCGGATCGTCAGCCCGCGCCACCGTCCGCCGACCGTCCACCCGGCGCCGGAGCCGGGGCGGTTGGACAGGCCGACGAGCGCCCCGACCGCGAGCAGCGCGAGCACGACGAGCGAGACCCGCCAGCCGGGCGAGAGCACGGCCGAGATCATCGGGATCGCCGCGGCGGCGAAGAGGGAGAGCGGCCCGCACGCGGAGAGCACGGCGCGCGGGGTGCTGCGCCGTGGCTCCGGTGGTGGGGTGCGCACGTGCCGCACCTCGTCGACGAGCTCGACCAGGTCGGGGTCGTGGGTGGCCGTGACGACGGCCCCGCCGCGGGCGCGGTGCGAGAGCAGGAGCCCGGTCACGGCTGCCCAGGTCCCTCGGTCCTGCCCGACAGTGGGCTCGTCGGCGAGGACGGCGCTGGGGCCGTGGGCGAGGGCCGCGGCGACGGCCAGCCGTCGCTGCTCCCCGCCCGAGAGGGTCTGCGGGTCGGCCCGCTCCAGGTGCGCCAGGCCGAGGACCTCGAGGAGGTGGCGGGCCCTCCCTTCGTCGGCGGTGCCGAGGGTGCGACCGGTGAGGAGCACCTCGTCCAGGACCGTGCGGGAGAGCAGTGCGCTGGAGCTCCACTGCGGCACCCAGCCCAGGAGCGGGGCCACGTCGGTGGCCGGCAGCTCGCCGACCTCACGACCGTCGGCGCCCACCACCCGCCCCGACGAAGGGGGGATGAGTCCAGCGATCGCGGCGAGCCACGTGCTCTTGCCCCCACCGCTCGGGCCCACGAGCGCGGTGGACCGGCCGGATGTCACGGCGAGCGGCACGTCCGTGACGAGCGCGGTGGCGACCTCGCTGCTGCCGTCGAGGTGGTTGCGACGGCGCTCGACGCGCAGGGGCTCGCAGGTGAGCAGCTCGACGCCGGCCTCGACTGGTCGAGCGAGCGGCCCGAGGTCGATGTCGAGGGGCTGGGGCGTGGGGACGCCCGGCACCCAGATGCCGTCAGCGGCGAGCTCGTCCCCGTGCTGCGCGAGCACCTGCGCGGGCGGACCGTCGTGCTGGATCCGGCCGTCGCGTCCGAGCACGATGATCCGGTCGGCGTGCTCGAGCCACGGCTCGATGCGGTGCTCGACGATGACCGTCGTGAGGCCGGCTGCGCCGTGGACGACGGCGTCTCGCACGGTGGCCGCGCTCGCCTCGTCGAGCATCGCCGTCGGCTCGTCGAGCAGGAGCAGGCTCGGGCGCAGGGCGAGCGCACCGGCGAGCGCGAGTCGCTGGGTCTGGCCACCGGAGAGGGCCCCGGTCGGGGTGTCCCGCTCGAGATGGTCGAGCCCGACCGCGGTGAGCGCCGCATCGACACGGGCTGGCATGGCGTCTGCGGGCAGCCCGACATTTTCCAGGCCGAAGGCGACATCTCGGCCCACGGTCGCGGCGACCGTCCCGGAGCCGGGCTCCTGCAGGACGAGCCCGACGGCGCCGGGACGCCGACCCGGCTCGGAGCCGTCGATCGTCACGCTCCCGGACAGGTCGCCCGAGTCGACGGTCAGCAGCAGGCCCGCGAGGGCCCGCAGGAGCGTGGACTTGCCGGACCCGCTCGGGCCGACGAGCAGCACCCGCTCGCCCTCGACGAGGGTGAGGTCGATCTCGCGCAGGACCGGCTCCCTTCGCCCGGCCGGTCGCCAGGTGAGACCTCGGACGGCGACGGCAGCCGCTCCCGCGGGTGGAGGTGTCCGCGCGGACAAGTCGTCGGCGCGCACACCTCCACCCGACGGGGTGGGGTGCTCGATGGGGATCAGACGGCCTTCCGCTCGAGGACCTCCTGGCCCGGGGGGAAGGGGTTGAGCGCGCCCGCCTGCGCCAGCGCCCGGGTGAGCAGCCACCCGCCGACGCCGGCGATGACGATGCCGGAGACGACCATGAGGGGCAGGTAGGCGAGCTTCCACGCCCAGGTCCAGTCGGCGAAGTAGGCGTACGCCTCGTAGACCCACTCGAGCGGTGCCGAGAGCGCGCCAGCGAGGACCGCGACGGCCGGGCCGAAGGCCTTGTAGGCGAAGATCGCGAAGGCCAGCTCGGCGCCGAGGCCCTGGGCGAGCCCGGAGACGACCGTCGTGACGCCCCACTGGTTGCCGAAGAGTGCCGAGACGATCGCCGCGATCAGCTCGCAGGCCAGCGCGGCACCGGGACGGCGGACGACGAGCCCACCGACGACGCCGGCGATGAACCAGAAGCCGACGAAGAGTCCGAAGAGCGGCTGGAAGGCCAGGCCGAGCGCGGAGATCGGGCCGTTGTAGAGGAGGCCGTAGCCCCAGTAGGCGACGCCGAAGGCCACGCCGAGGAAGGCGATGGTCAGCAGGTCGACGGTGCGCCAGCCCATGAGCTGGCCGGTGGCGAGGACGGTCCGGGCGCGCTCGGCGGCCGGGGTCGTGGTGGTGGACATGTGGTGCTTCTCCTGTGTCGGTACCCACAGGGAGGGCCTGCCGTCGCGACCGGACGCTGACGTCTGGCCATCGACGATCAGGTCCTGAGACTCGACTCCCTACGCCGGTGCGAGCCGGATCAGGTACGAGGGTCTGCGGTCACCCGCACTCTCAGCGCTGCTGCGCTCCCCTGTCGTGCCCGTCCAGCATAGCGCCGTCGGCAGCGGAGCCTCGGGCCCGGCGCTCCTGTGGCAATGTTGTCCACGCACCGGGTGGGCGAGCTCCTCGTCCACCGCATCTACGCGAAGGGCAGGTCCGCTGTGGGCAACATGGTCTGGAAGATCCTCGGCACCGGTTCCGCGATCGTCGCCGGCATCGTCGCCAACAAGGTCGTGGCGATCGTGTGGTCACGCTTCGGCAGTGGCCAGGACATCGACCCCAACAACCCTGAGAACCCCATCGGTGAGGCCATCGCCTTCGCCGCGCTGGCCGGTCTGGCGATGGGTCTGGCACGCACGATGGCCACGCGTCAGGCGGCCTCCTTCTACAAGAAGTCCTCCGGCCACCTCCCCGACGCCATGCTCGGCCTCAAGGATGAGATCGACAAGGTCTCCTGATGCGCGGCATCGCCATCACCGAGCCGGGTGACGCCGACGTCCTGCAGATCGCGGACGTCGACGCGCCGACCGCCGGTCCCGGCCAAGTCGTCGTCGACATGGTGGCCGCCGGGGTCAACCGCGCCGACGTCATGCAGCGCCTGGGGCACTACCCACCGCCGAAGGGGGCCTCCCCCCTTCCCGGTCTCGAGGTCTCGGGCACGATCCGCGAGGTCGGCCCCGACGTCGAGGGCTGGTCCGTCGGTGACGAGGTGTGTGCCCTCGTCGACGGCGGCGGCTACGCGGAGCAGGTCCTGGTGCCGGCCGCCCAGCTGCTGCCCGTGCCGAAGGGGGTCTCCGTCACCGACGCCGCCGGGTTGCCCGAGGTGGCGTGCACGGTGTGGTCCAACGTCTTCATGACCGCCAACCTGCAGCCGGGCGAGACCTTCCTCGTCCACGGCGGGTCGTCCGGGATCGGCACGATGGCGACCCAGCTGGCCACGGCGGCCGGTGCACGCGTCGCCGTCACCGCCGGGTCGCAGGACAAGCTCGACGTCTGCCGCGAGCTGGGTGCGGACATCCTGGTCAACTACAAGGAGCAGGACTTCGTCGACGAGGTGCGCGAGGCGACGGACGGCCACGGTGCCGACGTCATCCTCGACCTCATGGGGGCGAAGTACCTCCCCCGCAATGTCGACCTGCTCGCCACGTCCGGCCGGCTCGTCGTCATCGGGCTCATGGGTGGCCGCACGGGCGAGCTCGACCTGGGCAAGATGCTCAGCAAGCGCGCCGCGGTCATCGCCACCTCGCTGCGGGCCCGGCCCGCAGCCGAGAAGGCCGCGATCGTCGCAGCCGTGCACGAGCACGTCTGGCCGCTCATCGAGGACGGCGCCGTCCGGCCGATCATCCAGGGCACCCACCCCCTGGACCGCGCCGCCGACGCGCACCGCGAGCTCGAGGCGAGCGGTCACATCGGCAAGATCCTGCTCACTGCCTGACCTGACTCCGCATCTCCTTAAGGTCGTGCGCCCCGGGTGCGCATTTCCTTAAGGTCGTGCGCCCCGGGTGCGCATTTCCTTAAGGTCGTGCGTCCTGGGTGCGCATTTCCTTAAGGTCGTGCGGTCGCGGTGAGGCGGCCGTCCTCCAGGTGCCACGTGGCAGCGGCGACCTCGGCGACCTCCGGGTCGTGGGTCGCGAGCAGCACGATCCCGCCGCGGCGGGCGATGTCCTGCAGCAGGCCGACGACGAGCTCACGGGTGTCGTGGTCGAGCTCCGAGGTCGGCTCGTCAGCGAGCAGCACCGCACTCCCCGACTCGAGGCGAAGGGAGGACAGCGCCAGTCCGCGGGCCACGGCCACGCGCTGCCGCTGGCCTCCGGAGAGCTCCTCGGCGAGGTGACCGCCGTGCTCGGCGAGGCCCACCGACGCGAGCGTCCGGTCCGCGAGGGCGCTCGCCTCGCCCCCCGACATGCCCGCGGCCACGAGCGGGATCGCGATGTTGTCGCGCGCCGTGAGCACCTCGGCGAGCGCACTGCCCTGGGGGATGAGCACCGCGCCAGCACTGCGTGACGTGGCCTCGTCACCGATCGTCTTGTCCCCCAGCGAGATCGACCCGTCGGACCGCCCGTCGTCGAGCATCCCGCCGATGGCCCACAGCAGCGAGGTCTTGCCGGCTCCCGAGTGCCCTGTGACGGCGGTGATCTCGCCCGGCGCCGCGCTCGCGGTCGCTGCGTCGACCGCCACGACGTCGCCGTAGCGCACGCTCACGTCGTGCAGCACCAACCGGCCGGTCATCTGCTCCGTCATGCGTCCGTCTCCTCGGCGATCAGCTGCCAGGTCCCCTCGCCCGTGCGGTGCACCCGCACGAGCGTCCCCGGCGGGAAGGCCTCGACGGCTGGTGCCGGCAGGGGCAACGAGCCGTCGGCGGCCACGACGGAGTACTCCTCGCCGCTGCGGCCCTCGCCCCCGACGCGCCCGTCGCGGATCGTGACGGTGCGGGGGAAGGCGCGGGCCACGTCCGGGTCGTGGGTGACGACCACGACCGTCGTCCCGAGTGTGCGGCCCACCTCTGCCACGGCCTCGAGCACGACATCACGGGAGTCGTGGTCGAGCTGGCTGGTCGGCTCGTCACCGAGCAGCAGCCCCGGGCCGCTGGCCAGCGCCACGGCGAGCGCCGCGAGCTGGAGCTGACCGGGCGTGAGCGACTCGAGAGGGGCGTCGGCCACCGCGTCCAGCCGCAGCAGGTCGAGCAGCTCCGCCACGGCGGGGACGGTGCGACCGCTGCGGCGGGCCGGACGCTGGGCGAACTCGATGTTGCCCCGGGCGGTGAGCCACGGCAGGTGGTTGCGCGCGGCGACCTGCAGGACGATACCGACCTCACCGGCGCGGAAGGCGTCGATCTGGGCCTCCGACATCACGGACAGCTCGTGCTCGCCGACGTGGATCCGTCCGGCGCTGGGGCGCAGCAGCCCGCCGAAGAGCGCCAGCAGCGTCGACTTGCCGGCACCGCTGGGCCCGAGGAGCGCGACGCGCTCGCCGGCTGCGACGGTGAGGTCGACGCCCGAGAGCGCCGCGACGTCGTGCCCCTCTGCGCGATAGATGTGCACCAGACCGTGGGTGCGCACGGGCAGCCCGCTCACGTCGGCTCCCCTTTCGCCGCGGAGAGACGCACCCGGCGCAGGACGGCGACGGACAGCAGCCAGGCGATGACGAGCAGGACGAGCGCGACCACCACGGTGGCCGCGGCCACGGCGAGCCACGCGGGCGCGAAGTCGAGCGCGGGGACGGCCGCCGGCGAGGTGAAGAGCGGGAGCGCGGGCAGCGCGATCCACGCGCCGGCGAGGGCACACAGGGCACCGAGGAGGACGCCGACCGCCACGCTCGTCAGGTGCTCGGTGCGCAGCGCACGGGCGGCCGCGCGCCGGCCCACACCGCTGATGCGCAGGGCCGCGAGGTCGCTGACGGCCGCCCGCCACCCGGTGATCGCGAGGATGAGCAGGACCAGCCCGGCGAGGATGACGGCGAGCGCTCCGCCGAGCAGCGCGAGCTGCAGGCCCCAGCCGGAGGCGGAGTCGTCGTAGACGGTGTCGGCCTCGGCGGTGGTCCGCACCGAGCGCACGGCGACCCCGTCCTGCTCGAGCACCCGCTCGACCTCGGCGATCGCCGCGGGGGACGCGTCGGCGAGCCACAGCTGGCGCTCGGTCCGGGTGGTGTCCAGCTCACCCGTCACACGGGCGAGGGCGGGAAGGGATAGGAGCACGCCTCGGTCCGTGGTGCCGGGGAGGGCCCTGACGTGCTGGTCGGCGCGCACCTCGGTCTGGCCGCCGGCGATGTCGAGCACCTGGAGCACCGCACCCTGCTGGGCCACGTCACCGGAGACGATGGCCGGCATCGGTCGCGGGACGTCGGCGACGTGGGCGGAGACGTCGGCCCCGTCTGCCGCAGAGACCTCGAGGTGCAGGCCCTTGCCCTGCGTCGTGACCTGCAGCCCGGTGCCGTCGGCGGCCTTGCTCGACGACCAGACTCCGTCACCGGTCACCGGCAGCGCCGTCCCGTCGACGGCGAGTCCGGTCACGGTGACGCTCCCCTTGACCTCCGCCCCGGCGAATCCGGAGGTGCTCACGCGCAGTCCGGCGAGTCGGCACCCGTCGGAGCAGAAGAGCGGCGCGTCGACGTGCCGGGTGCCCGCGGGGCGGGGACCGAGGGTGGCGAGGTCGGCCGAGCGCTTGTCGCCCTGCGGCGTGGTCAGGTCCGCGACCAGGGTGGGCGCCACGTCGCCCGTGGAGATCACGAAGTCCCAGGAGACCGCGCCCGTGACGGAGCCGGCGGGCAGGACGATCGGCTCCTGGTCGGGCAGGGCGAGCGTGGCCACGTCGAGCCCGCGGACGGTGTCGGAGTGGGCCACCTCGAGCAGCCGCTGCGGGTCCGTCGCCATCGTGGCGGCGGCGCCGCCGTCCCGTGGCCGGATCATGGCGACCGGCGCGGCCACGATGTCGTGCTCCTCGAGCGCGTCGGCCGCCGCGATCAGGGCCGGGGCAGAGGGTGAGTCCACGGTCACGACGGCCGGCGCACCCGTCTCGAGCTCGGCCCGGGCCATCCGGTTGCGGTCGGCGACGACGACGGCGTTGGCCCCGAAGACCGCGACGGCCGTCGCCACCGTCGTCACGACGAGGACGCGCCGGGCGGCCGGACGTCGCCCGATCGCGTGCCCGGCGATCGCCGCGGCGACCCGTCCGCGGCGCATCGCCGAGCGGGCCCGACGGGCAGCCAGGCGAGGGACGAGTCGAGCGGCGAGGACCCCGACGGCGATGGCCAGGAGCGTCGGGGTCGCCAGTGCCGCAGGCCCGCTGAGGGCACCGGTGGCCAGGCCGGCGACGCCGAGCACCGCGAGGACGACGACCACGACCTCGGCGACCGGGGCTCCCGCGGCGGCGCTCGGCCGCACCGAGCGCAGCAGGTCGTTGACCGGCTCGCGCAGCACCGGTCGCGCGGCGAGATGCACCGTGACGACGGACGCGACGAGCGCCCCGACGAGCCACGGCACCACCGCGAGCGGGATCTCGAAGGGGATGTCGGCCGGCAGCATCGCCCGGCGCACGAGCACCGCCAGACCGAGCGCGGCCGCGCAGCCGATGGGCAGCCCGAGCAGCACCGGCACGCCGAGCTCGGTGAGCAGCAGCCGCCGGGCACCCGAGCGGGAGCGACCGCGCAGCCGGGCCAGGGCGACGTCGTGACGGCGCTGGTCGACGGCCGCCTGGGCGACGAGGAAGAGGACGAGGACCGACAGCAGCGCGAGCTGCACCATGACGAAGGGGACGATCACGGCCGTCTGGCTGCGGCCGGTCGCGATGCCGTCGACGAGCTCGCCGGCGGAGTCGTCGATGGTCACCTCCTCGTGGTCCTGTGCCAGCCGGTCCACGGAGGCCGCAGCCAGGGGAAGGGAGTCGAGCGTCGCCGTGGCCGGGTCCAGCGGGAGGTCGACGGTGACGGCGGCCGTCGGGAGGGCCTCGGCGAAGGTCTCCTCGTCGGTGAAGATGTCGTCCACCCCGGGCAGGTTGTCCAGGTCGGGCTGGGGGACCCCCGACTTGCCGTCCGGTCGGTCGCTCAGCCAGTAGGCCGGGTCCTCCTGCGGTGCCGTGTAGGTCCCGACCACGGTGAGCTCGACGTCCGGCAGGTCCGGGTCGAAGCGCGAGTACTTCGCCTGCGGAGCGGCCAGCGTCGTCCCCGCTCGCCAGCCCCACGTCGTGGCGTCGGCGGCGGACACGAGCACCTCACCGGCGGCGTCGGGGCAGCGTCCGGTCACCTCGACGTGGCCGCACAGGTCCGTGCGGGTGCGCAGGACGACCGGCGAGGCGCGCTTGCCCTGGCGCGGCACGACATCGGTGGCGTACCGCAGACCGGAGATCGGCTCCTGCGACACCCGAGCCAGGTCTGCGGGTACGAGGTCGACGACGCTCTGGGGCATGAGCTGCGGCGTGGTCGAGGTCCGCGGCCGGGTCAGGGTCGTCGCGGAGGTCGCCGGGTCGGCCTCGGTGACGTGCACGCGCAGCAGGGCCTGGTCGATGCTGCGGGCGAAGACGGGGGCGAAGACGGCGCAGGTGGCGACCAGCGCCGACACGAGGGCAAGGGCGATGACCTGCCCTCGGCGGTGGCGCAACGCTGCCCACATGTGATGACCCCCTGGTAGCCGACGGACACGTTAGTCCCCCGTGGTGCTTGCATGGGATGAATACCCGGTATACCTTCTGCGCATACCGAGTATCTAGGAGGGGACATGTCGGTCCGACTGGGGATCCTTGCGCTGCTGGCGGAGGACAACATGTACGGCGCGCAGCTGCGCGCAGAGTTCGAGGCACGCACGGGCGGGACGTGGCCGCTCAACATCGGACAGGTCTACACGACCCTGACCCGCCTCGAGCGGGACGGTCTCGTCACGCAGACCGGCGGGCCCGATGGCGAAGGGAGGATCGCCTACGCCCTCACCACGGCCGGCCGCGCCGAGGTCGACGGCTGGTGGCTGACACCGGTCGACCGGAGCAGCACCCCGCGGGACGAGCTGGTCATCAAGCTGGCCCTGTCGGTCACCGCCGTCGGTGTGGACGTCACCAGGGTCGTCCAGACCCAGCGGACCGCCACCCTGCGCCACCTGCGGGACCTGACGAAGCTCAAGCGGTCGGCGGCGACCGAGACCGAGACCGACCTCGCGTGGCTGCTCGTGCTCGACAACCTCATCTTCACCTCAGAAGCCGAGGTCCGGTGGCTCGACCACGTCGAGTCCACGCTCGCGCGCTACTCCTCGCTCCCCCGGCGGGCCGCCACCGCGGACGCCCGGACGAGCACCCCCGACCGGACGCAGGTGCGGCGATGAGAAGCCCTGTGTCAAGCCGCCTGGTTTTGGGTGGCTCGTCGGATGGTCAGGACGCGTTGGAGCGCGTGGTGCTTGTCGGGGTCGTAGGCAGCGTTGTCTTGCCAGCAGTGCCAGATGACGTAGAGCCAGGCGCGGGCGAGGATGCGCACGGCGTGGGCGTGATCGTGTCCGCGGGCTCGGGACCGGTCGTAGAGGTCGGCGGCCCAGAGGTTGGCGTGTCGGCTGCCGCCGGCGAAGTCGGTGACGGCGTCGCGCAGTTGCTTGTCGCAGGCCCAGCGGAAGCCGACGACGCGCATCTTGCCGGATTGTCGGGTCGAGGGCGCGACGCCGGCCAGGCAGGCCAGGGATTCGGGGGTGGGGTACTTGGCGCGGCAGTCGCCGATCTCGGCCAGCAGCCGGGCGGCGCGTACGCGTCCGGAGCGGGGCAGGCTGGTGAAGATGTGCCCGTCGGCGTGGGCGTCGAGCTGGTCGCCGATCTGGCGGCCCAGGATCTTGATCTGCTCGACCAGGGTCGTCAGCAGCGCGATCATCGCGTGGGTGCTGCCGGCCTCGGCGGTGGCCGCCGGGCCGGTCAGGCCCCTGGGTGCCTGGGTCAGGTGGGCGTGGAGCACGGCAGGGTCGGTGCGGCCGCTGTAGCCGACCGAGGCCAGCCACTTGCCCAGCCGGGCGGGAGAGAGCCAGTCGGCGCGCTCTTGGGTATCGAAGCGGGCGATGAAGGCCAGGCTGATCTCGGAGTCGAGGTCGGCGAACAGGCCCACCGCGCCGGGGAAGACGATGCTCAGGTGGGCGCGCAGCTGGTTGGCGGCGGCGACCCGGTGGGCCACGAGGTCCTTGCGGGTGCGGCAGGCGCGGCGCAGCGCCGTGGTGGCCTGGGTGTCCGGCTCCAGTCGGCGCAGCCGGGCCCGGTCGGTGCGCAGGGTGTCGGCGAGCACGAACGCGTCGAAGCGGTCGTCCTTGTTGCCGGCCGAGCCGTACCGGCCGCGCAGGTTCTTGACCTGGTTGGGGCTGATCACCACCACCGTCAGTTCGGCCTCGAGGAGGACGTCGATGATCGGCCCGTCGGGTCGTTCGATGGCGACCTCATCGACGCCGTGCTTGGCCAGGAAGATGACCAGGTCGCGCAGGCCGGTCGTGGTGTGTTCGACCATGACGCGCGCTATTTCGCGGCCGCGGCCGTCGACGATGCACGCGGCGTGGTCATCCACGGCCCAATCGATGCCGGCCGTGACGTCGTTGAGTGGGGTTTCGGGCAGGGTGGTGCTGGTGGCAGACTGCATGTCAGCCTCCTCGCTGCTAGTCCCAGTGGGGAGGCACCCTCATGTGGTGCCGCTGGTGCCGGGACGCAGCTGCCGGTTCGCTCACTGATCGGCGCTCGGAGGCGCTCAGCCCTGTCGACGGTCTGCACGTCCCGGGTAACCACCAGACCTCGCAGATCTCATCGTGGACATCCAACGCATCGAGCGAGCTGGGCGATGGCCTGGTGGCACCTCGGGTGCATCAACGCCCTATCGGAGAACGCTGATACAAGGAAGGTAGACCAGTGAGCGCGCCCTGCCTGCTCCTCGAGGACGTCACCCGGATCCACGGCGAGGGGGCGACGTCGGTCCCCGCGCTCGCGGGCGTCAGCCTGAGCGTGCACCCCGGCGAGCTCGTCGCGGTCATGGGCCCGAGCGGCTCGGGCAAGTCGACGCTGCTCAACCTCGCTGGTGGCCTCGACCGGGCCACGTCCGGCCGCGTGGTCATCGAGGGGCAGGAGATCAACTCCCTCACCCCCCGTGAGCTCGCGGCGCTGAGGCGGCGCCACGTCGGCTTCGTCTTCCAGGACTACAACCTGATCCCGGCCCTCACCGCCGCAGAGAACGTGGCGCTGCCGCTCGAGCTCGACGGCCAGCGGGTGCGTGCGGCGCGACGCTCCGCCGTCGAGTCGCTCGAGCTGATGGGGCTGGCCGACCTCGTCGACCGATACCCCGACCAGCTGTCCGGTGGCCAGCAGCAGCGGGTCGCCTTCGCCCGGGCACTCGTCGGCGGTCGCCGGCTCGTCCTCGCCGACGAGCCCACCGGCGCCCTCGACACCCACACGGGTGAGGAGGTGCTGCGCGTGCTCCGCGAGCGCTGCGACGCCGGGACCGGCGGCCTGCTCGTCACCCACGAGGCACGGCACGCGGCATGGGCCGACCGGGTCGTCTTCCTGCGCGACGGCATCGTCGTCGACACCACCGGTGACCCCTCGGACGCCGAGGACCTGCTCGAGACCGAGCAGGTCCGATGACCACCCAGACCACGCCGGTGGTGTCCGCAGGGGGGACACCACCGGCGTCACCCCCTTCGTCATCGCGAGGATCGGCCTGGCTCGCCTCGTGGCGGGTTGCCCTGCGACTGGCGCGACGGGACGTGCGCCGCCACCGGGGCCGCTCTTTCGCCGTGCTGCTCATGGTCGGCGTGCCGACGATGCTCATCTGCCTCGGGCTCGTCGTCGGCGCGACCAGCTCGATCTCGCCGGAGGAGTCGGTCCCGCTGGCCATGGGGCCCGCGCAGGCCTCGATCACGGCGGGCGACGGCCACCGGATCGCGCAGGCGGCCAACCCCGAGAACGGGTTCAGCATCAAGGAGGCTGCGGCTCGCGAGGTCCCCGGGTCCCGCCCGGGAGGCACTGTCGAGATGAATGCCGCCGCCATCGGCGAGCTCACCGGCGGCGAGGCCCTCCCGTGGACCACGGGCCGTACCCGGGCCCGCATCGGTGATCGTGACCTCGGGCTCGACACCCTCGCCGTCGCCGAGCCCAGCCGCCTCACGGGCAAGGTGACCCTGCGCTCCGGCCGCTGGCCGACCGGTGCGGACGAGGTGCTCGTCTCCCCCTCGGCCGTGCGACGAGGCGTCCCCGACAGCGGGTCGCTGCAGCTGCTGGTCGACGGTGGCGAGCGCACCGTCCAGGTCGTCGGCACGGCCCTGTCCCTCCAGGGCTGGGGAGCCAGCCACGAGCTCCTCACGACGACGCCCGACGCGATGGTCGACGACTCGCGCAGCAGCGGCTGGTTCCTCATGGGCGACCGGCCCGTCACCTGGGCGGACGTCACCCGGCTCAACGAGTACGGCCTGGCCGTCCACAGCGCCTACGTGGTGACCCACCCACCGACCCAGGACCAGATCGACCCCGAGCTGCGCGAGATGGGCTCGAGCACCAGCGACACGGCCCAGCTCGTCGCCCTCGGAGCCACCCTCCTGCTCATCGTCATCGCCCTCCTCGTCGGGCCGGCCTTCGCCGTCGGCGCCACCCGGCAGCGACGCACGCTCGCCCTCGCTGCGAGCAACGGCGCGACCGCCGGTCAGCTGCGGCGCACGGTGCTGGCGCAGGCGATCGTCCTCGGCGGGCTGAGCGCGCTCGTCGGGGCCGTCGTCGCGGTGCCGATCGGCTGGATCGTCCTCCGGGTCATCGCCGACCGTGGGTCACCGCTGGGGCCCTTCGAGGTGCCGTGGTGGCAGCTCGCCGCGATCTGCGCGATCGCCCTGGTCGCCGCGATCCTCGCCGCGCTCGTCCCGGCACAGCGGCTCACCAAGCTCGACATCGTCGGGGCGATGCGAGGGCGCGTCGTCACCCCGCCGCCCTCCCGCTGGCTCTTCGTCCTCGGTCTGGTCCTCGCCGCAGTCGGTGGCGCCGGCGTCATCATCGGCCTCGATCGCACCGAGTACGTCATCGCCCTCGCGGCCATCCTGCTCGTGCTCGGCACGCTCCTCCTGGTCCCCAGGATCCTGCACGCGCTCGGAGGTCTCGCGGGACCGCTGCCCCTCCCCCTTCGCCTCGCCGTGCGCGACCTGGCGCGGCACCGCACGCGCAGCGCGCCGACCGTCGCCGCCGTGCTCGCCGGGTCCGCAGCCCTGACGATGGGTCTCATCGGGGCCAGCAGCGACAACACCCAGCAGCGGCTGGACTACCTCCCGCAGACGCTCTCCGGGGAGGGCTACATGTACGCGGGCGGGGCCACGCAGCGACAGGACCCCGTCGACCGAGCAGCCCGCGAGCTGCCCGAGCTCGTCATCACCCCCGTGCATTCCTACGGGCAGCCCTTCGAGGACCCGCCCCCCGCGTCGGACATCCCCGCCGAGCCCTTCGTCACCACGCTGCCCAGGGGCTGCACCGTCAAGGACGTCGTGAGCCCCGACCTGGCGCCCCAGGGCGATGTCGAGCTGGCGCCCGAGGAGGGCTCCGGTAACCCGTGCCTCGACCTCAGCACCGGGTCCGGCTCCATCCCGGTGACGTCGACGATCTCCTTCATGCCCGCCGCGGAGATCGTCCGTCGCTTCGACCTCACGGGGGACGAGGCCCGCACCGTCACCGATGGCGGTGGCGTGCTCGTTGCCGGCAAGCCCCAGGGCATCGTGTCCGAGGGTCGGGTCGCGATCGCCCGGGGGACGCTGACGATCGACGACAACACTGGCGTGTCCGAGCTGGCGGGGACCACCTCCACGAGCCGGGTCCCGGTGGTCGTCCGCGACCGGTCCAAGGACACCTTGGCGCGCTCCTGGCAGGCGGGTCTGGTCCTGCCCACCGAGGTCGCCCAGGAGGCCGGGTGGCCACTGATGCAGGATGCCCAGCTCGTGCGCGACCCCGACGGCCCGATCGATGCCGCGACACAGGAGCGACTGCAGCAGCTGCTGGGCGACGAGACCTATGTCGACGTCGAGCGCGGGTTCAGCAACCCGCTGGCCCTCGTCATCGCGGTGCTCATCGCGATCTTCACCCTCGTGCTGCTCGTCGTCACCCTCACCGCCACGGCGCTGAGCATTGCCGAGCAGGAGCGCGACCAGGCGACGATCGCGGCGGTCGGGGGCAGCAGACGCACCCGACGCCTGATGGTGGCCTCGCAGACCTGGCTGCTCGCCACGATCGGGATCGTCCTGGGTGCGCTCGTCGGGAGCTTCCCCGGCATCACGATCGCGCGGGCCCTGACCTCCGAGGGATGGGACCCGATCACCGGCCTGCAGCTCGACCGTGACGCGATCGTCGACATCCCGTGGCTGCCGCTCGCGATCGTCCTGGTCGCCGTCCCGGCGCTGGCCGCGCTGCTCGCCGGGCTCGGGATCCGCCGCACGCCGGACCTCACCCGCCGCACGGAGTGACCCGGGCGCCGGGGTCGGGGGTCAGTCCCCGATCTCGGCGCCCATCGCCCGGCCGGCGGTCCGACCGCTGAAGATGCAGCCACCGAGGAAGGTGCCCTCGAGCGCCCGGTAGCCGTGCACACCGCCACCGCCGAAGCCGGCCGCCTCGCCCGCCGCGTAGAGCCCTCGGATCGGCTCGCCGTCGTGCCCGAGCACCCGCGCGGACAGGTCGGTCTCGAAGCCGCCGAGGGTCTTGCGCGAGAGGATGTGCAGCTTGACGCCGACGAGCGGCCCCTTCTTGGGGTCGGTCAGCTTGTGCGGTGGGTAGGCCCGCTTGGAGATCTTGTCGCCGAGGTAGGAGCGCGCCGTCCGCATGGCGGCGATCTGGGCGTCCTTGGAGTAGGCGTTGTCCAGCTGCATGTCGCGCTCGTCGACCTGCTTCTTGATGTGGGCAGCGTCGAGCCGCGGCTCGCCGTCCTCGACCAGCTCGTTCATCCTCGCCACCAGCTGCTCGACCGTGTCGGCCTGGACGAAGTCGACCCCCTTGTCGAGGAAGGCCTGCATCGACGGCGAGACATCGGCCAGCGAGCGCTTGCGGATGACCGCGCCGACCTCCTTGTCCGTGAGGTCCTGGTTCTGCTCCGAGCCCGACAGGGCGAACTCCTTGCCCGCGATCGACCGGTTGGTGATGAACCACGAGTGGTCGTGCCCGGTCGCGCGCAGGTGGGCGAGCGTCCCGAGGGTGTCGTACCCGGGCAGCAGGGGCGCGGGCAGGCGGTTGCCCTCGGCGTCGAGCCACATCGAGCTCGGGCCGGGCAGGATCCGGATGCCGTGCTGGTCCCAGATCGGCGAGTGGTTCTTGATGCCCTCGACGTAGTGCCACATCCGGTCGCGGTTGATCAGGCTGCCACCGGCGGCCTCGGTGATCGCGATCATCCGGCCGTCGACGTGCGCGGGGACACCGGTGACCATGTGCTTGGGCGGGGTCCCGAGGCGCTCCGGCCAGTTCTGGCGGACCAGGTCGTGGTTGCCCCCGATGCCACCGGAGGCGACGAGGACGACGGGCGCGCGCAGCTCGAAGCCGCCCACCGGATCACGGTTGGTCGCCACTCCCCGCTCGGCGGGGTCCTGCGCGAGTCGGGCCCCACGGACACCGGTGACGGCACCCCCTTCGACGACGAGCTCGTCCACCCGGTGGCGGTGGGCATAGGTGATCAGGCCGCGCTCCTTGGCCTCCTGCACCCGTCGGACGAAGGGAGCAGCCACGCCCGGTCCGGTCCCCCACGTGATGTGGAAGCGGGGCACGGAGTTGCCGTGACCGTGCGCCGAGCCGTCGCCGCGCTCGGCCCACCCGACGATCGGGAACCAGCGCATACCCTGCTCGTGCAGCCACGAACGCTTCTCGCCGCCGGCGAAGTCGAGGTATGCCTGCGCCCACTGACGCGGCCAGTGGTCCTCGTCGCGGTCGAAGCCGGCGGTGTTCATCCAGTCGGCGTACGCGAGCTCGGCGGAGTCCTTGATGCCCATCCGTCGCTGCTCGGGGCTGTCGACGAAGAAGAGCCCACCCAAGGACCAGTGCGCCTGGCCCCCGAGGTTGGCCTCGCTCTCCTGGTCGACGACGAGCACCTTGCGTCCCGCGTCAGCGAGCTCCGCTGCGGCAACGAGTCCGGCAAGGCCGTGGCCCACGACAATGGCGTCTGCATCCATTGGGTGACCATAGACCTCATTACTTGTGAGTAGCAATGAGTGTCCAGGTCGCCCTGCCTAGAGTTGACCCATGGGACGCATCGCACGCCTGCGCCCGGTCGCGATGGCGCTGCTCGTGGCCGCGGCCGTGCTGACCGGGGGCGTCGTCACGGCCTCGCTCTGGCCGGTCGGCGTCGAGACCGACTACTACGCCGCCGACGTGCGGCTCTCGCCGAGCTGGGGCGAGCGCTCCCGCATCGGGACCGACACGATCGTGGGCAGCGTGACCGCGCAGTTCTCCGGCCTCGCGCCGGGCGTGCGGGTCTCGCCGCGGGTCAAGCCCGAGATCACCGAGCTGGTCGCCTCCGGCAACCTCGGCGCCGCGGCGCTCGACGTGAGTCCGCAGGAGCGCTCCCGGGTGATCGGCGAGGCGGCGAAGGGAGTGGCCCTGCGCTTCGGCGTCGGCGCCCTCGGCGGGGCGGGCCTGGTGCTGCTCGTCGCCGGGCTGCGTCGCCGCTCCCTGCCCACGGCGCGCACCACCCTCGGCGCGCTCACCGTCACGGCGCTCACCTGTGCCGGGCTCGGTGTGTCCGCCGGGCGCACCTACGACCCCGACCGGCTCGTCGAGCTGCACTCGACCGGCCTGCTCCAGCTGGCCATCGCCAACCGCGGGCTCCTCGACGACGTCGAGCAGCGGGCCGACCAGGCAACGCCCTACCTGCGCAACCTGCTCGCCCTGTCCTCGGCGGTCCAGGACGAGTACGCGCCCGAGGCCCCCCGCGACGCCGAGGCGCTGAAGGTGCTGCTCGTCTCCGACATCCACTCCTCCAACCAGTACGCGCTGATGCGCACGATCGTGCAGGAGCAGGGCATCGACGTCGTCATCGACTCCGGCGACCTGATCAACCTCGGCCACGTCGAGGAGGCGCGGCTGAGCAAGCTCTACGGGTCGATCACCTCGCTCGGGGTGCCGTACGTCTTCGTCTCCGGCAACCACGACCGCAGCTCGGCCGACGACACCTCGCTGCTCGACGCGCTGGGTCGCACCGACGGCGTCGAGCTGCTCCAGCCCGGCCCCGACGAGTACCGCGAGGTGACCATCGGTGGGCTGCGGATCGCGGGCTTCAACGACCCCCGCTACTACGGCGACGCCGACGACGGCACCACGGTGCAGCAGACGGCGGCGCGGGACCGGTGGCTCGAGGCCCTCGGCGACGGGGCCCGGCCCGACATCACCGTCTCCCACGAGTCCACAGCCCTGGAGGACGCGCCCGGACGGATGCGGCTGAACGGCCACGGCCACGTCCCGGCTCTCGACGGCAACCGCGTGCAGGCGGGGACCTTCACAGGGGGCGGGACCCTCTCCCACTTCATCACCGGACCCGACGCCGAGCTCGTCGGCCAGCCGAGCTCCTTCGACGTGCTGAGCTTCGACGACCAGTGCCGCGCCCAGCGGCTCGTGCGCTACCAGTACCGCGCGATCATCGAGGGCCGCCCGTCCTTCGACTCGCTGTCGGTCCTCAACGCCTCACGGTTCATCGAAGACCCCGACGAGGGCCGCACCTGCGGCGGGGACGACCTGGTGGTGCGCCCGCTCGGAGGGTGAGGCTCCCCCCTTCGCCTGGCCCGCCCCCCCCCCGCCTGGCCCCCCCCCCTTCGCCCGGTTGGAGGTAAACGCGCCGACGAATGGTGGGCGCGCCTCAGTCCACCCAGCCGGACGCCGAAGGGAGTGGACGCCGGCTCGCGCAGGAATCGTCCGCGCGTTCACCTCCACCCGGCGACTACCTCCACCCGGCGACCAGGGGCGTGGGCACGGCGAAGCCCCCGGCCAGGAGCTGACCGGGGGCTTCGTGAGGCGTGGCTCAGACCGCGGGGAAGACCGGCGGGTGGACCTTGGCCATCTCCTCGAGGACGCGCACGACCTGGCAGGAGTAGCCGAACTCGTTGTCGTACCAGACGTACATGACGACCCGGTCGCCCGCGGTGATCGTCGCGCGGCCGTCGACGATGCCGGCGTGGCGGTTGCCGACGAAGTCGGTGGAGACGACCTCGGGGCTGTCGATGTAGTCCAGCTGCTTGTGCAGGTCGCCGTAGAGCGAGGCCTCGCGGACGAAGTCGTTGAGCGCCTCGCGCTCGACCGGCTTCTCCAGGGTGAGGTTGAGGATCGCCATCGAGACATTGGGCGTGGGGACGCGCACGGAGTTGCCGGTGAGCTTGCCCTCGAGCTCGGGCAGCGCCTTGGCGACGGCCTTGGCGGCACCGGTCTCGGTGAGCACCATGTTGAGTGCCGCCGAGCGGCCGCGACGCTCGCCCTTGTGGAAGTTGTCGATGAGGTTCTGGTCGTTGGTGAAGGAGTGCACCGTCTCGATGTGCCCGCCGACGACGCCGTACTCGTCGTTGATGACCTTGAGCGTCGGAACGATCGCGTTGGTCGTGCAGGACGCCGCGGTGACGACCTTGCCGTCGCCGATCATCGCGTCGTTGATGCCGCTGACGATGTTGGGCAGGCCGCCCTTGCCCGGGGCGGTGAGCAGCACGCGGGAGACACCGGGGCACTCCAGGTGCTGGGACAGGCCCTCCTCGTCACGCCACCTGCCGGTGTTGTCGACGACGATCGCGTCGGAGATGCCGTACTGCGTGTAGTCGACGCTCGAGGGGCTGTCGGAGTAGATGACCTGGATCAGGGTGCCGTTGGCGAGGATCGTGTTGGCCTCCTCGTCGACGGTGATCGTGCCGGCGAAGGAGCCGTGCACCGAGTCGCGGCGCAGGAGGCTGGCGCGCTTGCTCAGGTCGTTGTCGGCGCCCTTGCGCACGACGACCGCGCGCAGGCGCAGGCCGTGCCCGGTGCCCGCGTGCTCGATGAGGATGCGGGCGAGGAGACGGCCGATGCGACCGAAACCGTAGAGGACCACGTCGGTGCTGGGGAGCACGTCGGCGCCGTGCTTGTCGATGACGTCGCCGAGCTCGGAGCGCAGGAAGTCCTCGAGCGTGACGTCCTCGCCGGCCTCGAGGTGCCGGCGGTGCAGGCGGGCGATGTCGACCGAGGCCGGTCCCGGCTTGAGGGCGGTGAGCGCCTCGAGCAGGGGCAGGGTGTCGTCGACGTTGAGCTCGATGTCGACGCGACGCGCGAAGCGGTGCGCCTTGAGCACATCGGTCGGCGACTGGCCGAGGAGGGTGCGGCCGTGGATCGACGTCACGACGCCGTACTCACGGTAGAGGCGGCCCACCAGGGGGATGATCGCCTCGGCCTTGGCCTGTCGGTCGGCCCACTCGGCCAGGTGCTCGTCTGCTGCGGTGCGCTGCGGGGTGGTCGTCATGGGCGCCCAGATTAGTCGCTCACGTCAAACCGCGGGTCGGCGGTCCGGCTGGTGTGCACTGCCCCAGACGGACGGGTCATCCCGGCAGGACGGAGTAGAGCGCCTGGACCTTGGATCCCCCGGAGCAGGTCAGCTGGTGCGGTGTGCTCATCGTGCGCGTGACGAGTCGGTCGGAGGTCCGTCCAGCGGCCTCGATCCGCACCCGCCAGGAGTCGTCGCCGGTCGCCTCGACGACGGGAGGAGAGACGTCCGGCAGGTGCACGTCGGCGTCGCTGCCGAGCAGGTCGTGGACGGCCACCTGGGCGGCCGGGTGCCAGGAGCAGCGACCGCGCCAGCGGTCGAGGTCCACGCGCCCGTCGAGGTGGTCGAGGACCACCTGCGGAGCGACGTCACCGTCGAGCCGGCCGTACTGGGACCCCTCGGGCAGGAGGGCGACATTGCCGGCGAAGCGGTCCCCTCCGAGGTGGGTGGTCTCCCACACCGCGCCGGGCAGGGCGTCGTCGAGGACGGCGGCGACGACCCGGCCGTCGATGGCGCAGCAGACGTCCTTGCGGCCGTGGGTGCACACGAGCAGGAGCGGCTCGGTGCTCGGGTCGGGCAGGTCGTCGAATCGCGCAGCGAGGGCGACGAGGTCCTCGGGCTGCTGCCAGGTCGCCCGCCCGACGAGTCCGCGGCGCACGTCGACCAGGAAGACCGGGCTGGCGCCGTCGGCGGTGTCCGCCTCGACCAGGTCGCCCTCCTGGCGGCCGTGGCGGCGGATGAGCTGCAGCCGGGCCCCGAAGCGGCCCAGAGCCGCCGACAGGTCAGGGGCGACGTCGGTGAGGAAGTCCGCCTCGATGGGCTTCGCCGGCCAGGGGCCGGGGTGGGCGACGAGCAGCCAGTAGCGGGCGGGCACGGCCGTGCCCACCGGTACGTCGCCGCGCTCGAGGGCGGCGAGCGAGCACCGGAACCGCTGGGTCGACAGGGACGCGCTCACACCGGCGACCCTACGTGGGCGTGGGCTGCGCAGGGACCGCCACCCCGGCGACGAGGAGCCGACGGGTCAGGTCGGGGGCGAGGAGCGCGGCCTTCCCGGCGGCGAGCCACGCGGTGACGTCGGCGGCCTCCGCCGCGGCGAGCGGCAACCGCCCGGCCCTGCTGACGAGGACCGATCCCTCGGCGGTGGGCTGAAGCGTCGCCTGCAGGTGCCGGCGGGGCGCGACGGGCAGACCGTCCGGGCCGTCGGTCAGGGCCTGCGTGGTGGCGACCGGGGAGACGGGGGCGGGGCGCTCGGCCGACCGCGCCCGGGCGGCGAGCTGGGCCGCGACGGCGGACTCGTCGACCGCGCCGATTGCGTCGAGGAGCGCCGCGCGCACGACGGCGAGGTCCTCGACGAGGTCCGCGGCGTCGGCGACGTCCACACCGGGACGAAGGGAGGTCCGCTGCTCCGGGAGGTCGGCGAGCGCCCTTCGTGCCGTGTCGAGGACGGCCTCGGCGACGTGGCCCCGGTGCCAGACGTGGACGCCGACGGTCAGGTGCGTGCTGACCCCACCGAGTGCGGTCGCCGAGTGCAGCCAGCCGCGGGGGACGTAGAGCACGTCGCCCGGGTGCAGGGTCACGTCGAGGTGGGGCTCCCCCTTCGCCGCCTCCGCCACGCCGTCGGTGCGCTGCTGCCACGGCTGGTCGCGAAGGGGGTGGGGCTGGACCGGGCGGTGCAGGCGCCAGCGCTTGTCGCCGCCGGCCTGCAGGACGAAGACGTCGTGCACGTCGTAGTGCGCGGCGAACCCTCGGCTCTGGGGTGGCGTGACGTACGCGTTGACCTGCACGGGGTGCCCGAGGTCGGCCGCGAGGTCCTGGGCGAAGTCCAGCACCGGCGGGTGGGTGCGGTGCAGCCCCTGCAGGACGAGGGTGTGGCCCTCGGCGAAGAGCCGCACCAGCGCGGTGTCGTCGAGCTGGTCGCCCACCCCGGCGCCGACGCCGCCGCCGCGGGTGAACTCACCGTCGGCGAGGGTGCGCCCGTCCCGTGCCACCCGCAGGAAGGGGGCCCGCAGGCCGTGGAGCGAGAGCAGCCCGTCGACCGCAGGGGTGTCGAGCAGGTCGACGAAGTCGCGCGGCAGCGCCTGCGCGGGGACATACCGGGGCTCCCGGCCCCAGGACGCGGCGAAGTCCTGCGGAGCCAGGTCCGTGATGCGGCGAAGGCCGGCGCACCGCTGGGGTGCGCCGGCCTCGTCGGATCCAGTCACTCAGAGGCCGCGGTCGGCCGATGCGCCGCCGTCACCAGCGGAACCATCGCCGGCGGCACCATCCGCGCCACCATCACCAGCGGCACCATCGCCAGCAGCACCGTCGCCGGCTGCGCCGTCGGCGCCACCGTCACCGGCAGAACCGTCTGCGCCACCATCGGCGCCACCGTCACCAGCGGAGCCGTCGGACTGCGGGGCCTGCGTCGGCACGCCGCCGATGGCCTCCTCGGGCAGGTCAGGGGTCTCGTTCGGAGGCTGCGTCATGGTGCTTCTCCTTCGTCGTGGGTACGAGCGTGCATGGTGCCTGTACCCCCCTTCCTATCGGACCATGCGCTCTCTGGGAAGGCCGCGGAGCGCGCGTTGTCACGTCTGAATGAATCCCCCTGCAGGACAAGGGGTTACTGTCGTTTCATGATCAACAACCAGGCACGGGACTTCGACATCGTCCTCGTCGGGGCCACCGGCTTCGTCGGACGGCTGACTGCTGGGCACCTGAGCGAGCACGCACCCGAGGGGACGCGCATCGCCCTGGCCGGCCGCTCCCGGGTCCGGCTCGACGCGCTGGCCGCCGAGCTCGGCGGCGCGGCCGCGTCCTGGCCGCGCATCGTCATCGACGTCTCCGACCCGGCCGCCTGCGCCGACCTCGCGGCCCGCACGAGAGTCCTCGTGACCACGGTCGGCCCCTACGCCATCCACGGTGGCGAGCTCGTCAAGGCCTGCGCCCTGGCCGGGACCCACTACGCCGACCTGACCGGCGAGGTCCTCTTCGTCCGCGACAGCGCCGAGGCCTTCCATGACGTGGCCAAGCGCACGGGGGCCCGGATCGTCCACTCCTGCGGCTTCGACTCGATCCCGTCGGACCTCGGTGTCTGGGAGACGGCGCGGGTCGCGGCCGACGAGGGCGCGGGGACCCTCACCGACACGGTGCTCTTCGTCCGCAGCCTCAAGGGAGGCCTGTCCGGCGGCACCATCGACTCGATGCGCCGACAAGCCATCGCCGCCCGCGAGTCCCTCGAGGACCGACGAGCCATCGCCGACCCCTACGGCCTGAGCCCCGAGAGGGCCGCCGAGCCGACCAAGGCCGATCGCGAGGACTCCGCGCCGCCCGCCCCGGTGGGTCGGGCCGGTCGGGTCCGCTCCGTCACCAAGCGCCTGGGGTCACGCCTGCCGGTGCGTCGGACCGAGGACGGTCACTGGACCGGCCCCTTCGTCATGGCCACCTTCAACACCCGCATCGTGCGCCGCAGCAATGCGCTGCTCGGCTGGCAGTACGGCCGTGCCTTCCGCTACCACGAGGTGACCGACTTCGGGTCGAGCGTGACCTCCCCCCTTCGTGCCACCGGCCTGACCGCGGGCCTGCTCGGCCTCGTCGCGGGCCTGTCCTACTCGCCGACCCGCAAGGTCGTCGACCGCTTCCTGCCTGCCCCGGGCGAGGGCCCGGACGAGCAGACCCGGGTCAACGGACGCTTCACGCTCGAGGTCGTCGCCGGGACGACGAGCGGGACCAAGTACGCGACCAAGGTCGCCGCCGACGCCGACCCCGGCTACAACGGGACCGCGATCATGCTCGGCCAGTCCGCGCTGTGCCTCGCCCTGGACGACCTCGACAGCGAAGGGGGCGTCCTCACCCCTGCCGTGGCCATGGCCGCCCCGCTCATCGAGCGCCTGCGCACGCGGGGCTTCACGATCTCGACCCGCCGCTGCCCCGCCTGACCGACCCGAGAACCCGCATCTCCTTAAGGTCGTGCGCACCGGGTCCGCATCTCCTTAAGGTCGTGCGCACCGGGTCCGCATCTCCTTAAGGTCGTGCGGTTCGTTCAGGTGGGGTCGCCGGGGTGCTCGTCCAGGCGGGCCAGCGGCACAGGGTCGTCGGTCCCCTCGAGGCGCACGTCCTTGTGCCAGGACTCGGTGCGGTAGCGGGTGGACCACCCCATCGACTCGTACAGGCCGTCGGCGCCGGTCGGGCTGTCCGCGTCGACCTCGAGGGAGACGCGGTTGCGGTCGCGGCTAGCCGTGTCGGCGATGACGGTGTGCAGCAACGACTTGGCGACACCTCGCCCCCGCGCCAGGCGGTGGACACCGATGTAGTCGATGTAGGTGCCCTCGCTGCCGCTGTCGTCCGCCGGCAGCACGAGCGCCGCGACGGCGCCGCCGGGGACCCACTGGCCCTCGACGTCGATGTCGGCGATCCACCAGTGGTCCCACCGGTGCCCGGGGGCCTCGCGCAGCCGGGCGAGGAACTCCGGGAAGGACTCGCGGTAGGAGTTGAAGTGGTCGGCGAAGGACTCCTCGATCATCCGGTAGACCGCCTGCAGGTCGGCCGCGACGGGCGTGCCGTCCTCCCGCTTGGCGACCCGACGCACCACGACGCCCTCGCGGCGGTGCTCCTCGACGAGGCCCTCGTCGCCCTGCTGGCGATCCCGCGTCATCTGCAACCAGGTACGCGCGAGCCGGTAGCCCGCGCCCTCGAGCATGGAGCGCAGCCGGTCGTCGGCCTCGTGCACCGAGACGTCGAGCCGGGTGCCACCCAGGCCACGCCCGCGGGAGATGTTCAACGCGACCTGCTCCGCCCAGGCGAGGAGGATCTGCGAGAGGTACTGCTCCTGATCGCGATCGAGCTGCGGGTCCGTGGCGAGGTCGACATTGGTGCGGCCGGCGGCCCGGTCGTGGACGCGGGCCCACACCCGCAGCCGTCCGTCCTCGTCGAGGACGACGACCTGGCGCCGGGTCCACGCACCCTCGCCCACCGCCTGGCTGACGATGGCCTCCTCGTCGACCGAGCCCGAGCCGACCACGGCCAGCTTCTCCGCGCGGACGAGCTCGACGAGGTCTGCGACGTCACCCTCGTCGGGTGCCCGGCTCGACCATCCCTGCGGCAATCCCTCGGGGACGATCGGGAGGAATCCAGCGCGGGGGTCCTGCTCGCTCACTGGTCTACCTTCCTTGTATCAGCGTTCTCCGATAGGGCGTTGATGCACCCGAGGTGCCACCAGGCCATCGCCCAGCTCGCTCGATGCGTTGGATGTCCACGATGAGATCTGCGAGGTCTGGTGGTTACCCGGGACGTGCAGACCGTCGACAGGGCTGAGCGCCTCCGAGCGCCGATCAGTGAGCGAACCGGCAGCTGCGTCCCGGCACCAGCGGCACCACATGAGGGTGCCTCCCCACTGGGACTAGCAGCGAGGAGGCTGACATGCAGTCTGCCACCAGCACCACCCTGCCCGAAACCCCACTCAACGACGTCACGGCCGGCATCGATTGGGCCGTGGATGACCACGCCGCGTGCATCGTCGACGGCCGCGGCCGCGAAATAGCGCGCGTCATGGTCGAACACACCACGACCGGCCTGCGCGACCTGGTCATCTTCCTGGCCAAGCACGGCGTCGATGAGGTCGCCATCGAACGACCCGACGGGCCGATCATCGACGTCCTCCTCGAGGCCGAACTGACGGTGGTGGTGATCAGCCCCAACCAGGTCAAGAACCTGCGCGGCCGGTACGGCTCGGCCGGCAACAAGGACGACCGCTTCGACGCGTTCGTGCTCGCCGACACCCTGCGCACCGACCGGGCCCGGCTGCGCCGACTGGAGCCGGACACCCAGGCCACCACGGCGCTGCGCCGCGCCTGCCGCACCCGCAAGGACCTCGTGGCCCACCGGGTCGCCGCCGCCAACCAGCTGCGCGCCCACCTGAGCATCGTCTTCCCCGGCGCGGTGGGCCTGTTCGCCGACCTCGACTCCGAGATCAGCCTGGCCTTCATCGCCCGCTTCGATACCCAAGAGCGCGCCGACTGGCTCTCTCCCGCCCGGCTGGGCAAGTGGCTGGCCTCGGTCGGCTACAGCGGCCGCACCGACCCTGCCGTGCTCCACGCCCACCTGACCCAGGCACCCAGGGGCCTGACCGGCCCGGCGGCCACCGCCGAGGCCGGCAGCACCCACGCGATGATCGCGCTGCTGACGACCCTGGTCGAGCAGATCAAGATCCTGGGCCGCCAGATCGGCGACCAGCTCGACGCCCACGCCGACGGGCACATCTTCACCAGCCTGCCCCGCTCCGGACGCGTACGCGCCGCCCGGCTGCTGGCCGAGATCGGCGACTGCCGCGCCAAGTACCCCACCCCCGAATCCCTGGCCTGCCTGGCCGGCGTCGCGCCCTCGACCCGACAATCCGGCAAGATGCGCGTCGTCGGCTTCCGCTGGGCCTGCGACAAGCAACTGCGCGACGCCGTCACCGACTTCGCCGGCGGCAGCCGACACGCCAACCTCTGGGCCGCCGACCTCTACGACCGGTCCCGAGCCCGCGGACACGATCACGCCCACGCCGTGCGCATCCTCGCCCGCGCCTGGCTCTACGTCATCTGGCACTGCTGGCAAGACAACGCTGCCTACGACCCCGACAAGCACCACGCGCTCCAACGCGTCCTGACCAACCGACGAGCCACCCAAAACCAGGCGGCTTGACACAGGGCTTCTCATCGGGTGATCTTCCGGCCCCTGGGCAGGTACTCGGGGACCTCGCGTCGAGCATTGGCCTCACGGGCCCGCCGGGCATTGGGCCCGAAGAGCAGCGGGAGCTGCTCCCACCGCTCACGGGCGAAGGTGTGGCGGGCGCTGCGGTTCCACGTGCCGTCGAAGAGTCGCTTGGTGGCGGCCAGTGCGTCGGGCGAGCGCGCCGACAGCTGGTCCGCGAGCTCGAAGGCGGCCGCCACCGGGTCGTCGGCGAGCTCGGTCGCCAGACCGAGCTCGTGGGCCCGGGCACCGGAGATCTTGTCCGCCGTCATCGTCAGCCGCTTGGCGACGTCGATCCCGACGAGCTCGGAGAGCGCCTGCACCCCGGACATGTCAGGGATGATGCCCCAGCGGCCCTCAAGGACCGACCACGTGGAGTCGGGGCGCGTGATCCGGAAGTCTGCGGCGAGCGCGATCTGCAGCCCGCCACCCAGGCAGTGGCCCGACACCGCGGCGATGACCGGGACCGGCAGCCGGCGGAAGCCCCACGCGGCCTCCTGGAAGGTGTTGGTGCCACGCCAGGGGCGGGGGACGAAGCGGCGCACGATCGCCGACGGCTGCTTCATCGCGGAGCCGAAGTCGAGGCCGGCGCAGAAGGAGTCCCCCTCACCCGAGACGACCACCGCACGAAGCCGACGGTCAGCGGCGAGTCCGTGGGCCGCCGCCGCCAGGTCGTCGAGCATGTCGAGCGTGAGCGCGTTGAGCTTGTCCGGTCGGGCGAGACGCACGTGGGCGATGCCGTCCTGGATGGTCGTCGTGATGTACCGGGGCATGAGCCCACCCTAATTCCGCCCGAGGACGGCGGAAGGGCCCCGCCGCAGGACGAGACCCTTCCGTGCCGATCTGCGCGACGTCAGAGGGCGTCGGTGAACTTCGTGAGGATGGCGGCGAGGTCCTTGGCGGACTTCTTGCCGCTCGAGGACATCAGGTAGCTGGTCCCGTTCTTGTCCATGGCGCACTGCATCGAGCCCGTGGAGCTCGACGTCGTGCCGCAGGAGATGTCGCCGACCTTCTCCGTGGTGTCCCAGACGCCCTCGTAGTCGCTGGCCGTGACGCCTTGGCTCTCCAGGACGCTCAGGGCCTCGGTCCCCTTGGTGTAGGTGGCCATCGACGTCAGGTTGCCCAGTTTGTCGGACTTCTTCCAGCCGTCGAACTCCTCGGGGAAGCTGCCTCCACCGGCAGCCGAGGTCGAGCTCGAGGTCTCGCTCGTCGGCTCGCTCGTCGAGGACTCGGTGGTCGAGGTCTCGCTCGTCGGCTCGGACGTCGACGAGGACTCGGTGGACGAGGAGGTCGATGAGGAGCTCGTCGTCGGGCTCTCGTCGCTGCTGCTGCGCGCGAGGAAGATGCCGCCGATGCAGCAGAGCAGCAGGACGAGCGCGACACCACCGGCGATGGCGAGGATCAGGCCCGTGCGAGGACCCTTCTTGGGCGGGCCGCCACCAGGACCGCCGAAGCCGCCCGGGGGCGGACCACCGGGTCCACCGGGTCCACCCGGACCGCCGAAACCGCCGGGGGGCTGGCCGCCCGGCCCGGGCTGGCCGTAGGGAGCCGGCTGACCGTACGGACCGGGCTGGCCGTAAGGAGCCGGCTGACCGTACGGACCGGACTGGCCCGGAGGCGGTGGGATGTTCGGGCCGCTCGGCCCCCCTGCTGGTGTGGTCATGGACCAATCGTCACACGGTCGGGGCCCGCGCGGCAGGCGAAAGGGCGGGACTCCCCCTGCAGAGTCCCGCCCTCGGTGCCAGTCGACATCCCCGAATCTGCTGACATCGATGAATCTACGAGGGCGGCGCCACAGGGTCGATGGGGAGAAGTACCCATCTGCCCTCGGGTCCTCCGCCGCGGCTGCGGGGGGTCATCCCCCTGACCGCCGGGGTGGGTCAGCCGCGCTCGAGGAGCGCCTTGAGCCGCTGCAGGGTGACGGCCATGCCCGCCTCGAGCTCGCGGTCGAAGGACTCGACGCCGCCGAGGACCTTGTCCTGCAGCGTCCTCGACACCTTGGTCGTCCCGTGGGGCGCCTCACGGCGGTGCGTGACCGTCGTGCCACCCGTGGCCGTCGGCTCGAGCAGGAAGGACCAGATCGACCCGTTGTCCTTGACGCGGAAGGCGTAGTCGCGGTGCGGCTCGAAGCGCACGACCTTGGCGCGCGTCGGCCACAGCAGCGGGCCGCGCCGGTTGACGTTGATCGTCCGCGTACCGAGCCCGACCGGCGCGGTGCCGACGACGTGGGTGCGGAGCACCTGGTCGGAGAGTCCGCCGAGGGCGCGCGGGTCGGTGATGACCGCCCACACCTCCTGCGGGGTCGCGGCGATGTCGGTCGTGGCCTCGAGGAGGGCGGCGTTCTGCGTCGTCATGCCGCCGACCCTACGAGGCGGTGGCATCCTCCGCTGTGGCCACGGACTCCCCCTTCGTGCCGGGGCGCTCCAAGGCGGCGCCCTCGACGTCGAGATCCGGCAGGATCCGGTCGAGCCAGCGGGGCATCCACCAGGCGGCCTCACCGAGCAGGTGCATGACCGCGGGCGTCAGGACCAGCCGCACGAGCAGGGCGTCGACGAGGACTCCGACGGCGAGCGCGAAGCCGATCGGACGGATCATCGTCAGGTCGGCGAAGACGAAGCCCGCGAAGACGGCCGCCATGATCAGCGCCGCGGCGAGCACGACCTTGGACCCGTGGGTGAAGCCGTGCCGCACCGCCGAGCGGGCGTCGGCGCCGTGGGCGTGCGCCTCCTTCATGCCCGACACGAGGAACATCTGGTAGTCCATCGCCAGGCCGAAGAGGACACCGATGAGCATGATCGGCATGAAGCTGAGCATCGGCCCCGGGGTGTCGACACCGAGGAGCGAGCCGAGCCAGCCCCACTGGTACACCGCGACGGCGGCACCGAAGGACGCGGCGACGGACAGCAGGAAGCCGGCGGTCGCGACGAGCGGCACGAGGATGCTGCGGAAGACGATGGTGAGCAGGACGAGCGAGAGCCCGATGACGATCGCCAGGTAGGGAGGCAGCGAGGCCGCGAGCTGCTCGGAGATCTCGATGTTGGCGACGGTCTGGCCGGTGAGGCCGATCTCGGAGTGCGTCGCCGTGCCGATCGGGCCGGCGCTCGCCTTGAGCAGGCGGACGGTGTCGCTCGTCTCCTTGTCCGCCGGGCCGCTTTCGGTGATGACCTGGAAGGCGAGCGTGGTCCGGTCGTCGCTGACCCCGAAGGGGATGACCGCCTTGACGCCGCCGACGGTGCGCAGCTGCTTGACGAGGTGGCTCTGCTCGACAAGGACGGCGTCCTCGTCCTCCGCCGGCTCGTCCAGGGTCGCGACGGCGATGATCGGGCCGTTGGCCCCGGCACCGAAGTTGTCCTCGACCTCGACGTAGGCCTGGTGGGCGGTGGACTCGAGCGGCTCGCTCGACCCGTCCGGCAGCCCGAGGCGAAGGGAGAGCGCCGGCACCGCGATGATCCCGCAGAGGGCGATGACGGCGAGCACGACGAGCGCGGGGCGCTTCGTCACGCCGCCGACGTAGCGCGAGCCGAAGACCTGGTCGGTGTCGGGCCGGGCGGCGTGCTTGGCCCACGCGCGCTTCGAGATGACCCGGCGGCCGACGACGTGGAGCAGGGCCGGGGTGAGCGTCAGCGCGACGCACACGGCGACGACGACGGTCGCGGCGGCGACGAGACCCATCTGGCCGAGGAGCGGCACGGGGGTGATGACGAGTGCGGTGAGCGCGATGGCGACGGTCGTGCCGGCGACGACGACGGCGCTGCCGGCGGTGCCGACGGCGTGCGCGATGGAGTCGGTCATCTCGCGCCCGTCGAGCAGCTGGGTGCGATGCCGGTTGACGATGAAGAGCGCGTAGTCGATGCCGACGGCGAGGCCGAGCATGAGCGCGAGCGCCGGGGTCATCGCGTGCATGTCGAAGAAGTGGGTCGCGGCCATGGCTCCGGCGAGGCCGACGCCGACGCCGAGGAGGGCACCGGAGATCGGCAGTCCGGCGGCGACGAGCGAGCCGAGGGCGAGGGTGAGCACCATGGCGGCGATGACCAGGCCGACGACCTCACCGGGGCCGACGAGGGTGTTTTCCTGGGTGATCTCGACGCTGTACTGCGTCTGGATCCCGGCGTCCTCGAGCTGCTTGCCGATCTCGACGATCGCCTCCTTGACCTCGGGGTCGACGGAGTTGGTGTTGGTGTCGAACTGGATCTGGGTCAGTGCATAGCCGTTGTCGGTGACAAATCGGGAGTCCGCGGCGCCGCCGGAGACGATCGTGCCGGCGTCGTACTGGGTCCGGCCGGTCTTGAGCTTGCGCTCCCCCTTGGCGTAGTCCTTCTTGGCCTTGGCCATCTCCTTTTCGCCGTCCTTGACCTGCTGGCGGATCTCGGCGAGGTGCGGGCTGTCGGGGTCGTTCTTCTCGAAGTAGTCGATCCACGCGTTGCCGTAGTCGAGCTGGCCCTGGGCCTTGGAGATCTTGACCCAGGCCTTGTCGAGGTCCTTCTGGCCCTTGTCGAGGTCCTTCTTCGCGTCCGTCAGGTCGGTGCGCGAGTCGTCGAGGGTCCGCTGGTTGTCGAAGGGGTTGATGACCCGCTTGACGCTCGGCTGGTCCTCCCACTCGCCGTAGACCTTGTCGATCGCCTTGCGCTGCTCGGAGGTGAATGCGCCGTCCTCGGTGTGGAGCACCACCGTGCCGAAGCCGCCTGCTGCGTCGGGGATCTCGGTCTGCAGGTTGTCCAGCACCTCCTCGAACTCGCTCCCGGGCACCGACACCTCGTTGGTCAGGGGGCGACCGAAGGCGGCGGCGCCGGATCCGGCCAGCACGAGGACGACGAGCCAGGCCGCGAGCACGCTCTTGGCGTGGGTGGCGCACCAGCGGCCGAGGCGGTAGAGGCGAAGTGCCATGCGAGTGATCTCCTGATCGATTCTTCTACTTCCGTAGAACAGTCATCTACAAATGTAGAGGCAATGTCGTTGAGAGGTCAAACGGTGGGAGAGAATGGATCGGTGAATCTCCCTTCGCCCCCCACGGTTGCACGATCGTCCACCGATGGTCGGGTGGGGACGGCCCTCGCCGCCCTCGTGCTCGGTGGGGTCGGGATCGGGGTCACCGAGTTCGTCACGATGGGCCTGCTCCCCGAGATCGCCCAGGGCGTCGGCACCAGCATCCCACAGGCCGGGCACACGATCTCCGCCTACGCCCTCGGCGTCGTGGTCGGCGCTCCCGCCATCGCGATCTTCGGCAACCGGCTGCCGCGGCGCGAGCTGCTCGTCGCGCTCATGGTGCTCTTCGCCATCGGCAACGCGCTGAGCGCGATGGCCGGCGGCTACGAGCTGCTCATGCTCGCCCGCTTCGTCTCCGGCATCCCGCACGGCGCCTTCTTCGGCATCGCCTCGATCGTCGCCTACGACATCGTCGCCGTCGGTCGCGGCGGGTGGGCGGTCAGCCGCATCATGCTCGGCATCCCCATCGCCAATGTCGCCGGCGTACCGCTGGCGACCTGGCTCGGGCAGCAGGCGGGGTGGCGCTCCGCGTACTGGCTCGTCGCGGCCCTGGGCATCCTCACCGCGGTCCTCGTCAGCACCGTGGTCCCCCACCAGGCGGCCGACACCGAGGCGGACGTCCGCAGCGAGCTGTCGGCCTTCAAGGACGCGCAGGTGTGGCTCACACTGCTCATCGGGTCGGTGGGCTTCGGCGGCGTCTTTGCGATGTACTCCTACATCTCGCCGATCCTGCGCAACCAGACCGGCCTGCCCGCCGACGCGGTGCCGATCTACCTCTTCGTCTACGGCGTCGGTGGCCTGCTCGGCACGATGATCGCCGGGCGGCTCGTCGACCTGTCGGTGCTGCGCACACTCGTCGGGTCGACCATCGCGACCGGCCTCTCCCTCGCGGCCTTCGCCTGGGCGGCCGACTGGGCGATCCCGGCCGCCATCGTCCTGCTCCTCGTGTGCATCTCCGTCTCGGCCTTCGTGCTGGCCCTCCAGCTGCGCCTGATGGAGGTCGCCGGCAAGGCGCGCACCCTCGGCGCCGCCGGCAACCACGCCGCCCTCAACGTCGCCAACGCCCTCGGCGCCTGGCTCGGCGGGCTCGTCCTGGCCGCCGGCTGGGGCTGGCGGGCCCCCTCGCTGGTCGGCGCGGGCCTGTCCCTGGCCGGGCTGGTCGTCCTCTTCCTCTCCCTTCGTGTCCACCGGGGACGCACGACGCTGGACTGACCCCTTCGAGACGCTTGCTGCGCAAGCTCCTCAGGGACCGGGGCACAATCGGCTCATGAGCCACCCCGACATCCGTCCGGCGACCGCCGCGGACATCCCCGACGTCCTGCGCCTCGTCCACGACCTCGCGGTCTACGAGAAGGAGCCCGACGCCGTCGAGGCCACCGAGGAGGACTTCGCGGTCGCGCTCTTCCCGACGAAGGGAGAGCCCACCGCCTTCTGCCATGTCGCCGAGGCGGGTGAGGGCAAGGACCGCCACGTCGTGGGGATCGCGCTGTGGTTCCTCACCTTCTCCACGTGGACCGGCAAGAACGGCATGCACCTCGAGGACCTCTTCGTCGAGCCGCGCCACCGCGGGTCCGGCCTGGGCAAGGCGCTGCTGACCGAGCTCGCCGCGGAGTGCCGCGAGCGCGGGTTCCGGCGGCTCGAGTGGGCCGTGCTGCGGTGGAACGCGCCCTCGATCGCCTTCTACGAGTCGATCGGCGCCACGCCCCAGACCGAGTGGGAGACCTACCGGCTGGACGGCTCCGGGCTCGACCTGTGACACCGTGAGGACATGAGCCGAACCCGCACCGTCTCCGACTCCGTCACCATCGCCGTCAGCCCGATGACCGCGTGGCAGGCGGTCAGCGACATCACCCAGATGGGTCGCTGGAGCCCGGAAAACAGGGGTGGACGCACCACCGACGGCGGGCCCGTCGCGGTCGGCACCTCCTTCGTCGGCACCAACGAGCGCGGCGGTGCGCACTGGACGACCGAGTGCACGGTCACGGCGGCCGACCCCGGTGAGCGCTTCGCCTTCCGCGTGCACCGCATCGGCGGCAAGAAGCCGCTCGTGCCCGCGCGGATCGCGACCTGGGAGTACCGCTTCGAGGAGGCCGAAGGGGGGACCCTCGTCACCGAGACGTGGACCGACGACCGGCGCTGGCCCGACGCGGTGGCCCAGGTCTTCGACAAGGCCGTGACCGGCGGGCGCACCTTCGCGCAGTACCAGCCGAAGAACATCCGACGCACGCTCGACCGGCTCAGGACCGAGCTGGAGAGCGAGTCCGGGAGCGAGCTCGACCGGGCCTGATCGGGACCCCACGACGAGGCGCGGGGTCCCCCCCCCCTCGCCCCGCCGCTGCTCTGCCTGGCGGAACCGACCACGACGATGTGCGTGTTGCCTGTCATAGTGGGCTGGTTCCGCGCACGCGTATGGGAGGCCCCCCGGTGATTCAGTACGTCCACATGTTCAGCGAAGGTGACCGCGACCAGAAGGACCTGCTCGGTGGCAAGGGTGCAAACCTCGCCGAGATGGTCAAGCTGGGTCTGCCGGTCCCGCCCGGTTTCACGATCACGACGGAGGCCTGCCGCGCCTACCTGTCGGAGGGGCGGGTGCCGCCCGAGGTGCGCGTCGAGGTGACCCAGCGGCTGCGTGACGTCGAGGACCTCATCGGCCGCACCCTCGGCGACTCCGAGGAGCCACTGCTGCTCTCCGTGCGCTCCGGGGCGAAGTTCTCCATGCCCGGGATGATGGACACCGTCCTCAACGTCGGCCTCAACGACGACACGGTGCACTCGCTGGCCTCCTTCGCCGGTGACGAGCGCTTCGCGTGGGACTCCTACCGGCGTCTGATCCAGATGTTCGGCAAGACCGTGCTCGACGTCGACTCCGACAAGTTCTCCGAGGTCCTGGACCGGCACAAGGAGGAGGCCGGCGTCGCCGCCGACGTCGACCTGACCGCCGACCACCTCAAGCAGATCGTCGCCGAGTACAAGCAGATCGTCCTCGACGAGACCGGCAACCCCTTCCCCCAGACGCCGCGCCGCCAGGTCGACCTGGCCATCGAGGCCGTCTTCCGCAGCTGGAACACCGAGCGTGCGCAGCTCTACCGTCGCCGCGAGCGCATCGCCGACGACCTCGGCACCGCGGTCAACGTGCAGGCGATGGTCTTCGGCAACCTCGGCGAGACCTCCGGCACCGGTGTCTGCTTCACCCGCGACCCCTCCTCGGGCCACTCCGGCGTCTACGGCGACTACCTGCCCAACGCCCAGGGTGAGGACGTCGTCGCCGGCATCCGCAACACCCTCGCGCTGACCGACCTCGAGGACCAGGACCCGGAGGCGTACAAGGAGCTGCGCGCCGCGATGCGCCGCCTCGAGACGCACTACCGCGACCTGTGCGACATCGAGTTCACCATCGAGCGCGGCACCCTGTGGATGCTGCAGACCCGCGTCGGCAAGCGCACGGCCGGTGCGGCCTTCCGCATCGCCACCCAGCTCGTCGACGAGGCCCTCATCACGATGGACGAGGCCCTCGAACGGGTGACCGGCGAGCAGCTCGGTCAGCTGCTCTTCCCGCAGTTCGACCGCGAGGCCGAGCGCACCCTCATCGCGACCGGCATGGGCGCCTCCCCGGGTGCTGCCGTCGGCGCCGTCGCCTTCGACAACGCGAGCGCCGTCGCCCGTCAGGCCGAGGGCACGTCGGTCATCCTCGTGCGCCGCGAGACCTCCCCCGAGGACCTGCCCGGCATGATCGCTGCGGCCGGCGTGCTCACCGCGCGCGGCGGCAAGACCTCGCACGCTGCCGTCGTGGCCCGCGGCATGGGCAAGTGCGCCGTCGTCGGTGCCGAGGACCTCGTCGTCGACGGAGCCAAGAAGGAGATCCGGGTCGGCGAGCACGTCATCCGCGAGGGCGACACCCTGGCGATCGACGGCAAGACCGGCGAGGTCTTCCTCGGCGACGTCCACGTCATCGACTCCCCCGTCATGACCTACATCTCCGAGGGCATGGAGGCCGCGACGGCGATCGCGGACGACTCCGAGACGACCGAGCTCATCGAGGCCGTCGACCGCGTCCTGCGCCACGCCGACGAGCGGCGCCGGCTCAAGGTCCGCGCCAACGCGGACAACGGCGAGGACGCCAAGCGCGCCCGTGACCGCGGCGCCGAGGGCATCGGCCTGTGCCGCACCGAGCACCAGTTCCTCGGCGAGCGGCGCCAGCAGATCGAGCGGGTCGTCCTCGCCGACAGCGACGAGGACCGCGAGGCCGCGCTCGCCGAGCTGCTGCCGGCCCAGATCGAGGACTTCGTCGACCTGCTCACCGCGATGGACGGGCTGCCGACGACGATCCGTCTCATCGACCCGCCGCTGCACGAGTTCCTGCCCGACCTGACCGACCTGATGGTCGAGGTCGCGCTGGCCGACGAGCGCGGCGAGAGCGGCCCCGAGGTCGAGCGGACCCGCGCGCTGCGCGACGCGGTGCGCTCGATCCACGAGTCCAACCCCATGCTCGGCCTGCGCGGGGTGCGCCTGGGGCTGAAGATCCCCGGCCTCTTCGGTCTGCAGATCCGGGCGATCGCTGAGGCCCTCGTGCGCCTGCGCGAGGACGGCAAGGACCCGCAGCCGGAGATCATGGTCCCGCTCATCGGCTCCAACCGTGAGCTCGTCATCGTGCGCGCACAGGCGGAGCAGATCATCGCCGAGGTGGCCGAGGCACACAACCAGGCCATCGAGATCCCGATCGGCTGCATGATCGAGCTGCCCCGGGCGGCCCTGACGGCCAACCGGATCGCGCAGACGGCGGACTTCTTCTCCTTCGGCACCAACGACCTGACCCAGACGACGTGGGGCTTCTCCCGCGACGACGTGGAGACGGCCTTCTTCCCGAAGTACCTGGAGAACGGCGTCCTGACGATTTCCCCCTTCGAGACCCTCGACGCCCTCGGCGTCGGCGAGCTCGTCCAGATCGGTGTCGACAAGGGCCGCGCCACCCAGCCCGGCCTCAAGACCGGTGTCTGCGGCGAGCACGGTGGCGACCCCGAGTCGATCCACTTCTTCCACAACGCCGGCCTCGACTACGTGAGCTGCTCTCCCTTCCGCGTCCCGGTGGCGCGCCTGGAGGGCGGCCGCGCGGTCGTGCTCAAGGACGAGGTCGGCACCCGCTGAGGGCCTGACCCGCTCCCTTCGCCGGGTGGAGGTGGACGCGCGGACGAATCGTCAGCGTGTCCGCATCCACCCGAGCACGACGAAGGCCCCGCACCGATCAGGTGCGGGGCCTTCGTCGTGCTCGTCCGGGCTGGATCACCCCCGGGCGGCGTGCGCTCAGCGCGTGGAGAGGACGGGGTGGAAGCGGTCGCTCATCCGGTGGTCGTAGGGCGCGTGGTACTGCGGCGCCGAGGTCACGGAGTCGATGAGGTCCTGCTTGGTGCGGGTGTCGTCCTGCGACATGGCGGCGAGCTCCGCGGCCATGCGGTGGTGGTCGGAGTCCGGGCCGGCACCCCAGTGGCGGTTGGCGGCGGGACGAAGGGCGTTGATGTAGGTCATCCAGAGCTTCTCCATGTCGTCAATCGTGGCCGGATCAACTATTTTTTTCCAATTCACTTTTCCACAGGTTTGTGCAGGTTTGCTTAACTGTCCCGCTACGCTTTCGGGCATGGTCGACGCACACCGCCTGCGGATCTTCTTGTCAGTCATGGCTTCTGGCTCCGTCAACGCCGCCGCCGGTCACCTCGGGGTGTCGCCGTCGGCCGTCAGCCAGCAGGTGGCCGCGCTGCAGAAGGAGACGGGCCTCACACTCTTCACCCGCCACGGGCGGGGTATCGGGCCCACGCCGGCCGCCCACACGCTCGCCCAGGAGAGCGAGCGGCTCATGGTCGAGCTCAAGCGGGTCGACGCGGTCGTCGACGACCTGCGCGACGGGGGACGGGTGAGCTGTCGATCGG